>JASJPB010000013.1:0-287069 GCA_031426915.1 Sulfuricellaceae bacterium | reverse complement strand
GGCACCGGATTTTGATTCCGGCATTCGTAGGTTCGATCCCTACCTCCCCAGCCATATTTCAGGGGCGGGCGTTCAAAACCCGCCCCTTTGGTCTTTATATTCGCTGAGATAGGCACCCTCATGGCGTACGGCAGCATGATGGTTTTTACCGGCAATGCCAATCCACGGCTTGCCGAAGAAGTGGTCAAACACCTCAATCTCCCTCTCGGGCGCGCGGTAGTCGGGCGCTTTTCCGATGGCGAGGTCATGGTCGAGTTGATGGAACATGTGCGTGGCAAGGACGTTTTTGTACTCCAGTCCACCTGCATGCCCACCAACGACACTCTGATGGAAGTCATGGTGATGGTGGACGCACTCAAGCGCGCTTCCGCCGGGCGTATCACCGCCGCCATCCCCTACTTCGGCTACGCGCGCCAGGATCGCCGCCCGCGCTCCGCGCGCGTGAGCATTACCGCCAAGGTGGTGGCGAACATGCTGCAAAGCGCCGGGGTTGACCGCTTGCTGACCATGGATCTGCACTCGGACCAGATCCAGGGCTTTTTCGACATCCCGGTGGACAACATCTACGCTTCCCCGATTTTGCTCGGCGACGTGTGGAAGCATGACCACAAGAATCTGATCGTGGTCTCGCCCGATGTCGGCGGCGTGGTGCGCGCCCGTGCGCTGGCGAAACGCCTGGAATCGGATCTGGCGATTATTGACAAACGCCGCCCCAAGCCCAACGTGGCCAAGGTGATGAATATCATCGGCGACGTATCCGGCCGTACCTGCGTGCTGATGGACGATCTGGTCGACACCGCCAACACCCTGTGCGAAGCGGCGGCAGCCCTGAAAGACCACGGCGCGGTGCGGGTAGTGGCCTACTGTACCCACCCGGTGCTGTCCGGCAGCGCGGTGGAGCGGGTGATGAATTCCCACCTGGACGAACTGGTCGTCACCGACACCATTCCGCTCCGGGAAGAAGCAAAAGCCTGCGGACGGATCCGCCAGCTTTCGGTGGCCGAACTGCTGGCCGAAACGATGCGCAGAATCAGCAACGAGGACTCGGTGAGTTCCTTGTTCATGGAGTAACGGCGGCGGGAAACCGCGGCCGTGTTTGTCAAACCGCCTGGTCGCGGGCGGTTTATTGTTAACTAATGGAGTAGAAAATGAAAAATGAATTTAACGCAACCTTGCGCACGGTGCAGGGAACGGGTGCGAGCCGCCGTCTCCGCCATGCTGGCAAGACCCCTGCCATCGTGTATGGCGCGGGCAAAGAGGTCGCAGTAATCGAACTGGATCACAACGAAATTTATCACGCCCTGCGTCATGAATCCTTCCACGCTTCCATCCTCACCATGAGCATGGGTTCTGCCAAGGAGCAGGTGGTGCTGCGTGATTATCAGATGCACCCTTTCAAGCAGTTGGTGCTGCACGTGGACTTCCAGCGCGTCGACCAGAACCAGAAAATGCACATGAAGGTGCCCCTGCATTTCATCAATGCCGACCTGGCTCCTGGCGTGAAACTGGCTGGCAGCACCGTCAACCACGTCATGACTGAAGCCGATGTGAACTGCCTGCCCAAGGATCTGCCCGAGTTCATCGAAGTGGATCTGGCGAACCTGGCTGCCGGTCATTCCATCCACATGTCTGAAATCAAACTGCCGCAAGGTGTGGAGTTCGTGCAATTGGCTCACGGCGATGACGCAGCAGTGGCAACCATTCCGACACCGCGTGGTGGCTTGGCCGAAGCGGCGGCGGGCGAAGAAACCGCAGCCTGATTCGGTACCTCCTGGCAGCAAAAAAGCCCGTCATGCATTGCTGACGGGCTTTTTTTATCAATGGGAACAATATGTCAGGTATTCGGCTGATTGTCGGTTTGGGCAACCCGGGACGGGAATACGAGGCTACGCGCCACAATGCAGGCTTCTGGTGGGTGGATTGCATTGCTGCCGGGCGCGGGGCTACGCTCAACCTGGAAAAGAAATTTCATGGGCTGGCTGCGCGTGCCCATCATGCCGGTCATGAAGTATGGCTGCTCGAGCCGCAAACTTTCATGAATCGCAGCGGCCAGGCGGTCGCTGCCCTGGCCGGGTTCTACAAAATCCTGCCCGAGGAAATTCTGGTGGTCCACGACGAACTGGATCTGCTCCCCGGGGATGCGCGCCTGAAAAAAGGGGGCGGACATGGTGGTCACAATGGCCTCAAGGACATCATAGCCCACCTCGGTACGCCGGACTTCTGGCGCCTTCGGCTGGGGATAGGCCACCCTGGCGATAAATCCCAGGTCGCTGATTTTGTTCTACATCCCGCAGGGCGGGAGGAGCAGGCGCGGATTGATGCTGCAGTGGACAATAGCCTGCCCTTGCTGCCGCAATTGCTGGCGGGAGATTTTTCCGCCGCCATGCTGAAACTGCATACCAAGGCGCCAAAGCAGGCGTGATCACGAGAGCGGGTCGCTCGGATTGTTTTCCTGTTCTATGTGCCCCGACTGTCAACCCAAATCCAGGCCGCCGCGTTTAATGCTCCATGGTGGATAACCACCGAACATTCAACGGAGGGTATGATGGGTAGCCTAAGCAATGAATCCTTTGACGATTTCCTGGATTCTCTGAAAAAAGCCGGCGTTGCGATTACCAATGAACGTGAGTTGCGCGAGCGCCTCGCCGAGGCCCAGCGCTGGCGTTATGCCTTTACCACTCTGGCCTCGAATGGCCGGTCGATCGGAATCCGTTTCGAAGATCGTGGTGCCGAGCGCAACCAGTCCGAAATCCACCGCGCCTTCTCCGAATTCCAGTTTCCTGAAAGCGACGAAGCCATCTTCGCCGCCAGCCTCAAATCCAACTACTGATTGGGGCGGTCAGCTCGGCATGGACTATAATCCCTAGTCCATGCCGAGCCGCTTTTCTTGCCCGGCTGATTTTTCCGGAGGCGGAAACGCAACGTGTCGTCAGTGAGCAAGCAGAGTCTGGACCGCATCCTGCAATCGCAGGGCTTTGGCACCCGCAAGGGTTGCCGGCAGTTGATCGCGCAAGGCGAAATCGTCATCGCCGGTGAAGCCGTAACGGACTATCGCGCCACGTTTGAAACAAGCGGCCTTGAGTTCACCTGCTTCGACGAAGCGTGGACTTACCGTGAACACGTCTACATCGCACTGCACAAGCCCGCCAGCTTCGAGTGTTCCAGAAAACCCAGCCATCACCCCGGCGTACTGAGCTTGTTGCCCGAGCAGTTCACCTGGCGCGATGTGCAGCCGGTGGGGCGCCTCGACCACGACACCACCGGCCTGTTGCTGATGTCGGATGACGGCCCCTTTATCCATGCCCAGTCGTCGCCCAAACGCCATGTTCCTAAAATTTATATCGCTACCACGCATGACCCGGTGACGTCGGAACTGATCGCGCATTTGCTGGCCGGGGTGGAACTTATTGACGAATCAGAACCCTTGGCAGCCGTGCATTGCCGCAAACTTGAGACACACCAGCTCGAAATCATCCTGGAACAGGGGAAGTACCACCAGGTCAAGCGCATGCTTGCCGCGGCCGGGAATCATTGCAGCGCCTTGCACCGTTCGGCTATTGGCGCCTTGGCGCTCGATGCGCTGGCGCTGGATGTGGGTGAATGGTGTTATCTGGACGAAACCCGACTTGCCTTGTTGGCGCCGGACCAGGCTCTGGCCGAAATGCCGGGAAATCTTTAGCCCGGGTTCGGTGAGGCGGTTTTTCAACCGCAATGTTCAGGCGGCGCGCAACAAGCTTTTTTCGCGGCCATTATTTCTTCGCCGGGTCGGCGTTATGCGGCCACCTGTACTCGGATTTGTCCAGCATGAGTTTTTGCCTTTCTGCGGCCAGTTTGTTCAGATCCTCATCCAGCTTCTTCTGCCTTTCCCTGAGTTCGTTATCCCGTCTATAGACATCCGCCTGCAAGTTCTGCAAAGCGCTTAACTGGTCTTTGCTGGGTCCGGAATCGCTTTCCCTGCATTTCGACGGTGGGCTGACCGGACGGGCTTGGGGTTTGTCCACACGAGTTTGGGGTTTGTCAGCTTTGGGTTTTGGTGTTTTGAGCAAAGCCTGAGTCGAAGTTTCCAAAGAACTCCGCAAGCTTTCAAGTTCCTTTTCGCACGTAGCCATCGCTTTCTTTAAATCCGCGTTGATGGTTTTTTCCTTGCCCAGCGCCCCCTTGGTCATGGTTGTCTCAGTGAGTGCGTTCATCAGCGAGGTCTTGGCGGTCTTGAGTTCCTCCGCCATTTTCAGGGAAGCCGCCTTATTGTCCTGAACGGCCGAATGGACAAAATAGAAAGCTGCCCCCAATGCGATCAAGGAGACTGCCAGACAGATGGTGATGGTTAGCCAATGGGTTTTCAGGAAAGTGCGCATGGATTGAAGAGTCCACCTTGACTTGGGTATTGGGGGAGGAGAGTTCTCTATTCTATCTCAAACATAATTCATGGCGGCTCCGGGTGCTTCGTCCAGTCTTGACACAAAATCCGGTCGCGAAGGATAACTCCACCCTGCGGCGAGAGCTTTTGTAGCAAGACTTGCGAGAGAGTTATAATAACCACTTTTCGCTGCGAAACTGATACAGAATTTAGCGAATACCCCGGTAATTGCGGTTTTGTCGTCTGTTGCAACCATCTATGCCGGCATTTCCTTTCATGGGTTTTATTTCCACGTCTGGCTCGATGCTACATTGATAATTAAAGGATTTTCATGAGTCTCCAATGCGGTATCGTCGGTTTGCCCAATGTCGGCAAGTCCACCCTGTTCAACGCCATCACCAGCGCCGGTATCGCGGCGGAGAATTACCCCTTTTGCACCATCGAACCTAACGTCGGCATCGTGGAAATCCCGGACCCGCGCATCGAAAGCCTGGTGGAAATCGTCAAGCCGCAAAAAGTGCAGCATGCCATCATGGAATTCGTCGACATCGCCGGCCTGGTGGCTGGTGCGAGCAAGGGCGAAGGGCTGGGCAACAAGTTCCTCGCCAACATCCGCGAAACCGACGCCATCGCCCATGTGGTGCGCTGCTTCGAGAACGTGGACGTGGTGCATGTGGCGGGCAAGATCGACCCGATTTCCGACATCGAGGTGATCAATACCGAGTTGGCCCTGGCGGACCTGGAGACGGTGGAAAAAGCCGTGCTGCGCACCAACAAGCTGGCCAAGTCCGGCGACAAGGAAGCGCTGCATATGATGGCGCTGCTGGAAAAAGTGCGCGCTACGCTGGACCAGGGCCAGCCAGCCCGCAGCCTGAGCCTGGACAAGGAACAAGCCGCACTGCTCAAGCCGCTGTGCCTGATGACGATGAAACCCACCATGTACATCGCCAACGTCGACGAAAACGGCTTCAGCAACAACCCCTTCCTCGAAAAAGTGGAACAACACGCAGCCAAGGAAGGCGCGCCCGTGGTCGCGATCTGCGCCGCCATCGAGGGCGAAATCGCCGACCTGGACGAGGCCGACAAGAAAGAATTCCTCGCCGACATGGGTCTCGAAGAGCCGGGTCTGAACCGCGTCATCCGCGCCGCCTACAAACTGCTCGGGCTACAGACCTACTTCACCGCCGGCGTCAAGGAAGTGCGCGCCTGGACCATCCATATCGGCGATACCGCTCCGCAGGCTGCAGGCGTGATCCACACCGACTTCGAACGCGGCTTTATCCGCGCCCAGACCATCGCCTTCGAGGATTTCGTCGCCTGCAAGGGCGAGCATGGCGCCAAGGAGGCCGGCAAGATGCGTTCGGAAGGCAAGGAATATGTCGTCAAGGATGGCGATGTGCTGAATTTCCTGTTTAACGTGTAACCGAGATTTAATCTCTAAAGCAATATCAGCAATTCTAGCGTAAACCCCCGCAACCAGAGATTGACGGCGTCTAGGCTCGTTGCATACAGCATTGCGCCGACTATACACCCTCTTGGACAATCTGGCTAAATCACAAAGACGGACGCTACGTCTCAGTGGGCGGTTGACAAATAAATGCACGTAATCACTAAACCCGCTTAGGCGGGTTTTTATTTTTAGATAAATACACGGGATCGTATCATCTAATCAATGTCGGGACGTTTGAAGATTGACACGCGTTCCCCTGTAATGTATTGTGTTAGATATATTCAGGTAGAGGACGTTAAGACATGAACCCGTACGCGGAACTTATTGCTAAGGAAGAAGCCAAGCTTGTGCTGTTGCGCAAGAAAGTAGCAAGCTGCGAACGGCTCATCGCCGCGCTCCGTGGAACCGATTCTGATGATATAGACGCCGCGATTGCGAAGCAAATAGATCAGGAAAGCCCAGTTGCGCTAGAAGATTTACAAGGAGCGAGTACGCAAGTAAATATCGAAACTGCCGCGCTGATTGTTCCTGTTTTATCTGGCATGCGTATTCGAAAAGATTCTGTTGCTCCGTTGGTGCTTCAATATCTTGGGCGAGAAGGGAAAACGTTAGATCAGATCGAGGCGTATATGGAGTCTATTGGAAAGCCCACTACCAGGGGTTCTCTGCGGACGATGCTGATGAATCTACGTGTAAAAAATAAGCTGGTAGATAGTCCAAAGCACGGCTTCTACAGGCTTTCAGACGATGGAATACGGGAAATTGGATTGGATTTGACTTAAAAAGGCGAAAGCCCCACTACCGTAAATAGTGAGGCTTTCAGTTTTCAACCCGTGTCTGTGATAGGACGCATAATATATGGAGCAAACCATGCAACGCTTGCGATTAGCAACCGTGTCGGAAGAGCCCCTCATTGACTTGAGGTTGGCAGAATTCGCGGCACCTATCAGATAGGATTTAGCCACTAATTCGGCAGGGCTGGCATTAAGTCAGTCCGTTTCTAATTATACATAATCCATCTTGATTGGCAATAATTCCGTGCGCACGAAAATTGCGTACAGGGATTTCTTTTGTCAAATTAACGTAAGCGCTATCGGGCCGGATTTAGGCTCGTAGTACGCAACGTTTCGCCTACCCAATCCGTCGGCGGACACGGTCTCCGTGTGTCTCATCTAGACGCCGTCATGTGTGGCGGGCCAGTGAGAGCCTGCGTCCTGCTCTGCCCGTGTTCTGTTAGCGGTTGTCGTAGGCATCCACGTAGGAATCGATGAGCCTGCGGATCATGCGTTGATACTGGGTATGGTGTTTCGTTGCCTCGGATTTGAAGAATTCGACGCTTTTCTTGCTGAGCGCAATGGTTACCTTTACCCCTTCCTCCCGGAAAGCGAGTTCTTCGGGGGGCGGGAGAAAGTCTTGAATGACCTTGGCCTCAATGGGCTCGTCGGTGTATTTGATTTTAGCGGAACTCGCTTTATTCGTTTTCGCGCTCATAGATTGCCTTGCCCTTTCGCCAGTAACCGGCGCCAAAAATGCGAATTACACCGCCGCGATAGGTAAAGCGGACGGTGAGGATGCCGTCCTCGACCTCACCAAAACAGAAATAGCGTTTTTCAGTTTCACTGTGGACGAGGTCTTCGGCTATGACGCGGCGGGGGTCAGCGAAGGCATACTGGGCCATAGAAAACGATATTCCATGTTTTTCCTGGTTTTCGGCGTCCTTGTTTGCATCCCACTCAAACCGTGTTTTCTTCATAAAATCAGCTTAGCACAGCGGCACATGAGTGGCCATATAAAAATATGGCTATTTATATGCGTATCGGCCTTCTGACAACGATAGAGGGCGGGGCCAATTTAAATCCTAAGGCATTATCGGCAATTTTAGCGTGAACACCGCACCACCGGCGGGGTGGTTGGCCGCGCTGAGTTCTCCGCCGTGGCGGGCGACGAGGCCGTAGCTGATGGAAAGACCCAGGCCGGTACCTTTGCCCACCGGTTTGGTGGTGAAGAATGGGTCGAAGAGCTGGCTTTGATGTTCGGAATCGATACCCGGTCCGTTATCGTGAAATGCAATGACGGCCCATTTGTCCTGCACGCTGCCGCTTATTTCCAGCACGCGCGAGCTTTGCCCCGCTGTGGCGTCGAGCGCGTTCTGCAGCAGGTTGATGACGACTTGCTGAATTTGTCCGGTATTTCCGCCAACCGGCAAATGCTCGGGCATGTGACTGATGATTTCGAGTTCCTCCGACCCTGAACCGACAACCCAATGCACGGCCTTGGCGATGATCTCGACCAGGTCGAATTGCTCGCTTTGATCGACATCCCGGGCGGAAAAACGTTTCAGCCCTTCCACGATATTCTGGGTGCGTTCGGCGCCTTCCATGGTGCCCTCGATGAGCGGTTCAATATCTTCCAGAATGCGGTCGATCCTGAATTTGCGCCGCATTTCCTCGCGCTCCGTCACGCCCGCGCCTTCGTGAATCGCTTCCAGGTAGGTTTTCAGACGCTGGCTGTAGCGTTGCAGTGCATGCACATTGCCCAGAACGAAACTGATCGGGTTATTCAGTTCGTGGGCAACGCCAGCCACCAGTCGTCCCAGTGAAACCATTTTCTCGGAATGCACCAGCCTGCGCTGGGTAAGCTTCAATTCCTCGTGTGCGTCGTGCAGCGCTTCATAGGCGCGGCGCAATTCCCCGATGGGGCGGCCAACCAGGACATAGCCCACTTCTTTTCCCTGCTGGTCGTAGCGGGTGGTGCAGTTCATGGCAACCGGAACGGTGCTGCCGTCCTTTCCCCGTAGCAGCATTTCGCAATCCTGTACGCAGCTGATCGGGGACTGGTTTTGCTGCATGCCTTTTATGGGCGGAATGATCGAGTCCTCGGCCAGCAGGTCCGCCAAGGTTGTGCCGCGCAGCTCCTCCTCGCTACGTTTCAGCAGCCTCACCAGGGCGCGATTCACCTCTTCGATCCGGCCGTCAGGGCTGCATACCAGCAACACATCAGACATGGAGGCCAGGACGCTCGACATGAACTGGTGGGTTTCATTCTCCCTTGTGTGCTTTTCGTCCATTTTTGTTCATGTCTTGGGATGGCTATGCAGGTGCCCGTGAGTGTGAAATTTGATGTCCATATCGACCGGCACCAAATTGATCTGCCCGTGACGTACGCCGCGCTCGGCGATAATGCGGTCGGCGAGATTGCGGACTTTCGAGGTGGGACCGCGCAGTATGATGGTCTCGAGGCAGTTGTCGTGATCAAGGTGAACATGCATGGTGGAGAGATTGAGGTCGTGGGCGTCATGCTGGATTTCCATCAGGCGCGAAGCCAGATCGCGTTGATGATGGTTGTAGACGTAACTCAGGCTGGCAATGCAGTAAGGCGCTTCTGCATTGCCGATGCGGTCAGCTTCCAGCTGTTGGCGCAGCACATCGCGCACCGCCTCGGAGCGGCTTTGATAGCCACGGCGTTTGATCAGCGCGTCGAACTGTTGCGCCAGCGCATCGTCGAGAGAAATTGTAAAACGTTCCATCTGGCCTCCTGTAACTGCCGGGTCACATGCAATAACTGTGCGCGCATGCTTGATGGGCTGGCGAATGGGATTTTTTGCCGTGACTGATGAAAATATGGAAGCACGCTAACCATTGAAACGGCGAAAGTGGAAATAACCATTCCATAATTGAGTCGGTTGTTTTCATGACAGCCCTGTATTTTCGTTGATTTCCTGTAATGGCACGATTCTTGTATAGGTCTTGTATAAGTGTTGGTCCTATTACAGGGGGGCGTCATGGGCAAGAACGAGAGTATTGAAGTGCTGGAGCACAGTGACGGCGTGGCTGCGCTGGAACAGCGGCTAGGCGTTTCACGTCGGGAGTTTCTTCAGTTGTGCGCGGCCATGGCGACAACCATGGGCCTGCCGAAGGGCGCCGACGCGGCCATGGCCGAGGCGGTGGCGAGCGCCAAGCGGCCTTCCGTGATCTGGCTGCACTTTCAGGAATGCACCGGATGCACCGAGTCCCTGCTGCGCGCCGAGCACCCCACCCTGGAAAAGTTGATCCTGGACGTGATCTCCCTCGACTACCATGAAACCCTGTTCGCGGCGGCGGGCCATCAGGCCGAGGCTGCGCGCAAGGATGCCATGAAGGCCAACAAGGGCAAGTATCTGCTGGTGGTGGAAGGGGCCATCCCCACCAAGGACAAGGGCATCTACTGCAAGATAGGCGGCCAGACTGCGGTGGACATGGTCAAGGAATGCGCCGCCGATGCTGCCGCCGTGGTGGCCATCGGCAGTTGCGCGTCCTGGGGCGGCATGCCTTCCACCGGACCCAACCCGACCGGCGCTTCAAGCGCGGGCGAGGTGTTGGGCAAGGTGATTCCCAATATTCCCGGCTGCCCCCCCAACCCCTATAACTTCCTTTCCACGGTGGTGCATTTCCTCACCTTTGGCAAGCTACCCGACGTGGATCAACTGGGCCGTCCGAAATTCGCCTACTCGCGCCTGATCCACGACAACTGCGAGCGCCGCGCCCATTTCGACGCCGGGCGCTTCGCGATGGAATTCGGCGATGTCGGCCACAAAAAGGGCTATTGCCTCTACAAGCTGGGCTGCAAGGGACCGGAAACCTACGCCAATTGCCCGACCATCCTGTTCGGAGACGTGGGTTGCGCCAGCTGGCCGGTGGGTACGGGGCATCCCTGCATCGGCTGCACCGAGAAAGGGGTGGGGTTCAGCAAGCCCATTCACGCTCTGGCGGAACTGAAAAATATCGTACCGCCACTGTCCTTCCCGCGCATCTACGAGGATCAGGGCAAGGGCGTCACCTTCGGATCGGCAGCGGCACTGGCGGCTATCGCGGGTGCTGCGGCAGGCGGTGCCGCGATGCTGGCGCGTAACCTGGGCGCCGGCCACGAAGCCGACAGCGCAACGGTGTCCAAGGATAAAGAGGGGGCCGGATCATGAGCATGAAGCGGCGCGATTTCCTCAAGGGAGCGCTCGCCGGTGGGGCGCTCCTGACGAGCGGAGGGGCGGCCGAGGCGCGCGGCAACAAGACCATGCCGCCCGAGGCGGTGGGGCTGCTTTATGACAGCACGCTGTGCATCGGCTGCAAGGCCTGCGTGGCGGCGTGCAAGGAAACCAACGGCTTGCCGCCGGAGTTCTCCACCGAGGAAAAATACTGGGATACGCCCCTCGATATTTCCGGCTACACCATCACCGTGATCAAGATGTACAAGTCCGGCAGCGGCGAGAAGAAGGATAGCGAGCAGGACGGCTACGCCTTCATGAAGTCGTCCTGCCTGCATTGCGTCGATCCATCCTGCGTTTCCGCCTGTCCGGTGTCGGCCATGACCAAGGACCCGGTCACAGGCGTGGTGAGCTATGACAAGGGGGCCTGTATCGGCTGCCGCTACTGCGTGGCGGCATGCCCGTTCGGGGTGCCGCGCTTCCAGTACGACACGCCGTTCCCGCAAATCACCAAGTGCAAGCTGTGCGAGCATCGCATGAAGGAAGGCAAGTACGCCGCCTGTGCCGAGGTGTGCCCGACCGGTGCCACGCTATACGGCCCGGTGAAGGACCTGCATGCCGAAGCCAAACGCCGCCTGGCGCTCAAGCCGGGCCAGGAAACCGAGTTCCCGCGCGGCAACCTCAAGACGCACGACCAGTCTTCCCATGTTGCCAAAGCCGCCAAATATATTCCCCAGATCTATGGCGACAAGGAAGTGGGCGGAACCCAGATGCTCAAGCTTTCCGCCGTGCCGTTCGAGAAGCTGGGCATGCCCGCGCTGCCGGAACGTTCCTATGCCAGCGTATCTGAAAGCATGCAGCACACCCTGTACGGCTGGCTGATGATGCCTCTGGCGTTTCTCGGGGTTTTGACCTTTGTCGCCAAACGCAACGTCAAGGACGACATGGAAGAAACCGAAACCACAGCAGAGAAGAAATAGGAGGACGTCTTCATGTCAGCCACACATTCTTACCATCCTGCGCCGGCCCCTCTGGGCGGCAAGATGGTGACCCCGTTCACGATTATTCTGGCGCTGCTGGTGGCGATCGCCTTCGTGATCCTGGGGATACGCTTCGTTTACGGCATCGGCGCGGTGACCAACGTCAACGACGGATACACCTGGGGCATCTGGGTGGTCTACGACGTGATGATCGGCTCCGCTTTCGCCTGCGGCGGGTACACCATGGCCTTGCTGGTGTACATCTTCAACAAGGGCGAATATCACCCCATGGTGCGGCCTGCGCTGCTGGCCAGTCTGTTCGGCTATACCCTGGCCGGCGCCTCGGTGATTTTCGATCTTGGCCGCTACTGGAACATCTGGCACATGTTCTGGCCGGGCTATGCCCAGGTCAACTCAGTGATGTTCGAGGTGGCGGTGTGCATTACGGCATATATTTTCGTGATGTGGATCGAATTCGCTCCCGCCTTCCTGGAGAAATTCGGCCTCAGGGATATCAAGAAAAAACTCAACAAGGTGCTGTTTCTCATTATTGCGCTGGGCGTATTGCTGCCTTCCATGCATCAATCTTCGCTGGGGTCGCTGCTGGTGGTGTTCGGTTACCAGGTTCACCCTTTGTGGCAGACCATGTTGCTGCCGCTGCTGTACCTGATGACGGCGGTGACCATCGGTTTTGCCATCGTGATCTTCGAGGCCTGCCTGTCGTCTTCCGGTTTCCGGCGCCCGCTCGAAATGCATCTCCTGACCAGTATATCGCGCTTCATGACGGGCTTGCTGGCGGTGTATCTGGTGGTGCGGCTGGCGGATCTGGCGTGGCGCGGCGCACTCGGTTACATGTTCGAGTTGAGTGTGGAAGCCTTCTGGTTCTGGGTCGAGATGGGGCTCTTCATCGCGCCGCTGGCGCTGCTGGCGAAACCGGCCGCGCGGCGCAATCCCGCCAAACTGTTTATTTCGGCATTTTGCCTGTTGCTGGCCGGATTCATGTTGCGCATCAATTCCTACCTGGTGGGCCTGGAAACCGGCGCTGGCTGGCACTACTTCCCGTCGGTGCCGGAAATAATGGTTTCCATTGGCATGATCGCGCTGGAGATTCTGGCTTATATCGTACTGGTACGTTACCTGCCGATTCTTCCTAAGGAAGAGAAGCTTAACAAAGCTATTTAGGAGAGCATGATGGGCAAAAGAATCACCATAGATCCGATCACCCGGATTGAAGGCCACCTGCGCATCGACTGCGAGGTGGATGGGGGCAAGGTGACCAAGGCCTGGGCGTCCGGACAGATGTGGCGTGGCGTGGAGCAGATTCTGCTCGGCCACGATCCGCGCGATGCCTGGACCATCACCCAGCGCATCTGCGGCGTCTGTACCACGGTGCACGCCATCGCCTCGGTGCGCGCGGTCGAGAATGCACTCAAGCTGGAAGTGCCACTCAACGCCCAGTACATCCGCAACCTGATCATCACGGCCCATGCCATCCACGACCACATCGTGCATTTCTATCACCTCTCGGCGCTGGACTGGGTGGACGTGACTTCCGCGCTGAAGGGCGATCCGGCCAAGACTGCGCAGCTGGCGGAGTCGCTTTCCACCTGGAAAGGCAACAGCCGGCACGAGTTCGAGCAGGTCAAGACGCGCCTCGGTGCCTTCGTCGGCACCGGCCAGCTCGGGATCTTCACCAACGGCTACTGGGGCCATCCGGCCATGAAACTGTCGCCGGAGGTGAACCTGCTGGCCACGGCGCATTATCTCCAGGCGCTCGACATCCAGCGCAAGGCGAACAAGATCGTCAGCGTGCTCGGCTCCAAGACGCCGCATATCCAGAACCTGGCGGTGGGCGGCGTGGCCAATCCTATCGCGCTGGATTCCCAGTCGGTTCTGACGGTGGAACGCCTGATGGCGATCAAGGGCTGGATCGACGAACTGGCGGATTTCGTGAAAAACGTCTACCTGGTGGATGTTTCCGCCATCGGTGCGTTCTATTCCGACTGGACCAAGTACGGGGCGGGCATCACCGACTATCTCTCGGTGCCGGATCTGCCGCTGGACACCAAGGGCACCCAGTTTGCGCTGCCGGGCGGCTACATCAAGGGCGGCGATCTGGCCAGCCACCATCCGATCACCAGCTTCAGCGACCCTTATTTCCGCGATGGCGTGGAGGAGAGCGTCAAGCACTCCTGGTACAAGGGCGGCAAGGGTGCGTTGCATCCCTACAAGGGCGAAACCGACCCTGAATACACCGACTTCCAGGACAACGGCAAATACTCGTGGGTCAAGTCCCCCACCTTCTATAGCCGTCCGGCCCAGGTGGGCCCACTGGCGCGGGTGCTCAACATGGTGGCGGCAGACCACGCGCCGACCAAAAAATATCTCCAGACCGTGCTGGACACGGTGGGCTCGCTGGCCAAGACCACCATTCCTGTTTCCGCGCTGCATTCAACCATCGGCCGCCACGCGGCGCGGGCAGTTTCGTGCGCGGTGCAGGTGGACGAGCTGGATAATCAATGGAACCTGCTGATGGCGAACATCGCCAAGGGGGACGCCGCGACCTTCAACAAGCCAAGCTTTCCCAAGGGCGAGGTCAGCGGCGTCGGTTTCCACGAGGCCCCACGTGGCGTGCTCTCGCACTGGGTGGTGATCAAGGACGGCAAGATCAGCAACTACCAGGCGGTGGTGCCGACCACCTGGAACGCCGCGCCGCGCAACGAAAGCGATGTCCCCGGCCCATACGAGGCGGCTCTGCTCAACAACCCGGTGGCCGATCCGGAAAAACCGCTGGAAATCCTGCGCACCGTGCACTCCTTCGATCCCTGTCTGGCCTGCGCGGTACATGTGCTCGATCCGGACAACAAGGAAGTCGTAACGGTAAAGGTGTTGTAGATGCGCATCGTGGTGTTGGGCGTGGGCAATATCCTGCTCTCGGATGAAGGCATAGGCGTGCGCACGGTGGAAAAGCTGATGCGCGATTATGTCCTGCCGCCCGAGGTTGAAGTGATCGATGGCGGCACTTCAGCCATGGAAATGCTGGAAGACCTGGGGCACGCCGACCACCTGATCATCGTGGACGCGGTGCGCAGCGGAAAGCCGCCTGCCACCATCGTCAGGATGGCCGGTGCCGAGGTGCCGGTGTTCTTCCGCACCAAGCTTTCACCTCATCAGGTTGGCTTGTCCGACGTGCTGGCTACGCTGGTGCTGATGGGTGAACAACCAGGCACCACCACAGTGATCGGCATCGAACCGGAATCGCTGGCCTTGGGCATGGAACTCACGCCTGTGGTGGCAAGGCAGTTGCCGCAGGTGGTAGGATTGGTGAAGAATGAGCTGAACCAGCTTGGAATGAACCTCACCGCGAGACACTGAAATGTGCATGTCCATCCCTTCCCGCATCGTCGCGCTTGACGGCATGATGGCCACCGTCGAATGTTTCGGCGAGCAGCGCGATGTGAGCCTGATCCTGCTGGTTGAAGAGGTGGCCCTGGGGGATTACGTGCTGGTGCAGGCAGGCAGCTTCGCCTACCAGCGCATCGAACCGGACCCCGCGCAGGAAGCGTTGCGCGCCTTTCGCGAAATCATCGCCGCCTCTTGAATTTGGGAGCGGTTTAGATCGAATCTCTTTCCCCTGGCTTTGCCGACAATCCCGCCATGCTGGTGGAAGCCGCATTTCGTGCCATCCATCAGGAACGCATGGCCGGGCTACCTTTTCTTAATTCCACGCTGCAGGTCGAGGTGTCCGGTTTCCGCCTGTTTTGCGGTAACTGGCTGGGCGTGCTGATCACCCCGTGGTGCATGAATTACCTGATATTGCCCGGCGCGGATGGGGAATGGCTGAATTTGCCTGAATCGACCCGGCAGCGATGGGCCTTCCCGGCGGGCGAACTGAATTTCGTCGCCGCGCATGAGCCCGTGCTGGGGTCTTATCAGCAGTGCCCCCTGTTCGCTTCCATGCAAAACTTCGACAGTCAGGAAACGGCCAGGGAAGCCGCCCAGGCGGCCATGGATACCTTGTTCAATGTCGCGGCTCCCGCACAGCCGAAAATGGAGGAAGTGTCGCACTCCAAACGCAATTTCCTGCGTGGGCATTTTTCTTCGGGGGGCGGGGATGGATCCGGGCGGTAAGATTCACATCCGCCTGTGCTGGGATGGCGCGCAAATCAGCAGCGTCGACCTGGCTCCGCGCCATCCCGTGGAAGCCGTTGAATTGCTGCGTGGAAAAAACGGCCAGCAGGCCGTGAATCTGATCCCGCTGTTGTTCAGCCTGTGCGGCAAGGCACAGGGCGTGGCCGGGGTGATGGCGCTGGAAGCGGCCAGGGGCATCGTGGCTCCAGCCGAAACGACGAAATGGCGCGAGCGGCTGGTGCGCGGCGAAGCGATTCAGGAATCGCTGTGGCGCTTTATGCTCGATGTGCCGAAAATCGTGAGCCAGCCCCCCATGGTGGCGGAGTTTACTCAACTGCGCCGCAGTTTTGCCCGCGCGCTGGACCCCGTCCTGTCCCGCGACGACTGGAAAACGGCCGGGGGAAAAATTGCCGTGCCGGATGACGGGGCATGGCGGAATTTGGCCGGCACACTTCTGGGAATGACACTCCCCGGCTTGAGTTCCATGCTAACCCTGCGGGAAATGGAGCAATGGTTTGATAGCGGGGCCACGCCGCTGGCAGTCAGCATGCGCGAACTCTGGCATGGCAAGGGCCGCTGGGGTGGAGGCGGCGTCCCGCTCCTGCCGTCGCTGCGGCGGCAGGAAATGCTGGGCCGTGTGTTGCCGGAACTGGAACGGGATCAGGATTTTGCGATGCTCCCAAGCTGGCAGGGTGCACCCGCGGAAACCGGCGCTTTGGCCCGCATGGCTGGTCATCCCCTGATCTCCAGTTTGCTGGAGCGGGAAGGGGCGAGTATTTTCGTGCGTCTGCTGGCGCGCCTGCTGGAAGTTGTCGATCTGAGCAAAAATCTGGCTGGCGACGCGCAGCGCCTGCCCTGGCTGGAAAGCGCCGCGCTGCGCCCCGGCGTGGGCGCCGCCTGGGTACAAACGGCACGCGGCCTGTTGATTCACTGGCTGGCGCTGGATGACGACGGGAAAGTGGCGGATTACCGTATCGTGGCTCCCACCGAATGGAATTTCCATCCGCAGGGCGCCTATACTTGCGGCTTGGCCGGGCAGCCGGCGGCTTCGGCGGACGAGGCGCGCGCAGCCGCCGAGTTGCTGCTGCTGGCGCTGGACCCCTGTGTTGCTTATACGTTAGAGTTGAATCATGCATGAAATGTCGCTCGCCGAGAGCATGTTGCAGATTATCGAGGACAGCGCTCGCAGCAATGCCTTTGCACGGGTGAAGACCGTATGGGTCGAGGTGGGGCAACTGGCAGGGGTGGAGACGGAAGCGCTGCGTTTTTGCTTCGATGCCGTGACTCGGGACAGTCTGGCCGAAGGGGCGCAGCTTGAAATTATCGAAACTGCCGGTGAAGGGCGTTGTCTGAGTTGCTTCAAGTCAGTGAAATTGACGCAACGCTATGATCCTTGTCCGGAATGCGGGGGCTACCCGGTGGAAGTGACCGGGGGCATCGAGATGCGCATCAAGGAACTGGAAGTGGAATAGTGAATAACCCTTAACCGCAATGGACGCAAAGGAACGCGAAGGAATCCAGTAGCTTGGGCAGCGTGTGCCGCATAGCCGATGGGTGGGCCATTTAAATCCATTAACGCTTTGTTTTGCGAGCTTTCGCCTTGTGGCGAAATGTCTGCTTACCCCGCTTCCTTTGCGAACCATAGCGTCCTTTGCGGTGAAATGAAGTTTTCAGGATAACGGAGATAAGCATGTGCACGGTGTGCGGCTGCGGCGAAGGCGAAACGAACATCGAGGGGGAGGGCCATGCCCATCCTCATACCCATCAGCATAACGGCCTGTTCCACGCCCACGGCCATCCCCACGCTAATGAACACGTTCATTACCGGGAGAGCGCTGGTGCAGGCTTACACTTCGGCCTCGGTGCCGCCCATGCCCATGCACCCGGCCTGTCGCAAAGCCGCATGGTGCAGATCGAGCAGGACATCCTGGGCAAGAACAACGCCTATGCGGCGCAGAACCGCGCGCTGCTGGCTGAGCGCGGCATCTTTGCCGTCAACCTGGTATCCAGCCCCGGCTCGGGCAAGACCACCCTGCTGACCCGCACCATCGAACGCTTGCAGGGAAAAATGCCGGTGGCGGTGATCGAGGGCGACCAGCAGACCAGTTTCGACGCCGACCGCATCCGCGCCACCGGCGCGCCCGCCATCCAGATCAACACCGGCAAGGGCTGCCATCTCGATGCCCACATGGTGGGCCACGCCATGGAAAGCCTGAAGCCTGCCGACAACAGTCTGTTGCTGATCGAAAACGTGGGCAACCTGGTGTGTCCCGCCGGTTTCGACCTGGGCGAGGCGCACAAGGTGGTGATTCTTTCCGTGACCGAGGGCGAGGACAAACCGCTCAAGTACCCCGACATGTTCCACGCCGCCGGCCTGATGCTGCTCAACAAGGTGGACCTGCTGCCCTATCTCGAGTTCAATGTCGCGCAGTGCGTCGAATACGCGCGGCGGGTGAACCCCGGCATCAAGGTCATTCTGACTTCCGCCACCAGCGGCGAAGGCATGGACGAGTGGCTGGAATGGCTAGGAGCAGGATTGAAAGCGGCGAGGCGCGACGCATAAGATCACGGCCGTGCCACATCCCAGCGTACATATCCGGGTGCGGGGCCAGGTTCAGGGCGTCGGCTTCCGGCCTTTCGTTTACCGACTGGCACGCGAGCTTGGTCTCCAGGGCTGGGTGCGCAACGACGGCGAGGGTGTGGAAATCGCAGTCCAAGGCGAAGAAAACGCGATCCGCGACCTGCTTGCCCGGCTGAGGACGGACGCGCCGCCGCTGGCGCGGGTGGATGCGGTGGAATCCGGGGATGGCGACCCTCTTTCTATTGCGCATGGTTTCGCCATCCTGGAAAGCCAGGGCGGCCCCGCCCATACCGGCATCGCGCCCGACGCCGCCACCTGCCCCGCCTGCCTCGCCGAGTTGTTCGACCCGGCGGACCGCCGCTATCGCTACCCGTTCATCAATTGCACCGACTGCGGCCCGCGTTACACCATCACCCGCCACCTGCCCTATGACCGCCGCTATACCAGCATGGCGCCCTTTGCGCTGTGCCCGGCATGCGGCGCGGAGTATCGCGACCCGGCGAGCCGCCGCTTCCACGCCGAGCCCAATGCCTGCCCGGTGTGCGGTCCGCGCCTGGCGCTGCTGGATGCGTCCGGTCAGGCGATTGCGGCGGATGATGTCGTCGCGGTCGCCATAGCGCGTCTTGATGCGGGCGAAATCCTCGCCATCAAGGGCCTGGGCGGCTTCCACCTCGCCTGCGACGCGCGCAACGCCCAGGCCGTGGCCAGGTTGCGCGAGCGCAAGCAGCGCGAGGAAAAACCTTTCGCGGTGATGGCGGCCAATCCCGCCTCGCTGCAAGCGCTGGTGGAAATGGACGCGGCAAATGCCGACCTGATGCGGACGCGCGAGCGCCCGATCGTGCTGCTGCGCAAGACGCCGGCGTGCGATGCCCTGCTGGCGGGCATCGCGCCGGGGATCGCCTGGATGGGCGCGATGCTGCCCTATACCCCGCTGCATTTCCTGCTGTTTCATGAAGCGGCGGGAAAACCATCTTCTTCCGCCTGGCTGGAACAGCCGCAGGCTTTGCTGCTGGTGATGACCAGCGCCAACCCGTGCGGCGAACCGCTGGTGACCGGCAACGACGAAGCGCTGGCGCGGCTGGCGGGGATCGCCGATGCCTTCGTGGTGCATGATCGCGAGATCGTGGTGCGCTGCGACGACTCCGTGGTGAGAAGCGTTTCCGCCGCTACCCCTCACGAGCCCTACCATTTCATCCGCCGCGCCCGCGGCTACACTCCGCGCGCCATCCCGTTGCCGCGTTCCGGCCCATCGATCCTGGCCTGCGGCGGCTGGTTCAAGAATACGGTATGTCTGACGCGCGGCAACGAGGCCTTCCTCTCCCAGCACATCGGCGACCTCGACAATGCGCCCACCCGCAAAGCCCTGGATGAAACGGTACATCACCTGATGGACGTGCTGGAAATCGAACCGCAGCTCGTGGCCCACGACCTGCACCCGGATTTCCACAGCACCCGCTTTGCCGCCGAATTCGCGCGCCAGCGCGGCATCCCCGCGCTGGCGGTGCAGCACCACCACGCCCATATCGCCGCCGTACAGGCCGAGCACGGCGGCGCGGACCCGGTGCTGGGCCTGGCCCTGGACGGGGTCGGCCTGGGCTCGGATGGGGATGCCTGGGGCGGCGAATTGCTGCTAGTGGATGGCGCGGATTGTCAGCGTCTCGGCCACCTCCAGCCGCTCGCGCTCCCCGGCGGCGACCGCGCCGCGCGCGAACCCTGGCGCATGGCCGCCAGCGCACTGCACCAATTGGGAAGGGCGGCAGAGATCGAAGCCCGTTTTCCCCATCCTGCCGCCGCGACCGTGCGCCAGATGCTGGAGCGCAACATCAACGCGCCGCAAACGTCGAGCTGCGGACGTCTGTTCGATGCGGCAGCCGGCCTGCTGCGGATCAGGGACATTGTTTCATTCGAGGGCCAGGCTGCGATGGCGCTGGAAGGGCTGGCGGAAATCCACGGCGCTGTGGCGCCGCTACGTGACGGATATGCGCTCAGCGCGCAAGGCGGACTGGATTTCCTGCCCCTGCTCGGTGCTGTGGCGGACGCTCCCGATGCGGCCTTCGGCGCGGCGCTGTTTCATGCTACCTTGGCTCAGGGATTGGCGGCCTGGACCATGCAGGTGGCGCAACAAAGCGGGATCAAAATCATCGTGCTGGGTGGAGGCTGTTTTCTCAATGCCATCCTGAGCCGGAATCTCCGCAGCCGGCTGGAGCAGGCCGGATTAACTGTGTTTGAAGCGCGCCAGGCACCGCCCAACGATGGCGGGCTGAGCCTGGGCCAGGCGTGGGTGGCGATACAAAACAGCCCTTGATTGTACGTTTTGTACATTTTATACTCTTCGCCTATATTTCTAACAAGGAGCGGCAACATGCGCACTATCTCCGCCACCGAAGCCAAACAGGGACTCGCCAGTGTTCTCGATGCCGCCCTGCGCGAGCCGGTCGTGATTCAGCGCCAGAAACGCAATGTTGCCGTGGTGCTATCCATGCAGGATTACGAACGTCTGACGCGGCTTAACGTGCGAGAGTTCCAGAGATTTTGCGACCGCGTGGGAAACGACGCGGTGGGTAAGGGACTGACTGAAGAAGGCTTGAACCAGCTGCTTGCAAGCGATGACTGAATTTCGCCTGGTAGTGGATACCAACGCCTGGGTCAGCCGCCTGCTATTGCCCGGCAGCGTGGCGGCACTGGCAGTGGACCGGGCGCTAACACTGGGCCGGCTGCTGGTTTCCGAGGCGACTCTGGACGAACTCGCGGACGTGCTGGCCCGCCCCAAATTTGATCGTTACGTGAGCCGTGCCGACCGCCGGGAATTCATCCACCAACTGGCCGGCATCGTCGAGATAGTCCCGGTCCTGCGCCGCATTCAGGCCTGCCGCGACCCAAGGGACGATTGCTTTCTGGAGCTGGCGGTGAATGGACAAGCCAGCCATATCATCAGCGGGGACAAGGATCTGCTTGTTCTCGACCCATTCATGCAGGTGCGCATCCTGACGCCAGCGGCATTTTTGGCGGAGACGGATCAAAACATTGACTTGAGGGATAAATAATGTGCCTCGCAATACCGGCCCGGGTGGCCGAAATACTGGAAAACGAGCAGGCCATCGTGGATCTGGGTGGCGTGCGCAAGGAGATTTCGCTGGCGCTGGTGGACGACATTGCGCTCGGCGATTACGTTATCGTTCACGTCGGCTACGCCATCAATCGCCTCGATCCTGAGGAAGCCGAGAAGACCCTGGCACTGTTCGCCGAACTAGCGGAGAGCCAGTCATGAAATACGTTGACGAATTCCGCGACGGCGATCTGGCGCGCAAGCTGGCTGCGGACATCAGGCGCGAGGCCATGCTTGACAAGGATTACGGCCTGATGGAGTTCTGCGGCGGCCACACCCACGCCATTTTCCGCTACGGGATCCAGGGCCTGCTGCCGGACTGCGTGCACATGATCCACGGCCCCGGCTGCCCGGTGTGCGTGCTGCCCATCGGCCGGGTGGATAACGCCATCGAGCTGGCGCGCATGCCCGGCGTGACTCTGTGCTGCTACGGCGACATGCTGCGCGTGCCCGGTTCCGGCCGCGTGAGCCTGCTCAAGGCCAAGGCGGACGGGGCGGACATACGCATGGTCTATTCCAGCGCCGACGCGCTGAAAATCGCCCAGGAAAATCCGCAAAGGCAGGTGGTGTTCTTCGCCATCGGCTTCGAAACCACCACCCCGCCCACCGCAGTGGTGATCCTGCAAGCCGAAAGGCTCGGACTGAAAAATTTCACGGTATTTTCCAACCACGTACTCACCCCCGCCGCCATCGGCGCCATCATGCAGAGCGGCGAGGCCAGGGTGGATGGCGTGGTCGGCCCGGCGCACGTGTCCACCGTGATCGGCAGCCGCCCCTACGAGCCTTTCGCCGCGCAATACCACATTCCGGTGGTGATCGCCGGTTTCGAGCCGCTCGACATGATGCAGGCGATCCTGATGCTGATCCGCCAGATCAACGAGGGGCGCGCCGAGGTAGAAAACGAGTTCACCCGCGCCGTGACCCGTGACGGCAACCTCAAGGCGCAGCGCATGGTGGACGATGTGTTCGAACTGCGCGACAGCTTCGAATGGCGCGGCCTGGGCTGGGTGCCCGACAGCGCGCTGCAGATCCGCGAGAAATATGCCACCTTCGACGCCGAAAAGCGTTTCGAGCTGACCCATGCCTCGGTGGCAGACCACCAGTCCTGCGAATGCAGCGCCATCATCCGCGGCGTGAAAAACCCGCTCGACTGCAAACTGTTCGGCAGCGTCTGCACGCCGGACAACCCGGTCGGCTCGTGCATGGTGTCGTCGGAAGGGGCATGTGCGGCGTATTACACTTATGGGCGTTATCGGGAAGCGCAAACACAGGATCAGACATGAACAAACCCAGAACCGGCTACATCCGCCCCCTCGACCTCAAGCACGGCCGTGTCGACATGTCCCACGGCAGCGGGGGGCGGGCCATGGCGCAGTTGATCGAGGAGCTGTTCATGGCGGCTTTCGACAATGAATTCCTGCGTCAGCAGAACGACCAGGCGAGCTTTGCGGTGCCGCCGGGGCGCATGGTGATGGCGACCGATGCGCACGTGGTGTCGCCGCTGTTCTTCCCCGGCGGGGACATCGGCTGCCTGTCGGTACACGGCACCATCAACGATGTGGCCATGGCGGGCGCGGTGCCGCTCTACCTTTCCGCCTCTTTCATACTGGAAGAAGGCTTTCCGCTCGCCGACCTGGCGCGCATCGTCGAGTCCATGGCGCGCTCCTCGCGCGAGGCGGGCGTGCCGGTGGTTACCGGCGACACCAAGGTGGTGGAGCGCAACAAGGGCGACGGCGTGTTCATCACCACCACCGGGGTGGGCGTGGTGCCGGAGGGCGTCAACATCTCCGGCGACCGCGCCCGGCCGGGGGACGCGATCATTGTCAACGGTCCGGTGGGCGACCACGGCGTGGCGATCATGTCCTTGCGCGAAAACCTGAGTTTCGGCACCACCATCCAGTCCGACACCGCCGCCCTGCACGGACTGGTGGCTGCCATGGTGGCGGCGGTGCCGGACATCCACGCGCTGCGCGACCCGACGCGCGGCGGGCTGGCCACCACCCTCAACGAAATCGCGCGCCAGTCGGGCGTCGGCATGATGCTGCGCGAGACCGCCTTGCCCATCCGCGCCGAGGTCCGCGCGGCATGCGAGTTTCTCGGCCTCGACCCGCTCTATTCCGCCAACGAGGGCAAGCTGATCGCCATCTGCCGCAACGAGGACGCGCCGGCCCTGCTGACGGCGATGCGCGCCCATCCGCTGGGGCGGGAAGCCGCGCTGATCGGCGAGGTGATCCCGGACGACCATCACTTCGTGCAGATGGAAACCACTTTCGGCGGCAAGCGCATCGTGGACTGGCTGACCGGTGAACAGCTCCCTCGCATCTGCTGACAAGTTTCTTTCCATTTAAGCTGGTTTTACGCAACAATAGGCCATGTCCCCGCTTCCAACCGTATTGATCGTTGACGACGAAGTGCGCTCGCAGGAAGCGCTGCGCCGCACGCTGGAGGAGGAATTCGAGGTGTTCGCCGCTTCCGGAGCGGAAGACGCGCACGGCATTCTGGAGCAGGAAGCGGTGCATGTGATCCTGTGCGACCAGCGCATGCCGGGCACCAGCGGCGTTTCCTTCCTCAAGCAGGTGCGCGAGCGCTACCCGGACACGGTGCGCCTGATCATTTCCGGCTATACCGAGACCGAGGATATCATCGCCGGCATCAACGACGCCGGTATCTACCAGTATCTCACCAAGCCGTGGCACCCCGAGGCGCTGCTGCTCAACGTGCGCGCCGCGGCACGGCTGTACCGCCTGCAGCAGGAAAACCAGCAGGCGTCGCTGGAAATCCGCACCGCCGAACCGGTGCTGCGCAAGCGGGTCGAGGCCAAGCGCGAGGCGCTGCGCAACTTGTACCATTTCGAGCGCCTGGTACGTAGCGAGGGCAGCCCGCTCCATGGCGTATGCGAAATGGCACGGCGCATCGCGCCTTACGACATTTCCGTGCTGATCACCGGGGAGTCCGGCACAGGCAAGGAATTGCTGGCGCGCGCCATCCACTACGGCAGCAGCCGCGCCGACCGGGTGTTCGTGATCGAAAATTGCGGCGCCCTGTCGGATACCCTGCTGGAAAGCGAGCTGTTCGGCCACAAGCGCGGCGCCTTCACAGGCGCCTACGAGAATCGCGTCGGCCTGTTCGAGCAGGCCGACGGCGGCAGCATTTTCCTCGACGAGATCGGCGAGACTTCGCCGGCGTTCCAGGTCAAGCTGCTGCGCGTGCTGCAGGACGGCGAGATCCGTCCACTCGGCAGTTCGCGCTCGCGCCATGTCGACGTGCGGGTGATTTCCGCCACCAACCGCAACCTCGAGGAGGACGTCAAGCAGGGGCGCTTCCGCGAAGATCTTTACTACCGCCTCACCACTTTCTCGCTGCATATTCCGCCGCTGCGCAGCCGCACCATGGATATCCTTCCCCTGGCCCAGCATTTGTTGCGGGAAGCGGTGTTTGCACTGGAAAAACCGGTGCAGGGCTTCGCCGAGGAAACCCTGCAAGTCATGATGCGCTACCCCTGGCCCGGCAATGTGCGCGAATTGCGCAACGAAATCGTGCGCATGCTGGCCTTGAGCGTGCGGCCCTACCTGGATGCGGAATTGATGTCGCAACGGGTATTGAATGCCAACCCGCTGGAAAACTTCATGCCGCCGGAGCCGGAAGTTGCCGGGGGCGCGCTGAAGGATCGCATGGAGGCGCTGGAAAAGCGGGTGCTGAGCGAGACCCTGATCCGCCACCGCTGGAACAAGTCGCGCGCCGCCCAGGAACTGGGGCTGTCAAGGGTCGGGTTGCGCGCCAAGCTGCTGCGTTACGGTCTGGAAAAGGGATAGGCCAGCATTTCCACGACACGTTGTAGGGGCGATTTCATTCGCCCACGGGCGGCTAAAGCCGCCCCTATCCATCTAGGTCAAACCTTCTGCCAATCGCTCCACCAGCATGCTATGCAGGCGCCGGCTGTCGGCGCGTAGCACCAGGAATTTCAAGCCGTCGAACTCGGTCTGTTCGCCGCGTTTGGGAAGGTGGCCGAACTTGCTCACCACCAGCCCGCCCACGGTATCGTAATCCTCGTCGCTGAACTGGGTGCCCAGCACTTCATTGAAGGTGGAGATTTCCGTCACGGCCTTGACGCGATAGCGGCCGCTGCGGTCCTGGATGATGTTGTCCTCGGTTTCGTCGAAGTCGTATTCGTCCTCGATTTCCCCCACGATCTGCTCCAGCACGTCCTCTATCGTCACCAGGCCCGATACGCCGCCATATTCATCCACCACGATGGCGATGTGGTTGCGGTTCATGCGGAATTCCTTGAGCAGCACGTTGAGGCGCTTGGATTCCGGGATGAACACCGATGGCCGCAGCATGTCGCGCACGTCGAATTCCTCGCCGGCGTAATAGCGCAGCAGGTCCTTGGCAAGCAGGATGCCGATTACGTCGTCCTTGTTCTCTCCGATGACGGGGAAACGCGAGTGGGCGGTCTCGATCACGAAGGGGATGAATTTTTCCGGCGTGTCGGCGATGTCGATCATGTCCATTTGGGCGCGCGGGATCATGATGTCGCGTACCTGCATTTCGGACACCTGCAGCACGCCCTCGATCATGGCCAGCGCATCGGCGTCGAGCAGGTTTTTCTCGTAAGCGATGTGCAGTATGCCCACCAGCTCTTCCCGGTTGTCCGGCTCGGGCGAAAGCCACGCCCCAAGGCGTTCCAGCAAACCGGGTTTGGAAGGTTCGTCCATACAGATTTATTTATTCCCGTGGTAATGAGTCATGGCTGGCGGCCGGTTCTTCAAGCTGGCCGCCACCCATCACGCCTCACCGGCATAAGGATCAGGGTAACCGAGTTTTTTGACAATATGTGATTCCACCGCTTCCATCGTTTGCGCTTCGTCATCCGCTTCGTGATCGTAGCCTTGCAGGTGCAGCATGCCATGCACGATCAGGTGGGCATAGTGGGCTTCCACGCTCTTGCCTTGCTCCGCCGCCTCGCGTTTCACCACCGGGGCGCACAGCACCAAATCGCCCTGGCATGCCGGCTCCTGTTCGTAGACGAAGGTGAGTACATTGGTGGCGTAATCCTTGCCGCGATAATCGCGATTGAGTTCGCGCCCCTCCTCGGTATCCACCAGCCGCACCGTGACCACGGCATCGCCTTCCAGCGTGCTGATGGCCCAGGCCCGGATCTGGGCGCGGGCTGGCGCATCCGTGGGCTTGATGGCGTACTGTACTGAAAGCGCCAGTTTCGGTTTTGCCGGGCTCATTTTTTTTGCCCTTCGAAACTGGCATAAGCATTGACGATATGCTGCACCAGCGGGTGGCGCACCACGTCTTCGGACTCGAAAAAAGTAAAGGCGATACCGCGAATCTGCCCCAGTACGGCATGGACTTCGGCGAGGCCGCTACGCTGGCCTCGCGCCAGATCGACCTGGGTCACGTCGCCGGTAATCACCGCCTTGGTGCCGAAGCCGATGCGGGTCAGGAACATTTTCATCTGCTCGGGCGTGGTGTTCTGCGCCTCATCCAGGATGATGAAGGAGTGGTTGAGGGTGCGCCCGCGCATGTAGGCCAGTGGTGCGATCTCGATTGCGCCGCGCTCGAACAGCTTGCCCACGCGGTCGAAGCCCATCAGATCGTAAAGCGCATCGTAGAGCGGGCGCAGATAAGGGTCCACCTTCTGCGCCATGTCGCCGGGGAGGAAGCCCAGCTTTTCCCCGGCCTCCACCGCCGGGCGCACCAGCACGATGCGCTTCACCATGTCGCGCTCCAGCGCGTCCACCGCGCTCGCGACGGCGAGGTAGGTCTTGCCGGTACCCGCGGGCCCGATACCGAAAGTGATGTCGTGTTCCTGGATTTGCAGCAGGTACTGGTTCTGGCGCGGGGTGCGTCCGCGCAGGTCCTGCTTGCGCGTCATCAAAACCGGCATGACTTCCGGCCCCATCTTGCTGGCGTTGGAAATTTCGATCAATCCGAGTTGGATGTCGTCTATGGAAATGGCATGCCTGGACTGGTTGTAGAAATTCTGTAGCGCCTGAATCGCGATTCTGGCCTGGGCGCCGTCCACGCTGAAGCGCTCACCGTGGCGGGAAATGCTTACATCCAGCGCCCGTTCGATCTGCTTCAGATTCTCGTCCAGAACGCCGCACAGGTTGGCGAGACGAACGTTGTCTACCGGGGTAAAGGAGGTTTCTATCAATTTTGTCTTCATGATTGTTGTGTCACCACTTCGCCTCGCAGGCTATGCGTCATCGCTGCGGTGATGACGACGTCCACGAAGTTGCCGATCAGGCGCGGATGTCCGGCGAAATTCACCAGCCTGTCATTGTCGGTACGGCCGGACAGTTCAGCGGCATTCTTTTTGCTGAAGCCTTCCACCAGAACCCGCTGCACCGTGCCGGCCATTTTCTGGCTGATGGCCGCTACTTGTTCCTTGTTCCTCGCCTGCAAGCGATGCAGGCGTTCCAGCTTGACTTCATCGGGCGTGGTGTCGGGCAATTCAGACGCGGGAGTGCCGGGGCGCGGGCTGTAAACGAAACTGAAACTGGAGTCGAACTCTACTTCTTCCAGCAATTTCATGGTGGCTTCGAAGTCGGCATCCGTTTCGCCCGGGAAGCCGACGATGAAATCCGATGAAATTGAAATGCCGGGCCGCACCGCGCGCAGCATGCGAATTTTCGACTTGTATTCAAGCGTGGTGTAGCCCCGCTTCATGGCCGCCAGCACGCGGTCCGAGCCCGCCTGCACAGGCAGATGCAGCAGGCTTACCAGCTTGGGAATGGTGGCATAGGCATCGATCAGGCTCTGCGAAAATTCCAGCGGATGAGACGTGGTGAAGCGCAAGCGCCCGATGCCCGGAATTTCCGCCAGGTAGTGCAGCAGCAGCGCCAGATCGGCGAATTCGCCATCGTGCATCTGGCCCTGGTAGGCGTTGACGTTCTGCCCCAGCAGCGTGATTTCCTTGACCCCGTTCTCTGCCAACTGGGCCGCTTCGGCCAGGATGTCGTCGAAGGGACGTGATACTTCGGTGCCGCGGGTATAAGGAACGATGCAATAGCTGCAGTACTTGCTGCAACCTTCCATGATCGAAACATAGGCGCTGGCGCCCTCGATCCGCGCAGCGGGCAGGTGATCGAATTTCTCGATCTCGGGAAAGGAAATGTCCACCTGCGATTTGCCGCTGGTCTTGCGATCCATGATCAGCTGCGGCAGCCGGTGCAGGGTTTGCGGCCCGAAGACCACGTCCACATAAGGTGCACGGATGAGAATGGCATTTCCCTCCTGGCTCGCCACGCAACCCCCGACCCCGATCACCAGCTCGGGATTGCGCTGCTTCAGGTGCTGCCACCGTCC
Source organism: Sulfuricellaceae bacterium (assembly GCA_031426915.1). GTDB lineage: Bacteria > Pseudomonadota > Gammaproteobacteria > Burkholderiales > Sulfuricellaceae > Sulfurimicrobium. The sequence continues at coordinate 258,184 of JASJPB010000013.1, read as the reverse complement.
CAGTTGGTGAAACACTTTTTCCTGCGCCTTTTCCCGCACCGAGCACGTGTTGAGCAGGATGACGTCAGCCTCTTCAGGATTGTCGGTGCTGATCATGCCTTCATGGGCATGCAGCACATCCGCCATCTTGGACGAGTCGTACTCGTTCATCTGGCAGCCAAAGGTTTTGATGAAGATTTTTTTTGCCACGCGAGAAAATCAGGAGTTGGGTTGGTGAGCTTCTGCTACATCCAGAAATCCGATTTGACCGGATGTATTCCGGTAATCGGTAAAACTACCTTTAATCAGCATGGATGCACAATAACACATGGAGCGATCGAATTGGAGTGGCTCCCGGAGTGTGGGGGAAAGCGACGGTGAATCAGTTGCTTAATCTCCACCCGGAAGCAAGTCAGGGCTTACTCTTTGCCGTCATATTGTTGAAACAGCGAAATCGTGGCCGGGTGTTGATTTCTCACCGCGTAAAAAAGCGGGGTAGCACCAGCCAGATCCTTGCTCAGTGGGTTGGCGCCTCGTTGGATAAGAATCTTTGCAAGTTGCGTTTGTCCGGTTGCTGCGGCCAGATGGAGCGGAGTTGCACCGGTGTCCGCCACGGCGTCGATCTCCGCCTTGTTAGCCAGGAGCAAATCTATTTCCTGCACGCTACCAGCGAGCACTGCGGCGTGCAAAGGAGTCATTCCGACCCGGTCTTTCGCGCTTACATCCGCTCCTCTGGCGATCAGTAGTGCGGCTGTCCTGGGGTGACCGTAGAACGCGGCCATATGGAGTGGCGTTCTTCCCAGTGCGTCGGAAACATTGTGGCTCGCACCCTTGTCAAGCAGCTCTTTTACTTCGGGAATGTTCCCCTTGGTTGCCGCCTTGGCCAGCGGGGACTCCAACGCGATGACATTGCTTGTTTTTGCCGCATCACGCAGTTTTTGAGCGTCGGATGAGCCGCTATCTGGTGTTTTGCTGCATGCGGAAAGAAACAGCGAAAACATGACAACAAGCATTATCGGGGCGCCGCGCACGGACTTTCCAATGAATGAAGTTCTGCTATCGAGACGGAGGGGCGGGGTATTTGAACTCAATTTTCACCTCTGAATAATTGTAGCCCGAGTGCTTCGTAGACATCGCCAGATTGGGAGGGTTGCCTGTAGGAGTGTGACCGCTTCATTTTTTGAAGTATCCGGGGTGGCATTGCGTTGTCAATATTAGCAGCAGCATCGGAGCCGCTCAGAGCGTGCCCCAAGTTCTATAGGGCCCACGGAATTCCGAATTTTGGCTGGCAGATTTCCAGCATAAAATCCCAGACGCCCTTGGGTTGGAGGACGTGAAATTTTGTTTGAAGTGCCCCGCAGTAGAAACACAAAGGGCCTGCATTTCTGCAAGCCCTTGATTTTTCTGGTGGTGATAGGTGGACTTGAACCACCGACCCCAGCATTATGAGTGCTGTGCTCTAACCAACTGAGCTATATCACCATTGAAGAGGCGGAATTTTACGTTTTGCTAAGAATTTGTCAAGTCGGGTATAATCACCCCCTCAATAAATAAGCGCCCGTAGCTCAGTTGGATAGAGTGTTGGTTTCCGAAGCCAAAGGTCACAGGTTCGACTCCTGTCGGGCGCGCCAGTCAGGTATGAAAAAGGGCACTTGTTTACAGGTGCCCTTTTTATTTGGTGGATGTTTTGCATGACAGCAACAAAAGGAATGACTCGCAACAGATTTTGGCTTCTTGCATTGCTCGTTATGATGCTGGGCCTCATTGGCGTGTTTGTGAATGGGCTCAAGCATGGCTATGACGAGAAGCTGGCTCGTGCCACTATGGATAGCCAGAACCTGGCCAGAGTGCTTGAAGAGCAAATCAATTCCGTCATTCAAAAGACAGATGTCCTGCTCCAGCATGCCGCAAGTGAAACCGTTTTAAGAGGTGGCAAACCACATGCCGCTGACGAGATCCATGCCTATCTGAAAAAGCTCAAGGCAAGCATTCCCGAAATATTCGGGATGAGGCTTATCCTGCCGGACGGTTACAGCCTGGCCAGTTCCCTGGAAGAAATTACCACCCGTCCATTCTATGGGGATAGGGCTTACTTTATCCGCCACCGCGACAATCCTGCACTCGGGCTGGATATTTCAGAGCCCATCGTGGGTCGTGCCCACCACGGCTGGCAAATCATGCTCAGCCGGCGTCTGAATTATGACGATGGCAGCTTTGCCGGGATTGTCAGTTCAGGTATCGCGTTGTCGTACTTCGAGGGTTTTTTCAGCACGCTCGATCTGGGCAAGAACAGCAATATCACGCTGTTGAGCAAAGACCTTCACGTCATTACCCGTTTCCCCATCAGTGAAGGCCAACGCATGAAATCGGTGCGTGGCGGTCCTATCGATGCCGCGCTGCAGATAAACCCCATCAAGGGAACGACTTCAGGCAAATCGAGCGTCGACGGTATAGAGCGTATCTTCAGCTATCGCCAGGTAGGCAATCTGCCACTGGTTGTTGTCGTCGGTTTGTCCAAGCAGGATGTGCTGGCCGAATGGCGCCGCAACGCGCTGATCGATGGTGCAGTAATGATGGGCCTCCTCCTCGCCGTCGGATGGCTTTCATATAGTTTGATGTGGCATTACAAGAAAGAGCAGGACAGCAAAAACCAATTACGGGAAATTACTTCCACCTTGGGCGAAGGTGTCTACGTGCTGGATGGGGATGGCAGGGTGACATTCGTGAATCCCGAGGCGGAGCGCCTGTTGGGCTGGAGCCGGGCAGAACTCCTCGGCAGGAATGGACATGACACTTTCCACCACGAGCGCATGGATGGAACCCCAATTCCTACCCACTCCTGCCCGATTCACCAGACTATTCAAACTGGGCAGACCTATCACGCCCTCAATGACAATCTGGTGCGAAAAGACGGAACGACAATCCCGGTTTCCATCATATCGAGCCCTATTATCAGAGACGGGGAAGTGATGGGTTCCGTCGCGTCTTTCCAGGATATTACCCCGCGCCTGGAAGCGGAAAAGGCGCTGCGTGACAGGGAGGCGCGTTTCCGGCTGCTGTTCAACACGGGCAACGATGCCATTCTGGTTCATCTTCTGAACGATACGGACGGGCGAGGCAGGTTTGTCGAGGTTAACGACGTGGCTTGCAGGCGCCTGGGTTATAGCCGGGACGAACTGCTGCGAATGAGCCCGGTTGATATCGACGATCCGGCAAACACTTCCGACATGGAGGAGATCGTGCAGCAAATCCAGAGCAATGGTTTTGCCTTGTTCGAGCGTACTCACCTCACCAAGGGGGGAGGGAAGATCCCCGTGGAAATCAGCAGTCATATTTTCGAGATGGATGGCAAGCCGTTGGTGATGTCAGTGGTGCGTGACATCTCCGAGCGCAAGCTGGCCATGGAGATCCAGGACAAACTGGAACGGAACCAGCGGGCGCTGCTGGACGCCGCCCGGGAGTCCGCGCTGCTCCTGGAACGGGATGGCACCATCCTCGCCATCAACCAGATCGGCGCAAAGCGCCTGCGCGGCACTCCGGACGAATTGTTGGGTAAGAATCTATTCGATCTGATTCCTCCTGAGGTGGCAAAGGTGCGTCGCGCACGCCTGGACAAGGTCGCACAGGACGGCCTCCCGAGCGTGTTGGAAGACGAGCGTAATGGAATGCGCATGGTGAATTCCGTCTACCCTGTAGTCGATGTGGACGGAAAAATCAATCGCGTGGCCGTTTACTCTGCGGATGTCACCGAGCAGCGTTTGCTTGAGGCGATAGAAAACCTGTTCTCCGCCATCAACCAGCAAGTGCTTGGGGGCGAGCCCCTGGCGAAGATTCTGGCGTTCATCTGCGAACAGGTGACGCTGCTGTTCAGTCTGGACCTTGCCTGGGTGAGTCATAAGGTGCCGGATGGCACGGTTAGCATTCTGACTTCCGCCGGCAGCGCAAAAGAATATGCACAGCGTCTCAACACGGTAGGGGTGCGCTGGGACGAGAGTCCGCTGGGCCTCGGCCCTACCGGAACAGCGATTCGCACCAAGCAGACGCTGAGATTCGACAGCAATGACCCCCGTTTCCAGGCGTGGGCTGGCATCGCCCACGAATATGGGCTTCAAGCAATTCTTGCTATTCCTTTGACAGTGCATGGCGAAATTTACGGTGCTTTCACGCTTTATTCACGTGACTCGTCCGCCTTTGCAGAATCCACCATGGTGAACCGTCTTGTCGGCATCGCCAGTCGCATTTCCATGGCTCTGGAAATGGGCATGGATCAGCAACAACTCCGGCTGTTGAGCATGGCGCTGGCTTCGGCGGCCAATGCGGTGATGGTGACCGACCATCAGGGCCGCATTCAATGGGCGAATGCGGCCTTTTCCCGTCTGAGTGGTTATGGCGAAGCAGAAATCATCGGCCAGTCGCCCCAAATACTCAAATCCGGACAACAGGACAAATCCTATTACCAGGCTTTGTGGCGGACCATTAACAGCGGGGAGGTATGGAGCAGCGAAACGGTGGAAAAGAACAAGGACGGCAGCCTTTACACCGTCATGCAGACCATCACGCCGCTGACCGATGCGGCGGGAAAAATCACGCATTTTATCGCCATCCACGAGGATATCACCGACCAGAAGCGCACCCAGGAACGCATCACTTACATGGCACAGTACGATGCGCTTACCGACCTGCCCAACCGTGCCCTGTTCTACGACCGCTTGCGTCAGGCGCTCAGCCTTGCCAAACGCAGCAAGGTTGGCCTGGCACTCATGTTTCTCGACCTGGACCGCTTTAAACTGGTCAACGATACCCTGGGACATCACATCGGGGATCTGCTGCTCAAAGACGTGGCGCAGCGACTGCGCCGGTGCGTGCGGGAAAGCGATATCGTGGCTCGTCTGGGCGGGGACGAGTTCACCGTTCTTCTCTACGACCTGCGCGAGCGGGAAGACATCGGCCGGATCGCTGAAAAAATTATCAAGGCGTTATCGCAGCCCTATGAACTGGATGGGCACGACGTGCGCATCGGCGTGAGTATCGGTATAGCGCGTTTTGCCGAAGATACGGAAGACGAGGACAAGCTGATGAATCTTGCCGACAAGGCCATGTATACCGCCAAGGCGGAAGGCCGCAATACCTACCGTTTTTGCATGGACTAGCAATAGTGCCGGGCTGGCTTGGCGCCGGATTCACGTATTCTCCAGTTCTCGGTGATTCAATACCATCCTTAGGGAACCACTGATTTAATCAAACATGGATTGCGTTCCGACGAAAACGGGCTGGTGCAAGGCGCGCGACGCAGGTCGTAGCCGTGCCTACGACGCCAAGGAGCGCAACGCGGCACAAGCCCGTTTTCGTCGGAACCCGAAGGGACGGGGTATTGCGGGCGCCATGCTGCGTCGAGAGCCGCTTGTGCAGAATGACTGCACCGCGCGTCTCTCTCCTTGTCGGGCATCCCGCAATACCCCGTCGCAACCATGTTTGATTAAATCAGTGGTTCCTTAGGCTTTTTGCGTCACTAAAAATTCATATTGCGCGCGGCTTTCCTCCGGTGACACAATGGTGTCGTTTCGACACCGGCTCACACGGGCGGTGGCTCTGGTTCCGAAAAGGGGCTCTTATCCGCTACGACTCGAAGCTTGTACTGGGTTCGCATATGAGGAAAAGGTAAGGATTGCATGTCACAGAAACATCCCATCATCGCTGTAACCGGTTCCTCCGGGGCGGGTACCGAACCGGTAATGGTTGCATTCAACCATCTGTTCTGGCGTGAAAAAGTAAAGGCTGTCGTCGTTCATGGGGATGGCTTCCATCGCTATGGCCGCGAGGCGATGAAAGAGGCGGTTGAGGCGTCCAGCAAGGCCGGGCAAGCCATTACTCATTATGGCCCGGAAGGCAATTTGCTGGAGAAGTTGCAGGCGACGCTCCAGGAGTACGGTGAAAAGGGGACGGGCGAGCACAGACTTTACCTCCACTGCGAAGCCGAAGCCGCAAAGTTCAATCAGGTTCCCGGAACGCTTACGCCCTGGGAGCGTTTCCCGGAAGATACGGATTTGCTGTTCTACCAGGGATTGCATGGCGGGTTCATCTCGCCGGAGATCGATGTCGCCAGGCATGTGGATCTGCTGATTGGGGTAACACCCATCGTCAACCTGGAATGGATACAAAAAATCCTGCGCGACTGCAACGAGCGGGGTTATTCCCGCGAGGCGGTAACGCACTCGATTCTGGGGCGCATGGATGATTACGTGCATCACATTACGCCCCAATTTTCCCGTACCCATATCAATTTTCAGCGGGTGTCGGTGGTGGACACTTCAAACCCCTTTATCGCACGAGATACGCCCACCCTTGACGAAAGCTTCATGGTGATCCGTTTTCGCTACCCCAAGGGGGTCGATTTTCCCTACCTGCTCAGGATGATTCACAACTCCTTCATGTCCCGGCCCAACACCATCGTTCTTCCTGCCGGCAAGGCCATGCTGGCAATGGAGATCATCCTGTTGCCCCTGCTGCACGAATTGATGGAAAAGAAACGCAAGGCCTCATGATTCGGCCCTGCTGAAGAAGCCGCCAATGCAGATATGGGTGGACGCCGATGCCTGCCCCAATGTCATCAAGGAAATTCTTTTTCGTGCGGCCGAGAGGGAAAAGATTTCGATGACGCTGGTTGCCAATCAGTTGATACGGATCCCCGCGTCGCGCCATATCAGCTCGGTCCAGGTGCCCGCCGGTTTCGATGTGGCCGACAACTGGATCATCCAGCAGATTCAGGCTGGCGATCTGGTGATTACCGCCGACATCCCCCTGGCGGCCGGCGTGATTGCCGGGGGTGGCCATGCGCTTAATCCGCGCGGCGAGTTTTACAGCAAGGAAAACATCCAGGAGCGCCTGACGATGCGCAACTTCATGGACGAGTTGCGCAGCAGCGGCGTGAACACGGGTGGGCCGGCGACGCTCGGCCAGAATGATCGCCAGGCTTTCGCCAATCAGCTGGATCGTTTTCTGGCGCGGCGTGGCGGCTAGGGCATGCTAGCACGCCCTAGTAACGTCCGTGCTGCTTGCTTATGTAGTTGGTCAGCTCCACGTACTGGACGTTCATGCGTCTCAGGGTGCTATGTACCGAGCGGATCACTGCGCGCATGACCTGGTAAACCAGCCTCGGCTGTTCGTCGAGCAGTGCTTCGAGGCGGCTGCGCTCCAGGCTGAAGAGTTCGGTCGGTCCGATCGAACGCAGTGTGGCGCTGTGTTCCAGCCCATCGAGGAAACCGAGCTCCCCGGCCAGATCGCTCGGCCTGAGCGTATGCAGCACGATCCAGTCGCCGCCGCCGCTTTCATGCGTCACGGCCAGGTTACCCTTGGCGATCACGTACAGGCTCTGGTCAACGGCGCCTTCCTTGAGCAAAATTTCACCGTCAGTCAGCGTGCGGCACACCACCTGCTTGGCAAGCAATGCGCATTGCTCATCGTTCAGTTCAGCCGCAAGTGGCGAACTGCGAAAGGTTTGGTAACAATTATCCGATGCCATAATACTCTCCCTTGGTTTCGCTAAGAATCCTTCAGAATTGCATAGAAATTTGCGCGACCGAAGTCCTTCAGCTCCGGTATTCTGCGTTGATCTTTACATAGTCGTAGGAAAAATCGCAGGTCCATACCGTGGCCTGCGCAGAACCTCGGCCGAGCAGCACGCGCACGGTGATTTCGGGTTGCTTCATCACGCGCTGGCCGTCCGTCTCCTGGTAGCTTGCGGCGCGACCGCCGTTCTCTGCCACCAGAACATCTCCCAGGTAGAGCTTGATCCGGTCCACGTCCAGGTCGCCGATACCGGCGTAGCCAATGGCCGCCAATATCCGCCCCAGGTTGGGATCGGAAGCGAAAAATGCGGTCTTGACCAGCGGGGAATGGGCGATGGCGTAACCCACCTGACGGCATTCGGCTGCACTTGCGCCGCCTTCCACCGCGATGGTCATGAACTTGGTTGCGCCCTCGCCGTCACGCACGATGGCCTGGGCCAATGTCTGTGCCACTTCGCTAATCGCATCGCGCAGGGTCGCGTATTCAGCGCTCGCGGCATCGGTGATCTGCGGCACACCGGCTTCGCCGCTGGCGATGAGCATGAAGGAATCGTTGGTCGAGGTGTCGCCATCCACCGTGATGCAGTTGAAGGAACGGTCGGCGGCATAACGCACCAGTTGGTCCAGCAGGGGTTGGCTCAAGGCTGCATCGGTGGCGACATAGCCCAGCATGGTCGCCATGTTGGGGTGGATCATGCCGGAGCCCTTGGCAATACCGGTGATGGTCACGGTTTTGCCGCCGAGTGTGATCTGCTTCGACGTGGCCTTGGCCAGGATGTCGGTGGTCATGATGGCGTGGGCGGCATCAAACCAGTTGTTTTCGCGCAAATTCGCCACCGCTGCGGGCAGGCCGGCGACAATTCTTTCCACCGGCAGTGGCTCCAGAATCACGCCGGTGGAGAAGGGCAGTACTTGATCCTCGTCGCAACCCAGCAGTCGTGCCGTTTCAGCACAGGTCTGGCGCGCGCGCTGCATGCCGTCTTCTCCCGTTCCTGCGTTGGCGTTGCCGGTGTTCACCACCAGGGCGCGAATTGGCTTGCCGGATTGCAAATGCTGTTTTGCCAGGGTGACCGGCGCGGCGCAGAAGCGGTTCAGCGTGAATACCCCCGCAATTGTAGCTTTTTCGCCCAGACGCATCACCAGCAAATCCTTGCGCCCGGCTTTCTTGATGCCGGCTTCGGCGATGCCGAGCGCAATACCCTTGATGGGAAGCAATTGGTCGGCTTGGGGGGGGGCGAGGTTGACGGGCATGTTTAGTTTTCCTGAGAGGTGAATTCTTCGCTATCCGCTTCGTCTGCCGCAGCCGAAGCTTCAAGCATCAACTGGCGCAACTCCTTGAAGAGTTCGCGGCTGCTTTTAGGCGGCTTGCCGGCCGCTTCTTCCTTGTGGGCGTTGCGGATCAGGGTGCGCAGGCGTTGCACATCCGCGTTGGGGTGAGCCAGCACCAGCGCGCTAATCGCCTTGTCGTCGGCCAGCAATTTCTCGCGCCAGCGCTCCAGTTGGTGAAACTTTGCCGCCTGATCGCGGCTGGTTCCGTCCCATTCGGCGAACTTGGCCAGGATCTGGGTTGGGTCCACTTTGCGCATGATTTTGCCGATATACTGCTTCTGGCGGCGGATGGCGCCGTTGGCAGTCAGACGTTTCGCTTCCCGCACTGCCTCGCGCAAGTTGTCGGGGAGACCCAGTTGGCCAAGCTGGGAAGCGCCTAATGTCACCAGGCGTTCGCCTATTTCCTGCAAGGCTTCCACTTCGCGCTTGCGCTGTGAGCGGCTGAGTTCTTCTTCATCCTGCTGTTCGCTGTCCGGCATGGTTTCGCTTCATTAATTAAAGTTGTTATCATAACTCCATTTAGGCCATTTAACCCCTCCCAGCCTCCCAACCCCTCCCGGCCTCCCCTTGTCAGGGGAGGAGCAGCTGACAAAGGGGAGGGCGGGGGATTGAGAGGGGTTGAAGCGTGTCGCCAACGCGATTTTCAAACACAGAGGTCACCGTGCAGGATTCCCGCTTTACATATTCTTTTGACACCCTGAGCCAGATTTCCCAGGATATTCTGAGTCAGGCCAAAAAGGCCGGGGCAAGTGCCTGCGAAGCCGAGGTTTCGCAGGGCTTCGGCCAGAGCGTCACGGTGCGTCTCGATGAAGTGGAAACCATCGAATACAACCGCGACAAAGGGCTCGGTGTAACGGTGTATTTCGGCCAGCGGCGCGGACACGCCAGCACTTCTGACCTCGCACCGGCGGCCATACTCGATACCGTCAAGGCCGCGTGCAGCATTGCCAGGCATACCGCCAGCGATGAATTCGCCGGACTGGCCGATGAGGCGCTGTTGGAAAAAAATCCTCCGGAGCTCGACCTGTACCACCCCTGGGATTTGACGGTGGAACAGGCCATCGCGCTGGCGCAGGAATGCGAAGCCGCCGCCATGGGCGTGGATAGCCGCATCAACAATTCGGAAGGCGCTTCCGTTTCGATCCAGGAGTCCCTGTTTGTTTATGCCAACAGCTCGGGTTTTCTGGGGAGCTATCCGACCACGCGCCATGGCATCAGTTGTGCGGTCCTGGCGGAGTCGGAGCAGGGCATGCAGCGCGATTACTGGTACGCCTCGGCACGCGCTGCGGCGGATCTGGAAAACGCCGGCAGCGTGGGCAGGATGGCCGGGGAGCGCACCGTGCGCCGCCTCGACGCACGCAAGCTCAAAACCATGCAGGTACCGGTGCTGTTCGAGGCCTCCCTGGCCTCCGGCCTGATCGGACATTTTGTCGGCGCGGTCAGCGGCGGCAGCCTGTATCGCAAATCCTCCTTCCTGCTAGATAGCCTGGGCAAGGAAGTTTTTTCGCCCTTCATCCGGCTGCAGGAATTGCCGCATCTGCCAAAAGCCCTCGCCAGCAGCCCCTTCGACAACGAGGGTGTGGCCACCCGTAGCCGCGATGTGGTCAGCGACGGTGTGGTGCAGGGCTATTTCCTCTCCAGTTATTCGGCGCGCAAGCTGGGCATGACAACAACCGGCAATGCAGGCGGCAGTCACAACCTGATTCTTGCAGACACCGGTCAGGACTTCGACGCCCTGCTCAGGCAGATGGATCGCGGCCTGCTGGTCACCGAACTGATGGGACAGGGCGTGAATGCGGTTACCGGCGACTACTCGCGCGGCGCGGCCGGATTCTGGGTGGAAGGCGGGAAGATCCAGTACCCGGTGGAAGAAATCACCATCGCCGGAAACCTCAAGGACATGTTCCGCAACATCGTGGCGGTGGGGAACGATGTGGTGGTGCGCGGCTCACGACAATGCGGTTCGATTCTGGTGGGGCAGATGACGGTGGCGGGAGAATAATATCCCGCCCGACGTAGCCGCCGGGGAGTAAAACATGAAGCGGCACGCGCTTCAAATCGGTTTAAGCCTGCTGGTGGTGGTCTTGTTCCTGGCCGGTGCTGTGCGTCTGGTCGAGTTCCGCTTTATGGAGCAGCTCGATCTGTGGAGCTATGACGCACGGCTGCGCGTCACCATGCCGGGCGGGGTGGACCGCCGCATCGTTATCGTTGACCTGGATGAAAAAAGCCTGGCCGAAGTGGGGCGCTGGCCGTGGGGGCGGGACCGGGTGGCCATCCTGCTGGACCAGATATTCGGCCGCTATCAGGCCGCCGTGGTAGGGTTCGACGTGGTGTTCAGCGAACCCGACACCAGTTCCGGTTTGCCGGTGCTGGAGCGTTTGGCGCAACAGGAACTCAAGGACACCCCGCCTTTTCGCGCAGCCCTTGACAGGCTGCGTCCCCAGCTTGATTTTGACAGCCTTTTCGCCGCCAAATTGAAGCAGTATCCGGTGGTGCTGGGCTATTATTTCACCGTACACGACGAGGCCGCTCAGGCGCGCACTTCCGGCCACTTGCCGTCGCCGGACTTTCCGCCCGGCGCATTCGGCCAGCGCGAACTTTTCGTAAGACATGCCACGGGATATGGTGCCAATCTCAAGACATTTCAGGAGGCTGCCCACAGCGCCGGGCACATGAACCCGCAGGTGGATATCGATGGCGTATCGCGTCGTGTGCCGATGTTATTCGAGTATCAGGGCGGCCATTACGAATCCCTTTCCCTTGCCATCGCCAAGGCCTATCTCAAGCTCCCCGCCGTGGCGGCGGTATTTGCGGATGATGGGGGCCCCGACTATGGCGGGCTGGAATGGCTCAAGCTCGGCGGGCGCAAGATTCCGGTGGATGCCTGGGGCTCCGCGCTGGTGCCCTATCGCGGCAAACAGGGCGGTTTTCGCTATGTATCGGCCTCGGATGTGTTGCATGGAAGGCTCCAGCCGGGCGAAATGGCGGGCGCCATCGTGCTGGTGGGCACCACTGCGCCAGGCTTGATGGACCTGCGCTCCAGCCCGGTCGAGAGCGTCTATCCCGGAGTGGAAATCCACGCCAATCTGGTCGCCGGCATCCTGGATCAAAGCATCAAGCAGCGTCCCGCTTATTTCCTGGCTGTGGAAGTGGTCGCGTTACTTCTGATCGGCGTGGCGCTGGCGCTGATATTCCCCCTGCTGAGCCCGCTTCAGTCCAGCCTGATCTCGTTGCTGTTGCTGGGCGCGGTGGCGGGGACCAATCTGGCGGCATGGCAGGATGGCATGGTGTTGCCCATCGTCTCGCCACTGCTACTGATCCTGTTCCTGTACGCGCTCGACATGGTTTACGGTTATTTCACCGAGTCCCGTACCAAGAAGAAAATCACCGGACTTTTCGGTCAGTATGTTCCGCCCGAACTGGTGGCGGAAATGAGCGAGGACCCGGAATCCGCCTCGATGGAAGGCGACAGCCGCGAGATGACGGTGCTGTTCTCGGATATCCGCAATTTCACCTCGATTTCGGAGAAACTCGAGCCGAAACAGCTCACCGAACTGATCAATGCCTACCTGACGCTGATGACGCGGATCATCCACAAGCACCGCGGCACCATCGACAAATACATCGGCGATGCGGTCATGGCGTTCTGGGGCGCCCCGCTGAAAGACACTGAACATCCCCGTCACGCCCTGCTGGCCGCCCTGGAAATGCAAACCCGGCTTGCCGAGCTGATGAAGGAATTCGAGGCGCGCGGCTGGCCGCTGTTCCGCATCGGGGTCGGCATCAATACCGGCATCATGACCGTCGGCAACATGGGTTCCGAATTCAGGCGCGCCTATACCGTGATGGGCGATAGCGTCAACCTGGCCTCGCGCCTGGAAAGCCTGACCAAGCAATACGGCGTCGGCATCATCGTCGGCGAGGCCACCATGCGCGCGGTACCGGAAGCGGTGTGCCGCGAACTGGACCGGGTGTGTGTCAAGGGCAAGCTGGAACCTGTGGTTATTTTCGAACCGCTTGGGATACAAGGCCAGATACCGGTTGCGGCGATGGAGGAGCTGGAATTGTTCCGCGCCGCGCTGGAGCGTTACCACGCCCAGGACTGGGACGGAGCGGAGCGGCAGTTAGGGGCGCTGCATACCCGCTCGCCCCAGATGAAGCTATATGAACTCTACCTGGAAAGGGTTGCCCATTTCCGCGCCAATCCGCCAGGGGAGGGATGGGACGGGGTGTTCATTTTTACCACCAAGTGAATTCCTGGCTGATTGATCGAAGCGACACTTGAATCAATATTGGATCTCGGCAAGTGACGATGAGCGTACTTGACGCAATATCAGGCGCTCTTCAGCTTTACGAGGGAGGTATTGACGGCCCGAATCTCTCCATCTTTGAGCGCGCAACTCCCCGCCCGGATAGGCAATGTCCATCACGGCGCGGTCGTCGGCTGGCGCTTGATCACCCCGTCAGTCCAAAAATAGGTGTGGGAGTGGGTGTAGGAACGGGCGTAGGTGTGGGTACGGGCGTAGGTGTGGGCGTGGGTACGGGTGTGGGTGGCGCGGGTACGGGAATTGGCGCGGGAGCGGGCGCAGGCGGAGGCGGAACTGCGCCGGGTTGTTCGCCCGCGCTATAACGGGTGTCGATGGTTTCTTGCCGGTACACGCCCTCAGGTGGCAGGGGCGGCATCTGGAAGGTCAGTTTCGGCAGCGTGCTGAAGTCGGCCACGTAGGCCGATTGTCCGGCAACCACCACCAGTTCGCCGGCCTGATTGACGAGCGAAATCGCTCCTTCGCCCACACTTACCGCCAGGCTGTTGACCACGCTTGCCAGGAATTCGGTGCCGCGAATGCCGATGGTGGCGGATGGCGTGTTGACCTTGTAGGTGTTGCGGTTGACCCGGCCAATGGCGCCGGTAATGGTGCGCAGCGCACCCTTGGTCAGGCTGAATATCCCTTTCTCGGTTCCATCGGTCTTGCCGTCGTACTGAAATTCGTCAATCCTGAACCGGGTGTTGGGCTGAAGCGATACATATGCGCCGTCGATAAAGCGCAGTTGGGCGCGTCCGCTGTCGGTGTTGACGGTGTCTCCCGTATTGAGTTCGGAGCCCTTGTTCAGCGTGCGCGTGATGCCATCGGTATCGACCGCGGTCACGGTGCCGCTGGCAAAATCCAGCCGTGCTACCGGTGCCGCCCAAGCCGCGCCGGAAAACGCCATGAAGGCTGAGATAATCAGCACATTCCACACTGTCGCCATAGATTGGTTCTGCCGCATTAGTGAAAATCCTCCATGCAACCGTTGATCACATGCTTACTGGAATTCGCGCCGTACCGTGACGATGAACTGGTTGCGATCATAGTCGTTGATGGCGATGTTGGAATTGTTGCGGGTGTAGGCAAGCTGGGGGGTGATGCGCCAGGCCTTGACGGGGCTGTAGTTCACCCCGACACGGAAGTCGGTCTGTTGATCGCCGCGATCCACGAGAAACAATGGGTCGGGTCCGCCATAATCCCGTTCCTCGTAACTGCCTGAAGCGAAGAGTGTCACCTGGGGGCTGAAATTCAGTTGCCCGCCCACGCGAATGCCGGCCAGGTTGTGTCCGAGGTAGGGGGCGTTGTCGGCGCGTTCATTCTCGCTGCCGGCATAAGCGCCAACATATATCACCGGTGCCAGTTCACCGCCAAGTGTCTGGCCGTAGGTGACGCCAAGCACAGTGTGGTTTGCGTTGCGCATGCCCTGATCGGGGTAGTCGAGACGCGCATACTGTACATAGGCGCTGAATGACCGGTTTTCGTTCGGCAGGTATTCCCACTGGGCCATCAGGCCGCTTGCATCGCGATAGCGATTGCCGTCCAGCTCAAAATTCTGGCCTTGAAGCTGCGCGGAAAAATTGTTTTTTCCGCGCGCAAAACTCAGGCCTAGGCTGCCGGAGAGTATGCCGGTATCGAACCGGCTTGCGCTGCCGTTCCAGCGCCGGTTCCCGTCAATGCTGCCGATCACCGCGGTTTCCCAGTTGAGCGGGTAGCGCAGTTTGGCGCCACCACCAAGGGCAAGAAAGGCGTCATCCTGTTTTACCCCGTTGACGTCCAGGGTCACGATCGCACCGCCGAACGCGGGGATTGCCAGCTGGTTACCGGAAATGGCACTGTTTACGTTGCTGTCGTGGCCGGCGGAAAATGCCACGTAGCCACTGAGTTTTGGCCGGTCGGCATTTTCCAGCGCTTCGATGGCGATAAGGTATTTCTGGATCGAAGCCTGAACCGGCGGGGGGACGGGCTGGGCGCCGGCGCGCCGGAATTCCGTCCTGGCGTTTTCGATTTCGCCCAGGGCGTAGTGGGCGCGTGCGATTGCCGCGCGCGCGGGGCCGTTGTCGGGCTGTGCCTCCAGCACCCTTTCCAGGGCGAATACGGCGCGGCCTGCTTCCCCGGCATCCAGTGCGGCAATACCCAGCAGGTAGTCGTATTCGGGGTTGCCGGCCCGTTCCGCTTCAAGCGGGGCCAGAATGGCGTAGGCCTTATGGGGGTTGTTATGGTCGATGTGCGACTGTGCTTCCACTAGCGCGCTGTCGGCAGCGGCACTCGCGCCGGATGCCATCAACAGGATAGAAGCGATGGCGGCGTGAAGGATTTTTTTCTTGGACATCTTTGCTATCCCCCTGGAGGTAGATTGCTAAACTGGTCACCATGCCTTCCGGATAGGCATATCCACTGTATTCTCGCCCAGGATTTGCGTCAACCGCGCATGTCCAGAAAATGCATCATTACCACACTAGCAACAGCGTCTGACCCCATTCCATTTGCGCTCCTGCTCCCGTTTAAAAAAATCCTGGCGGCTCAATGGCGATTCGTCGGAATGGACGCCGGCATGGTGCGCGAGGTAACGCTCATAGGCATCATCCCCGGCAAGGCGACGGATGGTTCGCCAAAGCTTGCGCAACATCAGTCCCTTATCCAGTTTTCCACCAGCCGGCTGGGCTCGTGGGCCGATTCGCTTAGTGGTGGCACGGGTTTGCCCAGAAGGTGGTTGGCGCACACGCGCAGCATGTCGACGATGATGATCCACAACAGGATGACGAAAAACAGCGTCAGCCAGGCGTCGAGTTGCTGGTTGAAGATAAGCTGCGGTGCCACCGCGGCTTTTTCCGGCGGCAGTGTGCCCGCCGCCAGCTTGGCGGCGAGGTCGTTGGCGGCGGCGAAGAAGCCGATGCGCAGGTCGGGGCTGGTGATCTTTTCCCATGCTGCGGCGGTGGTAACAATGGAAAGCCAGGTCAGGGGCAGCACGCTGATCCAGGCATATTTCAGCTTGCCGGACTTGACCAGGATGCCGGTGGCCACCGACAGGGCAATGGCCGCCAGCATCTGGTTGGAGATGCCGAATAGCGGCCACAGGATGTTGACGCCGCCGTTGGGGTCGATCACGCCGATGTAGAGGAAATAGCCCCAGGCCGCGACGATGATGCCGGAAGTGAGGATCACGGAAGGGTACCAGGAGGTCTGACCCAGGCGCGGCGAGAAGTTGCCGAGGAAGTCCTGCAGCATGAAGCGCCCGACGCGGGTGCCGGCGTCCAGCGTGGTGAGGATGAAGACTGCCTCGAACATGATGGCGAAGTGGTACCACATCGCCAGCATGCCCTGCCCGAAGGCGCTACCGAAGATGCTGGCCATGCCGACCGCCAGCGAGGGCGCGCCGCCGGTGCGGGCGAACAGGGTTTTCTCGCCCATCTGTTGCGCCAGCAAGTTCATCTGTTCCACCGTGACCGGGAAACCCCAGGAAGAAATCTTTGCCACCGCATCGGCCGCTTCCTTGCCGACAACCCCGGCCGGACTGTTGATGGCGAAGAACACGCCGGGATCGAGCACGGTGGCGGCGATCATGGCCATGATCGCGACCAGGGCTTCGAGCAGCATGCCGCCGTAGCCGATCATGCGGATATCCTTCTCGTTGGCCAGCAGCTTGGGCGTGGTGCCGGAAGCGACCAGGGAGTGGAAACCGGACACCGCGCCGCAGGCGATGGTGATGAATACGAAGGGAAACACGCTGCCGCCGAAAATCGGCCCGCTGCCGTCGATGAACTGGGTCAGCGCCGGCATCTTGATCTGCGGCTGCATCACCAGGATGGCGACGGCCAGGAGGAGGATCGTGCCCAGCTTCATGAAGGTGGAAAGGTAATCGCGCGGCGCGAGCAGCAGCCACACCGGCAGGATGGCGGCGGCGAAGCCGTAGGCGATCACCGCCCAGGCCAGGGTCAGGCCCTCGTGGTCGAACAGCGGGCGTAAGGCCGCGTTGTGGTCGATCCAGCCGCCGCCCACCACCGCCAGCAGCAGCAGCGCCAGGCCCAGCGCCGAGCCCTCCAGCACGCGACCGGGGCGGATGTTGCGCATGTACAGGCCGACCAGCACCGCGATGGGGATGGTGGCGGCCACGGTGGAGGTGGCCCAGGGGCTGTGCTTCATGGCGTTGACCACCACCAGCCCCAGCACCGCGATGAGGATTACCATGATCATCAGCGTGCCAACCAGCGCGGCGATGCCGCCCACCGGTCCCAGTTCGTCGCGCGCCATCTGGCCCAGGCTGCGGCCATCGCGCCGGGTGGAAAAAAACATGATGGTCATGTCCTGCACGCAGCCGCCCAGCACCGCGCCGATCAGTATCCACAGCGTGCCCGGCAGGTAGCCGAACTGCGCCGCCAGGGTCGGGCCGATGAGCGGGCCGGGGCCGGCGATGGCGGCAAAATGGTGGCCGAACACGATCCATTTGTTGGTGGGGATAAAATCGCGTCCGTTGTCGAAGCGCTCCGCCGGGGTCGCGCGGGTTTCGTCCAGCACCAGCACCCGCGCGGCGATCCAGGCCGCATAGAAGCGGTAGGCCAGGGCGAACACGCAGGCAGCGGCGGTGACCAGCCAGATGGCATTGATCGATTCGCCCCGGTTGAACGCGATGCCGCCCAGGGCGGAAGCCCCGAGAACGGCGACCAGCAACCATCCCATCATGCGCATGGTGTTCAAGTTCATTGTGCTTTAATCCGTGCCTGGCGAGGTGTCCATGATAGCAACAGCGGCGTGGGCTTGAAAACGCGAACCGTTGTAGAATTGCCGCAGAAATTAATGGGGGACGAGAATGTCGATTGATTTACGGCGCTGGTTCGGCATGGGAGGCGTGCCGCCCCACGACAACCCGCATGCATACGTCTGGGAGCGGCGCCTGCACTGGGTCATGGTGTCGGTCGCGCTGCTCGCCCTGCCGGCCTTCTATCTGGAAGCGCTGCAAAGCGACGCACCGCTGCAACACGTCGGCTGGGAACTGGACTTGTTCATCCTGTTGGCCTTCAGCCTGGAAACGGCGTGGATGCTGTATTTGTGCCACAACAAGCTGACCTACCTCAAATATAACTGGCTCAATTTATTGATCATCGGCGCCTCCGGCCTGGGACTGATTGGCCTGCCCAGCGAATGGCTGCCGCTGGTGCGCCTGTTGCGGGTCGCCTACGTGGCACTGGTGGTGGCGCGCCTGCTGGCATCCGCGCGCACGCTGCTGTCCACCAACGCCATTCCTTATGCTTTCGTCCTTGGCCTCGTTACCCTGACCGCCGCCGGTGCCGGCTTCTATTGGCTGGAGCCTACTGTCCACAGCTTCGGCGAGGGCTTGTGGCTGGCCTTCATCACCGGCGCCACGGTGGGTTACGGTGATTACGTGCCGACCACCCCGATGTCGCGCATGTTCGCCGTGGTGATGGTGATCGTTGGTTTCACCGTGTTCACCCTGGTGACCGCAAGTATTTCCGCCCTGTTCGTGGGCGAGGACGAAAAGCGCCTGCGCCGTGAGATGCATCACAATATCCAGGAATTGCGCCGCGAGATTGCCGAGATGCGCGCCGAGTTGCAGCAGGTGGTGGGGTGTCGGAGTGGGGAGTTCGTGGAAAAAGAATTACGAGCGGTGGCGGAAGATGATTCGGGTGGAGCCGCAGCAAAAGCCAAGGCCTGATAACCGGCCTGGACTTGGTTTTGTTTAAAATGATCATCGATACAGAGGGGACAAGATGACAAGTCAGCAGCTAATCGAGACCAAGGGTTGGATGGAAACGGCCGGGGGCCAGCGGCGCCTTACCATTACTCGCGTCGCCATTTTGTTTGTTTCGGTGGCAACGCTGAGTTATCTGCTGGGGGGCATGACCTACTTGATGGCCAGGGAATTCATGTCGGAACACGCCATGAGTTTTGTTATGGTCGGCGGCACTTCGCTGATGGCGGCGGTTATCGCCTATCTGTTTACGCTGGGGCCTCTTGATGCCGCGCAACAGCTTGCGCAGAAAATTATGGAAAATCCGCAGGCGGCAAGAATTGACGCGGGAGCGAAGAGTCGGATGCTCGCGCCGCTGATTGACAAGCTCGGCGAGGTCTTGAACAAGTTTTCGAACATGGCTTCCGATGTTTCGAAAATCATTGAAAAAAATTCCATTTCACTTGCCGAGACATCATTCAAGACGGATAAACTGGACAAGAGCATGCAGGTTCTGGTCATGAAGTCACGGGAAATCTCGGCCGCAAGCGAGAACATCTTTGCGTCCACGGAGAACGTTTCCGGCGCGGCAAGATTGGCCGCAGCCGAAGCTGAGCAGGCCCAAAGCGACAGCATTGCGGGCCAGTCCGCATTGCGCGATGCAATCGCGGAAATTCGCCGGGTGTCTGAAAAAATGGAATCCTCGGCGGATCTGATCTCTTCCCTTGAGGCAAGATCGCGCGAAGTGGAAGGCGTCTCTCTGTCGATCAGGGAAATCGCCGACCAGACCAACCTCCTGGCTCTGAATGCCGCTATCGAGGCGGCTCGGGCTGGAGAGTCCGGAAGAGGTTTCGCTGTCGTGGCGGATGAAGTCAGGAAATTGGCCGAAAAAACGGTTGTCGCCAATGACCAGATCGGGAGGATGATGGCGGAAATCCGCACGGAAACCGTGGCGGCATCAGAAACCATGCAGGAACTTGTTGTCCTGACCAATAAAGGCGTCTGCCAGATCGACTTGGCCGGAAATCAGCTCGATGGCATATTGCGCCATTCCAGCCTGTTGCGCGAACAAATTTCCTCAATTGCTCGAGGCATGGAGAAGAACCACGGCGAAGTGGCGCAAATATCCGATGCCCTGAGTTACATGCAGGAACAGGTCATTGTATTCGAGCGCCAGATAAAGGAAATCTCCGAGCAGTCCATGGCACTATCCGAATTGGGTGAAACGATGTTTGAATCCATGTCGGACCTGGCGATCGACACCCTGCACAACCGCATGTTCCAGGTGGCAAGGAAAGCCTCCGACGATGTCTCGGCCATGTTCGAAAACGCCATTCGGAATGGTCAGATTTCAGAAGCCAGGCTTTTTGACCGCAGTTACCAGCAGATTCCCGGCACCAATCCGCCCAAACAGAAAACGGCCTTCGACGATTTCACGGATCGAACCTCGCCCCCCATCCAGGAGGCGGTCCTTTCATCCTGCCCTGAAATCATCTACGCCATTGCAGTGGACAACAGCGGCTATTGCCCAACGCATAACAAGAAATTTTCCCAGCCACTCACGGGCAATTATGAAAAAGATCTGATCGGCAACCGCACCAAGCGTATTTTCGATGATCGTACCGGCAAGCGCTGTGGCAGCAACACAAAAAACATGTTACTCCAGACCTACAAACGCGATACGGGGGAAGTCATGCACGACATCTGCGTGCCCATCCGGATCAACGGGAAACATTGGGGCGGATTCAGGATGGGGTACAGGGCGAAGGAGCTTGGCTAACGACGGGTAGCCGAAATAAGCAGGGTGAGCCGGAAACAATCCTGCGGGAAATGAAGCGGCTCTGACGGCAATGGTTAAACCCTTGTCAGTCATGCTAAAATTCGCATTTTTTCCAAGCCGAGTGAAAGACCACCATGTTCAGCGCAAAAAATACCCTTGCAAGCTTCGATCCTGAATTGTGGCAGGCGATCGAGCAGGAGCGCCAGCGCCAGGAAGACCACATCGAACTCATCGCCTCCGAGAACTACACCAGTCCGGCTGTCATGGAGGCGCAAGGCTCGGTGCTGACCAACAAATACGCCGAAGGCTATCCCGGCAAGCGCTACTATGGTGGTTGCGAATACGTGGACAAGGCCGAACAGCTCGCCATTGACCGTGTCAAGAAGTTGTTCGGCGCCGAAGCCGCCAACGTCCAGCCCAATTCCGGCTCCCAGGCCAACCAGGCCGTGTTCATGGCCTTCCTCAAGCCCGGTGACACCATCATGGGCATGAGCCTGGCCGAGGGCGGCCATCTTACCCACGGCATGGCGCTCAACATGAGCGGCAAGTGGTTCAACGCCGTCGCCTATGGCCTTAACGCAAAGGAAGAGATCGACTACGAGCGCATGGAAGCGCTGGCGCATGAGCACAAGCCGAAGCTGATTATCGCCGGCGCCTCGGCCTATGCGCTGAAGATCGATTTCGAGCGTTTTGCCAAGGTTGCCAAGGCCGTCGGCGCGATTTTCATGGTGGACATGGCGCACTATGCGGGGCTGATCGCCGCTGGCGTTTACCCCAACCCGGTACCGTACGCCGACGTCGTCACCACCACCACTCACAAGACATTGCGGGGGCCAAGAGGCGGTGTCATCCTGATGAAGGCCGAACACGAAAAGGCCATCAATTCGGCCATTTTCCCCGGTTTGCAGGGTGGGCCGCTGATGCATGTCATCGCAGGCAAGGCGGTGGCTTTCAAGGAAGCTGCGAGCAAGGATTTCAAGCTTTACCAGGAGCAGGTGATCGCCAATGCGCTGGTGATGTGCAAGGTTCTCACCGAACGGGGCCTGCGCATCATTTCCGGCCGTACCGAGTCTCACGTGTTCCTGGTCGATCTGCGCGCCATGAAGCTCACTGGCAAGGAAGCCGAAGCCGCACTGGGCAAGGCACACATCACGGTGAACAAGAATGCCATCCCCAACGACCCGGAAAAGCCCTTCGTCACCAGCGGCATTCGTATCGGGACCCCGGCCATGACCACGCGCGGCTTCAAGGAGATCGAGGCCGAGCATCTGGCCAACCTGATCGCCGATGTGCTGGAAAACCCGACGGACGAAGCGGTACTGTCGCGCGTGGCCAACGAGGCCAAGGCGATGTGCGCGAAATTTCCGGTATATGGGAGCTAGCGGCTTGTAGCCGGTAGCGTGTAGCTGGTTGCAGATTCGTGCGCCGGAGGCGCAGCTTTTGCTACCAGCGACACGCAACAGGCTACCCGCCCCAACACCATGAAATGCCCCTTTTGCGGTGCCGATGATACCCAGGTGATCGATTCCCGCGTCAGCGAGGAAGGCGATAGCGTGCGCCGCCGGCGTCGTTGCGTGACTTGCGAGAAGCGTTTCACCACTTACGAAACAGCTGAACTCCGCTTGCCGCAGGTGGTGAAGCAGAATGGCAGCCGCGAGGAATTCAGCCGCGACAAGGTTCGCATCAGCTTCATGCGTGCGCTTAACAAACGTCCTGTTTCCACCAGTCTGGTGGATAGCGCCATCCAGCACATCGAGCAGAAAATGTTGAGCCTGGGCGAGCGCGAAGTGCCGTCGCGCCAGGTCGGCGAGCTGGTGATGAATGAATTGCGCAAGCTGGACAAGGTGGCCTACATCCGCTTCGCGTCGGTATACCGCAGTTTCGAGGATGTGGACGATTTCCGCGACGTGATCCGCGACCTGGACAAGTAATCGGGATGTTTTCAGCTGCCGACCACGAATACATGGCGTTTGCCTTGCGTCTGGCACGGCAGGGGCTTTACACCACGACGCCGAATCCCCGCGTGGGCTGTGTCGTGGTGCGTGACGGCAAAGTTGTAGGCGAGGGCTGGCACCAGCGTGCCGGGGAACCCCATGCCGAGATCCATGCCCTGCGGCAGGCCGGGGCATCGGCCCGGGGCGCGACGGTTTACGTTACCTTGGAGCCGTGTAGCCACTATGGCCGCACCCCACCCTGTGCCGAGGCGCTGATCGAGGCGGGTGTGGCGAAGGTGATTGCGGCCATGCGCGACCCCAATCCCCAGGTTTCCGGGAATGGGGTCGCGATGCTCGAGTTGGCTGGAATTCGTACCGTCTGCGGCCTGCTTGAAAATGAGGCGCGGGAACTCAACCTTGGCTTCATCTCGCGCATGACGCATGGCCGGCCATGGCTGCGCTTGAAAATCGCCGCCACGCTGGATGGGAAAACCGCCTTGAACAACGGCGTCTCGCAATGGATCACCGGACCGGATGCACGGCGCGACGCTCACCGCTGGCGCGCCCGCTCTTGTGCCATGCTGACAGGAATCGGCACCGTGCTGGCGGACGACCCGTCGCTCACGGTGCGCGACGTTCCCGTCGAACGCCAGCCCTGGCGGGTGGTGGTGGATGCCGGCCTGAACATGCCCCCCACGGCCAGGATGCTGGCGGGGGGCAAAGTCTTGATCGCCACCGGCAGCGAGGATGGGGAACGTATCCGGCAGCTTCAGCAGGCGGGTGCAGAAGTGCTGGTTCTGCCTGCCCGGGAGGGACGGATCGAGCTTGCGCGCCTGTTGCAAGAGCTGGGCCGGCGCGGTTTTAACGAGGTTACGGCGGAGGCTGGCAAGGGCCTCAACGGCGCCCTGCTGCAGGCGGGCGTGGTGGACGAATTGGTGTTCTATCTGGCGCCAATGCTGTTCGGCGACAAGGCGGGCGGCATGTTCGGCTTGCCGGAAATCGAGGCGATGGAGCAACGCCGGGAGCTTGAACTCAGGGATGTGCGCATGATCGGACGGGACGTCAGAATCGTGGCGCGGCCATTATCAGGGACGGAGAAATAATGTTTACCGGAATCATTCAGGCAGTGGGAACCATTGCGGCCATCCAGCCGCTGGAACAAGGCGTGCGTCTGAGCATTGATGCCGGTGCGCTGGATATGAGCGATGTCGCCATCGGCGACAGCATTGCCGCCAACGGTGTATGCCTGACCGTGGTCGAAAAATCCGAGGGTGGCTACAAGGTGGACGTGTCGCGGGAAACCCTGAACTGTACCGTGGGCTTGGGCGAGCCGGGTGCAGTGAACCTGGAAAAGGCGTTGCGTCTGGCCGACCGGCTCGGCGGTCACCTGGTGAGCGGGCACGTGGACGGCGTGGGCGAGGTGATCAAGTTCGCGCCGCTGGGCGAATCCCACGAACTGGTGATCCGCGCGCCCAAAGAGCTGGCGCGCTACATTGCCTACAAGGGTTCGATCACGGTGAACGGCGTCAGTCTGACCGTCAATTGGGTTAAGGGCGAGGACTTCAGCATCAACCTCATTCCCCATACCATTGAAGCTACTAACTTCAAGCATCTTCAGGCAGGAAAACGGGTCAATCTGGAAGTCGATCTGGTGGCGCGCTACCTGGATCGAATGTTGAGTTACGACAAGGAGCAAGCATGAGTATCAGCCCGATTCAAGACATTATTGCCGATTTCAAGGCCGGCAAGATGGTCGTCCTGGTGGACGAAGAAGACCGCGAGAACGAGGGCGACCTGGTACTGGCGGCGGAGTTCGTTACGCCGGAAGCCATCAATTTCATGGCCAAGCATGGCCGTGGCCTGATCTGCCTGACGTTGACCGAGGCGCGCTGTCATCAGCTGGACCTGGCCCTGATGGTGTCGAGCAACAAGGCCCCGCTGGGGACAAATTTCACCGTTTCCATCGAGGCAGCCGAGGGCGTGACCACCGGCATTTCCGCCGCCGACCGTGCCAAGACCGTGCTGGCGGCTGTGAAAAAGGATGCCAAGCCCTCCGACATCGTCCAGCCCGGCCATATTTTTCCCTTGAAGGCGCAGAAGGGTGGCGTGCTGGTGCGCGCCGGCCACACCGAGGCGGGCTGCGACCTGGCGGGGCTGGCGGGGCTGGAACCGGCCGCGGTGATCTGCGAAATCCTCAAGGAAGACGGGGAAATGGCGCGCCTGCCCGACTTGCTGGAATATGCCAAGCAGCACGGCCTCAAGATCGGCACCATCGCCGATTTGATCCATTACCGCAGCCAGACCGAGCGTCTGGTGGAGCGCGTGGCGGAAAAAATGGTGCATACGCCCTACGGCGAATTCCAGCTGGTGACCTACCATGACCAAACCGCCAAGGAGGTTCACTTGGCGCTGGTCAAGGGCGAGATTGTGCCAGGCAAGGAAACCCTGGTGCGGGTGCATGAGCCGCTATCGGTGATGGACTTCCTTGACACCACCAGCTTCGAGCATTCCTTCAGCGTACATCAGGCGATGCAGGCCGTGGCTGCTGAAGGTTGCGGCGTGATCGTGCTGATGCGCCGTGGCGGCGAATCAGCCGGCGAACTGCTGGAACGCATCAAGCGCAGCGAACCCAAGGCTCCGGCCAAGGTGGATTTGCGCAACTACGGCATTGGCGCACAGATATTGCGCGACCTCGGCGTGACCAAGATGCGCCTGCTGGCGGTGCCGCGCAAGATGCCGAGCATGGCGGGTTTCGATCTGGAAGTGACGGGTTATTTCGAACCCGGCAAGAACTGAGAGGAAAACAAATATGGGAATCTCCAACAAACTACCCGAGTGCCACCCGGATCTGAATGGTTCCGGTCTCAAGGTCGGCATCGCCATGAGCCGGTTCAATATTGACATCTGCGAGGGGCTGCTGGGAGCCTGCGTGACCGAGCTGCTCAAGTGCGAAGTGGCCAAGGACGACATTTTTCTCGCGACCGTGCCGGGCGCGCTGGAAATTCCGCTGGCCCTGCAAAAAATGGCTAACAGTGGAAAGTTCGATGCACTGGTGGCACTCGGCGCGGTAGTCCGCGGCGAGACCTACCACTTCGAGCTGGTGGCGAACGAATCCGGCAATGGTGTCACCCGCGTCATGCTGGATAGCGGCATGCCCATCGCCAACGCCATTCTCACCACCGAAAACGACGAGCAGGCCCTGGTCCGGATGGCCGAGAAGGGCGCAGATGCGGCACGCGTGGTGATCGAGATGGTCAACTTGCTGAAGAAGATAAAATGAAGAAAAATCGCCGCAAAGCGCGAGAATTCGCGCTGCAG
Organism: Sulfuricellaceae bacterium; assembly: GCA_031426915.1. GTDB lineage: Bacteria > Pseudomonadota > Gammaproteobacteria > Burkholderiales > Sulfuricellaceae > Sulfurimicrobium. The sequence goes on along the minus strand of JASJPB010000013.1, from coordinate 232,289 downwards.
GGACTCTATCAGCGCCAGTTGACCGGCGATCCGGTGGAGGCGATCGAAGCTCAACTGAGAGAGCATGAAGATTTTGCAAAAATTGACGATGAACACTTTGTCGCCATGCTGCGGGGCTCGATCGGAGATGCCGCCAATCTGGAAAGCCGGATTCAGCCCTGCCTCGACCGCCCGCTGCAGGAATTAAGCCCGGTGGAGCGCGCCATTCTATTGCTGGCAACCTACGAGTTCGTGCATCATCTTGAAATTCCTTACCGTGTAATAATCAACGAAGCCATCGAGCTTGCCAAGTGCTATGGCGGAACGGACGGCTATAAATACGTTAACGGTGTGCTGGACAAACTGGCAGCTAGTGTGCGGACGTTGGAAGTGGGTGCCAGGGCCGGTTGACGGTATTTGTAATGCCAACGGCGTGACACGGGGCATTGTTGCGTTAAGTTTCTGATTGTTGGAATGAAAATTGCTCGGTTTCTAGGCCCTTCTTCTCTTTTCAGGAACGCTTGAATGCTTGATTTTCTGCCTTTTGGCCGAAAAAAACCGATCAATGACCCCTTGGGTAATCTCAAGGCGGCCACGGTGTGGATGCATGAGTTGCCCATGGGCGACACGTTTTCCGCGCACGAGAAGATCGTAGCGGCGCTAAATGAGTTCAATGACAAAGCCGCGCCCCCTGACAAAGATCGCCTGCAAGTCCTGATGCATATTGATGAGGGTGCTCAGGAGTTGCAACATAACCTGACCCAGCAATATCTGCTCAATCCGCGCATGTCACGCCAGATCGAAAGCCGCTTGTGGAACGCGGTGTTCGCTTTTAACTGGCAAATGGCGCGTGGTTACCATATCTTCATCATGTCATACGTGGGGGACCCCAGTAACAGTCAGATCCGCCATGACATTTCCCTTATTACCGCGCGCGCCATTCGCCATTTTGCGATGCAGGCCAAGTGGCGCTATTTCCGCTATGAGGCAATTGGCGTCAAGTTGTGGAAACATGTCCACAATCTCTATCACCTGGCCGAGTACGAGGAATTCGACCGCAAATCCCTGCACCTCTATCCCAAGTGCCCACGCGAGACGAGTTGCAGTGAAGAATATCTCCAGCTCTTGAGCCTGGATGTGCTCAATACCAATAATTTATTCCCGAAACAAATCGAGATGGTCGATTTGTGGCTTGATTCCTGGGCTTCCGCCCTAAGGCTGGAAAAGGCTTTCGATCCAGAGCGCCATGTCTTCAGCGTCAATCTTGGTGGCGAAAAGGGTCCGCGCCGGATCCGCAAGCAAGCTGGCGATGGCATGACACGTTATTGGGGGGCGGGCCAGTTGCTGGCTTTGGTGGATGGTACGAAGGAGGCGCTGAAACACGGTGGGGTTCCGGCCAAACTCGGGCTTGGCGAGGATTGTCGCCTCCCCGCTTGTCTTGAGTTCATCGAACGGGTCACCCAGCAGTGGTCTGCCTCCAGTGAACGCATACACCGCAGGCACGAGCGTGTTGCCAAAGTGAAACTGATCGATGTGGTGAAGGAGTTTCGTGAAATTTGCGGCCTGGTAAAACAGGACAACGAAGCGCTTTCTCCCAAACAACAGGAAGAAGAGCAAAAGCTCAAGCTGAGCTATGACGAGATGCTGGATGTGCGCCTTTACGGCTTTGTGACACAGCGCACGCAAAGCAAGGCCAATCAATCCGGCGCTCAGAACCGCCAGGGTCAAACTTCACAGCAGGTTGCCCATCATGAGCGCTGGTTGATGGAGAACGAGAGCGAAAAAGGTTTCGGAGCCACGGTCGATGCGGTGCACAACGACTGGATACGACTGGGAAAGCTCATGGGGCTGAAGCCGGAGCGCAGTCACCACTGGGTAATCGGCGTCATTCGGCGGCTTAGCTTGCTGGAATCCGGGCAGCGTAATGTGGGCATCGAAGTGTTGTCGCAGAATCCGGTGACCGTGACGCTCAAAGCGTCGAAACCTCGTCATAGTGGTTATACCGTCAACGGTGTGGATGCGGTGGATATCGTGATGCCGGTAAACGCCCTTTACCTGCCTGCAACCGAGGATGACAAAACCGGTGTGAGTCTGCTTCTGGATAGCGTGGAATACGCGCCGGGCCGTCACTTCGATTTGAGCGCCCGAAGCCGTAGTTACTCGATTGCTCTGGGAAGAGTGATCGAAAAGGGCGACGACTGGCTGCGGGCGAGTTTCGAAATACTGCGCAAGAACGCTTGAGTTCTAGGTCAGGACTTTCGCCAGCCATGCTCCGATGTCGGCGATTTCCGCCGCACACACGGAATGGGACATGGGGTATTCGCGCCATTCCACCGCATAACCCCGTTCAATCAAAAAATCACGCGTTGCGGATCCCTGGCCACAGGAAATGACATTGTCGGCTATACCGTGAGCCATGAATATCGGGACTGCGGTGTTGGCGGGACTGGCCTCGGCAGCGAGGTCCTGAGGCAGTGGCAGGTAGCTTGAAAGAGCCAGCACCCCGGCCAGTGGCGCGCAGAATCGCAGGCCGGTGTGGAGCGCGATTGCGCCACCCTGAGAGAAGCCGGCCAGGACGATATGCGCGGGTTCGATACCGCGTGAAATTTCGCGCTGGATCAGGGCTTCGACCGCCTGCTGCGAGATGCGAATACCCTCGGAGTCCTCTTCCTGGCATAAATCCTGGCTTCTTACGTCATACCAGGCCGGCATGACGTAGCCACCGTTGATCGTCACGGGCATGGCCGGTGCGTGGGGGAATACGAAGCGTGCTCTCAGGGAGGGCGGCAAGCCGAGTTCCGGCACTATGGGCGCAAAGTCGTGGCCATCGGCACCCAGTCCGTGGAGCCAGATCACGGCACAGCCAGGCTCGTTGCCGGTTACTATTTCGAGCGTATTCATTAGCCTGGTATCACCCTTTTGCCACCACATCGAAGCCGGCCCGGATATAATCCGCGCCGCGTTCCACGGCGGGTTGAAGCCGGATGGTGTAGCTCTTCCCTTGCGCCTTGAGCTGTAGCAGCTTACCCGGGGAATAGTATTCATCCGCCAGCAGCAGGCTGCGACCCATCAGCAGTTTGGGGAGTTCGGGAAGATAAATGGCGCTGGCGGCTTTACCACTCTCGTTCGGTAATGGGTGCAGTTCCACCGCAACCGGGGTCTGGGTCAGGGTCTGGATGCCGGCATGTACCAGTCCCGGGCTGTCGTTGATGATGCGGCGCACGATTCCAATCGCGAGATGCTTGGCTGTTTCCGCCTTGAGACTGACCAGAGTGCCGATTTTTAGCTGCCCGGCACGGTTGCGATTGAATGTCACGCCGTAGCCGCTCAGGGACTCATTTTCCACTTGCCACTGCTGTGCGGTGTTTTCGAACAGCTCGGCTTCTCCGCTTGGTTTGGGTGTCGGCCGGTTTCCGTTGTCGCTGTCCCGGCTGTCATAAGTCGCGGCCAGGCCAGTTCGTTTGCCCCCATGCAGCTGAGCCACGATGTTCCCCAGGCCTTGCACAACCAGAAGGGATTTTTCCGCCGGGGTTCTTTCGTGCTTGCGGACCGTGCTGTGCCCCGCCCAACGCTGGGCGATTTCCTCTATCAGTTCGAGACAGGCGGGAAGACGGCATTCCTCCCCCAATTTAAGTCGCACCGGCAGTTCTCCCTGTTTCAGTTGTTCCACAACCTTGGCGATGGTGACCTGGAGCAGCCCCACGCCCCAATAGCGGTATTTCTCGCCCAGCATGTTACGGCGCAGCTTGCGCGCGGGTTTTGAATCGCCCAGGTTGACGGCGTAAAGCTGTCGATGGGGGCGGAAATCAGCCTCGATCACCAGGCTCTTGGACCAGCTGTCAAGCCAGAAGTCCACCATCTCGATCTGGGCGGGGAGCAAACTGGCCGGATTGGCGAGATAGAGCATCATTGCCTGCATGTATTCGCTGGCGCAGGTGGTGTCATCCTGTTGCGGATAGAGCCGAACCGGGGCGCGGTCGAAATTCTCAAGCTCGGAAAACTGGTACAGTCGGTGCAGGTGGCGCCAAACCGAGGGCTCCACGGGCATGTAGCGGATATGGCTCCATTTGGTCTGCATGGCGCAGTAGTGCATCGCCTTGGCGGTCAAGAGGGGTAATTGTTCGCGAATCTTCTTGCTGCCCGGATTGCTGGCGAATTCGCGTATGCACAGTTGGTAGCCCGCGGCCATTTCTTCCCAGAACAACAGGATGGTCGGGAGTTGCTGACGCGCGGCGGAGCGTCGATCATCTATCGCGGCTAGATATTCGCGGCACAATGTTTCTTGCAGGGAACGGGCCTTCTCATCCAGGTAAAGCATTACCCGGATACGCTCCTTGAGTGAAATAGCGGTGTTCTTGGTGAGACTGCCCAGTGTCTTGACAATTTCCTGTTGCGCCAGGTGAATATCGCTTTGCGGCAGTTCCTGCACCCAGATTGTTGCGGATTTCAGGTCGCCGACGGGCTCTCCATCTTTCTTGCGCAACAGGGCGCTGATCAACCCTTTGAAATCAAACATTCGGTCCTCTGATGAGAGTTACTTCGATGTTAAGCATCCAATGATAACGCCTTAAGTCAGATGATGCAAATGACATAATACCGGTCAGGCATTTTGCTGTTTCAGGAGCTGGGCTGATTTAGGGCGAAAGACTGAAACAGTTTCAGGTCTTGTCTCCAGGTAGGGGCCGCCAATCAGGTCTATGCAGTAGGGTATGGCAGAAAAGACACCATCCAGTGTTTCTTTGATTGCCTTGGGTTGCCCTGGCAGATTGATAATCAGTGTCTGCTTGCGGATCACGCCCACCTGGCGCGACAGAATTGCTGTCGGCACATATTTCAGGCTGACTGCGCGCATTTGTTCGCCGAAACCATCCAGCACCCGGTCCGCTACGGCAAGCGTGGCCTCCGGGGTGACATCGCGCGGAGCAGGCCCGGTGCCGCCTGTGGTAAGTACCAGACAGCAGCCCTCCTGGTCCACCAGCTCTTTCAGGGTGGCCTCGATTTGTTCCTGTTCGTCCGGAATCAGGCGCGTGATAACCCGGTGCGGGGTGGCAAGGGTTGCCTCCAGCCAGGCACGCAGGGCAGGGATGCCCTGATCCTCGTATACTCCTTGGAATGCACGGTCGCTGACAGTGACCAGGCCAATTATTGCAGGGGATAGGGCTTGATTCATGATGACTCCTCAGGCTTGGTTGGGTGATTTTACCCCGAATCACCATGCCTGCAGCGAGGGCAAGATTTTCTTTTGATGTCATGCTTGCCGCTATACAATCAACCATTGAAATGGGGCCGGATTGGGAGGCGATTGATGCAAGCGTTGAAGCTCACGCGCGGTGTTGCGGGTTTGTTATTGCTGGCTGCCTTCCTGGTCTCTGTCGCCGCCCAGGCTGATACTGTGGAAATCAATTTTTCTTCCGGCCTGATCGGTGTGGCTGATTATCGCGCGGGGAAACCCGGTTTCCCCGCCGTACTGCTACTGCATGGTTTTTTGCAGACGCGCAATTCGCCCCCCATGAACCGCCTTGCGGATGCGCTGGCTGACGCGGGTTACCCGATTCTGGTGCCGACACTCTCTCTGGGAATCAGCCGTCGCAACAAAAGCCTGTCATGTGAAGCGGTGCACAAGCACACCCTGCAGCACGATGTGCAGGAGATTGCTTACTGGGTGAACTGGCTTGGCAGCCATGGCTATAAAAAAATCGTCCTGATTGGTCATAGTAGCGGCGGCAAGGATGTTCTGGCTTATCTTTCAGGCGCTCCGAATGCTGCAGTGGAGCGCGCCATTCTGGCCAGTATTGTGCCCATTTATGTGGATGCCGAGCAATATCGCAAGGTGCGTTCTGAAAAATCCCACGCACCAGGCCAGGCGGCGCCGTCCCTGCGCCGCTTCACCATCGCTTATTGCAAGAACAATTATGTCGCCGCGCTGCCCGCTTACCTTTCCTATGCCGACTGGACGGGGGAGTTCATCATGGGCCGGCTGGGCAAGATCAATGTGCCAGTGGATGTCGTGCTTGGCAGCAAAGATCAGGTGCTCCCTCCCGGCTGGCAGGCGCAGCTCATGCATGGGCGTGCACCGGTTCACCTGATACAAGGGGCTGGGCATTTTTTCGATGGCGAACATGAATTCGAACTCTCTGACCGGGTCATTGGAATTCTTAAAAGTAAGCCTCACTAGATGATTTCCCTTTTGCGTTGCCACTTTTCGCCATTCTCGATTAAAACCTACGCTATTGTCTTTATCGTGGCGGTGACCCTGCTTTTCAGTGTCAGCAGCTTGCTGATGCTGAACAAAATCGCTTCCACCCGGGCTGATATCGAAAGCAACAGTCAGCGTGCAGCAAGCGCGGAAATTGCGCAGGCGGTGGTGCAATTGAACAAGGAAATGGAGCAGATGGGCCATTCGCTGGTGAGCTGGGACGAAACACGCCAGCAGTTGAGCGATCCCTCCTACTATATTTACTGGCGCGACAGTCGTGTCGCGGAGGGGGGTATTTTGCCCGCCTATGTCAAGGCAGTGGAACTTTACAATCGCCAGGCTCGTCCCCTGGCCGCGCAGCCCCAGGCCGGCATGCCGCGCGTGGCGGCAAAGTTGGCTCAAAGCGAGGTCACAAGGCAGGGAGGGCGCGACTTTATCTATCTCACCGTTCCGATTCTGGACGTGGAGATACGGAGCCAGGTTTCCGGCTATGCCGTGATCAAGATCGATTTGTTGTCCGCGTTGCAAAGCGTGCAGCATTTTCGTTATGCCGATCCGGCCAGCATTGCCTTGTCGCTGCACGAGGGTGAGACCATTCTGGCGGGTCTGGCCAGCCGCATCGTCTTCAAGGTGATTCCCAATGAAGAAATGTCGGCTCTGCTCGGGTTCCTGACCCGCTATCAGTACCAGAGCGCATTCGTTGTCTTGCTGCTGTCCTGGCTGGTCTACGTGGCATTATCCAGCCTGTTGGCAAGGCCCCTGATGCGGCTGTCACGGCACATAGATAACCTGCGCCAGGGAAGTGGCGGTCTGATGCTTGATTCTCTCGGCGCCGGTTTGTCGGTCAGGGAATTGGAAAAAGTGCGGAATTCGCTCAACGATTACCAGGGCCAGCTTGAAGCCATGCACTCCAGCCTGGACCAGAAAAATACCGAGTTGTGGACCATGGCCCACCGCGACCCGCTGACAGGTGTATTTAACCGACGCTGTTTCGATGACGACTGGAAAATGCTGCTTTCGGTTGCCAGCGGTCATCGCATTGATGTGTCCTTCATGCTGTTCGATTGTGACCATTTCAAGCCCATAAACGATACTTACGGCCACCAGGTCGGTGATCAAGTCATCCAGGCGATCGCCCATATCCTGCAAAGTACCTTGCGCACGGGCGATCGCCTGTATCGCCTTGGCGGGGACGAATTTGCTGCCATGCTTCTGGATGCAGATGTCGGCCCGGTTCAGGATGTGGCAAAACGCTGCGTTGAGGCGGTGGATCAGCATGATTTCTCGGCATTGGGAATCAGGGAGCCGATTCGGATCAGCATCGGGCTGTCCCACGCGGAAGGTATCCATGCGGAAAACCTGGTGACACTGCAAAAACAGGCTGATGTGGCAATGTATTTCGCCAAGCGGCCGGGACATGGAAAGATTGCGTCATACACCGAAGACATGGCTCGCGATGGCAATGCCATGCTTTCGAACCAGATTACCAGCGCGGTGTTCGAGGCAATAGCCACTGGTGCCGGCCTGGAAATGCATTATCAGCCAGTGGTTGATCTGAGCACGCGCAAAATTGATTATTATGAAGCTTTGGTCAGAATTCGCCGTGATTGCGAATTGATCATGCCCAGTGCGATTTTTCCGGTGGTGGATGCGCGGCGCCTGGAGGCCGAGATGGATTTTGCCGTGATGGGAAAAATCCTGGAGAATTTGCGTGCGGGCCTGATCCCGGCGGGCAGCGGCCTATCCTTGAATATTTCAGGACCGGCCATCGTGCATCCCCAGGTCAGGGAAAAGCTGGCGGGATTCGAACCCTTTCTCAAGGATTACAAACTGGTGGTGGAAATCACCGAAACCGCGCTCATTACCCAGTTGCAGCAGGCATCGGCGAATCTTAACCTGTTACGTGCCGCGGGTTTCAAGGTTGCGCTGGACGATTTTGGCAGCGGCTACTCTTCCCTCGGCTATCTGGCCAATATGCCTGTCGATATCGTGAAGTTCGACATATCGCTGATCCGCAGCCTGGAGCAGGATGAACGCCAGGGGGGGATAGTGGAAAGTTTGGCAATGATGATACGCAAGGCTGGCTACGGTATGGTCGCTGAGGGGATTGAAACCGAGCAGACACTGGAAAAGCTAAACCTTCTGGGCTTCACTCACGGCCAAGGTTATTTTCTTGGCCGTCCCTCGCCTAAAGTTTCAGTTTAATTTACCGTGGCACTGCTTGTATTTCTTGCCTGACCCGCAAGGGCAGGGATCGTTGCGGCCAACCTTGTCATCGGCGCGGACGAATGGCTCGTGCTTTTCAGCACCGTCCTCTGCATCGCCATGATCCTGGCTCAATGCCTCATCGTAGCCGGCGTGGTGGTACTGGACGTTGTCAGGTGCGGGTAACTGCTCTTCTACCGCGGCAACGTCTTCCTCGCTCTTGACCTGCACCGTCATGGTGATCTGGGTGACTTCAGCCTTGATGCGTTCCAGCATGGCCGAGAACAGTTCAAACGCTTCGCGCTTGTATTCCTGCTTCGGATTCTTTTGCGCATAACCGCGCAGATGAATGCCCTGGCGCAGGTGGTCGAGAGCTCCAAGGTGTTCGCGCCAATGTGTGTCCACGCTCTGCAGCATGATGGCGCGTTCGAAATGATGCAGTACTTCCGCGCCCACTTGTTCCAGCTTGCTTTGGTACTGGGCATGAGCAGCCGCTATGATGCGTGCCAGCAAACCTTCCTCTCCCAGCTTGGTGTCCTGTTCCAGCCACTGTTCCGCCGCAACGGCAAGCTGAAGTTCGCCGAACAGGGCTTTTTCCAGGCCGGGCACGTCCCACTGCTCTTCCATACTCTGGTGCGGGATGTACTGGCTGAATATCTGGCTGAGGACATCCTCGCGCATGGCGCGGATGGTGTCGGAAATGTCTTCCGTCTCAAGCAGTTCGTTGCGCTGGGCATAGATGACCTTGCGCTGGTCGTTGGCAACATCGTCGTATTCCAGCAACTGCTTGCGCATGTCGAAGTTGCGCGCTTCAACTTTGCGCTGGGCATTTTCAATCGCCCGTGTCACCCATGGATGCTCAATGGCCTCGCCTTCCGGCATTTTGAGGCGCTCCATGATGGAGGCAACGCGGTCCGAGGCGAAAATGCGCAGCAACGGGTCTTCCAGTGACAGGAAGAAACGGCTGGAACCGGCATCGCCCTGGCGCCCGGCACGGCCTCGTAACTGGTTGTCAACACGGCGTGATTCATGGCGCTCGGTACCGATGATGTGCAGGCCGCCATTGGAGAGGACTTGGTCGTGAACGATTTGCCACTCCGCCTTGCGCGCGGTGATGCGGGCAATTTTTTCCTGCTCGCTCAGGTTTTCGTCGACGCGGATGGCGTGAAGGTCGCGTTCGATGCTGCCGCCCAGCACAATATCGGTGCCGCGGCCGGCCATGTTGGTGGCGATGGTGATCGCCATGGGGCGGCCAGCCTGGGCGATGATTTCAGCTTCGCGTGCATGCTGCTTGGCGTTGAGGACTTCATGGCGCAGCTTTTCCTGCTCCAGCATTTTTGCCAGGAGTTCGGAGTTTTCGATCGAGGTAGTACCGACCAGTACCGGCTGCCCGCGTTCCTGGCAGGCCTTGATGTCGTTGATGACGGCCTGGTGCTTTTCGTTCGCAGTGCGGAATACCTGATCCATGCGATCGTCGCGAATCATCGGGTGATGCGTCGGGATGACCACTGTTTCCAGACCGTAGATCTGCTGGAATTCATAGGCTTCGGTGTCCGCCGTGCCGGTCATCCCGGAAAGCTTGTTGTACATGCGGAAGTAGTTCTGGAACGTGATGGAGGCCAGGGTCTGGTTCTCGCGCTGGATTTGCACGCCTTCCTTGGCTTCCACTGCCTGGTGCAGACCGTCCGACCAGCGCCGCCCACTCATCAGGCGTCCGGTGAATTCGTCCACGATGACCACTTCGCCATCCTGCACCACGTAATGCTGGTCGCGGTGGTACAGGGCGTGGGCGCGTAGCGCAGCATACATGTGGTGCATCAGCGCGATGTTGGTGGCGTCATAGAGGCTGCTGCCTTCGGGCAGCAGGCCTGCCTGTGTCAGTACTTGCTCCGCGCTTTCATGGCCGGATTCGGTGAGCAGCACTTGGTGGGATTTCTCGTCCACGCTGTAGTCGCCCGGGCCGTCTTCCTGTTCCTGCTTGACCAGCTTGGGAGCCAGGTCGTTGATGCGGTAATAGAGATCGACGTTATCATCCGCCTGGCCGGAAATGATCAGGGGTGTGCGCGCCTCGTCAATCAGGATGGAGTCAACCTCGTCCACGATGGCGTAGTTCAGGCCACGCTGCACGCGCTCCGTGGGTTGATACACCATGTTGTCGCGCAGGTAGTCGAAGCCGTATTCGTTGTTGGTGCCATAGGTGATGTCGGCGGCGTAGGCCTGCTGTTTTTCCTCGTGCGACATCTGGGGCAGGTTGATGCCCACCGTGAGGCCGAGGAAGTTGTGTATTTGCCCCATCCATTCAGCATCGCGCCGTGCCAGGTAGTCGTTGACGGTTACGAGGTGGACCCCTTGTCCGGACAGAGCGTTGAGGTATGAGGGCAGGGTGGCGACCAGGGTTTTTCCCTCGCCGGTGCGCATCTCGGAAATCTTGCCGTAGTGCAGCACCATGCCGCCTATCATTTGCACGTCGAAATGGCGCATTTCGAGCACCCGCTTGCTGGCTTCGCGCACCACGGCGAAGGCTTCCGGCAGCAGATCGTCCAGGGTCTCGCCCTGCGCGAGCCTGCGCTTGAATTCGTCGGTTTTGCCGCGCAGGTCGGCATCGCTGAGGCCGACCAGAGAGGGTTCGAGAGCGTTGATGGCGCGCACGGTTTGCATGTACTGCTTGATCAGCCGGTCGTTGCGGCTGCCGAAAATTTTTCTGACGAGCTTGGTAATCATGAAAACTTCAATCAAAAATATGGAGGCATCGCGGGCCTGACATCCATCTCGATGCCAGGCGCCTCAAGCCTCCTGTTGTTGGTTAACCGGCGATATGCAGGTAACGCGCTGGATTCTGTGGAGCGCCGTTGCTCAGTATCTCAAAATGCAAGTGCGGGCCGGTGGAGCGCCCGGTGCTGCCGACCTCGGCAATTTTCTGTCCCTGCAATACGATATCGCCCACTTTTGCCAGGCGTTTCGAAGCATGGGCGTAGCGGCTAACCAAGCCGTTGCCATGGTCAATCTCAAGCATATTACCATATTGGAGGTGATATTCTGAGTAAACCACTACCCCGCCTGCCGCAGCTTTTATCGGCGTGCCTGTTTCGGCCATGAAGTCCACGCCCTCGTGCATGGCTTGCTTGCCGCTGAAAGGATCGAGGCGCCAGCCGTAATTGGAAGAAAACCACCCTGATACGACCGGCTGTGCTGAGGGGAACGCGCTTTTCTTTACCTGTTCACGCAAGGTCAGGGCTTCCAGCACGCCCAGGCTGTCGCTCCGTGCTTCAAGATGCTGGGCAAAACTGGCCAGTTCGCGCTCGAGTTGCTGTGGGTTGAGCTGAAATTGTGAAGCGACTGGCTCGGCTCCGCCCTGGCCCGGTTGCTGGTGGAAGTTGAATTCCTTCTCCGACAGGCCGAAATGCTTGGCGAGACGGCCGCCCAGCGCGTCGAGGCGCTGTACCTGCGCCTGCAATTGCCCCAGGCGTGCTGCCATGGTGTTGAGGTTTTCCTGCAGATAGACACGGTTTTGCGCCTGATTTTGCTGCGGCAGGACACCGCCCTGGGAAAGCATGAAATAATAGAGACCAAAAGCGAGCAGGATGGGTAGCAGCCCCCAGCTCAAAGCGGCAATAATGACCTGGTTGCGACTGAGGGTAATGCTTTTCCCCCGAGCCAGATTGTCCGAAACGAAAATAATGTTCACCCGGCAATATCCTCCATGAGTGCACGTAAATTACAGTCCTACCTCGGTTCAACCGCCACTCTTGCTGCGCTGTCCAGTCATGTTGAGCATTTGCTGGAGTTGCAGCGCTTGTGGGAAAGTCTTGCTCCGTCACCTTTGGCGCAAATGTGCAGGGTGAGTGGTTTGCAGGACCGGATTCTTGTTGTGTACGCCAACAGTGGGGCCATCGCGGCCAAGGTGCGGCAGCTCGCGCCCACTGTGTTGGAAAAATTTCAAAAAAAGGGCCTTGAGGTTACTGCAATTCTGGTGCGAGTGCAAGCGCGCTTTGTGGTGCAGGAAACGAAGCCAATCAAGACCTTGCTGCTCGGCCCCGCTGGCTCAGCGAGTTTGCGCCGGCTTGCCGATCAATTGACGGCATCGCCCCTCAAGCAGGCGCTGGAGCGGATGCTAGAGCGGCATGCGGAACAGGACGATGCGCCCCATCATGATCAGGGCGGCGATCACCAGTAACAATGCCAGCGAGAACTTCAAGATCTGCCATGCCAGACGCAGGTAACGGCGATCCTGCCGCAGCATGTAGAGTATCAGAGACAAGGCTATCCCGGTCAGTGCCAGGAAGACGAAAAGTCGGAGGACGATCAAGCCGTTTGGTTGTACAGGCGCAACAGTGCGCTCGGCGCTTCTTCTGCGCGGTCGAAGGTGACGAACTCCCAGGCTTCTTCATCGGCGAGCAGGGTGCGCAGCAGGCGATTATTGAGAGCGTGACCGGATTTGTAAGCCGTGAATGCGCCCAGCAGCGGATAGCCGAGCAGGTATAGATCGCCGATTGCATCCAGCACCTTGTGCTTGACGAATTCATCCTCGTAACGCAGCCCATCGTTGTTCAGGACGCGGTATTCGTCCATCACAATGGCGTTGTCCATGCTGCCGCCAAGGGCCAGACCGTTGGCGCGCAGGGTTTCCACGTCCTGCATGAAGCCGAAAGTGCGAGCGCGGGAAATGTCCTTGACGAAGGAGGCCTGGGCCAGGTCCAGTGTGATGGACTGGCTTGAAGTGTCGAATACCGGGTGCTCGAAGGCGATGGTGAAGCTCAGCCTGAAGCCGTTGTGAGCTTCGAAACGCACCCATTTGTCGCCCTCATGGACTTCCACGGTTTTTTTGATGCGGATGTATTTCTTGGCGGCGTTCTGTTCTTCAATGCCCGCCGATTGCAGCAGAAACACGAAGGGCGAGGCGGAACCGTCCATGATAGGTACTTCTGCGGCCGACAGGTCGACATAAAGGTTGTCGATGCCCAAGCCTGCCAGTGCGGCCATCAGGTGTTCCACCGTGGAAACCTTGACCCCATTCTCTTCCAGGGTGGATGACAGGCGCGTGTCTCCCACGCTGTCGGGTTTGGCCTTGATTTCAACCGGTTGCGGCAGGTCAACGCGACGGAACACGATGCCCGTATTCGGAGCGGCCGGACGCAGGGTCAAATAGACCTTCTCCCCTGTGTGCAGGCCAACCCCGGTTGCCCGGATCATGTTTTTCAAGGTGCGTTGCTTGATCATTGCTATCCAAACGGCTTATGGCAAGCCTCATTAAGCCACGAATGCTAACACAGCCAGCATAAAACCGCCAAGCTTGCCCCGCCGGGCAAGCTGTTTTCAAGCGCTACCGCGAGATTAATCCGCCTGTTTGCGCAGGAAAGCCGGGATGTCGAGGAAATCCACACCCGATTGCTTCATTGCTTCAAGTTGGGCGCTGCGCTCGCCGCGGCGGCGTACTACGGCGGGGGTGTCGAGCGCGGCATAATCGATTACGTCCATCGGCGCGTTGTCGGTGCCGTTGCGTACCACCAGTTGGGGCTTGGGCTGCTGGCGGGCGATGGTGCCGCCGAGTCCGGTTGCAACCATGGTTACGCGCAGCGTGTCACCCATGCTTTCGTCGATGACGGTCCCGACAATCACGGTGGCATCTTCGGCGGTGAATTCCTTGATGGTCTCCATGACTTCGTAATATTCCTTCATCTTGAGCGACATGCTGGCGGTGATGTTGACCAGCACGCCGCGCGCACCAGCGAGGTCGATGTCTTCCAGCAGCGGGCTGGCTACGGCGCGTTCCGCGGCCAGGCGGGCGCGGTCTACCCCGGAGGCAGAGGCGGAACCCATCATCGCCATGCCGTTTTCCGACATCACAGTTTTGACGTCGGCAAAGTCGACGTTGACCAGGCCTGGGCAATTGATCACTTCGGCAATACCGGAAACCGCGCCGTGCAGTACGTCATTAGCGGCCTTGAAGGCGTCCTGGAAGCTGACGTCCTCGCCCAGAACCTGCATCAGTTTGTCGTTTGGTACAACGATCAGCGAATCCACGTGCAGCGACAGGGTTTCCATGCCCAGTTGCGCCACCTTGGCGCGCTTGCCTTCGAAAGCGAATGGCTTGGTCACCACCGCCACGGTCAGAATGCCCAGTTCCTTGGCCACTTCGGCCACGATCGGGGCGGCACCGGTGCCGGTCCCGCCGCCCATGCCCGCGGTGATAAAGAGCATGTTGGCGCCCTGAATCATTTCGGCGATGCGTTCGCGGTCTTCCATCGCGGAGGCGCGGCCGACATCCGGGTTAGCTCCTGCACCCAGTCCCTTAGTGATATTGGAACCCAGTTGCAGCAAAATTTTCGCCTGGCTGCGTTTGAGCGCCTGGGCGTCGGTATTGGCGCAAATGAATTCAACTCCGCCCAGACCGCTCACAATCATGTGATCCACGGCGTTGCCGCCGCAGCCACCGACACCGATTACCTTGATCACAGCTTCCTGCATTGGTGCTTCCATGATTTCAAACATGTGTTCCTCCTTTTTTGCCGTTATCCCAGAACCAAACTCAAATTTTCAAAATCCGGTCTTAAAAATTTCCTTGAAACCAACTCTTCATCTTTCCAAAAACCTGTTGCAACGAGGTGCTCTGTAGTGTCGCCAACTGATGCCGCTGGTGCTGGTCATGGGCGGACATCAGCAAGCCCAGGCCGGTTGCGAAGCGCGGGTTGCGCACGACTTCCGCCAGTCCCCCGGCGTACTGCGGCACGCCCAGACGCACCGGCATGTGGAACACTTCCTCTCCCAGTTCCACCATGCCCTGCATCACCGAACTGCCGCCGGTGATGACGATGCCCGATGACATCAGATCCTCGAAGCCGCTGCGGCGCAGCTCCGCCTGTACCAGTGAATATAGCTCCTCCACGCGCGGCTCGATGACTTCCGCCAATGTTTGACGCGACAACTGGCGGGTTTCGCGTTCGCCCACGCCGGGCACCTCCACCATTTGGCTGGCTTCGGCCAATTGGCGCAGCGCGCAGCCATGGGTGCGCTTGATGTCTTCCGCTTCCTTGGTGGGGGTGCGCAGGGCCATGGCGATGTCGTTGGTGATCTGGTCCCCGGCGATGGGGATCACCGCGGTGTGGCGGATTGCGCCGTCGGTGAACACGGCGATGTCGGTGGTGCCGCCGCCGATATCCACCAGGCACACGCCGAGATCCTTTTCGTCTTCGGCCAGCACCGCCATGCTCGATGCCAGAGGCTGCAGGATCAGGTCGCGCACTTCCAGGCCGCAACGTTTGATGCACTTGATGATGTTCTGCGCCGCAGACACCGCGCCGGTGACGATATGCACCTTCACTTCGAGGCGGATGCCGCTCATGCCCAGCGGTTCGCGCACGTCTTCCTGGCCGTCGATGATGAATTCCTGGGTCAGGATGTGGAGGATCTGCTGGTCGGTCGGGATATTCACCGCCTTGGCGGTCTCGATCACCCGGTCGACGTCCATCTGGGACACTTCCTTGTCCTTGATCGCCACCATGCCGTGCGAATTGAAGCTCTTGATATGACTGCCGGCGATGCCGGTATAGACCTCGCGGATCTTGCAGTCCGCCATCAGTTCGGCTTCCTCCAGCGCGCGCTGGATGGCGTTGACGGTGGACTCGATGTTCACCACCACGCCTTTTTTCAGCCCGCGCGAGGGATGCTGGCCGATGCCGATGATCTCCATCCGTCCCTCGGGCAGAATTTCTGCCACCATCGCGACGATTTTCGAGGTGCCGATATCCAGCCCGACGATCAGTGTTTTTTGTTCCTTGCTCCTGCTCATGTCACTCCCCTTACGCTCCCGCCGGTTTTTCTGCTGCGGTCGTACCCAGCCGTACCGCGAAACCATTGGGATAGCGTAGATCCACGTAATTTATTGTCCGGTTGAGCCGCCCCAGGGTGCGGTCATAAACCTTGACGAACTTGTCCAGGCGCGCCTCCACCTTTTCTCGCCCCAGCTCAACAATCACGCCATCCTCCAGCTTGATGCGCCAGGCCCTTCTCGGCGTCAGGCTGACTAGAACGGGCTGGCGCTTGACGGACTCCAGTTGCTGTTTGAAAACCAGATACTGCGCGGCTATCTCCTTGACGCCATCGACCGGGCCGGTAAAAACCGGCAGCTGCTGGTCCGAGGCTGCCTGAAACAATTCTCCCTGGACATTCACCAGCGCTGCATTGCCCCAGCGCGCGAGCACCTGATGCTCCTCCAGCGTCACTTCCAGCAGGTCCGGCCAGCGCCTGCGCACGGTCACGTTGCGCACCCACGGCAGTTTTTCGAAAGTGCGGCGCGTCTTGTCCAGATCCAGTGTAAAAAAATTCCCCTTCAGAGCCCTGGTGACGATGAACTGCACCTGTTCCCGCGTCACATGCTTCAGTTCTCCGTTAACCTTTACCTCATGCAGCGGAAACAGCGGCAGATGCACCACCATGAACAGCACCGCATACAGCAGCAAAATTGCCGCCACCGCATATAGCAAATTGGCCAGCCACAGCATGAAGGCCGGCTTATCCCACATGCGCCAGTTCCAGTACCTGCATTACCAGTTCCTCGAAAGGAATGCCGGCTTGTCGCGCCGCCATCGGCACCAGACTGTGATCGGTCATTCCCGGGGAGGTGTTGAGTTCCAGCAGATAGGGCTTGCCCGCCTCATCCATCAGGAAGTCCACGCGGCCCCATCCAGCGCCGCCCACCACCGCGAATCCCTGTCGCGCCAGGCGCTGCATTTCCTGCTCCTGTGCGGCGCTTAAACCGCAGGGGCAAAGATAGCGGGTGTCGTCGCGGAAATACTTCGCTTCGTAGTCGTAGAATTCGGTCGCCGGTTCGATCTTGATTACCGGCAGTGCCGCACTGCCAAGCATCGCAGCGGTATATTCGCCGCCTCCGATGAACTGCTCCGCGATCACCAGCGCGTCATGTTTCGCCGCAAGCTCATAGGCCGGGCGCAACTCGGCAAGATTCTTGACCTTGCTGATGCCGACGCTGGAGCCCTCGTTGGCCGGCTTCACGAACAGCGGCAAACCGAGCCGTTCAGCCACGGCGGCAAAGTCACTTGCGTCCGTGAGCAGTTCGAATTCAGGGATTGGCAAACCGGCTGCACGCCACACCAGTTTGGTGCGCCATTTGTCCATGGCCAGCGCGGAAGCGAGCACGCCGCTGCCGGTGTAGGGGATGCCCATCAGTTCCAGCGCGCCCTGCACCGTTCCGTCCTCGCCGAAGCGGCCGTGAAGTGCGATGAAAGCGCGGGAAAAGCCTTCAACCCTGAGTTCATGCAGGTCGCGCTCGGCCGGGTCGAAAGCATGGGCGTCCACGCCGCGTGATTGCAGTGCGCGCAGCACGGCGGCACCGCTCTTGAGCGAGACTTCGCGCTCGGCGGATTTGCCGCCGAACAGCACTGCGACCTTGCCGAATTTTTGACCTGCCGGGTTCATGCCTTGTCTCCGATAATCTTCACTTCGCGCACCAGTTCCACCCCGTGTTTTTCCTTTACCCGCGCCTGCACCGTTTCGATCAGGCTTTCGATGTCCGCTGCACGGGCATGCCCCAGATTGATGATGAAATTGGCGTGTTTTTCCGATACCTGGGCACCGCCGATGGTGAGGCCCTTCAAGCCGCTGGTTTCGATCAGCCGTGCCGCATAATCTCCCGCCGGATTGCGGAATACCGAACCGGCATTGGGCTGGGTCAGCGGCTGGCTCGCCATGCGCTTCGCCAGCCATTCCCTGGCTTTATTTTTCGCTGCCTTGCCGTCGCCGGGGGTAAAGCCGAACCAGGTGGCGATGAACCATTCTTCCCCTGTTTCGTGCAAAGCCACGTGGCGATAGCCGATTTCATAGTCCTGCGGCAGGCGCTGGCGCAGTTCGCCGTGACGGTCGATGGTGAGCACCTTGTGCACGTATTCCCAGGTCTCCTTGCCGTAGCAACCGGCGTTCATCGCCAGTGCGCCGCCTACTGTGCCGGGTATGCCGGAGAGAAACTCCGCACCTTCCAGGTCATGGCGCGCGGCGAAGCTCGCAACCTTCGGGCTGCTCACCCCTGCTTCGGCGTAGATCAAGCCTTCCGGCGTGAGCTTGATCTTGCTCAGCGCGCCGTGGAGCAGGATGACGGTGCCGCGCAGGCCGCCGTCCCGCACCAGTAAATTGCTGCCCAGCCCAACGAAGCAGACCGTTTCGTAGGCGCCGCAGGTTTTCAGAAACTGCGCCAGATCTTCCACGTCGGCCGGGATGTAGCAGCGTTGCGCCACGCCGCCGGCGCGCCAGCTCACGTGGGCGGACATGGGCTCGTCAAGCCGCAGTTCCCCGCGCAGGGTGGTGGTCGAAAATTGGCCGTGTTCGCTCATGTCCATGGCTGCTATGCTTGTTGTCCCTGTTCGCCGGCCATCCTGTTGGCTACCTGGCCGATCGAGCCCGCGCCCATAACCAGCACCACGTCGCCGTCCTGCGCCATGTCCAAAATGCTCTGGGGCAGCTCGGCCACGTTTTCCACGAAAATCGGCTCCACTTTGCCGCTTACCCGCACCGCCCGCGCCAGGGCGCGACCGTCCGCCGCCACGATGGCCGCTTCGCCTGCGGCATAGACTTCGGTCAGGAGCAGGGCATCCACGCTGGACAGGATTTTTGCAAAATCCTCGAACAGATCCCGGGTGCGGGTGTAGCGGTGGGGCTGGAATGCCAACACCAGACGTCGTTCCGGAAATGCGCCGCGGGTCGCGGCGATAGTGGCCGCCATTTCCACCGGGTGGTGGCCGTAGTCGTCGACCAGCGTGAAGCTACCGCCCGAGGCCAGGGGAATCTCGCCGTGGCGCTGGAAGCGTCGTCCCACTCCCTTGAATTCCGCCAGCGCCTTGATGATGGCGGCGTCCGGTGCGCCCACTTCACTGGCGATGGCGATTGCCGCGAGCGCGTTCAACACATAATGGATGCCGGGGAGATTGAGCGTTATCTTGAGCTTGCTGGTCTTGCCGTTGACGCGGATCACGGTGAACTTCATTTGTCCGCCGCAGGCCTGCACGTCCACCGCGCGCACCTTGGCATCCTCGGACAGGCCGTAACTCCACACCGGCTTGGTAATGCGCGGCAGGATTTCGCGCACCACCGGGTCGTCCACGCACACCACCGCCATGCCGTAGAAAGGCAGATGCGAGGTGAAATCCACGAACGCCTGCTTGAGGCGGTTGAAATCGTGGCCGTAAGTTTCCATGTGATCGGCGTCGATATTGGTGATTACGGCCAGCACCGGGGTGAGCAGCAGGAAGGAGGCATCGGATTCGTCCGCCTCTGCGACGAGGAATTCTCCCGATCCGAGCCGGGCGTTGGTGCCGGCCGCTTCCAGCCGTCCGCCGATCACGAAAGTGGGGTCCATGCCGGCTTCCGCCAGAATGCTGGCGATGAGACTGGTGGTGGTGGTCTTGCCGTGGGTGCCTGCCACCGCGATGCCCTGCTTGAAGCGCATCAGCTCGGCCAGCATCATGGCGCGGGGAACCACCGGGATGTTGTGCTCCCGTGCCGCCATTACTTCCGGGTTGTCTTCCCTGACCGCAGTCGAGGTTACCACCACGTCCGCATCCGCCACATGCTCGCCGGCATGGCCCTTGTAAACCTTGGCGCCGAGCTTTTTCAGGTGCCGGGTGATGGTGCTTTCCACCATGTCCGACCCGCTCACCTTGTAGTCCAGGTTCAGCAATACTTCGGCGATGCCGCTCATGCCGGAGCCGCCGATGCCGACGAAGTGGATCCGTTTGACCTTATGCTTCATCTCGCGCTCGCAGTAATTGGTTTGAGTCGGCATCCGGTGTCATTCGCGGACGTTCCCATCCCCGCCTTGCGGGGCCCCTGCTCACTGCTCATGCCAGCCATGCCGACGAAGTGGATACGTTTGACTTTATGCCGCATGTGCCAGCTCCTTGCATGTATCGGCCACTTGTCGTGTCGCTTCCGGTTTTGCCAGTTTTCGTGCCGCCTGGGCCATGGCGAGTAACTTGCCGCGGCTAAGCTCCTGCAGCATTTCCGCCAGCTTTTGCGCGCTAAGTTCGGTTTGATCTACCAGGATGGCTGCGTCGCTGTCGCTGAGGAAACGCGCGTTGGTTGTCTGGTGGTCGTCCACCGCGTGTGGATATGGCACCAGCACGCTTGCGGCGCCAGCGGCCGCCAATTCCGCCACCGTCAGGGCGCCGGAGCGGCACACCACCAGGTCGGCCCAGGCATACATTTCGGCCATGTTCTCGATGAAGGCCTTGGTCTCCGCCGCTACGCCAGCGGCCTGGTAGTTGGCCTGCAGTGCCTCCAGGTGTTTTGCGCCAGCCTGGTGCACCACCTGTGGGCGCCGCGTTTCGGGAATCAGGGCCAGCGCCTTGGGTACGGCCTCGTTCAAGGCTGCTGCACCCAAGCTGCCGCCCACCACCAGCAGGCGCAAAGGACCCTCGCGCCCGGCGAAGCGCACCGCTGGCGTATCGAGTGCCCCAATCGCGGCGCGCACCGGGTTGCCGCACCACTCGGTTTCTACCTTGCCGCAGGGCAGGGGTTTGTCTTTCGTGCCGGTGAAGGCGCCGGGAAAGGCTACCAGTACCTTTTCGGCGAGGCAGGCGAGAACCCGGTTGGTGAGGCCGGCCACGGAATTTTGCTCATGTACCACCAAGGGTTTTGCCAAAAGAGCGGCCATCATGCCTCCAGGGAAGGCGGGATACCCGCCCATGCCCAGCACCACGTCGGGGCGGTGCGTGAATATCGCTCTTGTACTCTGATAGAAGGCCCGCAGCAGCAACAGCGGCAAGGTCATCATGCGCAGCAGGCCCTTGCCGCGCAGCCCGGAAAAGTTGATCCACGCTATTTCGTAGCCATGTTGCGGCACCAGTTGGGCTTCCATGCCGGCGCGGGTGCCGAGCCACACCACTTTCCAGCCTTCATCGCGCAGACAATCCGCCACCGCCAGGGCCGGAAAAACGTGGCCCCCGGTGCCTCCAGCCATGATGAGGATCGTCCTACTCATGACCCAACTCCCGACTGCGTGGTGCCGCGTTTTTGGCGCAGGCTAACGTGAGCGCAGCGAACGTTAAGTGCACAGCACGGCCGGAACCAAAAACGTGGCCCCCGGTACCACCCGCCATGATGAGGATGGTGCAGCTCATACCGCGTACCCCTTCAGTAGCTGCCTGTTTTCATAGTCAATCCGCAACAGAATCGCGAGCGCCATGCAGTTGGCGACGATGCCGCTGCCGCCGAATGAAAGCAGGGGCAGGGTCAGGCCCTTTGTCGGCAGCAAGCCCATGTTCACGCCGATATTGATAATGGCTTGCACCGCCATCCACACGCCGATGCCCTGCGCCACCAAGGCGGAAAAATGGCGTTCCTGTTTTTCCGCGGCACGGCCGATCAGGAAAGCGCGCACCAGAATCCAGGCGAAGCCCAGCACCACCACCGCCACGCCGGCAAATCCCAGTTCCTCGGCAATCACGGCGAGCAGGAAATCGGTATGGGCCTCCGGCAGGTAAAGCAGTTTTTCCACGCTACCGCCCAGTCCCACTCCCAGCCATTCGCCGCGCCCGAAGGCGATCAGCGCATGGGAGAGCTGATAACCCTTGCCGAACGGGTCGGCCCAGGGGTCCATGAAACCGATGATGCGTTGCATGCGGTAGGGCGAAGTCCAGATCAGCAGCAGGAAGCCGATTAACAGCAGTACGATCAACCCGGCGAAGAGGCGCCAATTGAGCCCGCCCAGGAACAGGATGGCCATGGCGATGGCAATGATCACCGCGAAAGCGCCGAAGTCGGGTTCTCGCAGCAGCAGGCCGCCGATCAGCAGCATTACCAGGAACATCGGCAGGAAACCCTTGGTGAAGTGATCCATCAGCGCCGCCTTGCGCACCGTGTAATCGGCGGCGTACATCACCACGATCAGCTTCATGAATTCCGACGGCTGCAAGTTGGCAAAACCCAGCGAAAGCCAGCGCTGGCTGCCGTTCACTTCGCGCCCGATACCGGGAATGAGCACGATGGTCAGTAACACGATCCCGGCCAGGAATAGCCAGGGAGAAAATTGCTGCCAGCTGCGCAGCGGCACCTGAAAGGTAACCACAGCGGCTACCAGCGCGACGGCAAGGTACACCGCCTGACGTAGAAGAAAATAGCTTTCCTGGAACCCGGTCTGGCGGCCGGCCCCGGCCGTGGCGATGGACGAGGAATACACCATGATCAGCCCGAACGCGAGCAGCAGCAGCACCGACCACAGCAGGGGCTGGTCGTAGTCGGAGCGCGGTTGCTGGCTGCCGGGGTAGTACATTAATGCGTCTCCCTGGCGAGCTGGTTCACGGCATTGATGAAGGCTTCGGCACGGTGCTGATAATTGCGGAACATGTCGAAACTGGCACAGGCGGGTGAGAGCAGCACGGCATCGCCCGGACGCGCCTGGCCGTGGCACAGCTGTACCGCTTCTTCCATGCCACCGGCGCGCAGCAGCGGTACGCCCGAGTTTTCCAGCACTGCGCCTATTTTTGCGCCATCGCGCCCGATCAGCACCACAGCGCGGGCATGCTGCGCCACGGCAGGTGCGAGGGGGCTGAAGTCCTGGCCTTTGCCGTCGCCGCCGGCGATCAGCACCACTTTGCCGGGCATGCCGCTTAGCGCAGCCACCGTGGCGCCGACATTGGTGCCTTTCGAGTCGTCGTAGAATGTGATTGCGTTGATCGTGGCAACCTTCTCCACCCGGTGCGGCAGGCCCTTGAATTCGTGCAGCGCGGCCAGCAGCGGCGGGAAGGGCAGCTCCAGGGAACGGCACAAAGCCAGCGCGGCCAGGGCGTTGGCGGCGTTGTGCAATCCGGCCAGGGGCAGTTCGGAAAGCGCCATCAGTTTGTGGTTGCCTTGTGCCAGCCACTGCTCGCCGGCAACTTCCAGCAGCCCCCACTCACTGCTCGTCGCGGGCGCATTGAGGCCGAACGTTTCGCCATGCCTTCCCGCTTGCGCCATTGCCATGGTGCGCGCATCTTCGCGGTTCAGAACCTGCACCCCGGAACCATGAAATACGCGGTTCTTGGCGGCAGCGTATTCAGCCATGCCGGCATAGCGATCGAGATGGTCCTCGCTCACGTTGAGTACTGTGGCCGCCGTGGCGTTCAGGCTGGATGTGGTTTCGAGCTGGAAGCTGGACAACTCCAGCACGTATACGTCGGGCGCGCCGTATTCTTCCGCATCGCTCAGGGCATCCAGCGCCGGCAGGCCGATATTCCCGGCCACCACAGTCTTGAGGCCCGCTGAACGGCACATCGCGCCGGCCATCTCGGTCACGGTGCTCTTGCCGTTGGAGCCGGTGATGGCCAGAACGCGAGGGAGTTGAGCAGAGGGATCAGGCCTGAAGGACAGCGCAAACAGTTCCACGTCGCCTGCAACCGGCACGCCGCGCGCTGCCGCTGCGGATACGCGGGGATCGGCCAGAGGCACGCCCGGGCTGATGGCGATCATGTCGACATCGGTGAAACATGCATCGCTGAACGGACCGGTATGGAGGGCGATGGAGGGGAACTCGGCATGAAAGCGGGTGGCGTGCGGCGGCGCTTCGCGGCTGTCTGCGACCGACACCCGCGCGCCGTGGCGCAGCAGGAAACGCACCAGCGAAAGGCCGGTGTCGCCCAGTCCGAGGACCAGAATCTTTTTGTTTGCGAGGTTCGGGTTCATCTCAGTTTCAGCGTCGAAAGTCCCACCAGCACCAGCATCATGGTAATGATCCAGAAGCGCACCACGACCTGATTCTCTTTCCAGCCCTTCAATTCATAGTGATGATGCAGCGGGGCCATGCGGAAAATACGCTTGCCGGTGAGCTTGAACGAGGCCACTTGCAGCATCACCGAAAGGGTTTCCACCACGAACACGCCGCCCATGATGAAAAACACGATTTCCTGGCGCACGATCACCGCCACCACGCCCAATGCGGCTCCCAGCGCCAGCGCGCCGACGTCGCCCATGAATACTTCAGCCGGGTAGGCGTTGAACCACAGGAAACCCAGCCCCGCGCCGGAAATGGCCGCGCAGAAAATGGCCAGTTCGCTGGCGCCGGGAATGTGGGGAATGCCCAGGTAGCGGGCAAAGTAGAAGTGCCCGGCAACATAGGCGAAGATGCCCAGCGCGCCGCCCACCATCACCGTGGGCAGGATCGCCAGGCCGTCCAGGCCATCGGTCAGGTTGACCGCGTTGCTGGAACCGACGATGACGAAATAGGCCAACACCATGAAGCCGAAAGCGCCGAGCGGAATGGCCACGCTCTTGAAGAACGGCACGATCAGTTCGGTATGCACCGGCAGGTTGGCGCGATAGGCGAGATATGCCGCCACGCTGGCGCCGATCAGTGATTGCCAGAAATACTTGCTCCTGGCCGACAGACCCTTGGGGTTGCGGTGCACCACCTTGCGATAGTCGTCCACCCATCCGATGGCGCCGAATCCCAGCGTGGTGAACAGCACCACCCAAACATAGGGATTTCTCAGATCGGCCCAAAGCAGGGTCGTGACGGCAATGGACACCAGAATCAGCGCGCCGCCCATGGTAGGGGTGCCGCTTTTTACCAGATGCGTTTGCGGACCGTCGTCGCGCACCGCCTGCCCGATCTTCATCGCAGTGAGACGGCGGATCATCGCGGGGCCGACCAGGAACGAGATCATCAGCGCGGTCAGGATCGCCAGCACCGCGCGCAAGGTGATGTAGTTGAGTACGTTGAAAGCGCGTATGTCCTGTGCCAGCCACTGTGCCAGAGCCAATAACATGCTTATGCCTCCGCCTCGAAACTTCTGATCACCCGTTCCATTTGCATGAAGCGGGAACCCTTCACCAGCACCGTGACATCCGGAGCCAGCAGGTTTTCCAGGTCCGCCAGCAACTCCTGGATGCGCTCGAAGAACCATGCGTTTTCACCGAATTCCAGTGCGGTTTCGCGGCTGATATCTCCCAGTGCAAACAGTACGTCCACTCCTGCCAGTCTGGCGGCTGCTCCCAGCTCACGGTGCATGGAAACCGTGTCCGGGCCAAGCTCGCCCATGTCGCCCAGTACCAGGATTTTCCTGCCCGGCGCCGCTGCCAGCACCGCGATGGCGGCTTTGACCGAGGCCGGGTTGGCGTTGTAGGTGTCATCGATCAAGGTCGCACCGTGGAGGCCGGCCTTGCGTTGCAGGCGCCCTTTTACGCCGCCGAATTTATGCAGGCCTGCGGCGATTGCCTGCGGGGCGATGCCGAGTGAAATCGCCGCGGCGGCCGCGGCCAGCGCATTGCGAACGTTATGCACGCCCGGCATCAGCAGCGTGGTGGCTATTTCTCCGTGCGGCGTGCGCAGCGTCAGTTCGCTGCTGAGGGGGCCAAGGCGGTAAGCTGCGCTGACTTGCGCCGGGCATTCCAGCGCAAAATCGATCACGGTGCGCGCGCCTGCCAGCTCCTTCCACAAATTTGCGAAACTGTCGTCGGCATTGATCACGGCCACGCCATCGGCGGCGAGACCCTGAAATATCTCTCCCTTGGCCCGGGCGACTTGTTCCACATTGCCCAGCCCGGCCAGGTGGGCGGCGCCGGCGTTATTGATGACGGCCACGTCGGGACGGGCGATGGCGGTCAGGTAGGCGATTTCGCCGGGGTGGTTCATGCCCATTTCGATCACTGCGAATTTATGCTGGTCGCGCAGTTTGAGCAGGGTCAACGGCATGCCGATGTCGTTGTTGAGGTTGCCCTGCGTCGCCAGCACCGCGTCCGGCCCGGCTGCCTGGCGCAAAATGGAGGCGAGCATTTCCTTGACCGTGGTCTTGCCGTTGCTGCCGGTGATCGCAACCAGTTTGAGGTTCTGCCGGCCACGCCAGAAAGCGGCCAGTTCGCCCATGGCGCGGCGGGTATCGGCCACCAGGATCAGCGGCAGGTCTTGCCATTCCTGGGCGTGCTTTTCAGCCGCCGCCAAGTTCACCATGGCGGCGGTTGCGCCCTGGGCGATGGCCTGGCTGACGAAATCATGGCCGTCGAAACGCTCGCCCGCGAGCGCGATGAACAGATCGCCGCTGCCGATGGCCCGGCTGTCCGTGGTGACGCTGGCGAAAGCTGCATCCTGTCCCTGAACTTGGGCCTGGATGGCTTTTGCGGCCTGGTGTGTGGTCAGCATGTGGGGTACTCCTGCAATGCCCGCTGTGCCACTTCGGCATCGCTGAATGGTAATTTCACGCCGTTGATCTCCTGATAGTCTTCGTGGCCCTTGCCTGCGATCAATACGATGTCGCCCGGTTTGGCACGATGTATGGCCTGGTCGATTGCTGCTGCGCGGTCTTCCTCGACATGGAAATTGGCGCCCATGCCGGCAACGATTTCGTCGATGATGGCGCGCGGATCTTCATGGCGCGGGTTGTCGCTGGTGACGACCGCGATCTCGGCCAGGCGCGAGGCAATGCCGCCCATGAGCGGGCGCTTGCCCTTGTCGCGGTTGCCGCCGCAACCGAAGACGCAGCTCAGCCGGGCCTGCGGGTTCATGACTTCGCGTAGCGTGAGCAGCACTTTTTCCAGTGCGTCCGGGGTGTGGGCGTAGTCCACCACCACCAGTGGCTTGCTCCCGCCCCCCAGTTGTTGCAAACGTCCGGGTACCGGCTGAATCCGGGCCAGGGCCGCAATCGCATCGTCCAGTGGAGTGTCGCTCGCCAACAGGGTGGCCAGCACGCCGAGCAGGTTGGAAGCATTGAAGCGGCCCAGCATGAGGCTGTCGATTTTCGCCTTGCCCCAGGGCGTGGCTATTTCGAAATGCAGTCCATCCGCACCCATTTGCAGATCACGGCCCTTGATGGCGATCTGACAGCCTTCTGTTTCGCCGTGGAAGCCGTAGCCCACCACCTTTACGCCGCTGCAACCCAGCTTGCCCGCCAGTTCCGCGCCGAATGGGTCGTCCAGGTTGAGCACTGCGTATTGCAGGCCCGGCCAGCTGAACAGGCCCGCCTTGGCAGCGGCGTAGCTTGCCATGTCGCCGTGATAATCGAGATGGTCGCGCGAAAGGTTGGTCAGCAAAGCCACGTCGAATTGCACGCCGTTGACCCGCCCCTGGTCGAGTCCGTGGGAGGAGACTTCCATCGCCACGGAGGACGCGCCCTGATCCTTGTATTCTTTCAACAGGCCATGCAGTAAAGCGGCATCCGGGGTGGTGTTGGCGGAAGGGGCGAGCGCGGCCGGGAAACCATTGCCCAGGGTTCCGACCAGCGCGGTTTTTCTGCCCAGGAATCCGAGGCACTGGGCCAGCCAGTGGGCGCATGAGGTTTTGCCGTTGGTGCCGGTAACGCCGATCATCCACAGCTCGCGGGAGGGGTTGCCGTAAATCTCCGCGGCGATGGCGCCGATCTTTTCGCGCAAACCGTCGATTCCCAGATTGGGCAGATTCCATGCCGGGTCCCACTGGAAGTCGGCACGCTCCCACAGCACGCAGGCAGCTCCCGCGGTAATGGCCTGGGGAATATAACGGCGTCCGTCAGCCTGGTCACCCGGGTAGGCGGCAAAGGCATCGCCGGGCTGTACGCGACGGCTGTCCGGGACCAGGCGGCGCGCGCCAGTCGCGCTCAACATACTGAGCGCCGATAGCTGATCGCCGAGGGCCGCACTCATACCACTTCCTTTATTTCGGGCCCGTCATCCGGCAGCAGGGTGTTGCTGGTGGGTGCGTCAAGCGGTACCGACAGCATGCGCAACGCGCCGCCCATGACATTGCTGAATACCGGCGCGGCTACCGTGCCGCCATAGTACTGACCGGTAGGCTCGTCGATCATCACGGCGATGACCAGGCGCGGGTCGGAAACGGGGCCAAACCCGACAAAGGAAGACACGTATTTGTTCGCGGCGTAGCCGCCGTTTTCTTCCTTGTGCGCGGTGCCGGTTTTGCCTGCCACGCGATAGCCCAGCACACGTGCCTTGGGCGCCGTGCCGCCCGGCTGCACCACCATTTCCAGCATGGCGCGCACGGCCTTGGCGGTGCCGGGCGAAATCACCCGTTCACCGGCCGGCATTTCATCCAGCTTCAGCATGGATAAGGGCTTGAGTTCGCCATCGCCGGCGAATACGGTGTAGGCGCGCGCGAGCTGCAACAGGCTGACCGAAATGCCGTGGCCGTAGGACATGGTGGCCTGTTCGATGGGCCGCCAGGTCTTGTAGGGACGCACCTTGCCACTGGCCTCGCCGGGGAAGCCGCTGCGCGGCACCTGGCCGAAGCCCATGTGATTGAATACGCCCCACAGGTATTCAGGTTGCAAGGTCAGGGCGATCTTGGCGGCGCCCACATTGCTGGATTTCTGGATCACTTGCGCCACGCTGAGCAGTCCTTGCGGATGGGCATCGTGGATGGTGGCGGGACCGATCGAGAAATGGCCGGGCGAGGTTTCGATCAGGCTTTCCGGCTTGAATTTCCCGGCTTCCAGCGCGGCTGAAATAGTCACCGGCTTCATGGTTGAGCCCGGCTCGAAAATGTCGGTAATGCTGCGGTTGCGGGTGCTGTTGCGGTTCAGCTTGACGCGGTTGTTGGGGTTGTAGGACGGCAGGTTGGCGAGCGCCAGTATCTCGCCGCTTTTGGCGTCCAGAACCACGATCGCCCCCGCCTTGGCCTTGTACGTCTCCACCACATTCTTGAGCTCGCGGTAAGCCAGGTATTGAATCTTGCGGTCGATGCTGAGCGCGAGATTGCGACCCTCCTGCGGGGTCTTGACGCTTTCCACGTCCTCAATGATGTGGCCGACGCGGTCCTTGATCACGCGCCGGCTTCCGGTCTTGCCCGCGAGCCAGTTCTGGTATGTCAGTTCCACGCCTTCCTGACCGTTGTCGTCGACATCGGTAAAGCCCAGCACGTGGGCCATGACATCCCCCGCCGGGTAATAACGTCGATAGCCGCGTTGCAGGAAAACGCCCGGGATGCCCAGTTCCATGACCTTGGCGGCTTGTTCCGGCGGTACGCCGCGCTTGAGGTAAACGAATTCCTTTTGCGTTCCCTGCAGGCGCTGCTCGATCTCCGCCTTGGGGAGATCGAGAAGTTTCGCCAGTTGCCGGGTTTTTTCCGCTGTCAGCTCGACGTCCTGCGGGCTGGCCCACACGGATTCGACCGGCGTGCTGATCGCCAGCGGTTCGCCCAGGCGGTCGGTAATCATGCCGCGGTGGGCGGAAAGTTCGATCACGCGGCTGGAACGGGCGTCACCTTTGGCACGCAGGAAATCATTGTTGAGCACCTGCAGATAAAGCGAGCGCAGCAATAGCGCGATGAACCACAGCAGCAGCAGGCCTGCCACCAGCCAGGCGCGCCATAGCGGCAGTCTTACACGCAGGGTTGTCGTGGCGAGGCTCATGGCGCCACTCCGCGCAGCGGGGCCTGGAGGGGGACGATCTGGATTTTGGCCGGGTCCGGCACGCGCATTTGCAGGTAACTGGAGGAGATTTTTTCAATGCGGGCGTGCATGGCCCAGGTGCTTTGTTCCAGCTGTAATTGCCCCCATTCGACCTCCATTTGCTTCGCTTGCGCTTCTTCCTGTTGCAGGTCGACGAACAACTTGCGTGCCTTGTGCTGGGAAGTGACGACTCCCATGGCACAGGCGGCTGCAATCATCATCAGCAACAGGTTCAGCTTGACCATCATGCCTCTCCGGTTCTCTCGGCCACCCGCATCACCGCGCTACGGCAACGGGAATTGGCCGCCACTTCAGCGGCGGAGGGGCGTAGTGCCTTGCCGATCAGGCGCATGCGCGGCTGCGGCAGTTCGCTGGCGCGCAGCGGCAGCCGCGACGGCAGCGTGTCGCGGTTGGCCTCGCCCTGCATGAAGCGCTTGACGATGCGATCCTCCAGGGAATGGAAAGCGATGGTCACCAGTCGGCCGCCAGGCGCCAGCAGGGCTATGCATTGAGGCAGCACTAGCGACAACTCCTCAAGTTCCTGGTTAAGGAAAATCCGTATAGCCTGAAAGGTGCGCGTCGCCGGATCCTGGCCTGGCTCGCGACGGGGAACCGTCTTAGCCACGAGCTCGGCAAGTTGTCTTGTTGTAGCGAGAGGTTCTCCCGCTCGCGCCGCAACAACCGCTCTTGCAATCTGTTTAGCAAACCGCTCTTCACCATAGCTTTTGATGACCTCCCTCAGTTCATCCTCCGGCACCTGCGCCAGCCATTCCGCCGCGGTCCGCCCCTTGCTCGTATCCATGCGCATGTCCAGCGGGCCGTCCAGACGGAAGCTGAAGCCGCGCTCCCCCTGGTCGATCTGGGGGGACGATATCCCCAGGTCCAGCAGCACGCCGTCAACTTTTTCGACGCCCAATTCCCGCAACGTCTGGCCCAGCCCTGCAAAACTGCTGTGACAAATGCAAAAGCGCGGGTCCGTAATGGCCCGCGCCGTTTCCACCGCCGCCAGATCGCGGTCCAGAGCGATCAGCCTGCCATCCTTGCCGAGTCGCTCCAGGATGAGCCGGCTGTGTCCGCCGCGCCCGAAGGTGCCGTCTATGTATGTCCCGCCTGGCTGGATGTTCAGTGCATCCACAGCCTCTGCGAGCAGCACGGTGACGTGCTGCGGAACTGCTTTCAAAGCGAAAAGCCTTCCAGCTCAGGCGGCATTCCGCCATCGCGGAATACCAGCGCTTCAGCGAGTTGCTGGTTCCATTTTTCTTCGTCCCATACTTCGAATTTGTTGCCCTGTCCCACCAGCACCACGTTTTTCTCCAGCCCCGCGAACTGGCGCAAGGGGGTGGGGACCAGGATACGACCAGCGCTATCCAGCTCGACATCGCTGGCATTGCCCACCAGGAGACGTTGCAGGCTACGGGTCTGAGGATTGAAGCTGGAAAGGCTGTTGAGCTTTTTCTCGATCGGTTCCCAGTCTGGCAGCGGGTAGATCAGCAAACACTTGCTGGGGTCCGCGGTGATGATGAGGCGCCCGCCGCAATAGGACTGAAGGAAGTCGCGATGCCTGGACGGCACCGCCAACCTCCCCTTGCTGTCCAGATTGAGTGCTGCAACGCCTCGGAACATGACTCCCCTTTTTTGCCGTGACTGGCGACAAGTTGTCCCACAATCCCCCACCTGTCGCCACTTTTCCCCACTATAGTAAAAAAAACAGGGAAGGTCAAGGGTGAAATCGGGTTTTTCGTTTACGAGACAAGGAGTTAGGCGATAAACATGAACTAAAATTTATATGCTTTAGAAATAAGGGGATACGATTAATAGTGAATGTTGTTTGTTAGGTTTTGAGTTGGGGATTGAAAAGGCTGGGAGCGCTGCCCACGGCATTGCGCCTGGGCGTGAAATCGAATGAAACTAAAAAGGGTGAAGCTGGCCGATAAGCCGGGTTCTGTCGTGGACAGTCATTCCTCTAGGCGCTGAATTGCTCCAGCGCTCAAGCAACCTACCCGGGGGCAACGCGAGCCGCGCCAGTGCCCCCCTATTTGGTCTTGCTCCGGATGGGGTTTAACCTGCCATTGCTGTTACCAGCAATGCGGTGAGCTCTTACCTGACGGTGGCTTGCGCCACCGCCCGCCCTCCTTGCGGAGTGCGCGCCTTTTAGCTGCGGCATAACCCGCAAGCGGATTAGCCTTCACTGAAAGGCGCTAGCGCGCCTTTTCAACCTTGCCTGATCCCTTGCGGGCCATCGGCGGTATGTTTTCTGTGCCACTTTCCATCGCCTCGCGGCGTCCGGCCGTTAGCCGGCATCCTGCTCTGTGGAGCCCGGACTTTCCTCTGCATGGAGAACCATACAGCGACTGCCTAGCCAGCTTCAGTTTGGATTTTAGCATGATTCGTGATATATATCCCGACTAATATAGTCAACATTGTGGCCGCCCCATGGATCTGTCAAACCTGAGCGCTACCGTCCAGCGCAACTGCCATATCAGCGATGCGCTGCATGCGCGCAATTACACCCTGTGCACATATTTGCTCAAGATGCGCGAGTTCTATCGCTGGGAGCGGGGCTACCCATTCAACGTTTCCTTGCCGAAAGGTGAACTGGGGGACTGGATCACCCAACGAGAAGCGTTATGGGAACAACTGGAGGCAGACGGCTTCCAGTCGTTACGTCTCGGGCAAAACGAAATCGATCCCTTCGAAACCGCCGCCATCAATCGGACTCTCACCGCGCAGGGACTGGTTTACAGCGGTGGTTACGGGAGCTACGCCGCGCCGCATTTTTTCCTCGCCGAGCTGCTGCGCGCCGAACAGCGCGACGGTTTGCCGGTGTTGATCGCCGGGCGCGAACATGCGCGCGACATGACCGCGCCACCGGCCATGCTGCTCGACGGTACCCTGTTCATCCGGCGCGAGTCGATGCGC
Organism: Sulfuricellaceae bacterium; assembly: GCA_031426915.1. GTDB lineage: Bacteria > Pseudomonadota > Gammaproteobacteria > Burkholderiales > Sulfuricellaceae > Sulfurimicrobium. The sequence goes on along the minus strand of JASJPB010000013.1, from coordinate 199,640 downwards.
CGCATGCTGTGGGAAAAGATCGAGGAATGGCGCTGGAAAAAACATCAGGACGCCATGGCGCGCGCGATGGCGTATTACGCTTTCGACGCTGACTTCGAGCAGGCTCTGGAGCAGATGACCGACAATGAAGTGGAGTCCGCGCTGCTGCATGAAGTCGGGGAATGGCGCGCGGAGCAAAGCCTCGGCGAGGATTGGCCGGCACTGCTGCGGACTGTATCTGGCACGCGCGGTGAACTGGTTGCGCGGGCGGTGCGGGACCACCTGGCCGACAGCATTTCCACCTTGCCCACGCTACTGGAACGGGAAAATGAAGCCGGCTTGCATTTCTATTTTGCCAATCTCAGGGGTATGCGGCGGGAGCTGTTCCCTGAACTGACCGAGGCATACCAACGCTGGGTGGAAGGGGAGCCGCTGCAAGCCTTGCGCCTCCAGGTCGAGCGAGGCGCACAACGCTGGCAGGAAACCGCGCATCACCTGATCGGGCGGCACCGCGATCATCCGGATGCTTGCGCCGGCGAGATCGGGCGCATGTATGAAAAATAGTGACGGCGGATGATTGACTCTGAAAACCTCAGTTCGATAACCACGGAGGTCACGGAGAACACGGAGAAACGGGGTAAACAGGGATGGGCGGTTTGCCGCCCAACTCGCAAAGGCAGTTCGCGGTCTTTGTTTGGCCTCACCCAACGAGTGAATACCCAATATTTTGCAATGGTTTGTCTTGCCTTTTGCTGAAGGCAAAAGGCAAGACCTGACCCTAACGGTGCTAACGGTGGCCTGACCCTAACGGTGGCCTGACCCTAACGGTGGCCTGACCCTCACGGTGGCGAGTTGGACCTGACCCTCACGGTGGCGAGTTGCATGCGGAGCTTCGCTAGTGCGTAGTTCAGGTCGTTTCCTTCTGAGGCTAGGAACTGTTCAATTGATGCTCTTAAGTTCCGCAAGCATTCTGAATCCCATTGAAAGGGCTTCATGGGCGTAATTCTCGGGAATGTACTGTCCATGTATGGCCGCGTTACAAACCTTGAGTACATAGTCAAAGGAACCCTCGATTCCTTCATAGTTCGGGAACTGCCGGACGAATTGAAGGAACAATGAGCGCGCCGAAAGGAACTTGGTGTTTTCGCCGGATGTGAGTGAAACCTTAGAACGTTTGTCGAGGATGCGGCGTAGCTCTCTTTCGAGTTGCATGCGGAGCTTCGCTAGTGCGTAGTTCAGGTCGTTTCCTTCTGAGGCTAGGAACTGTTCAATTTCGTCCTCGACTTCCGACTTTCCTGTCTTTGTTCTTAGTGTTGAATCGAGGTCTTCCTTCGCCTGCGTTGCCTCACTACGCCCTGGAAGATTGACGTTGATGGTTTGGCTAACGGTATTGCTAATTGCGGAGACAAGGCTTGTATATGCCGAGAGAGTAGATCGCGTTTCGTCCTTAAATTGCTTCACTTCTTCCTTGATTTCCTTAACCCGCGCTTCGTACTCAAAGAGCTGACCAAACTTCAGCTTCTTTGCTTCAGGGAGCATGAAGAGAAACAGGGCGAGGGCCAAGTAACTTCCACTTGTGCCATCAAGAGCCTTACTCGGAGGTACTCCAACGACCGCGCAGAAAGCGTACAAAAAGTACGCAGCCAGCAGGTAGCAAAGCGTTGGAAATACATTGGCTCCCGATAATTTGCTTATGAATTCGCGCATAGGAGATTCCGAGTTCTAACGAAAAGTGGCCATCCTAATTTGACGCAAAATATTGCATCAAGGTGATGGACAAAATGTTGCAATCAATAATTAGACGAGACAAATCAGTCCGATACATGGTTTTGCCTCGTCCCGACAATGCCGTGAAACCATCAATACGCTATATGTCGCTGCTTCAAGCGGGAAAGGACCCGCGCACCTTGGCAGCGCGTTGTCAGCCCTCAGCGTTTCTTATCTTCCTGGGCCGCCTCCCAGGCTTTTTCCATGCGAATATAGCGCTGGGCCTGCTCCCTGATTTCCTTTTCCTCCGCCTCTTTCTGGCTCGCCTTCAGACTGTTGTCCTTCTGCAATTTCTTGAAATCCGACTTTTCTTTTTCTTCCGACGTCAGCTTGGCCGGCTCTGTTCTCGCCTCGGCGGTCAGATTTCTTGCCGTGGCGGCATATTGTTTCGGCACGGTTTCGCCGTGACGCCGTATACCCTGGTCATCTACCCAGGCGAACAGGTCGGCCACGGCATTTGTTGCAAAAAGGGCTAACACGGCAAAAGGGAGAAGTTTTTTCATGACTTGATCTCTTTGGTTATTGATTGAATTGTTTTCGCGAGCCGGAGGGGCGCGTGTGTGAACGTATGTCCCGGGATCGCGACTTGCATTGATGCGCTCAAGTTATATTCTTAAAACCGCAATTCAAGCCACAGAGAACACAGAGGTCACAGAGATGAAGCGGGCTTCGCCCATTTACCAGTTCACCTAACGGGTGAAGCCAATATTTATTGCAAGCCATCGTTTTTACTCTGTGTTCTCTGTGGCTAGCTGAGTTTTCAGCCCGGATTGTCCATTAGGCCCAAACCCCCTCCAGCTCCCCCTTGTCAGGGGGAGAGCAAAGCCCGCCCCTCCCCTGAGGCGGGTCAAGCAGGCAATCCGCATAGCGGATGCTCGCACAAGGGGAGGCCGGGAGGGGTTTGAGCCCAATGGATTATTTGGGTTCAAGGTTTATACCAGCTTCCAGCCAACCTGCTCGCCGCCCCTGAGCGGTACGAGCGAGGTGCTTCCGAACGGCAATTCCCCCGCCACCTCCCAGCTTTCCCTGACCAGCGTGATCTTCCCCTCATTGCGCGGCAAGCCATAAAAATCCGCGCCATGAAAACTGGCGAAGCCTTCCAGCTTGTCCAGCGCCTTTGCCGCCTCGAATGCCTCGGCGTAAAGCTCCAGCGCGGCATGGGCGGAGTAGATGCCGGCGCAGCCGCAGGCGGATTCCTTGGCGTTGCGGGCATGGGGGGCGCTGTCGGTGCCGAGAAAGAATTTCGGGTTGCCGCTGGTGGCCGCTGCGAGCAGCGCCCAGCGATGGTCCTCGCGCTTCAGCACCGGCAGGCAGTACATGTGCGGGCGGATGCCGCCGCTGAACATGGCGTTGCGGCTGTACAGCAGGTGGTGGGGGGTGATGGTCGCGGCCAGGTTCGACGGCGCGTTCTTGACGAAGTCCACTGCCTGGCGCGTGGTGATGTGCTCGAACACGATGCGCAGGCGGGGGAAGCGCTCCAGCAGCGGCGCCAGTACCCGGCTGATGAAAACCTGTTCGCGGTCGAATACGTCCACCAGCGGATGGGTCACCTCGCCATGCACCAGCAGCGGCAGGTCGTGCTCCTGCAACGCTTCCAGCGCGGCATGGCATTTGAGGATGTCGGTCACGCCGGAATCGGAGTTGGTGGTGGCGCCGGCGGGGTAGAGCTTCACGCCGTGCACCATGCCGCTGGCCTTGGCCTTGACGATCTCATCGGGCGCGGTGTTGTCGGTGAGATAAAGCGTCATCAGCGGCTGAAAATCCGAGCCTGCGGGCAGCGCGTCGAGGATGCGCTGCCGGTAGGCGAGCGCCAGTTCGGTGCTGGTCACGGGGGGGCGCAGATTGGGCATGACGATGGCGCGGGCGAAACGGCGCGCGGTGTCCGCCAGCACGGCCCGCATTTCGCTGCCGTCGCGCAGATGGAGGTGCCAGTCGTCGGGGCGGGTGATGGTGAGGGTGTTCATGGGTTGGCCTGTGTGTGAGTCCAACGTCATTTTAACTGCAATGCCAGTTCGTATAGGGCATTTTTCTTCTCCCCGCTGATCTCGGCGGCGAGCTTGACCGCCTGTTTCAGCGGCAATTCCCCCAGCAGGAGTTGCAGCGTGCGCCGCGCTTCCTCGCCGATACCCTCTTCCGGGCTGGGCGGCGCGCCCGAAACCAGCACCACGAATTCCCCGCGCTGCCGGTTGGCGTCGCCTTCCAGCCAGGCCGGGGCGTCCGCCAGTTTGCAGGTGTGAATGCTTTCGAACAGTTTGGTGAGTTCGCGCGCGAAAGTGATTTCGCGTTCGCCCCCCAGCACCAAGAGCAGATCGGCGACGGTTTCCACGATGCGATGCGGTGCTTCGTAAAACGCCAGGGTGTAGGGCAGGGATTGCAGCGGGGCCAGCGCCTTGCGACGGTTGCCGGGCTTGGCGGGCAGGAAACCGTAGAACAGGAAGTGGGGTGCAGCTTCCATTCCCGCCGCCGAAAGGGCGCAGATCACCGCGCTGGGGCCGGGCAGCGGAACCACGGGCAGACCTGCCGCGCGCGCTGCTTTCACCAGTATGGCGCCGGGGTCGCTGATGCCGGGGGTGCCGGCATCCGACACAAGCGCAACCGTCTTGCCGGCATGCAGGGCTTCAACCAGTTTGGGGGAGGCGGCGAGTTCGTTGTGCTCGTGCAAGGCCACCAGTTTTGCCGAAAGGCCGTAGTGGCCGAGCAGGTGGGCAGTATTGCGGGTATCCTCGGCCGCGATGATTTGTGCCGATTTCAACACATCCAGCGCGCGCAGGGTAATGTCCCGTAAATTACCAATCGGTGTGGCAACCACATATAATGTGCCTTTTCCACCTTTCTCCTGATCTTGATGCAACGTTACCTCTCTTTATGGTTGCTATTTACCGCCCTTGCTTTGACGGGCTGTGCTGGAGTCGCCAAAAGTTCGGTCCAAAGCCCTGTCAGTTCGCTGGTACAACCGATCAGGGCCGAGCCGTCTCAGCCAGTTAGTGCGGCGCTGTCACAGCCGGTCAGGGCCGAGTCCTCGCCGGTTAGGACTGCGTTGTTGCCCCCTGACGGCAAGGTGTTGCCGGCATCAACCGCCAATGCGCATGTTGCGCTGTTGCTGCCGCTTAATTCCAGCGCTTTCGGCCGTGCCGCGGAGGCGGTGAAGCAGGGCTTCATGGCGGCTTCCGCAATTCAGGCAGGAGCGCTGCCGATAAAAATTTACCCAAGTGGCGACAAGGTGGATGACATTGTGTCCGCATACGGCCAGGCAACGCAAGCGGGAGCCCGGATCGTGGTCGGCCCACTGACCAAGAGCGGGGTCACCGCATTGGCTTCCAGCAAGCAGGTGAGCGTGCCTACCCTGGCGCTCAACCAGCCGGAACGGGACGCAGTTCTACCCCCCCAGCTTTACTTGCTGGGTTTGGCTGCGGATATCGAGGCGCGTCAGGTCGCCCAGGCGGCTTTCGCCGATGGCAGGAAAACGGCCACCATCATTGTTTCCGGCGGCGCGCTGGAAAAACGCATGCAGCTTTCCTTCGCCGCCGAGTGGCCGGTTCTGGGCGGCACGATCGTGGATCAGCTCATTTTTTCCGGCGCCAATGCCAGCGCCATACGAGATGCTTTACAGAAACGTGCGGCGGAAATGGTGTTCCTTGCCATGGATGGGCAGGAAGCCCGCCTGCTGCGGCCTTACCTCAACCCGGATATTCCCTCTTACGCCACTTCGCAGATCTTCGCCGGGGCCAACAATCCACAGAAATACCACGATCTCAATGGTGTCCGCTTCACCGATATGCCATGGCTGTTGCAGCCGGATCATATCGCCGTGATGGTCTATCCCCGGCCTCAAACTGCGCTCGGCACCGATCTGGAGCGGCTCTATGCGCTCGGTATCGATGCCTGGCGCCTGGCGTTGATGTTGCAGGCAAATCCGCCCGGCACGGCCCTTACCCTGGATGGAGTGACGGGTCGCCTCAGTCTCGACCCCTCGTCGCACCAGTTCAATCGTGCCGGGGTGCGCGCCGAGTTTCGCGACGGGGAAGCTGTGCTTCTGGCGCAATGATCCTGGGATGATCGAACCGGGCCAGCAGGCGGAAAATCTGGCCGCCGATTTCTTGCAACGGCAGGGCCTGCGTGTGGTGGAAAGAAATTACCGTTGCCGCGTGGGGGAAATCGACCTGATCATGGACGATGGCGCCACCAGGGTATTCGTGGAAGTTCGTCTGCGGCGGAACCGCAATTTTGGCGGCGCGGCGGAAAGCATCACGCCAAGCAAGCAAGGCAAGCTGATACGCGCGGCGCAGCACTATCTGCAAAAATTGCCCAAGCAGCCGCCGTGCCGCTTCGATGCGGTGTTGCTGGACGGTCTCAAGATTGAATGGATCAAAGACGCATTTAGCGCATAAAATCCCACCTTTAGCTGGTATCGAGTAAACATAATGGATCTCATCTCCCGCATCGGCCACCATTTCACCGACAGTGCGCATATCAAGCTGCAAGCGCTGGATCTGCTTGCGGAGCCGATTGCGCTCGCCGCGGAACGCGTGGTGCAATGCCTGCTCGCGGACGGCAAGGTGTTGAGCTGCGGTAACGGCGGCTCGGCGGGGGACGCCCAGCATTTCGCCTCGGAAATGCTCAACCGCTTCGAAATGGAACGCCCCGGGCTGGCTGCCATGGCGCTTACCACCGACAGCTCGACCATTACTTCCATCGCCAACGATTACGATTTCGAGCTGATTTTCTCCAAGCAGGTGCGTGCGCTGGGGCAGCCCCAGGACCTGTTGCTGGCGATTTCCACCAGCGGCAACTCGCGCAATGTGAACCAGGCAATCCAGGCGGCGCACGAGCGGGAAATGGACGTGATTGCGCTTACCGGCAAAGGCGGGGGCGGCATGGTGGAACTTTTACGCGCCGGCGACATCCATTTGTGCGTGCCTTCCGAAAGTACCGCCCGCATTCAGGAAGTGCATTTGCTCATCATCCACTGCCTGTGCGATGCCATCGACTGTTTGCTATTAGGAGTTGAATAATGCGCCGTTTTCTGTTGCTGTTAGCGATCATTCCCGCCCTGCAGGGGTGCTTTCCCGTGGTTGCCGTTGGGGTCGGCGCCGGAGCCCTGATGGCAGCGGACAGGCGTACCTCCGGTGCCTACATCGAGGATCAGGGTATCGAACTCAAGGCGTCCAGCCTGATCGAGGATAAATTCAGGGACAAGGTACATATAAACGTCACCAGCTATAACCGCAATGTTCTCCTCACCGGCGAAGTCCCAGCCGATGCATTGAAGCTTGAAGCGGAGCAGATGGTCCGGGACGTGGCCAACGTGCGCTCGGTCAGCAACGAAATCGCCATTGCCGGGTTGAGCACTTTCTCCTCGCGCAGTAACGACACTTTCATTACATCCAAGGTCAAGGGCCGCATGATTGATGCGCAGAAATTTCAGGCGAACCATGTCAGGGTCGTGACCGAAAATGGCGTGGTTTATCTGATGGGTCTCGTTACCCGCAAAGAGGCCGAAGATGCGACCGAAATCGCCCGCACCACCAGCGATGTGAAGAAGGTGGTCAAAGTATTCGAATACCAGGAATGAGCATCAGCGCTCCGGATTTCGAGCGCAAGATTTGCGCTCCGGCCGATTTGCCGGCCCGCGCTGCTGCGCTGCCGCAGCCGTTGGTGTTCACCAACGGGTGCTTTGACATTCTCCATCGCGGCCATGCCACCTACCTGGCCCAGGCCAGGGCATTGGGCGCAAGCCTGATCGTGGGGGTCAATACCGATGCCTCGGTCAAGCGCCTGGGCAAGGGCGACGACCGTCCGGTCAACAACCAGCAGGATCGCATGGCGGTGTTGGCAGCGCTGGAAAGCGTCAGCCTGGTCACCTGGTTTGATGAAGATACCCCGCTCAAGCTGATCCTTGCCTGCAAGCCGGGTATTCTGGTGAAGGGGGGCGACTGGCGCGTGGAGAATATCGTCGGCGCGCGGGAAGTCGCGGGCTGGGGCGGGCAGGTCCATTCCATCCCGTTCCTGTTCGAGCGTTCCACTACCGCCACCATCGCCAAGATCCGTACCTTATAGCATGTTGCCCGCGGCGTTCCTGACCCGTCTCGGCGCCATCGCCGGCGCAGGCAACCTGCTCACCGACCCGGCGAGCTGCTTTGTCTACGGCTACGACAACAGCCGCAAAATATTCCCGCCCCAGGCAGTGGCGTTCGCCACCAGCACCGAAGCGGTGCAACAAATCGTGCGCCTGTGCAACGAGTTCCGGGTTCCTCTCACGCCGCGCGGCCGCGGCACCGGCACCACCGGCGCCAGCATCCCGGAACAGGGCGGCGTGGCGCTGTCGCTGGAACGCATGCGGTGCATTCTCACGGTCGATCCCGCCAACCGCGTCATGGTGGTCGAAGCGGGGGTGCTGAACCAGGAAGTGCAGGACAGCGCACAGCCCCATGGGTTTTTCTGGCCTCCCGATCCCTCCAGCGCGGCGTATTGCAGCATCGGCGGCAATCTCGCCACCTGCGCCGGCGGACCTCATGCGGTGAAATACGGCGTCACTCGCGACCATGTGCTGGGCCTCAAGGCAGTGACGGCCAAGGGCGACATCATCAAGACCGGCTGCTACACCACCAAGGGCGTGGTGGGCTACGACCTGACCCGGCTGCTGATCGGCTCTGAGGGAACGCTGGCCGTGATTACCGAGGCCACCCTCAAGCTCACTCCGCTACCCGCCGCGGTGGGCGGGCTGACCGCCCATTATCGCGATATCGCCAGTTGTGCTGCGGCGATTGCCGCCATCATGTCGCAGCCGGCCTTGCCCAGCGCGCTGGAATTCCTCGATCAGGCCTCGCTGGACCTGATTCGGGGCCGTCATCCGGGCTTGCTGCCGGAGCAGACCCGGGCGCTGCTGATGATCGAGGTGGATGGCTCGGCCAGCGAAGTCGCCGCTTGTGCCCAGACCATCCGCACTGTGTGCCGCAATGACGGCCTGATAAGCGCGGAGATCGTGCCCGATCTCAAGGCGCTGTGGGCGGCGCGCAAGGCGCTCTCGCCGCTGCTGCGTGACATCGCGCCCAAGAAAATCAACGAGGACGTCGTGGTACCGGTGTCGCGGCTGCCGGAATTGTTGGCCGGGCTGGCCGAACTGAGTGCGAAATATCATGTCGCCAATGCCAATTTTGGTCATGCCGGCAACGGCAACATCCACGTCAACCTGCTGGTGAATCCAGACGACGGGGAGGAAATGCAGCGGGCCGAAGCTTGTCTGGACGAGGTTTTCGCGCTGGTGCTGCGACTCAATGGCACCCTTTCCGGCGAGCACGGCGTGGGGCGGGAGAAGCGGCCGTTCGTGGCGCGGGAAATCGACCCTGTAACACTGGATTTGATGCGGGAGATCAAGAAAGTATTTGACCCCGGCAATATCCTCAATCCGGGAAAAATTTTTCCTGCGTTGACCGTGCCCGAAGGCGACTAACGCTTGACTCCCCGGCACACCGGCGGCAGGAATCCACTCGGGATGTCGGTCAGGTTATTGCCCATGGCCGTCATTTTCTCGGGAGCATTGGCATAGCCACAGACCCAGGTTACCGGTACCACCGGCGCATCGAGTACCACTGCGGGGCGCAGGGTGAGGATTTTGCCGTTTATGGTCTTGTGCGCCTGATTGCCGAAGGTAATGTGGATGGCGCCATCCTGCACGACAATCGCGCTGATGTAGTTGTTGACGATCTTGTCAGGGACGGGTAGTCCGGCGGCCGCATTGTCGGCGGGGAATGGCTTCGCGGTAGCCCACGCGGCGGCGATGGGATATTTGGCGATATCTGCCAAAGGCAGGGCGGTCTCGATTTGCTGTCGGATGATGCGGCTCTGGAATGAGGGTATCGCCATCAAGGACAGAATCGCGATGACTGCGACCACCGCCATCATTTCGACCATGGTGAAACCGTTGTGCCGTTTAGTCATTTTTTACCTCGCCGGGTCGCTGCTCAAATCGTCGTTTATGGATTACGGCTCACAAGCCACCGCCTTGAGCGTACTATCCGTGAAATCCTGCTTCACTTTCACCAGTTCGAATTCCAGATCTTCCCTGTTGGCCCGGATGATCAGGCTGGCATGCTCGCTTTCCTGGCCGCGCGGCGTGGTTTTGGCCGATTTCACGCCTTTTTCACGCATCTGTGCAAGGTATTTTGCAGCGCCCTCCTCGCTGGAAAATATTCCCAGCGAAACCGCATAACGCCATTTGTTGTTGTCCTGCATGACAAAGCTGTCCTGTACCCCCAGCGCCTTCAGCTCTTCCACCTTTTTGTTGGCCTCCTGCCTGGATTTCAGGGGGGGGATATAGACCCAATAGCCGCTGGTTTTTCCGGATGCCTGGTTCAGGGTGACGTCTTTTTCGTCCAGTTTCAGCGTTTTCAGTGCGGCTTGGGCGCGTTCCAGTTCGTGAGTAGCGAGGGTCCATTCCATGCAAATCCGGGCCGGTTCGGGTGCGGTAACAGGCCGAGGCGGCAGGTGCTGTGCTTCCTCTTCGCTAACAAGACGGATCTTTTCGGCCAGATAGGGCGCGTGGGCAGCCATGGATTCAGTCCCCGCCTTGCCCTGTGGCAATTGCATCGTCAGGAAAAGGGCGATATTGGCCAACAGCAGCAGCGCAAATACCCACCTCATGGCGACAAGCATCTATTCATTACCCCGCGGTGATCAAGCCTGGCGCCATGTCAGATCCAGCTCGCGCGCGGCTTTTACATCGTCCAGGCGGCGCACCGGCATGGTATGGGGCGCGCCTTTGACCAGATCGGGCTGACTGTAGGCTTCGTCACGAATTTCCCTCAGTGCCGCGATGAAGGCATCCAGCGTCTGCATGGATTCGGTCTCGGTCGGCTCGATCAGCAAGCATTCCTGCACCAGCATCGGGAAATAGGTGGTGGGCGCGTGGAAGCCCTTGTCCAGCAGACGTTTCGCCACATCCATGGCGGAAACCCCGGTCTCGTCCTTGAGTTTTTTCAGCGTGACGATGAATTCGTGGCTGGCGCGGCGCTGGGGAAATGCCACGTCGAATCCGGCTCCGGCCAGTTGCACCATCAGGTAATTGGCGTTGAGGGTGGCGAATTCGGCTACCCGGTGCATGCCTTCCGCGCCCAGCATGCGGGCGTAAATATAAGCGCGCAGCAGGATGCCCGCGTTGCCCATGAAGGCGGAGAGGCGGCCGATGCTGTTAGGGCGGTCCAGTTCGGTCAACCAGCGGTAGCGGCCGCCTTCCTCGGCCACCAGCGGCACCGGCAGAAACGGTTCCAGCCGGGCGCTGACGCCCACCGGACCCGCTCCCGGCCCCCCGCCGCCATGGGGAGTGGAGAAGGTCTTGTGCAGGTTGAGGTGGATCACGTCGAAACCCATGTCGCCCGGCTTGACCCGTCCCAGGATGGCGTTGAGGTTGGCGCCGTCGTAATAGAGCAGGCCGCCGGCTTCATGCACGATGCGCTGGATATCCTGGATGCTTTTCTCGAACACCCCCAGGGTGGACGGGTTGGTCAGCATCAACCCTGCCGTGTGCGGGCCGACAGCAGCTTTCAAGGCGGCCAGATCGACATTGCCGTCACCGTCGGTGGGAATTTCCCGCACCGTGTAGCCGCACATCACCGCCGTGGCCGGGTTGGTGCCGTGCGCCGCATCCGGCACCAGGATCTCGCTGCGCGCCGTGTCGCCGCGCGCATCGTGGTAGGCGCGAATCATCGCCACCCCGGCGAATTCGCCCTGGGCGCCGGCCATCGGGGTAAGCGAGACGGCGGCCATGCCGGTGACTTCCTTGAGCGTTTCCTGCAACTCGTGCATGCAGGCCATGAAGCCCTGGCCGGTGTTATCCGGGCTCAAGGGGTGGCGTGCCAGCAGTTGCGGCAGCATGGCGAGCTGGTTGCAGGCGCGCGGGTTGTACTTCATGGTGCAGGAGCCGAGCGGGTAGAAATGGGTGTCGATGGAGAAATTCTTTTGCGACAGGCGGGTGTAATGGCGCACCGCATCCATTTCGGACACTTCCGGCAACAGCGGGCGCTGCTTGCGCCGCAGGTGTGCGGGGATGTCATCGCATGCCGCCGGGGCGGAAGGTGCCTGTGCCGCGTTGCGGCGCTTGGGTTGCGAGAGTTCGAAGATCAGCATGAAGTAAACCTGGAAAAAATTATTCACCGCAAAGGACGCAAAGGTTCGCAAAGGAAATCAAATGTCTGAATGATGGCCTTTCCTTCGCGAACCTTTGCGTCCTTTGCGTCCTTTGCGGTGAGTGTTTTGGATCTTTAAAACCCCTAACGGCTCAAAGCCGCGATCGCCGCATCGTAATCCGGCTCCTGGGTGATTTCTGGAACCAATTCGGAATGGATCACCTTGTCGTTTTCATCCAGGATGACAACGGCGCGGGCCATCAGGCCGGATAGCGGCGGTTCGGTGATCATCACGCCGTAATCCTTGTGGAAATCGCGTCCGCGCATGGTGGACAGCATGATGACGTTGTTCAGCCCTTCCGCGCCGCAAAAACGGCTCTGAGCGAAGGGCAGATCGGCGGAGATCACCAGTACCACGGTATTGTCCATTTCGCTCGCGCGCTGGTTGAAGACACGGGTGGAAGTGGCGCATACCGGTGTGTCGATGCTGGGCACAATCGACAGCACTTTGCGTTTACCGGCAAATTCGCTCAGGGAAACATCAACCAGATCCTTGTTCACCAGCATGAAACTGTGGGCGGTTTCGCCTAGCTGCGGGAAATGTCCGCCGACGTTGAGCGGTTCACCTTCGAGAGTTACGGTAGCCATTGCGATCTCCTTTTCTCTGTTACCACTTGCTGGTGGCGGTGGGGACAAGCTTGGTGCAGGTGAGACCTGCATTGCGCCGTTCGACGATGCGTTTCAGTTGCTCGGCATATTTTTCGATATCCGCCGGTGATTTGGTTTCCGTCGCGCAAATCAGCAGCGCCTGGCCCAGTTCAGGGTAATGCGGCGACAGGTCGAAGCCGCCCACGATACCCTGCGCCTCCAGTGCACGCAGCACGTCCGCCACCGGAATGGGCAGGCGCAGCACGGTTTCGTGAAACACGGGCTGGGTAAATGCGCGTTTGACGCCCGAAATGGCGCTTAATTTATCTGTCAGGGCCGTGCTGTTGGCGTGGCAGGCGGATGCCACCCGCTCCAGGCCGTCCGGCCCCAGCAGCGTCATGTGTATGGTGGCGGCTGTGGCCATCAGTCCCTGGTTGGAACAGATGTTCGAGGTGGCCTTGGCACGGCGGATATGCTGTTCCCGTGCCTGCAACGTCAGCGTGAAGCCGGGCTTGCCGTCCAGGTCCACGGTGCGGCCGATGATGCGTCCGGGCATCTGGCGTACCAGCGCCTGCTTGCAGCACATGAAGCCCAGGTACGGGCCGCCGCTGGAAAGCGGCGAACCCAGCGGTTGACCTTCGCCGACCGCGATGTCCGCACCCTTGCCGCCCCATTCCCCGGGTGGCGAAAGCAGCGCCAGCGCAAGGGGATTGACCAGCCCGATCACCAGCCCGCCATGCTGGTGGGCCCAGTCGGTGAGTTGGTCGACCTCTTCCAGACAGCCGAAGAAATTGGGCTGGGGGATCACCAGCGCGGCGAAGTCCTTTTCATCCGGCAGTGCGGTGATGCCCTTGACCGGATCGTAATCCAGCTCAACCAGCTCGATTTTCTGATGCTTGACGATGCTGTGCACCACCTGGCGGTAGAAAGGATGCACCGTCTTCGGCATCAGGACCCGGCGCGAGGTCTTGTGTGCGCGCACCGCCATCAGTGCCGCTTCGGCCAGGCCGGACGCACCGTCGTAGAGGCTGGCGTTGGATACATCCATCCCGGTCAGGGACGACATCATGGTCTGGAATTCATACAGCAACTGCAACGTGCCCTGGCTGGCTTCGGCCTGGTAGGGCGTGTAGGCGGAATAAAACTCGCCGCGCGTGGCAATCTGCCACACGGCCGCCGGGATGTGGTGTTCGTAGGCTCCGGCCCCGGCGAAGTTGAGAAAGCGTCCGTCTGCCTCGGCACGCTCTGTCATGAGGCGGGCAATATCCATTTCGCTCATGCCCGGCGCTACGCCGGTCAGCTTTCCACTGCGCAGCGCAGGAGGAATTTCGTCGAACAGACTATCAATGGAGGGCACACCGATGCGTGCCAGCATTGTCTGGATATCATCTTCGGTGTGGGGGATGAACGGCATGCGGGAAACCCTTGTATGTTTAGTGCGCTTCGCTATCCACCAAAGCCTGGTAGGCCGCTGCATCGAGCAGGTCATTCAGATCAGCCGCGTTGTCGGGTTTGATCTTGAACATCCAGGCTGCATAGGCGTCCTGGTTGATGGATTCGGGTGCGCCTTCAAGCTCGGCGTTTGCGGCAATGACTTCTCCCGCCAGCGGGGCATAAACATCGGAAGCCGCCTTGACCGACTCCACCACCGCACATTCCTCGCCCTGGGTCAGCTTGCGTCCCAGTACCGGGTTTTCCACGAATACCATATCGCCCAGCAGTTCCTGGGCATGGGCGGTGATGCCTATCGTCACGCTGCCGTCCGCCTCGAGCCGGGCCCATTCGTGGGATTTCGTGTATTTCAATTCAGCCGGAATGCTCATGTTTTTTTCCTTTTTGATTCGATCTTTATTGGGCCGAATTATGCCACTAAACGGGTTGAGGCGCTTAACCCCAACCCCTCCCGGCCTCCCCTTGTCAGGGGAGGAGTCGCTCGCCCTCCTGAGCAGGGGAGGTTAGGCTTCTTTATAACAAGGCTTGCCGTTGCGCACGAAGGGGTAGCGCACCACCTTCGCGGCGAGCAGCTTGCCGCGGATTTCCACCTGCACCGTATCGCCCGGCGCCACAGAAAGCGGCAGTCTGGCCAGTGCGATGGACTGGTTGAGGGTGGGGGAAAAACCGCCGCTGGTGATTTCTCCCTCGCCATGGGGGGTAATGACTTTCTGGTGGTTGCGCAGCACCCCCTTGTCCAGCAGCAACAGGCCGATGAGTTGGCGTGTCACGTCCTGGCTGGTGAGCGCTTGCTTGCCGATGAAGTCGCGCGGCGTGGCGAGATCCACCGTCCATGCCAGGCCCGATTCGAGCGGGGTGACCGTTTCGTCCATGTCCTGGCCGTAGAGGTTCATGCCGGCTTCCAGGCGCAGTGTGTCGCGCGCGCCCAGTCCGATGGGTGTGACCCCTTGTTCCTGTAACGCCTGCCACAGGAAGGGTGCGGCCTTGGCCGGCACCATGACTTCGAATCCGTCTTCGCCGGTATAGCCGGTTCGGGCGAGGAACATGGTGCCCATTTCCACAGCCTGGAACGGCTTGAGATTTTCGCTTATCTCCTGCGAGCCGGGCATGGAGGCCCAGAATCTTGCCCGTGCATTTGGTCCCTGGATCGCGATCATGGCGAGGTCGCGGCGCGGGGTAAGGGTGAGGGTGGGCGCCAGTTTTTCGCGCTGCGCCTCCATCCAGACCAGGTCATTTTCCGCGGTGCCGGCGTTGACCACGATGCGAAACCAGTCTTCGCGCATGAAGTAGATGATCAGGTCATCGATCACCCCGCCCTGCTGGTTGAGCATGCAGGAATACAGCGCCTTGCCGGACAGGGCGAGCTTGTCCACGTTGTTGGCCATCAACTGCTTGAGGAAAGCGCGCGAACCTTCGCCGGCAAGGTCCACCACCTGCATGTGGGAAACGTCGAACATGCCGGCATCGCTGCGGACCTTGTGGTGCTCTTCAAGTTGGGAGCCGTAATGGAGCGGCATGTCCCAGCCGCCGAAATCCACCATTTTGGCATTTGCGGCGCGGTGCGCGGCGTTGAGCGGGGTTTGCTTGAGCATGTATTTCTCCAGTCAGGACGGATAAAACAGGTAGAGTCGATATCCCTCTGCTTTTAACTCGCCCAGATCCAATAATAATTTGACCGCCACGTCGCCCTTGGCTGGGATGCCTTGCGCGATGACAGAGGCCTGTTGCACATTTTCCCTGGGCCGCACATATTCCCTGGGGGTGAATATCCGCCGCGCCACCATTTGATCCTTGATATTAGTGAGCGTTAACTCCAGTGTCGGATAAGACTGGACATGGGGTGCGCGGTTGCGCAGGGTGCTGGTGAGCACCACGATGCTGGCGCGGGTGGGGTCGGCGTGCAGTTCGGAAGACTCGATGCTGAGCAGATCAGGTTGCTGCGGCAGGCGGATGCTGCACTGGAGGTGTGCGCAGGCCTGTTCCAGCAAGGGCCGGGTGGGCGGGTAACTGGCGGCGATGGTGTCGCGCAGGAAATAGGTGCCTTGCCCTGCCAGGCCGGCCAGTAGCAGCAGGCTGGCCAGGACCCATGGCCAGGCGTGCCTGGGCTTGGGAGGCGGGCCGTATTTGGGACTGTCGGGGGAAACCCTGGTTTCAATGGTCAGCGGCGGGGGCTGGACCCGGACCACGCGGATTTCCGCCGCGGATTCGGGCTCGGGTTCCGTGCTTGTCTCGACTTGCGGCTCTTTCGAGGGAGCGCAGGGCTCGGCGAGGGATTCGATCTCCGCTGAAATTTCCTCCCGGATTTCAACAGCAGGCGCTTCCGGCAGGGTTTCTGTTTCTTCGGCAGGGATGCTTTGCGGCGCTGTTTCTTCTGCCTCGGGAGCGAGCGGGAGCGCTTTTTCAGGAGGCGACTCGAGCTGAGAGACTTCGATGTCCTGTGGCGGTTCGGGCGTTTCCGCAGCCAGCGTTGCATAGGCATTGAAAATATGGGTACAGCACCCGCAACGCACATCGCCACGGCGCGCTGCCAACTGCTCTGCGGTTACGCGGAAGCGCGTTTTGCATTGCGGGCAGGTGGTGATCTGGGTCATGACTTCCTGATACCGGACAGGCAGGACCAGCCTTCCGATTCGTCCGCCACTTCGATGTCGAACCAGGTGCGGTAAACGGCGAGCACAGCGTCGGCCTGGTGGGAGAGTATTCCCGAAAGCACAATCCGGCCGCCGGGCCGAACCGCGTTTGCCAGCATGGGCGCCAGCATTTTCAGGGGGTTGGTGAGGATATTGGCGACGACCACATCAACACAGACCGAAGGCGCGTCATTGGGCAGATAAAACTTCGCGTCTACCTGATTCTGTTGCGCATTGAAAAGACTGGCCTGAATTGCCTGGGGGTCGATATCCACCCCGATCACTTGCCCGGCGCCGAGTTTCAGGGCCGCAATGGCGAGGATGCCGGAACCGCAGCCGTAGTCGAGCACCGTTTCGCCGCCGCGCAGGTTGCGATCCAGCCATTGCAGACACAAACGCGTGGTGGGATGGCTGCCGGTGCCGAAAGCCAGTCCCGGGTCGAGGATGAGGTTGATGGCGGCGGGGTCGGGGGACTCGTGCCAGGTCGGCACGATCCACAGGCGCGGGGAAATCGGGATGGGTGCGAATTGGGCTTGGGTCTGTCGCACCCAGTCCTGTTCCTCGACTGCTTCCACTTCGAAGGTGGGGGCGACCTCGAGGCCCGCCGCTTGCGCCGCTGCCGCAACCATGGCGGGCAGGTCGGCATCGGCCTCGAACAGGGCATTGATGCGCGCATCCTGCCATACGCCCGCAGGGGGTTCGCCCGGCTCACCGAAAATTTCCTGCTCGTTTTCAGTCCCTGCGTGTGCGTCCTCGATGGACACGGAAAGCGCGCCCAAGTCCATCAGCGCATCGCTCAGGCTTTCGGCGGTTTTGGCGTCTGCCGCGATTTTCAGCGCTTGCCATGCCATGGTTGATCCCGCCTTATTCTAAGATTCTTTGGATTCTTTTTTTCTGAGCGCCAGCTTGTGCTCCAAATAGTGGATGCTGGCTCCACCCTGAAGGAAAGCGGCATCGTGCATCAGGTCCTGGTGCAGCGGGATGTTGGTCTTGATGCCGTCCACCACCATTTCCGACAGCGCGGTGCGCATGCGGGCTATCGCCTGGTCGCGAGTGTCGCCGTAGGCGATCAGCTTGCCGATCATGGAATCGTAGTGCGACGGCACCACGTAGTTGTGGTAAACATGAGAATCCACCCGGATGCCTGGTCCGCCCGGTACGTGATACTGGGTGATGCGACCCGGCGAGGGCACGAAGGTGAACGGATCTTCGGCGTTGATGCGGCATTCGATGGCATGGCCGCGATAATGGATATCCTTTTGCTTGTAGCGCAGTTTCTCGCCCGCGGCGATGCGCAGCTGTTCCTGCACGATGTCGACGCCGGTGATCATTTCCGTGACCGGGTGTTCCACTTGCACGCGGGTATTCATCTCGATGAAGAAAAATTCGCCGTTTTCATACAGGAATTCGAAGGTGCCCGCGCCACGGTAGCCGATCTTGCGGCAGGCTTCGGCGCAGCGTTCGCCGATCTTGTCGCGCAGCTTGGTTTCCAGGCCCGGTGCCGGCGCTTCTTCCAGCACTTTCTGGTGGCGGCGCTGCATGGAGCAATCGCGCTCGCCCAGGAAAATTGCGTTGCCATGCTCGTCGGCCAGCACCTGGATCTCGATATGGCGCGGGTTTTCGAGGAATTTTTCCATGTATACCATGGGATTTCCGAAGGCTGTCTGGGCCTCTGATTTGGTCATGCTGACCGCGTTGAGCAACGCCGCTTCGGTATGTACTACGCGCATGCCGCGCCCGCCACCGCCGCCCGCCGCCTTGATGATGACCGGGTAGCCGACTTTCCTGGCTATCTTGATGACCTCGTCGTCATCCTCCGGCAGCGCACCGTCTGAGCCGGGCACGCAAGGCACGCCGGACGCCTTCATGGAATCCTTGGCGCACACTTTGTCGCCCATCAGGCGAATGGTCTCGGGACGCGGGCCGATGAAAATGAAACCGCTGTTCTGCACCCGTTCGGCGAAATCCGCGTTTTCCGACAGAAAGCCGTAGCCGGGATGAATCGCGGTAGAGTCGGTCACTTCGGCCGCGCTGATCACCGCCGGAATGTTGAGGTAACTCAGGGTGGAGGAGGCCGGGCCGATGCACACCGACTCGTCGGCCAGCTTGACGTATTTGGCTTCCTTGTCGGCTTCGGAATGGACCGCTACGGTCTTGATGCCGAGTTCACGGCAGGCGCGCTGGATGCGCAGGGCGATTTCGCCACGATTGGCGATGAGGACTTTCTCTAGCATATCCGTCCCTTAGCCGATGATGAACAGGGGTTCGCCGTATTCGACCGGTTGCCCGTTCTCGACCAGGATGGCCTTGACCACGCCGCTCTGGTCGGCTTCGATCTCGTTGAGCAGTTTCATGGCTTCGATGATGCACAGGGTTTCGCCGGCCGTAACGTTCTGGCCAACCTCGACGAACGCCTTGGCTTCGGGCGAAGAGGCGCGGTAGAAAGTGCCCACCATGGGGGACTTCACCACGTGGCCGTCGGGCTGGGCCGGTTCTTCCGCGGCAGCGGGCAGGATGGCCTGAGCCGGTGCGGACATCATGTGCTGTTGCGGAGCGTATTGCATCATTTGCGGCGCCTGTCCGTAGCGGCTGATACGGACTTTTTCCTCGCCTTCGGTAATCTCCAGCTCCGCAATGCCGGAGTCTTCCACCAGGTCGATCAGTTTTTTCAGTTTACGCAGATCCATGATGAGTCCTTGCTTATGGTTGTGCCAGCGCGAATTCCAGAGCCAGTTCGTAACCCTTGGCTCCGAGGCCGCTGATGATGCCCACGGCGAGATCGGAAAAATAAGAGTGATGGCGGAAGGGTTCGCGGGCGAAAACGTTGGAGAGATGAATCTCCACGAAAGGAATGTTCACTCCCGCCAAGGCATCGCGTAGCGCGACGCTGGTATGGGTGAACGCGGCGGGATTGATCAGGATGAAATTCACCCCTTCCGGTCCCGCCTGATGAATACGGCCGATCAGTTCGGCTTCGCTGTTGCTTTGAAAGGTTTCCAGGCTGGCGGCTTTATGTTGGGCCAGGTGGATCAGGCGCTGGTTGATGTCTTCTAAACTGTCGCGCCCATAGTGTTTGGGTTCGCGGCTACCCAGCAGATTCAGATTGGGGCCGTGCAATACCAGTATTTTCCTGTTTGTTGCGGGCATCCGGGCACCTGTCGGTGTGGTTTCCATAAACGCAAGTTTGCCGTAAATGAGGGCAAATTGCCAGTTTTTGCTACAAATTAACCGAAAATGCCGTTCTGAAAGGATGCTGAAACCCTGTTCTGCCGCCTTATAACAGAGGTTTGAGGGTGGCCTCCAGTTGCTCACGCTTCAGTTCACCGCTAACAGTGGACACGATGTCGCCATTTTTGGCGAAAATGGCGGTAAAGGGCAGGCCGCCCAAGCGGTTTCCCGCAAGTTTTGCCACTTCCGCCGCATCGTTTTCCCCCACCAGCATGGTGTAGTTGATACCCATCTCGTCGGCGAATGCCTGCACCTTGTCCTTCTGGTCCAGCGCCACGCCGACAAACACCACGCCCTGTTGCCGGTATTGTTCCTGCAATTTGATGAATTCGGGTATTTCGGCACGGCAGGGCGGGCACCAGGGCGCCCAGAAGTTGAGCACCAGAATTTTGCCCTGCCACTGGCTCAGGGACTGGGGCTTTCCTTCCAGATCAGGGAAGCTGGCGCGAAAAATTATGGCGCTATTGCTTTGGCTTGCCGCAGCAGAGGCCGATTCCTTGTGGTCCGCGCAGGCCGTCAGCCCGGCTGAAAGCATCGTACCCAGCAGCAAGGTGGAAAGTATTTTGATGCTATTCATTTGAGCATGCCCTCGGTACTGGCAAGAAACTTGACCGGATCCTCATAACCGATTATGCGGCCTTTTTCCTTGCCGCTTGGATCGAAGAAAATGATTCCCGGCGGGCCAAACAGGCCGAATTTCTTCAGCAACGCCTTGTCGTCGTCGCTGTTTGCCGTTACGTCGGCCTGCAACAGGATCACGTCCTTGAGCCGGGCCTGCACCCTGGCGTCGCTGAAAGTGAAGCGCTCCAGTTCCTTGCACGACACGCACCAGTCGGCGAGAAAATCCAGCATGACGAACTTGCCGCCGGCTTGTTGTAGACGCTGTTCCAGTTCAGCCACGCTTTTGATTTTCTCGAAGCGTGCATGGCCGCTTTCCGCCGCCTGCGCGCTTCCCGTTCCGCGCAGTCCGGCCAGCGGCTGGAGAATGTCGCGTCCTCCCGACAGCGCGCCGACCAGCAGCGCAACGCCCGCGATCAGCGCCACCACGCCCACACCTTTCCAGAACTTGGACCACCCCTTGACCGGAAGCGGGAGGGGGTCGAGAGCATGCAGGTAAATCGCCGAAACGATCAGCAGCGCGGCCCACAGCAGCATGTGCGCCACCGCCGGGATAACCGGGGAGATCAGCCAGATCGCCACGCCCAGTAGCAGTACGCCGAAGAAGGACTTGACGGCCTCCATCCAGCCACCGGCGCGCGGCAGCAAGGCCCCGGCGGAAAGGCCTACCGCCAGCAGCGGCACGCCCATGCCCAGCGCCATCGCGAACAACGCCCAGCCGCCCAGCCACACGTCGCGGGTGAGGCCGATATAGGCCAGCGCTCCCGCCAGTGGCGCGGCGACACAGGGTCCGACGATGACTGCCGAGAGCGCGCCCATGGCGAACACCCCTGTCGCATTGCCGCCTTTCATCTTGTTGCTGGCATCGTTGAAGCGGCTCTGGATGAAGCTCGGCATCTGCAACTCGTAAAAGCCGAACATGGAAAAGGCCAGGGCCACGAATGTCAGAGCAAACACCCCCAGCACCACCGGGTTCTGCAGCGCATTGGTGAGCAGGGTGCCCGACAATCCGGCAGCCACGCCTGCGGCGGCGTAGGTGATCGCCATGCCCATCACGTAGGCCAGGGATAGGGCGAAGGCGCGCGGCTTGGTGAGGTGATGGCCCTGGCCGACGATGATGCCGGAAAGGATGGGTATCATCGGGAACACGCAGGGCGTGAGCGCCAGTAGCAGGCCGAAGCCGAAGAAGCTCGCCACCACCAGCCAGAAGTTGCCGCCCTTGAGCAAGGCGGTGATCCGCGAGGATTCCGAGCCGCCTGCATCGGCTGCCGGAGTTGCGATGGCAGGAAGTTGAGGGGGCGCGGCCGTGGCGCTTTCGGTCGTTTTCTGGAGCGGCAGGGGCAGATCAAAGGTTTTCACGATCGGTGGATAGCACACCCCTTTTTCGCTGCAACCCTGGTAGCTGGCCTGCAAGGTAATTTTTTGCGCGGCTCCCTGAAGCTGGATGGTGGCCTGGAAGGGGTGATGGTAAACCTCGGTTTCACCGAAATTGGGGTCGCTCTTGGTTTCGCCCTGGGGCAGTTCCACCTTGGCGATGCTGGCGCCCGCGGGATTCTTGAGCGTGAACTTGATCCTGTCGCGGTAGAGGTAATAGCTCTCTGCCAGCGTGAAGCTGGCTACCAGGGTTTGCGCATCACTGGCCGTCACCGCCAGCTTGAAGGCCTGGTCAGGCTCGAGGAATTCATCCTGCCTGGCGGCGCCCAGGCCCGCCAGCTTGGCCAGCGCAGCCAGACCACCGGAGGCGGCCGGCTCGGGCTTGGCGGCGGGCATGCTGATCTGTGCGCTCTGGGTGAGCGGCGGGTAACACACCCCGGCATCGGCGCAGCCTTGGGAGACCGACTTGAGCGTGACAGTCTGCGCCGTGCCATCGGTTCCGGTGAGCGGCAGCTTGATGATGATGGTGTTGCGGTAAGTTTCCACCTTGCCGAAGAATTCATCCTGCTTGACCTTGCCGGGCGGGAATTGGGGCGTGCCCGGCGTCACGCTGGCGGGTTCAAGGGCAAACTTGAATTTTTCCCGATAGAGGTAATATCCATTGGCAATCTGGTAGCGCACCTCGACCGTGCTGGCATCCAGCGCCCGGGCGGAAAACTTGAACGCCTGCTCCGGTTCCAGCAGGTCGCCCTCCTCGGCATGGGCCGGCAGCGCGAGCAGCATGAAAAGGACGCTGAAGAGTAGACGCATCATGTATGTTTATCCTTGTTCGGTTTCGCTGTTGATCCAGGCCAGGTATTCGGGAAGACCGGCGCTGATTGGGACTGCGATGATTTCGGGAAGTTCATAAGGGTGGTGCTGGCGGATCGTGGCTTCAACCTTGCCGTAATGGCTGTCCAGTGTTTTAATCAGGAGCGGAATTTCCTGTGCGGTTTCGACCTGGCCCCGCCAACGGTATATCGAGGTGCAAGGCGCCAGTATGTTGACGCAGGCCGCCAGGCGCCCGGTGATCAAGGCTTCCCCCACGCGGCGGGCACTGTCCTGGTCCGGCAAATTGGTAATGACTAGAATAGGTTCCATATGCGTGTTTTGTTGATTTTGTTTATTTTACTCGGTTTCCCGGCGCTGGAAATCTTTGTGATGGCGAAGCTGGCCGGCGTCATCGGCTGGTGGCTGCTGCCGTGGCTGATTTTGAGCGCGTTTGCCGGTTGGACCCTGATCCAGGAAGAAAAGCTGGCCGTGTTCGGGCGTCTCTTTTCCTCGCTCCAGTCTGGCCAGCCGCTCGGCTATGCCATGCTGGACAGCCTGCGTACCCTGTTCGCCGGGGTGCTGCTGATTTTCCCCGGCGTGGTGAGCGATGTCGTGGCGCTTGCGCTGCTGTTGTTGCCACGTCCCAAAGCGGCCCGCAGCAATAATCCCGCTCCTGAAGATAGCATCATCGAGGGCGAGTGGCAGCGGGAAGAGGACAGACGCCTGAAGTAGGGTGGGCAGATAAAGCCTGCCCACCCTACCGTGCATTAACGCCGGCTCAACATCAGGCCGATCTCATCCTGATCGCTGATTATGGCATCCAGTTCGACGAAATTCTTGTTCAACGTGGCCTGGATCTTGTCATCCACCAGGTACACCGGCCATTCTTCGCCGCGCATGCGCAGCAGCTTGAGCAAACCGCGCAGATCCTGCACGCTGGGCGGGAGTTTGAGATCTTCCGCCGTCTTGCCGACCCGCTCGGCGAGCGTCGAGAAATAAAGAATTCTGGCCATTGTTAATACTCCATTACCACTTTACGACATGTACATTGGATAGCGTGCGCCCGAGAAAGCGTTCGCCGATGGTCTGGAAGCGCAGCGGCACATCCGTGACATAAAACTGGTATTCCGCTTGTCCGCGTTGCGGGTTTGCCAGTTTGAGATCGCCCAGCAGCGCGGCGGTTTCCTCCGCCATGGCTTCGGCCGAATCCACCAGTTTCACGCTGTTCCCCGCCACTTCCTGCAACAAAGGCTTGAGCAGCGGATAGTGGGTGCAGCCCAGCACCAGCGTGTCCACGCCCTCGGCCAGCACCGGCCTGAGATATTCCTGGGCGGTCAGGCGCGTGACCGGGTGATCGAGCCAGCCTTCCTCCACCAGCGGTACGAACAGCGGGCAGGCCTGGGAAAAAATGCGCACGTCAGGTTCATACTGGTGGATGGCGCGGGCGTAGGCGTTGCTGTTGATGGTGGTGGGGGTGCCGATGACGCCCACTTTCCTGCGACTGGTGGCGGCAATGGCACCCAGCGCTCCGGCATCGATTACGTCCAGCACCGGTACCGGGGAGAGGTCCTTTACCACCTGGGATGCCACCGAGGCCATGGTGTTGCAGGCGATGATGAGCAGCTTGACCTCTTTTTGCAGCAGGAACTGGGCGATTTCCCGCGTGTAGTGAGAAATGGTTTCCACCGATTTCACGCCATAGGGCACGCGCGCGGTGTCGCCGAAATAGATGATGTTTTCGAACGGCAGGCGCTCCATCAGCGCGCGCACCACGGTAAGGCCGCCGACGCCGGAATCGAATACGCCGATGGCGTTGCCGGGATTATTCTGCACTTGATATTCCTTCCTTCACGCCCGGGTAGCGCAGCCGCACGCCGAGTTCCCGCTTGATACGGTGATTGGTAATGCGGCGTGATTCATTCATATAGGACAGCATGCCGGGTGAGATCTCCTGTTGTGCCTCTTGCCATGAAATGCGCCGCGGACGTTCCAGGCCATGATGGTCCGCCACCAGGTCGAAATAGTCTGCCATTTTCATCGGCGTATCGTCAGCGGCATTGTAAACCCTGCCGGGGCGCCCATGCACTAAAGCCGCGGCGACAATGCGCGCCAGATCGTCGGCATGGATATGGTTGGTGTAACCATCGTCTTCCGTACGCAGGGCCGGAATGCGCTTTTCCAGCCGCTCCACCGGCAGGCGGCCGGGGGCATAAATACCCGGCACGCGCAGGATGGTGACGTTCACCCCGTTGCGTTTGCCCCAGCGCCGCAGCGTGGCCTCGGCATCGGCGCGCCTTACCGCCCGTGGCGTGGTCGGGCGCTTGCTGCGGGTTTCATCCACGGCTGCGCCATGGCAGTCGCCGTAGACCCCGGTGGTGCTAATGTAAACTAGGCGCTGTGGTAGACTTTTTCCCTTCGCCAGCGCCGCCAGCAGGTTGCGAGTCCTCAAATCGCGCGTGCCCTGGCGCTGCGGCGGAGCGAAATGCAGCACCGCGTCGGCAAGCCCGCCCAGCCGAACCAACGTGGCGCGATGGTCGAGGTCGCCGGGCAGCGGAGTTATGCTTTGGCGATGCGCGCGTTCGGTGCCGCTGCGCGTCAGCGCATAGATGCGATAGCGCGGGGACAGCAGCGCTGCGACACGCGTGCCGATATCGCCATAGCCAACAATTAGTATTCTTTTCATCCGGACTGCTTATATAGGTTCAACCATGACATTTCAAGTCACCATCAAGCCCAGCAACCACCAATACCAGTCCCAGGAGCAAGAAACCATACTCGAATCCGCCCTGAGAGAAGGATTTTCGCTGCCCTATGGCTGCCGCAATGGCGCTTGCGGGAACTGCAAGGGAAAAATTCTCGAAGGCCGGGTGGATTACGGACAATACCAGGACCATGCGCTGAGCGAGAATGAAAAACTTGCCGGCATGGCGCTGTTCTGTACCGCCCGCCCGCTGACCGATGTGGTGATCGAGTGCAGGGAAGTGGGCGCGGCACGCGATATCCCGATCAAAACCATGCCGTGCCGGGTGCAGAAAATGGAGAAGCTCAGCCACGACGTGATGCTGCTGAAGCTCAAGCTGCCCGCCAACGAACGCCTCCAGTTTCTTGCCGGGCAGTACATCGATATCCTGCTCAAGGACGGCAAGCGGCGCAGCTTTTCCCTCGCCAACGCGCCCCATGACGATGATTTTCTGCAACTGCACGTGCGTCATATTCCCGGCGGTGTGTTCACCGGCAACGTGTTCAACGCGATGCAGGAAAAGGCCATTCTGCGTTTCGAAGGTCCGCATGGCAGCTTCTTCCTGCGCGAGGAAAGCGACAAGCCCATCATCTTCGTGGCCGGCGGCACCGGTTTCGCACCCGTCAAGGGCCTGGTTGAGCATGCCCTGCAGGCTCACTGCAAGCGGGAAATGCTGCTTTACTGGGGCGTGCGCAGCCTGCGCGACCTTTATATGGCCGACCTGCCCCGCCAGTGGCAGCAGGCGCACGCCAACTTCCGCTTCATTCCCGTGCTGTCGCAGCCGCTGCCGGAAGATGACTGGCAAGGTCGTACCGGACTGGTGCACCAGGCCGTCCTGGACGATTGTGCCGATCTTTCCGCTTATCAGGTCTACGCCTGCGGCGCGCCGCAGATGGTGGATGCGGCGCGGCAGACTTTTTTTGCACGGAGTTTGCCGCAGGAGGAGTTCTTCGCGGATGCGTTTACGTTTTCAAGCGGCGCTTAAGTGTATTCCTGTCGAGCACTGTAGCTATGCCAACTATCCAGGGTTTTCCGCCGATCGAGGATGCAGCCGCGCGAGTTCTTATCCTCGGGAGCATGCCGGGGAAGGAGTCGCTCCGGGCCGGACAATACTATGCGCATGGCCGTAACGCCTTCTGGGCGATCATGGGCGATCTGCTTGGCGCTGGCCCAGACCTGCCTTATGCATCGCGAATCCGGATGCTGAAGTCCCGCGGCATCGCGGTGTGGGATGTGCTGGCTTCGTGCACGCGGGCCAGCAGCCTCGATTCCGATATCGATCATGGCTCGATCGTCACCAACGATTTCGAGTCGTTCTTTTCGACCCATCCCGACATTACCGCTGTTTTCTTCAACGGCGCCATGGCGGAAAAATACTTCCAGCGGTGCAATCAATCGCTGCCTTGCTCGCTGCATTATCAGCGTCTTCCGTCAACCAGTCCCGCCCACGCGGCGATGTCATATGAGCAGAAACTGATAGCTTGGGCAGCCATCGTAGAAGCAGGCCTTAAGCGGAAACAACAATAAGGCGGGCTTGGTAAAAAGCTTATTCACCCTGCATCCCGCTCTCCGGGTAATCGGAACAGACCTTGCTCACTTGCGCCAGATAGGCATCGCGCCTGTCATACGCCTGGAGCGCATGGGCCGAGCGGGCGGCGACGAGGGCGTTAATTTCCGCTTCCTCACCCTGCTCCAGTGCGCGTGCGGCGAGGCTTTCCGCCTTGGCATAATGGCCGGCGGCAAATGCGCTCATGCCTTCCAGCATGCTTGCATGGGCCTTTTTCTTGCGCTTCTCTTCCCTGAATGCACGCACTTGCTCGGGCAATCTGAGGGTGCCGATTCCCAGGCGCAACAAGCCATAGGCGAGAGAAAATGCGGCCAGCAGCAGAAATATCATGAAGCTGAGGGAAAGCTCCACCCGGTAGGGAGGATAGACCAGCAGCACATAGCCGGTGTTGTACTTGGCCGCCAGCGTGAGGGCCACCGCCAGGCCAAGGATGGCTATGGCCCAGAATAGCGTTCTCATTTCGCTGCCCCCTTATCTTCAATGTGAATGTCGGCGTCACTCTTCAGCCACGCGGCGAATTCCAGCGGTCGCAAGCCAAAGCGGATGACGTTACCCGCATGCAGTGTCTTGAATTCTTCCCGCGCCAGAGCGACAAAGCGCGCTTGATCCTCCGGCGTCACTTTCGCGGGCATGATGGCGCGTAGCGCCGGTTCACTGGCGGGTTGCCCCGCGCGAACGATGGCGCGCACGGCTTCGGCCAGTTCGTTGCGGTAGCGCAGGCGAAAGGTGTCCGGCGGAGCCAGTTGCTGTTGCACGGCGAGGTATTGCTGGCAGGAGCGCTCGTATGCCCAGACGAATACATCGCGCAACAGTGCAATGCGGTTGAGTTCATACACGCCCAGCATCGCATCCACATAGGCTTGCTGCGGCACATCGATGAAGGAAAGCGGACACAGATTGTGCTGGATGAGCGGGATGTTGGCGGCCAGGCGCGAGACGCGTTTGTTGATGTCCTCGAAGGGATGCAGATAAGGCAAGTGCACCATCAGGAAAAAAGCCTGCTCGAAAGGATCCTGGATTTCCGCGGCCATGCTCATCACGATGCCGAACAGTTCTTCCAGGCGTTGCGGCATGGCAATCGGCAGGTAAACGCTGCCGCCGATTTCCACCGCGCGGCTGCGGATGCGGCCGCAGGTGAGCGGATCGGGCATCAGTCCGTCGGAAAGAAAGGCGTGCAAGGCGATGATGGTTTCAGGGGTGACGCCTGTGTGTTCGGTGTCGCACACCAGATATTCGATGGCGGACTTGTGGTTCAGGATCATCTGGGTTTCCAGCGCATCCTTGCCCTCGGCGGCCTGGCCGAGTTCGATCAGGCGCTCGGTGTCGAGGCGGCTGTAGGTATTGCCTTCCAGCTTCGACGATGCCCATGAGAGGTCAATCAGCAGGCGGTTCAGAATGTCGCGCGCGAAGGTGCCCGCCGGCGTTTGCTCGGCGGGTGACCGGCCCAGGCCATGCAGTTGGGCGCGCAAGGATTCGGGCAGATAAGCGGTTTGGTTGGGGTGGTATTGCTCAAGAAACCCGATCTTGTAGCCCACCGGCTGACGCTGCTGGCGGGGCTGGCGCACGTAGGTCTTGATTTCTTCGCCTTCAGGGGAGACGGGAACATAGGCCTCGCCAACAGCCTGAACAGTAGATGCACCTTGTGCGCTGGCAAGCGCACCAACGATAATCGGCGCAAGCCGATATTTGATCGCACGCCCTTCGCCTTCGGAAAAAATCCGCTTTTGCCCTGTAAGTACGGACAGGCGGCGTTGTAAGGTGCGGCGGGGAATCTCAAGCGCTTGCGAAAGCGCTTCCATGCCGATCCCGTCAGGGTGGCGGGTGATCTGCTCCGCTATCCGGTCCAATGCCTGAGGCGTGACAACTTTTG
Organism: Sulfuricellaceae bacterium; assembly: GCA_031426915.1. Lineage (GTDB taxonomy): Bacteria > Pseudomonadota > Gammaproteobacteria > Burkholderiales > Sulfuricellaceae > Sulfurimicrobium. Next base: position 170,836 of record JASJPB010000013.1, on the reverse strand, counting down.
GCATGCGATTCACTTTTTGTGGCGCGAAACGCAGTATCGCGCCATTTTATTTGGCGCGCAATGGCTTTTTGTGTCACTTTATCTGGCGCGAAACGGCCGCGTCCACCGCTAGGAGCCGGAGGCGCCCTTGCCGCCTTCTCGCCCCAGCTTGAAGGTACGTGCCGCGTTAAGGCTGGCGGAAATATCCGGTAGCTCGATCGAGAGCCGGCTTTGTCCCAGTTGATGCAGGCTGGCGAGCGCGTTGTGGACCGCCTTGTCCTTGACGTCGTAGTAACGGTTCAGCCATTCCGCCGCCGCCCTGATGTCAGATTTGTAAATCGTTTCGTTGCGCTGTAACAGCGCAATGCGGGCGGAAAGCAGCCGCAGCTTGAGATTCTCGCGCAGGAAATAGGCCTGTTCGGGCGGCAGCAGCGGCAGTTCGGATTTTTTCAGGTTCTGGATGCGCACCAGTTGCCTGAAATCCTGCCATGCTTCCGTCCCCAGGCGCTGCCACAGGCTTTCCGCCTGGGCTGAACGCGGAGCCGGTTTTTCCTCGCGGTTCACCCGGCCGGGAAGCAGTGCGAGTTGATCCACTTCCGCTTCAAGACTGTCCAGCTTCAGGTTGAGGCCCGCCAGATCCACCAGCGGCAGAGCCTGCAATTGCTCGATATCCTTGTTCACAGCCTTGCGCAGCGTGAAAAACTGCGGCTTGTCCATGCGCTGCAAGCGGCTGTCGGCGGTTTGCAGCGCGACCAGTGCGGCTTTGACATTGCCGGCCAATTGCAATTGCTGGCTGGCGATGAGGAGTATCTGCTCGATTTCGGCCAGCACCCATTCGTCGCGGTTGCGCGACATTTCCTGATACATCGCCTCCAGCGCCACCTGGTGGCTCTGGGATTCGGCGAGTTTCTGCTCAAGCAGGTCGATCTTGGCCTGGGCCTCGCGCATCGATTCCTGCGCCTGGCGGGCGAGGATCTCGCTTTCCTTGTTGCGGGTTTCGAACGCGCCGAGGCGGCGGCTCAGGTCAAGTTCCAGCGCCATGTTGCGCTGGCGTCCGTCCAGCCACTGCCAGCCGAGCAGAATCAGCGCGATGATAGCCAGAATCAGCGCGACATCCAGCCGTTCCAGCCAGGAGCCCCTGCGCGCCTCCGGCTCCCCGGGGAGGGGCGCAGCATCTGCCTTGGTTACGGTTTTTTCTGCGTCAGACATTCGATCACGCCCTTCACCAAAGCCTCATCCCCTGCCGCCGTTATCCATACTCGCTCCACCCCCATGTCGCGGGCGGTTGTGCCAATTCTTTCATGGGGCGCCACGAGCAGAGTTTTTTTCAGCCATTCCCGGCCGGCACTTCCCAGCATATCAAACAGGTTTCGCAGGCTTTCTCCGCTGGTTACCGTCACAGCCTGAACCTCGCCCCGCGCCCAGCGTTGCAGCAGCAGCGATGGATCGACAACGGGACTGGCGCGCCGGTAGCATTCCGCATACTCCAGTTGCGCGCCACGGGCCACCAATGTCTCGCCCAGCATTTCGCGTCCGCCTTCGCCGCGAAAGATGACCACGCGCTTGCCGCGCATATCCTGGAATTCCGGCAGTTCAAGCAGCCCCTCGCTATCGAACCGATGTCGCGGAGTGACGACCTGTTCCACCTTCCAGTGTTCCAGCGCCTTCCTGCTGCCGAGGCCGATGGCGGCGATGGTCAATCGCGGCGGCAGCTCATGTTTGGCCCGGATCAGTTCCATGGCCTTGTTCACCGCGTTGGAGCTGATGAAAATGGCCAGGTCGAAATCGTCCAGGCGAGCGATCAGGGCATGGAGCACACTGGGATCGGCGCTGTCGAAAATTTCCAGCGCCGGGAACAGAATCGGCTCGCCGCCCGCAGCTTCAATCAGCCGCGCGAGCTGCTGAGCCTGATGGGCCGGACGCGTCACCAGTACGCCCGAGCCCCGGAGTGGAAGGTCCGCTTTCATTAAATCCCGAGTTCGGCGAGGATTTTGTCCGCTCCCAGCACGATCAGGCGTTGGCCCAGCTCGGTGCCCAGTTGTTCCGCATGCTCCGGCTTGCCGCGCACTTCGTCGCGGATCATGCGCAGGCCGTCCACGCTGGCGACGAAACCGCGCAAGGTCAATTCCCCCGCAACGATCTGGGCGAAGCCGCCCAGCGGAACCTGGCAACTGCCCTGCAAGGAACGGCTCATGGCGCGCTCAGCCGCGACACAGGCGGCGCTTTCGGCGTGGTGGATAGGAGCCAGCAAGGTCACCAGATCGTCCCTACCCTCGCGGCACTCGATCCCCAGCGCGCCCTGACCCACGGCGGGGAGACTTTGTTCCGGCTCGATCAGCGCGGTGATGCGGTGGCCGAGTTCCAGCCGTTTCAGGCCGGCGGCGGCGAGGATGATGGCGGCGTATTGCCCCTCGTCCAGCTTGCGCAGGCGGGTCTGCACGTTGCCGCGCAGGGCTTCGATCATGAGCTGGGGAAAGCGCGCCCGCAGCTGGCATTCGCGGCGCAGGCTGGAAGTGCCTACCACGCTGCCCTCGGGCAAGGCCTCCAAAGCGGGATAATCATTGGAAACGAAAGCGTCGCGCGGATCCTCGCGTTCGCCGGTGGCGGCGAGCATGAAACCGGGCGGCAGCACCATGGGCACGTCCTTCATGGAGTGCACCGCGATGTCGGCACGGCCTTCCTCCAGCGCCTGTTCCAGTTCCTTGACGAACAGTCCCTTGCCGCCGATCTTGGCCAGGGGCGAGTCGAGGATCTGGTCGCCGGTGGTGGTCATGCCCAGGATGGAGACCGACAATTGTGGATATAATGCCTGCAAGCGGCTCTGGATATGCCGCGCCTGCCACATTGCCAGGGCGCTTTCGCGCGAAGCGATGACGAGAGTGTTTTTCAAAACAGATTTCCGCCTACTTAATGATGATTAACCGTTTATTTTCAAAGGCCGTGGCGCTCGCCTTCGGGCTGGCAAGTTTATCATGGATCGCCCTGGCTGGCGCGGCTGCCGGGAGCGGCGAACTTGCCTACGCCACTGATCTGACGCGGGAGGCGGAAATGTCGCAGGTCAGGAAAATTCCGGTCCTGATCCTCTTTACCGTACCGAAATGCGCTTACTGCGAGCGGGTAATGCAGGAGTTCCTGTTGCCGATGCAGCGTAACCCGGAATATGCCGACAAGGTCATCATGCGCCAGGTGGATTTGCGCAGCCGGGACAAACTGACTGATTTCACCGGCAAGGCCACCACGCACGCCCAGTTTTCCAGACACCACAGGATCACGCTCACCCCTACCATCAGATTGTTCGATGCCGCCGGTAATTCGCTTGCCAATCCGCTGGTGGGATATTCCTCGCCGGACTTTTACGGCGCTTTTCTGGACCAGGCGATCGACGAGGCCCTGGCGAAGATTCGGGGTGCTGCGCAGCCCTGATTGTTGTATGTGCTTGCCTTTCCAGCGCAGTCATTTTTCTTGCCGCATGCATTGGTCGGGATTGGCGAAGATGAACCAACCGACGGCGAGTGCAACGGGAACTGCCAGGAACCAGGCCTGATTGGCCGTGAAGTGAAAGCCGATGAAGCCAGTGACTGTGCCAATGCATGCGCATGCCAGCAGCCAAAGGAGGCGGCGCATTCTTGATGGGGAAGTCGCGTTGGGCGGCTGTGGTTGAGGCGCTTCGTTTTTCTCGGCCATCGGTCAAATCTCTGGGTTGGGTGTCACAGTCAAACACGGCCTGCTCATTCCCGAAATTCCTTCACAATATGCTGTTGCCGCCTGCTCACCGGTAGCTTTTCGTCCAGTCCTTTGAGCAGCACCGCCCAGCCGTGGCCGGCGCCGGTATCTTCCGCTTCCTGACTGGGCTTGACTCGTTCGAAGCCGAGTATGTGCTCCTTCGCCACCAGGCAGTTGCGGTGTACGCGCAGGAAGCGTGCGCCGAATTCCTGTTCCAGATGGGTGAGCGATTCCTCGCTCAGGTACTCCCTGGCTGCGGTCCTGACCGTCACGTATTTCTGTTCGGCGCGCAGATAGACGATGTCGGCCACCGGCACCAGCATGATGCGGCCGCGTTCCAGGATGCTGAGGTTGATACGCGGCTGGCGCGCTATCGCGCCGAGGCGCTCGGGGGCGAAGGCGCGGGCCTTGCGCAGGGCGTTCAGCAAACGTTCCTTGCGCACCGGCTTGAGCAGGTAATCCACGGCGTTGACCTCGAAGGCCGCCATGGCGTGCTGGTCGAAGGCGGTGCTGAACACGATGGCGGGCGGGGAGGGCAGTTTCTGCATGTGTTGCGCCAGTTCGATGCCGTTCATTTCCGGCATGTGGATGTCGAGCAGGGCCACGTCCGCCTGATGTTGTTCCAGCCAGGCCAGCGCCTCGCGGCCGGACGCCGCTTCGCCGGCCACATTCACCGGCAGCTCGGCTGCACAGTCCGCCAGCACCTCCCGCAGGCGGTTGCGCGCCGGGGCTTCGTCGTCCACGATGAGGATTTTCAGCGGGTCGGTCATGGTTCGTTTGTGAGGTAAGGGATCACGATATGGACCTGGTAGGCGTTGTCGCTGACCTGGGTGGTGAGGCTGGCTTCGGCGTCGAAGTGCAGTTGCAGCCGTTCGCGCACGTTGGCCAGCGCCATCTTGTTGCCGCTGTGGTGGTTGCCGTCGCTGCGGTAGGGGTTGCGCAGCACCATGTGCACCTGGTTGCGACTGAGGTAGATGTTGACGCTGATTTCTCCCGGCTGACTGGAAGGCTCGATGCCATGGCATACCGCGTTTTCCAGCAAGGGTTGCAGCACCAGCGGCGGGAGCAGGGCGTCTACAGGCATGTTCTCGATGTGCCAGACCAACTTCAGGCGCTCGCCCAGGCGCAATTGCTCCAGGCCGAGGTACTGGCGGCACAGTGCCAATTCCTGCTCGAGCCGGACCAGATGGCGATTGTCGGCCATCAGTACGCGGAACAGGTCGGCCATGTCCTCCAGCGCGGTTTCGGCGCGCTTGGGATCGCTGCGGATCAGGCTCAGCACCGCGTTGATGCTGTTGAACAGGAAATGGGGCCGGATACGCGCCTGCAGGGCCTGTAAACGCGCTTCGCTCAAGGCTGGCGAAAGCGCGCGGCTGCGCAGGTTGAAGTAGCCCAGCAAGGCCGCGCTGGTCAAAAACGTAAACAGCCAGTAGCGGGGAAGCAGGAATTGACGTTCGGTATCCAGCAGTTCCTGGAGCAAGACATAAACCAGCGTGGTTAACACCAGTTCCAGAAAGATGACGGCGGCAATTCCTCCGGTATAGGACATGCGCTGCAGCAACTTGCGCCCCGCGCATAGCGCAAGCAGGCTGAGCAGCAGCAATGGCTGAACCAGCACGGAGATCTCCATCAAATCCAGCCACATGGAATGAAAGGATGCTGCTTTCAGGGCCGCAGCCACCAGGCTCATGCCATTGACGATGATGAGAATGCGCAGGTTCACGCCCAGGTTGCAAAAATTGGGCAGGCTCACCGGGGGGCGCTGATTTTGATTTATACTTGCCATGTTGTTTATTCTGAATAAGACCCCTACACGATGCAAGATCAAAATCCGGCCACCACTTCGACCTGGTCAGGCCGCTTCAACGAACCGGTGGCTGAGCTGGTCAAGCGTTTCACCGCCTCGGTGGATTTCGACCGCCGCCTGGCTGAATTCGACATTCAGGGCTCGCTCGCCCATGCTAGCATGCTTCATGCCGTGGGCATCCTGAATGCTGCGGATTTGTCCTCCATCCAGCACGGCATGGCGCATATCCTGGCGGAAGTCCGCAGCGGCGCCTTCGTCTGGTCACTCGATGCCGAGGACGTGCATCTCAATATCGAAAAGCGCCTCACCGCCATGGTGGGCGATGCCGGCAAGCGTCTGCACACCGCCCGCTCGCGCAATGACCAGGTGGCGACCGACGTGCGCCTGTGGCTGCGCACCGAGATCGATACCCTGATCGGGTTGGTGAAAAACCTGCAAGCCGCCCTGGTCAACCTGGCCGAGGAGCATACAGATACGGTGATGCCGGGTTTCACGCATTTGCAGGTCGCCCAGCCGGTGTCCTTCGGCCATCATCTCATGGCTTACTATGAAATGCTCAAGCGCGACGGGGAGCGTTTTGCCGACTGCCGCAAACGGCTCAACCGTCTGCCCCTGGGCGCAGCGGCCCTGGCCGGCACCAGCTATCCCATCGACCGGGAAATGGTGGCGCGCGAACTGGGCTTCGACGGGGTGTGCGAGAACTCGCTCGACGCCGTTTCCGATCGCGATTTCGCCATTGAATTCACCGCTTGCGCGGCGCTGGTGATGACCCACTTGTCGCGTCTGTCCGAGGAGTTGATCCTGTGGATGAGCCCGCGCTTCGGCTTCATCGACATCGCCGACCGCTTCTGCACCGGCTCCAGCATCATGCCGCAGAAAAAGAATCCCGACGTGCCGGAACTGGTGCGCGGCAAGACCGGGCGCGTCAACGGCCACTTGGTGGCGCTGCTGACCCTGATGAAAGGTCAGCCGCTGGCCTACAACAAGGATAACCAGGAGGACAAGGAGCCGCTGTTCGATACCGCAGACACCCTCAATGCCACGCTGCGCATCTACGCCGACATGATCGGTGGCATCACGGTGAACGAGGACGCCATGCGTCAGGCGGCTTTCCAGGGCTATGCCACGGCCACCGACCTGGCCGACTATCTGGTGAAGAAAGGCCTGCCTTTCCGCGATGCCCACGAGGCCGTGGCGCGCGCGGTGCGCCATGCCGAGGGCCGCAGATGCGACCTTTCCGAATTGGCGCTGGAGGAGTTGCGCCAGTTTTCGCCGCTGGTGGAAAGCGATATTTTTGCCGTGCTGACGCTGGAAGGCTCGCTCAACAGCCGCAACCACATCGGCGGCACGGCGCCGGAGCAGGTCAGGCAAGCTATCCTGAGAGCCAGAAAGCTAATGGGGGGATGATGGAAAGTCTGTTTTCAAGGGAATGGATGGAACGGTTTGCGAACCAGTGGAATGCCAACACCGAAATGATCGAACCGCTCGCTGCCGCGAATTTCGACTCGGTCATCGCTTTCGGTTTCGCTGACCAGATCAATCCGGCCGTGCTGCTGGAAGTGAGACACGGCAAGATCGTGAAAGCGGGCCTGTATAACGCGCTCAACAGTCCCGTTGCCAACTGGGACTTGCGTGCCGCCCCCGAGCAGTGGGCGAAGTGGAAAAAGGAAGGGCTCGGCATCGCCGGCCTGGGCGTGGCGGTCGCCAGCGGGAATCTGCAATTCAAGAGCGGGGATTACCGCAAGATGATCCGCACGCCGCAACTGGCTGGACCATTCCTGAAATTCTTTACCCTGCTATAAAGCTACGGCAGATAAAGCGAGAACACCGCGCCGCCGAAAATGCCGCCGTTGTTCAGGCGGGTGAAGCCGGTTTTATCCTGGTTGCGGTGTAGCGCCGCGACGGTAGCGGAGAAATAGAGTCCAAGCCCGGTTCCACCCTGACCCAGGTCCAGTTTGGCGCAAACGCCACCTGTTTCAAGAATTTCCTTGGGGTAGCCCGAGCTGTCATCCTCAACCCGGAAGCAAAGAAACCCCTCCTCGAACCCCGCGCTCAGACGAATTTTTACTTTCGCATAGTGCAGTGCATTGTGAACGGCGTTGATCAGAATGCCGCGCACCATTTCGCGGTCAAAAAATCCGTACAGACCCTCGCCGGTTTCGACACTTATTTCGATGCCGTGATCGTCAATCAGGGAATGGGTTTCAAGCTTAATCTCCTGCAACAGTTCGGTTGCGTCGTGATAATCGATATCGAGCTCGTAGCGTCCCTGGGCGATGCGGTAAAGCGCCAGCAAGTGGGCGAGGCGCTGGCTGATCTGGGCGCTGCCATATTTGATTCGGCTCAGGGAAACCAGGGCGGCGGGATTGTCCCTTGCCCAGGGTTCGTTGCCGGCGCTTTCAATATTGTTGAAAAGCAGGAGCAGAAGATTTTTGATTTCGTGGATATTGACCGCGAACAGCGTGGCGAAATCAATATCGGCATTTTCCGTGCGCTCCATCGGCTGTGTCATGACTTGACCCCGAATTTTAAGGCAAGATCCTTGTAGAGCGTGGTCAGCATGAGGTATTTCTTGTGCTCCGGTTCGCGTTGCCTGATGGTGTCCAGATATTCCCCCGCTGTTGCTGCTAATCGTTCGTCCCACCCATATTGCCTGATGTAGGTGAGAATGGCATGGGCGGCGTTGAGAACCACCAGATTGTTGTTCTTGAGCTGGTCCGCTGCCTGCATCAAGAGTTCCACCGAGCCTTTCAGGTCGCCTGCCTGAGCGAGTTTCACCGCGCGATTGTTGAGGGCGATCACTTCCCGACTGGAAGAATGAATCAGTTCCTTGCCCTGGTCGTGCAACCCCATGCGCTGGAACATCTGCTCGGTGCGCTTCAGCAGCGCGGTATTGGTATGGTTGTTTTTCACCAGATTCTGGGCGATTTTTTCTCCGGCGGCCTGGTCTCCGTGCTGGAAGCAGGCCTGCGCCATGTCGAGCGCCACGGATTCCTGCTGCCCGGGAGCTTGTTCGAACAATGTCCGCGCTTCGCTGAATGCGCGCTCGGCGGCTTCCTTGTCGCCGGACTTGTCGTAAATCATGCTGTCCATCACCGCCGCATGCAGCATCACCTGGGGTGATTTCTCGAAAACCTTGCGCGCATTGCCCATTACCGTCAAAGCCTGGGAATATTCGCCCTTGTCCAGGAATACCCGGCTCAGGTTGGCATAATCCTCGGGTTCGGCGAAGGAGGAAAACTTGCCGAACTCCAAAACCGCCTCGAATGCACCCTGCGCGGTTTCCAGGTCTTCGTTGTGGTAAGCGGTCTCCCCCAGGTCTTTCTGGCGTTGTAATATGCGCGGCGACCTGGCCACCGCTTCCGTCAGCACCCGTTGCGCCGCGGCTTCGTCGCCGAGGGTGGTGTAAGCCTTTGCCAGCCAGTCGTAGGCGGACATGTAATTGGGATGCCCGTCGATGATTTGCTGGAAGCCCTCCGCCGCGGCCTGATAGTTTTCCTCGAAAAACTGGGCCTTGGCCAGCCCCATTTTGGCCCAGGGGATATCGCGCATTGACAGGATGTGCTCATACACCTGGCGCGCGCCGGCGAAATCCGATACCAGCAGCAGCAAGTCTCCCTTGAGGCGCAGCAAATCCAGCAAATAAGGCCCGGGAGCTTGCAGGCGCTGGTCGCAGGCCTCTACTGCCTTGCGGAATTCCTGTTGCTCCATCAGGTCATAGACCGGCGCCAGGAAATTCTTTTTATGCAGCAGGCGTTCGATTCGCGTGCGCAGTACCTCGCCGCTGAATGGCTTGATCAGGTAATCGTCCGGCGCCAGCTCCACCGCGCTCACCACCTTCTCGTAGCTGCGTTCGGCCGTCACCATCATGAATACGGTGGCGTTCTTGATCAGGCGCCGCCGCTTCAGCTCTTCCAGGAGTTGCTGCCCATCCTTGGCATCGCCCAGGGAATAGTCGCACAGGATAATGTCGTAGGCACGATGCTCGATCTTGTTGATCGCGTCCGAGGCATTCGCCGCCATGTCGATTTTTACGCCGCCAAACGTGCTGATGGTGATGCGCATAGAGGAGCGCACCCCGATGATGTCGTCAATCACCAGAAAGGTCTTGCTCTTGAAGTCGGTCGGAATATTTTTTCCGCCGGGCACGGCCGCCATGTCTAGGAACCGCCCCCAAGCGTCACACTTTCGCCCGCCTGCTCGCTTATATAGCGGCCGAGAGCGGCCAGCAGTTCGCTGCCGTCGCGCGTGTCGCGCCAGGCATTGTCGCGGAAGGCATAATGAAATCCGCCGGATTTGGCCGCCACCCACAACTCCTGGTTGACCGACTGGCGGTTGATGATGATCTTGCTGCCATTCGCGAACTCCAGTTCGAGAATGCCGGCCGTGATGTCGAAATCGATATCCGCGCCGCTGGCTTCGACAGCCTGTTCGATTTGCGCCAGAGTGGCATCCACCAGCAGGTTAAACTCGGTTTCGGTCATGACTGGCCCGTGTGTTAAGATTTTGTGAATTATTAACTGACGAGGATACTATGCGGCCCGTTTTGATGCTAGTTCTGAGCGGCCTGCTGCTTGCCGGCTGCGGCCACAAGGGGCCGCTCTATCTGCCGCCCCCGCCTTCCTCATCGCAACAGGATCAAAAGTGAACGTTTTTTCGCATAACAACGGCGAACTCCGCGCCGAGTCCGTCCCGTTAAGCCGCATCGCCGCCGAGTTCGGCACGCCGTGCTATGTCTATTCCCGTGCCGCGCTGGCAGATGCGTATCAAAGCTTCGATAGCGCTTTTGCCGGACGTGCGCATCTCGTCTGCTTTGCGGTCAAGGCCAATCCCAATCTCGCCATCCTCAACCTGTTCGCCCGCCTGGGCGCCGGTTTTGATATCGTGTCCGGCGGGGAGTTGCAACGGGTACTGGCCGCCGGCGGCGATGCGGGCAAGGTGGTGTTTTCCGGCGTGGGCAAAACGGCGGACGAAATGCGCCAGGCGCTCACGGCGGGCATTCTGTGCTTCAACGTGGAATCGGAAAGCGAACTGCTGCGCCTGAACCAGGTCGCGGGAGAAATGGGCAAAATCGCGCCGCTCAGCCTGCGCGTCAACCCGGACGTGGATCCCAAGACCCATCCCTATATTTCCACCGGTCTCAAGGGCAACAAATTCGGCGTTGCCTATGACGAGGCCGCGCGCATCTATCGCATGGCCGCGGCAATGCCGCATATTTCCGTGCAGGGGCTGGACTGCCATATCGGTTCCCAGATCACCGAGCTGTCGCCCTTTGCCGACGCGCTCGACAAAGTGCTGGAACTGGTGGACCGGCTGGCGCGGGACGGCATCGTTTTGCACCACCTCGACCTGGGCGGTGGCGTGGGCATCCGCTACCAGGACGAAACGCCGCCCCCAGCGGCGGAATACGTGCAAACCCTGCTGGCCAAGCTGGCCGGCCGTCCGCACAAGATCATCATCGAACCCGGTCGCGCGCTGGTGGGCAACGCCGGGCTGCTGCTTACCAAGGTGGAATACCTGAAGCATGGTGAAACCAAGAATTTTGCCATCGTCGACGCAGCCATGAACGACCTTGCCCGCCCCGCCCTCTACGATGCCTGGCACGACATCCAGCCGGTACGCCCCGGCAACGTTGCCGCACAGAACTACGAAATTGTCGGCCCGGTATGCGAGAGCGGCGACTTCCTGGGCCATGACCGCGCCCTGTCCCTGAACGAAGGCGACTTGCTGGCCGTCATGTCCGCCGGCGCCTACGGCATGAGCATGAGTTCCAACTACAACACTCGGCCGCGCGCCGCCGAGGTGATGGTGGATGGGGAACAAATCCACCTGGTCCGCGAGCGGGAGAAAATCGACCAGATTTATGCCGGAGAGAAGTTGTTGCCCTAGTATATGGATAGGCGTCAGGGACACCAGCCGGATTTGCTGGCCGGTGTTTCTTTCGGCGACAACCCGCTCCTGTTCGGCAAGGGCGGGGGAATCCTTGACCTTGCTGTCGTCGACGAAGATGAGCCCCATCGACGCCGCCCATTTGCGAATCGCCATGTCCTTGCGCAAGTTGGCAATCGCATCATTGCGCGCCAGATCCACGGCAGTGCGCTGAAGCAAGGATTGCTGCGTCCAGAGCGACGTGGCAACGCCAATCGACCAGACAAGGATGGCAAAGAAAGTGATTTTGAAGCGTATACGCTATCCTGGGATTAAGCTTTGCGACCCATTGGTGCCAGTCCCATGCCGGCCGCGCTGTCCAGCTTGAACACGCTGACTGAAGCAGAAAGGTTCTGCGCCTGCTCTTCCAGCGACTCGGCAGCAGCCGCGGCTTGCTCCACCAGCGCGGCGTTCTGCTGCGTCACTTCGTCCATCTGGGTGATGGCGAGGTTGACCTGCTCGATGCCCGAAGACTGCTCCATCGAGGCGGCGGAGATTTCGGACATGATGTCGGTCACGCGTTTGATGCTGGCGACGATCTCTTCCATGGTTTGCCCTGCCTCGCCCACCAGCCGGGTTCCGTTCTCGACCTTGTCCACCGAATCGCCGATCAGGGTCTTGATTTCCTTGGCGGCGGCGGCGGAACGCTGCGCCAGGTTGCGCACCTCGGCGGCGACCACGGCGAAGCCGCGTCCCTGCTCGCCGGCGCGGGCGGCCTCAACGGCAGCATTCAGGGCCAGGATATTGGTCTGGAAAGCGATGCCGTCGATGACGGAAATGATGTCCACGATCTTGCGCGAGGACTCGTTGATCGAATGCATGGTGCCGACTACCTGGGAAACCACCGCGCCGCCCTTGCCGGCTACTGCGGAAGCGCCGATGGCGAGCTGGTTGGCCTGCCTGGCGTTCTCGGCGTTCTGTTTCACGGTGGAAGTCAGCTCTTCCATGCTGGAAGCGGTTTCTTCCAGCGAAGAAGCCTGTTCCTCGGTACGTTGCGACAGGTCCTGGTTGCCCACGGCGATTTCCCTGGAACCGGTGTTGATGCCTTCCGCAGCCATCCTGATTTCATCCACCAGCTGCCTGAGGTTTTCCACGGTGGCGTTAACGCCTTCCCTGGTTTCCCCAAACAGGCCGGTGTAATCCTTGTTGATGGTCTGGGTCAGGTCGCCCTGCGCCAATGCATTGGCAACGCGCATGATGTCTCTCAGGCCGCTGTCGGTGACGTCGGAAAGCTGGTTGAGCAGTTGAGACAGCGTCCTGGTGTAGCCCTGCTTGCCGTTCATGTCCATCCTGGCGCTGAAATCGCCCCGGCTGGCGGCCTCGACAATGCCCTGGATTTCGGCGACGACCTTGACCAGTGCATCCACGATATTGTTCACGCCGTTCCTGGTCTGTCCGAATACGCCGGGGTATTCCTTGCTGATTTTCTGGTTCAAGTCGCCGTTGGCCAGCGCATTGGCCACGCGCATCACATCGTTCAGCCCCTCGTGGGTAATGGCCGTCATTTTGTTCAGTTCGGCAGCGATTTCCAGGCCGAAGCCCCGATGCTTGCTCGCGTCGATTTTGCTGCTGAAATCCCCTTTCGCCGCCGCACCCATGACGCTATGAATTTCCCGCGTCAGAAGGGTGAGCTGTTGTTGCATAGCCTCGAAAGAATTCAGCAATTGGCCGGTTTCGTTTTCGGCATGTGCTTCGATCCGGCTGCTCAAATCGCCATCGGCAATTTTTCCGGCAACGGCCATGGCCTGTGCCAGCGGACGGGTCACCACGGCCGAGACAAACAGGTAGATGAAGAACAGCAGCGGAATGCTCAGACCCAGCGCGGCTGCCATGACTTTCAGGGAAAACTGATTGGAGGCCTTGTTGACCTTGGTCAGGTCGATTTTCATGCTGACCGCGCCCAGCACCTCACCTTCAGCGACGGTGTGGCACATCAGGCAATTCTTCCCCAGGTAGTCCTTGCTGGCCGCGGCGGGGAGGATGGCTTCCAGCGTGCCTTCCCGCTCGTTGATCTGAAAGTACGCTTTGCCGTTCTTCAGAACCGCCGCTTCTTTGACTGTAGGCGTGGCTTCGTCGGCAGGCAGGCCAAATTGACGATTCACCGCATCGCCGCGCAACACCCGCAAATCACGGATATTGTTGCTGTTCTTTATCTGATCCAGAACCACGGCACGCTGGCCAACCGTGCCGGTAAGCATCATCCCGGTGAGGGAAGCCATGGTCATCTGGTGGACGCTGCCGGCAAAATCCCGCGCCTGATCGATTGCCAGGTCTTTTTGCTCGCTGGCAATCCACAAGCTCATCCCGGACCATGTGGCGCCCAGCATCAGCGCAATGGCAATGACCAGTTGCACCCAGATTTTCAGATTACGGAATTTAGTCAGCATGCTATCTCCATTTCCACACCTTCATATTTGCCGTACTGCCTAGAGTGCGTTTCCCAACATGATAAACCTAATGGAAGCGCTCATGGCCAAGCAGAATCTTGGAGCAATGCGTATCTTCCCATGGCGCCCCTTGGCTTGTTCCGCGTCCCGGCACCGGCCTGCCAGACCATGCTACACTTGAGAAAAAACAACAGCATTTCCTCCAGGGAGTGCACCCACCCGATCTTGGCGAGTGATAGCGATGCTATATAGACATGGTCTTACGCTGGTTCTGGCCTGTGCGCTGGCTTCCGCCTTGCCCTGTCTGGGCGAGGAAAATGGCGCTCCCAACCTTTCCCTGAAAGGCTTCGGCACCTTGGGAGTCGCCCGCTCCGACAACAATACGGTCCAGTTCGTGCGCGACCTCTCCCAGCCGGACGGCTTGAGTAGGGACTGGTCAGGCAAAGTGGACTCGCTCCTCGGATTACAGGCCAATCTTCAGTTGAACGCGCAGACCGAGGGTGTCGTGCAACTGGTCAGCCGTTATCGCTATGACGGCACTTATACCCCCGAAGTCACCTGGGCCTTTCTGCGCCATGACGTCTCGCCGGATTTCAGTTTGCGGGCCGGTCGCCTGGGCACCGAGTTCTATATGCTGGCCGACTCGCGCCTGGTGGGTTATGCCAATCTCACCGTGCGGCCACCGTCGGATTACTATGGGTCCCTGGTTTTTTCCTACATCGATGGGCTGGACGTCAACGTCGCCACTCCCGTGGCTGAAGGCCTGCTGCGCGGTAAGATATTTGCCGGAGCATCCCCGGAGAAAACTCCCTTCGTCAAGCCATTGAGCTGGGATCTGGACGGTTCGCCGATCGTGGGCGGTCATGTGGATTATTTGCTGGGGCCTTGGCAGTTCCGCCTTGGTCACGCCCAGATCCGTTTCAAAAACGAACTGCCCATGAATGCCCTGGTGGACTCAATAGGCGGGCCACCTAGCTTCCTTTCCTTTGTTCCGGAGTTTTCCGTCGTGGGGAAATGGAGCCGCTTCAGCTCGCTCGGTATGGTCTATGACGATGGGCCATTGCAACTGCAACTGATGCTCAGCCAGACCCGGCATGAGAGCGCAGCCTATGAGGACAGCAAGGCCGGCTATGCCATCGCCGCATATCGCCTGGGTCAGGTGACGCCTTTCCTGGGCTATTCCCAGGTAAAGTCCAGCCCCAAGGCTCTGGCCTCGTCCCTTCCCGCCCCACTGGTTTCGCTGGCGACAAGCCTCATGTCCGAAAGCCATAGCGACCAGCATACCCTGTTCGTGGGCGGGCGCTGGGATCTGCAACCCAACCTGGCGCTGAAAGCCCAGGTGGACAGGATACGCGGTGCAACCAATTCGTTGTTTCCCTTCCGCGGCGACGATGTTCCCTCCTGGGATGGCAGCGTAACCGTTTTCAGCCTGGCGCTGGATTTCGTGTTCTAGCCGCCCCATGATTAGCCGCCTCCGATTTTTTGCCCTGTTGGCCTTCCTGGCAGCCCTGGCCGCCGCCTCTCCTGCTTCGGCCGAGCTGGTGGTGGTGGTCAATGCTGGCAGTGGCGTCGAGCGTCTTAGTCGCGATGAGGTCATCAACATTTTCCTGGGCCGTTACCGGCAACTCTCCTCCGGCCTCGCGGCACTGCCCATCGACCAACCAGCGAGCCATGCCCTGAAGGCGCAGTTTTATCGCAATCTGGTCAACAAGGATTTGGCGGAGATCAACGCTTATTGGGCGCGCCTGACCTTCTCGGGCAAGACCTCTCCCCCCCGTCAGGCCGCCAGCGCAGCGGAAGTCGTGGATTGGCTTGCTCGCACACGCGGGGCGATCGGCTACGTCGAGCGTAACATGGTCGATGCGCGTCTCAAGATCGTCATGGAATTCGAACCCTGAGGACATGGCCATGAGGGCACGCTGGAAACATAGCCTCCTGTTCCGTTCCATTGCCATGGTCGTGGTTATTTCCGGCCTGTTAAGTATCTTCACCTTGGCTATAACGGCCGTGGTCACCCATAAACGGGCTCATGATGCAGCGACCACGCGTTTGAACCAGCTTCTCGACACGGTGGAAAGCACCGTGCGAGTCGCCTGCTTCGTGGGAGACAAAGCCCTGGCAGACGAGGTGGCCCAAGGCCTTCTGAGCAACAGCGAAGTGCTGGATGTGGCCATTCTCGCGGACAAGAAGGAATTGGTTCACAGACGACGTACCGGGGCCTCGGCGCCGGCCGCTGACTCCGCTTCTCGGCTGATGCGGGACATCCACTCCCCCTTCAAGCCAGAACAGGTGATCGGCCGCATTCAGGTCACTCCCGATCAGGAACTTATCCAGCAGGGCATCCAGAAGGAGATATTTTTTGTCGCGCTGCAATCGGGCTGGCAACTCACCCTGGTCGCTCTGGTGATGACCGGTGCCATGCTGCTTTTCATCTTGCGTCCCATCAAGGCCATGTCCGATCGACTGCATAAAATGGATGCGAAGGCCGGTGACCGCTTGTCGGCGCCGAAGGGGCACGCTCACACGGAAATCGGTCGTCTCGTGGACGATGTCAACATGCTGGCTGGACATCTGGTGGATTCACTGGACGAGGAACGGACCCTGCGCCTGCAACGGGAAATCGACGAAAAGATATACCACGCCATTTTCGAGCACGCCGAATCCGGGATATTCATTTTTGATGGTGATGGCCTGCTCTCCTCCTGGAATCCGGCATTCTCTCGCCTGCTGGAAGTCCCCACTGTTGTGGCCCATGAGGGCCCGCTGTACCTGGGCGCGCTGCCATGGGAAACCCCTGGCGCTCTCGCTGAACTGATCCAGGAAGGTCTCTATGGCAACACGCCCTCTACCAGGGATATGGCCCTGTGCCTGAAAGACGGTACCAGGCGCTGGCTGAACCTCGTACTCAGCCCCATCGGCGACAACTTGCTACAGGGGGTGGTCCACGATGTCACCGATCTCAAGGAGGCCGAGTCCTCTGCAAAACGGCTGGCCGTCACGGATCTCCTCACCGGCCTGGCCAACCGCCAGGGCCTGGAGGAGCGACTGCATGCACTGGTGAAGGACTACACCTTGACCCAGAGCGGCGGGTTTATTCTGATGCTGGTGGACCTGGACGAGTTCAAGGGCATCAACGAAGGTCTGGGGCGGCTTGCCGGCGACGACATCCTCAAGGTCACCACTGCGCGTTTGTCCCGTTGCGTCAAGAACAACGACACCATGGCCCGCCTGGCAGCGGACACTTTCGGCATCATTCTGCACAACGTCACTCAGGGCGAGGACGCCGACAAGGTTGCCAGCCGCATCCTGCAGGCTCTGCGCCAGAATCATTTTATTGATGGCTCGCCGATCAGGATGCACTCCAGCATCGGCATCACGCTTTTTCCCCTTGACGGCACCGATGTCCCCACCCTGCTGCGCCACGCCGAACTGGCACTGGACAAGGCCAAGGCTATTGGCGGCAACACAGCGGTTTTCTTTGACCCACTCCTGGCCGAGGCAGCGGAGCAGCGCCGCCACCTGGAGAACGATCTCCGTTTGGCCCTTCGCAACGGGGATTTTCGTCTTTACCTGCAGCCCATCGTCGATCTGCGTGCCAACCGTCTCGCCGGTGCCGAGGCCCTGATCCGCTGGCAGCACCCGACGCGAGGTCTGGTCCCGCCCGATGCCTTTATCCCCGTCGCCGAACAGACCGGCCTCATCAACGACATCGGCCTGTGGGTGCTGGATGCAGCTTGTGCGCAACTGTCGGTCTGGGAAAAGGCTGGAGAGAATTTCCATCTTTCCCTCAATGTCTCCGTGCGACAGATCCCGGAAGGGTTGCCTCCCTCCACGGTGTTGCAGGCGCTCCAGCGGTACGGGGTTTCCCCGGGCCGGTTGGCGCTGGAGATCACCGAAGGCGTGCTCCTCAGTGATATTGAAAAGGCTTTGGGCTGGCTCAAGGCCGTGCATGAAATGGGCTGCCGCGTTTATCTGGATGATTTCGGCACGGGCTATTCCTCGTTGTCCTACCTGAAACGCTTTCCTGTCGACACCCTCAAGGTGGACAAGTCATTCGTGCAGGACATGCACCTCCACAGTAGCGAACGGGCGCTGGTGGAGGCGGTAATATCCATGGGCAGGAGTCTCGGCCTGGATGTGGTGGCGGAGGGTGTCGAGACAGATCACCAGGCCCGGTTGCTGCGCGAAATGGATTGCCGCTACGCTCAGGGGTATCATTTCTCCCGCCCCGTTCCTATCGAGGACTTCGGCATCGCCGCCGAACGGGTGGCTACCTTGCTGGTCGCCCTGGAGCAGTAATTCCTGTCCAGAACCCACGAAGAAATGGCACGATAGAACCCGCGTTGCCGGTTTGACATGCTGCATGGTCCTGATCCGATGATCCCGGCAAGTATGCCCAACTCATTTATTTACGAGCTTTAACCCATGAAATCCAATAACAAGTACTTTACCGAGCTATTGTCATTGACGCTTGCCGCCATGCTTGCGCTGGGCGGGTGCGCCAAGAAGGCGGAAGAGAAAAAGGCTGCGCCCACGGCGGCCAACATCACGGTCGCGCGCGCCGAAAGCCGTGCCATGCAGATTGTCGAACAGTCGGTGGGCGAGATTGATAGCCAGTCGGCGCCGCTGGTGTCGGCCGAGGTGGCGGGACGGGTGGAAAAAGTGCTGGTGGATATCGGCGACGCGGTCAAGGCCGGGCAGGTGATGGCCCTGATCGATACGCGCGACTATGTCTCCAGCCAGCAATCCTCACAGGCCGACGTGAAGCGCCTGGAAGCGCTGGTCGCCAATCAGCAACGGGTGGTGGCGCGGGATCGCGATCTGATCGGAAAAAAATTCATCTCGCCGGCGAAACTGGACGATTCCGAGTCCCAGCTCGTCGCGCTGCAGCAACAACTGGCATCCGCCAGGGGACAGTCCGAGCGCTCCGGCTACAGTCTTTCCCGCACCCGGATCATTGCCCCGGTTTCCGGCCGGGTGGACAGCCGCCTGGTTGCCGCCGGCGATTTCGTCACGGTGGGCAAGGGCATGTTCCAGATCGCCACCTCCGACAGACTGCGGGTGCGCCTGCCGTTTCCGGAATCCGCCGCCGCGCGCGTCAAGCCCGGCCTGGCGGTGGTGCTCTCGACACCGACCGCGCCCGGCACGCTGCAGGGCAAGGTGCAGGAAGTGCGGCCCATGGTGGGCATTTCCAACCGGGCTTTCGAGGCTATTGTCGAGGTCGCCAACCCGGGGGGCTGGAAACCGGGCGCTTCGGTCAATGGCGTGGTGGTGCTGGAAGAGCATCCCGAGGCCGTGGTGGTGCCGGAGATTTCAGTGGTGCTGCGCCCGGCGGGCAAGGTGGTGTACGTGGTGGAAAATGATAAAGCCATGCAGCGCCTGGTCAGGACCGGCGTGGTGCAAAATGGGATGGTGGAAATCCTCGACGGGCTCAAGGCGGGTGATACCGTGGCGGTGGACGGTTCCGGATTTCTCACCGACAAGGCAGCGGTCATGGTGCCCCCCACGGGGACTCCGGCTTTCAGTGACCTGAAAGACAAGGAAAGTCCGAAAAAATGACACTGCCCGAACTTTCCATCAAACGCCACGTGCTGGCGTTCATGCTGTCCGCGGTGCTGGTGCTGTTCGGCGTCATCAGCTACCAGCGTATCGGCATGGACCGCTTCCCCCATATCGAATTTCCCATTGTTTCCATTACCACCACGCTCAAGGGGGCCAACCCCGACATCGTGGACTCCAGCATCACCAACGTGCTGGAAACCTCGATCAACAGCGTGCCGGGCATCGAGCATATCCAGTCTTCCTCCTCCCCCGGCGTTTCCACCATTTCCATCACTTTCAGCCTGGACAAGAAGGTGGACGTCGCCTTCAACGAGGTGCAGGCCAAGGTCAACCAGGTGTTGCGCCGCCTGCCCAAGGACGCCGACCCGCCGGTGGTGGCCAAGGTGGAAACCAACGCCATGCCCATCATGTGGCTGGCCTTGCAGGGCGACCGCACCCAGCAGCAGCTCAACCAGTACGCCGTCAACGTGATCAAGAAACGCCTCGAAACCATAGACGGCGTGGGCGAGGTGCGCCTGGGCGGGCGCCGCGACCGCACCATCCGGGTCAATCTGCTGCCGGCCAGGATGGCGGCGTTCGGGGTCACCGCCCAGGATCTGACCGATGCTTTCACCAAGGAGCATCTCCAGGTGGCGGGCGGCTTTCTGGTGGGCGGCAAGACCGAGAACCTGATCAAGCTTGATCTCGAATTTCACCGCCTCGACGCGCTGGAAAAAATGGTGGTGGTTTACCGCAGCGGTGCACCGGTGCTGCTGCGGGACGTGGCGGAAATCGAGGATGGCCTGGCTGACTTCCGCCAGCTCGCGCGCTTCATGGGCAAGACCACCGTCGGCCTGGGCCTGGTCAAGGTGGCCAATACCAATACCGTGGCCATCGTCGAGGAAATCAAGAAACGCCTCAACAACGAAATCATTCCCCAACTGCCACCCGGCATGACGATCCAGATCGTATCCAACGATGCGGTGTTCATCCAGGAAATCGTCAATTCGCTCAAGGAGCACCTGATCGAAGGCACGCTGCTGGCGTCGCTGATCGTGTGGCTGTTCCTGCGTAGCGTGCGTTCCACCTTGATCATCGCCACCGCCATCCCGGTGTCGCTGCTCGGTGCCGTGGCGGTGATCTACTTCGCCGGATTCACGCTCAACTCGCTCACCATGCTGGCGCTGCTGCTGCTGATCGGGGTGGTGGTGGACGATGCCATCGTGGTACTGGAGAACATATACCGCCATCGCGAGGAAATCGACGCGGACCCGGTCACGGCGGCCGTCAATGGCAGCCGCGAAGTGGTGTTCGCGGTGATTGCGGCATCCCTGTCGCTGGTTTCCATTTTTGCACCGGTGATTTTCCTTGGCGGCATCATCGGCCAGTTTTTCAAGGCCTTCGCGGTGGTGGTGACCTTCGGCGTGCTGGTGTCGTTGTTCGTCTCGCTGACGCTGACGCCGATGCTGTGCTCGCGCTACCTGCGGGTGAACAGGCAGCATGGCCGGGTGTACCGTGCCCTCGACCGCTTCTTCCTCGGCATGGATAATTTATACCGCTACCTGCTGGACAAGGCGCTCGTGCACCGCTGGAAGGTGGTGGCGCTGACCCTGCTGGTGGTGGTTTCCAGCAGTTACTTCTTCGCCAACGTGGGCAAGACCTTCGTGCCGGACGAGGACGAGGGGCGCTTCCTGGTCAGCCTGCGCACGCCGCTCGGCTCCAGCATCGAATACACCGACAGCCGCCTGCGCATGGTCGAGGAGATCATGTTCAAGCACAAGGAAATCGTCACCGAATTTGCGCTGATCGGCCTGGGACAGGCGGGACAGGTGAACCAGGGCACGGTGGTGGTGCGCATGGCGCCGCGCGCCGAGCGCAAGCTCAGGCAGCAGGACCTGATCCCCGTCATCCGCAAGGAACTGGCGCAGATTCCCGGCGCGCGCGCCTTCGCCGCACCCTATCCGATGGTGGGCGGGCAGCGCGGCGAACCGCTCCAGTTCGTGCTGAGCGGCCTCAACCTGAACGAAGTGGGGCGCCTGTCGCGGCTGTTGCAGCAGAAACTCGCGACGGAAGCGGGCCTGGGGCGCATCGACTCGGACTTGCAGCTCGAATTGCCCCAACTCGTGCTCAATCCCGACCGCACGCGCATCGCCGCCGCCGGCCTCACCACGCAGGACGTGGCGCTGGCACTCAACATGCTGAGCGGCGGCGTGGACATCGCCAAATACAACGACGAGCCGGGCGACGGCCAGCGCTACGACATCCGCCTCAAGGCCAAGGACGGCGAATTCAGGCAGATATCCGACCTCAACAAGATTTACCTGCGCGCCAGGGACGGCAAGCTGGTGCGCCTGGATACGGTGGCCGGCATCAAACAAACCCTGGGGCCGGCGGTGATCGGGCGCTTCGACCTGCAATACGCCGCGACTTTCTACGCCTCGCCCACGATTCCGCTCGGCGATGCTGTGGCCAAGGTCAAGGAGGCCGCGGCCGGCATCCTGCCGCTGGGCTACACGGTGAAAATGATCGGCCAGGCGGAGGAATTCGGCAAAACCGTGAGCTACATGATTTTCGCCTTCGCGCTGGCGCTGGTGCTGCTGTACATGGTGCTCGCCAGCCAGTTCAACTCCTTCGTCCAGCCTTTCATCATCATGGTGGCCCAGCCGCTGGCGATCATCGGCGGCGTGCTGGCGCTGTGGCTCACCGGACATACCCTCAACATCTACTCCATGATCGGGCTGGTGTTGCTGATCGGGCTAGTGGCAAAGAACTCCATCTTGCTGGTGGATCTCACCAACCAGCGGCGAGTAGAGGGCAAGGGTATCGACGCGGCGCTGCGCGAGGCTTGCCCGATCCGCATGCGGCCGGTGCTGATGACCTCCATGACGGTGATCCTGGCCTTGCTTCCCGCCGCACTGGGACTGGGTGCGGGCGCGGAAACCAACGGCCCGCTGGCGGTGGCGGTGATCGGCGGGATGATCACCTCCACGCTGCTTACCCTGGTGGTGGTGCCGGCGGTTTACTCACTGGTGGAGCGCGGGATCGAGCGCTGGCACAAGCGCCATCCGGGAGTGGTGGAAGAATAAAGTGAACGCACGCAATGTGTGAATCGAGGCTGCGCCGTATTCGGATTGGCGGAGAGCGTGTTCTGGGCATCGCTGCGCGGCTTAGCCTGCTAAACCCGTTTCGCTTCGATTTTTTAAGTCCGACAAGCTCCTATCACTACCTGCAGTGATGGTAAACGAATAAATGCAACTAAAGCATGTTGATTAATTGCGGTGAAACATGTAGATTATTTACGGCAAAACATGGCGATCAATTTCAACTAAACATGGTGATTTATGGCGCGACCGCGACTCACTCCACGGCAAAAACTTGCACGCGCATTAGAAGAGTTGCACCGCGTACTCGGATCGGACCGAGGCGTTGTGCGGGGTCAGCAGTTGACCAACGCAAATCGTGTGCTGCTGCTGGAATCCGGGTATCTGCGTGAGATTCTCAAGGGCTGGTACTTCGTATCCGACCCGACGGCCGAACAGGGCGACACGACCCCATTTTTCGCAAATTTTTGGGAATACCTTGCGCGCTACCTCGGTGAGCGCTTTGGTGCGGGCTATTGTCTGACAGCGGAGCATTCGCTGTTGCGGCACGCTCAGTACACCGTGATTCCCAAAACAGTGAACGTTGTGTTGGAGTCTAATCAGAGCCATGTGCAAGAGCTTGCCTTTGGACATACGGTCGCCATGTTCCCGGGTAGATCGACTTTTCCGACGGCTGCGCAAACTGTTGATATCCATGGCTTGCGTTGTATGAACATCCCGCTCTGCCTCGTTAATCTGCCGCCCCGCCATTTCACTGCGTACGGCCGAGAAGTGCAGATCGTCATGTCCCAGCTGCAGGACCCGGGCGCTCTGGCCGCGCTGGTGAACATCAATCGCGCTGGCCTCGTCCGCATCTTGTCGGCATATCGGCAAGTGAACCGAGGTGATTTCGCGGACGCGGTACTCCAGCAGCTTGCTGGGCTTGGCATCCACCTCAAAACCGACGAAACCCCGTTTGACGCAACGCCGGTCTATGCGCTTGGGCAACCCGGGCGCTCGCCGCTCTACGCTCGTATCCGCGCGCTGTGGGAACAGCACCGGGAGGCCGTGGCAGCCTGTCGACCGGACGGTGGAATTGTCGACGTGAGTCCGGCCGACTACCTGTCCAGGGTGCAAGCAATCCGCACGGAGGACGCCTATCACTCGCTGTCCATCGAGCGCTACCGGGTTACGCCCGAACTCATTCGAAAAGTGGCCGAGGAAGGGTGGGATCCGATCAGCGATGTGGTCGATCAAAAGCAAATGGCAGCGATGGCCGCCAAGGGCTACCTGGACGCCTTCGAGTTGGTGTGCGATGCAGCCGCACAGGTGTATGAGCATCGCACCGCCAACCCTGGCCTCGCGGCTCAGCTATTCGCCACGAAGCATCAGGCGTGGTACCAGAAGCTTTTCGGGCCATCTGTTGATGCTGGCATCCTCGATGTGGCCGACCTCGTAGGCTACCGTCGTCACATGGTGTTCCTGCGCGGTTCCCTGCACTCACCGCCGCACTATGACTACGTGCTCGACGGCATGGATGGCCTGCGCGAATGCCTGGCAGCCGAGACGGACGCTTTCGTGCGTGCTGTCCTCGGTCACTGGCTCTTCGGCTTTGTGCACCCGTATATGGATGGGAACGGGCGTACCGCCCGGTTTACGATGAACGTCCTGTTGGCGGCGGGGGGCTATCCGTGGACAGTCATCCGTGTCGACGACAGGGATGAGTATATGCGCGCTCTCGAGTCAGCAAGTGTGGACGATAATCTGTCCGTATTTGCCAGCTTTATTGCGACGCAAATTGTTCGGGCGGCAAACGCCGGCTAACAATAGTGAGCTTGGCACCTGATGGCAAATTAACCGGGCAGATGCTTGAGTGGCTGCAAGCAGCCTGTCAAAGCGATTCCTGCCCGAATGGCAGGTAATGAACACATTGCTGAGCGTGACAGGTTATTATGCGGATGGCAGCTTTGGCCGAAAAACGGCCCATTTGGATGACTGCACTATCAGTCCGCTCATGGCACAAAGCCGACCGTTCATTTCGCCTTTTGGCAATGTTGAGCGCAGGCGGTTAGGGATTGAGCTGCCGGTACACCAGTTGCGCCACCCGCAGCAGCTCGGGTTTCTCCAGGTCGCCCGAGAGCGCGTAGCCGAACGGCCCGTCGATCCAGTAAAACACCCCGACATTGTTCTCCCGCGCGTAGCGGAAGGCGGTTTCCGGCTTGCCGCCGCTATCGGTGCGCACGTACAGGGTCAGGCGCTGGCCGCGCCCGTCCTGGTACATGAATTGCGCGGCTGGTCCGCTGGTGCCGGGTAGCAGACGCCCGCCTACCAGTTCATAGCCCGTCTCCCCCAGATGCGGCACCCTGACTTGCGCGCCCAGGCGCTTCGACAGCCAGGCCGTCAGGTGCGCTTCCTGCTCTGCGCCCACTTCCACCGGGTGGCGCACTTCCGGGGTGTACACCACATGCGCCACGGCAGCCTGGCGCGCCAGCGCCATTGCCGCTGGCGGCCGCCCTTCCTGGGCGCCGTGCAGGAACCAGCCCAGCGTGGTGCCGATGGCCAGCCAGGCGGCCACTGCGGCGTAGCGCAGCGGCGGCGTGATGCGCCATTGCCGCCGTTCCGGTGCTTGCAATTCCTGGGGAAGCGCTTCGTTCAGCACCGGATCGAACAACGCATGCAGTGCCGCATTCTGCTGGCGGTAGACGGCCACCCGTGCGGCATCGTCGGGATGCGCGGCCAGCCAGGCTTCCACTTCGGCGAGGCGCAGCGGGTCCAGTTGGCCATCGATATAGGCATGCAATTCGGATTCCTCTAGCCGCTGCATCGGTTCGCTCATTTCACCACCCTCAACGCCGGTATGACATTGCCCGCCATGATCTGGCGCAGGCGTTCGCGACCGCGCGACAGGCGTGACATCACCGTGCCCAGCGGGACATCCAGCACTTTGGCCACCTCTTCGTAACGCATTTCCTCCAGCCCGACCAGCAGCAGCACCTCGCGTTGCTCGCGGGGCAGGCAGGCAAGCGCGGCATGCATGTCCCTGAGCTGGAGTCCGTCTTCCTGGGTGGCGCGCACCGGGATATTCAGTTCATCCTCCAGCGGCAACAGCACGGGCGCCGCGCAGTTGCTCCTGACATGGTTCGCATGGACATTGTGCATGATGGAGAACAGCCAGGCGCGCATATCGCTGCCGCGCCGCCACAGATGGAAGCGGCCCCAGGCGCGTTCGAGCGTGTCCTGCACCAGGTCGTCGGCGCGGCTGCGCTCCCCCACCAGCGCCCGGGCATAGCGGCGCAGGCGCGGGATGTGCTGCTCGATCTGACGCCCGGTTTCGCTCAAGTTATTGCTCCGTTGCCTGGCCTTAGTATCCGGTCGTCAGCTTCGGATCGATCTGCCAAATCTCGTTAACCAGCTTGCCTTCGCGGTATACCAGCACATAGCGTACCTTGATCGCTGTCTTGCCCTTGAATTCGACATTTGCGGTCACGGTAGTGCCCTTGGGGTTGGCGCTTTCTTCCAGTTTGGCGACGCTCACCTCAAGCGGCGCATTGGCCTTGGCGAACTTGCCCCAGGTTTCGCGGATTTTGTCGTTGCCGGCATAGGCCCCATCGAGCGGGCCGCCTACCCATTGCAGGGTGGCGTTGTCGCCGTAGCCCAGCATGAGCTGATCGACGTTGCCGGCGGCAATCGCCTTGAAATGTGCGTTGGCATTGTCGGCCGGGGCGGCTGATGCCAGGGTGGAAGCGGATAGCAGGGCTGCGGCGCAGAGGGTATGGGTGATTTTGTTCATGATAGGCTCCTGTCGATTGATGAAATACGGGCTTGCACTCAGGTAAACACGCTGGGCACCCCGTTTATTCCCGGACAGGACAAATAATTTTCAGGAAATGAAAAAGCCCCCGGTTACGGGGGCTTGGACTTTATTTCTTGTCGCAGTCGGTACAGGTCTTGGTGCCGAACAGGGAATAAGCCGGGCACCATCCGATCAGCCCTGTTGCCAGCGGAACCACCCCGAGCCAGCCCCACCATCCTATCGTTCCGCTCGCGGCGAGGCCGATCAGCACCAAACCCGCCACGATACGCAATACCTTGTCGATTGTGCCTACGTTCTTGTTCATGTGCTTCTCCTTCGATTAAGTAAGAAGTTACAGCAGGAATATGGTGGCGAGCCCGAGAAAAATAAAGAACCCCCCGCTATCGGTCACGGCGGTAATCAGCACGCTGGATCCCACCGCCGGATCGCGGCCGAGCTTGTGCATGACCAGCGGGATCAGCACCCCCATCAGGGCCGCCAGCAGCAGGTTGAGCACCATGGCCCCGGTCATGACCGCGCCCAGGGCCATGTTCTGGTACAGAAGGTAGGCCAGCAATCCCAGGATCGAGCCCCAGATCAGACCATTGATCAGGCTCACGCCGATTTCCTTGATGAACAGCTTGCGCATGCTGCTGGGGTGGATTTGTCCCAGCGCCAGACCGCGCACGATCATGGTGATGGTCTGGTTGCCTGAATTGCCGCCGATGCCAGCCACGATCGGCATCAGCGCGGCCAGCGCGACGATTTTTTCGATCGAGCCTTCGAAGGCCCCGATCACGCGCGAGGCGATGAATGCCGTCACCAGGTTGACCGCGAGCCAGGTCCAGCGGTTCTGCATCGATTTCCACACCGAGGCGAACATGTCCTCTTCCTCGCGCAAGCCGGCCATGGCGAGCACGTCGCTTTCCGCCTCGTCGCGGATGAAGTCCATCACCTCGTCCACGGTAAGCCGCCCCACCAGCTTGTTGCGGGCATCCACTACCGGAGCGGTCACTAGGTCATAGCGCTCGAATGCGGAGGCCGCGTCGCTGGCCTTGTCATTGCCGTTGAATGTCACCGGTTCATCGGACATCACCGCAGCCACCAGTGCATCCGGGTTGTGCAGCAACAGGCGTTTCAGCGGCAGCACGCCGAGCAGTGTTTTGTTGTGGTCCACCACGAACAGCTTGTCGGTATGGTCGGGCAATTCGCCGAGTTTGCGCAGGTCGTACAGCACCACTTCAAGGCTGACATCCTGGTGGATGGTGACCATGTCGAAATCCATCAGCGCACCGACAGTGCCTTCGGGGTAGGACAGCGCCGATTGCAGCTGGGCCTGTTCCTCTTTGTCCAGCGACTCGAACACGTCCTGGATCACTTCATGGGGCAGGTCCGGCGCCAGATCGGCGATTTCATCGGTGTCCAGGTGCTCTGCCGCGGCACGCAGCTCGTCGCTGTCCATGCTGGCGATGAGGGATTCCCGCACCGCATCGGAAACTTCCAGCAGGATTTCGCCGTCGCGCTCGACCCGCACCAGATTCCACACGATCAGGCGCTGTTCGAGGGGCAAGGCTTCCAGGATGTAGGCCACGTCCGCTGGATGCAATGCATCCAGGGTTTTCTGCAACTCGGTCAGGTTCTGTTTGTGAACCAGTTGCTGCACCAGATCATGGCGCGGCATGTCCTGCTTGTGCACCAGCGATTCCACCAGGGTATGCTTGTGCAAAAGCGTCACGACGCGTGCCAGGCTTTCCTGGACGCTTTCGTGCTGAGTGGGCGTCTGATTCTGTGACATGCGGGTTGACTTTTAAATGTCTGGAAAGAAAGCTCTTTTAAAGGGGCCGGGAGGCCATGGAGTAGGTAAAATCGCATGCAGGCATGATGGCATTACCCAAGGACTCTGAATGGAACATCTTAACATTGACACGAGCTGTTGTCCGGATACGACGCTGGATTGTGAGGCTGGAACTTGAACCACGAACTGGAAAAATTTATCACCCGTGCCGAGGCTTTGCTGGCGCGCGTGGAGCAGGTGTTGCCCGGCATCCCGGCCGAGCCGGCGTGGGATGCGGCGATTGCCTTTCGCTGGCGCAGACGGGGAACGCAAGGGGTACTACAGCCCGTTGTCCATCCCCATCATGTTCGCCTCCGGGATTTGCATGGTGTTGAGGAACAGAAGGCTCTGATCGACCGCAATACGCGCCAGTTTGTCCAGGGACTGCCGGCGAATAACGTGCTGCTCACAGGGGCGCGCGGCACCGGCAAGTCTTCGCTGGTCAAGGCGGTGCTGAATCAGTATGCGGGCAAGGGCTTGCGCCTGATCGAGGTGGAACGTCAGGAACTGGTGGATCTGCCGGATATAGTGGAGCTGCTGTACCGGCGCCGCGAGCGCTTTATCGTCTATTGCGACGATCTTTCCTTCGACGCCGGGGAGCCGGGTTACCGGGCGCTCAAAGTGGCGCTGGACGGTTCGGTCGCGGCGCCTTCGGAAAATGTATTGATCTATGCCACCTCCAACCGCCGCCATCTGATGCCGGAATACATGGCGGAAAATTTGGAGGCGCAGCATGTGGGCGGGGAAGTGCACCCCGGAGAAGCCACCGAGGAGAAGATTTCCCTTTCCGAGCGTTTCGGTGTGTGGCTTTCGTTTTATCCCTTCGATCAGGATCAATATCTCGCCATCGTGCAGTACTGGCTTGCCCATTTCGGCGTTCGTGAAACCGGCACCGAACAGGTGCGCCGCGCGGCCTTGCAGTGGGCGCTGGGCCGCGGCTCGCGCAGCGGTCGCTCGGCATGGCAGTTTGCGCGCGACTGGTCGGGCCGGCTGGGCCTGAAGGCGGGGCGATGACGGCTACTCGCGTGGTGGATGTGGTGGCGGCGGTGATTCTACAGCCCGACGGGCGTTTTCTGCTGGCGCGGCGGCCGGAGGGCAAGCCTTATTCCGGCTATTGGGAATTCCCCGGTGGAAAGGTAGAGGCGGGCGAAACGCTTTTTCATGCCTTGGCGCGCGAGCTGCACGAGGAGCTGGGGATCGAGGTGGAGCGTGCCGATCCATGGCTGGTGCGCTTCTTCGAGTATGCGCATGCCAGCGTGAAGTTGCATTTTTTCCGCGTCGTGGCGTGGCATGGCGAACCTCACGGACGTGAGGGGCAGATACTGTCCTGGCAGTTGCCCGGGACGGTGGAGGTCGCGCCGCTGCTGCCCGCCAACGGGCCGATTCTGCGTGCGCTCGAACTGCCACCCATTCTCGCCGTGACCAATATTGCCGAAATGGGTGAGAAGGCTTTTCTGGTTAAGCTCGCTACGGCGCTGGAGCAGGGTTTGCGCCTGATTCAGGTACGCGAAAAACATTTATCCGGGCCGGAGCTGGAACGTGTGGCGAATCGGATCATCGAGCTGGCGCGCCCGTATGGCGCCAGGGTGGTCGTCAACGGCGATGACGGGCTTGCGCAATCCGTGGGCGCGGACGGCATCCATCTCTCTTCGGCGGCACTGATGGCTTTGGTCCGACGTCCCCGGGATGGACTGTGCGGCGCTTCCTGCCACTGTGCGGAGGAACTGGCGCAGGCTGTCGATATGGAACTTGATTACGTGCTACTGGGGCCGGTCTTGCCTACCCTGAGTCACACTGGCGCCGTTACGCTGGGATGGGACGGGTTCGCAGCACTGATCAGTGATTACCCGTTGCCGGTCTATGCCCTGGGTGGAATGGATCCGGATTGCTTGCAAATTGCGCAAAGTCATGGCGCCCACGGGATCGCCATGCTGCGTGCCGCCTGGTATTAATTTTCGCGATCCGTTGCTTCCGGCTGTGGCGTGGCATCGGGGACGCGATACCCTTCGCTTGCCCATTGACCCAGATCGACCAGCTTGCAGCGACGGCTGCAAAAAGGGCGGTACGGATTGTCCGGCGTGAACGGCGCGGCATCTCCGCAACCAGGACAAGGCACGGTGCGTGGCGCCGCAGGTTTCAGAAATTGCATAGCGTAAGATGTAAATGTGCCGGACAACATGCATTGGCGCGGCTTAGGTTATTCGGAATCAGATATAGCTACTCATGTAGCTACTCAAATTTGCGTTGCTGGGGGCATTTTGTCGCGCTTTCCTGCAACGTGCAAGAAGGCGTTGATTCCACTTGGCGAGCAGAAAAATAAATGCGGCCAAGAGGCCATTGACCTGGGGGCATTGATAGCCAGCAAGTGTGGCGAAGTTGACCGCACCCCGACGGTAAAATACAAGCCATACCTTGTCAAGAAAATAAGCTTCGCCAGCACGTCGCTATCATCTTGCAAGAGTCCAGGCGCTGACATCACTTTGCTTGAATCGCTTCGTCCAGATTAGTTGATTTTACAATCTTGGCTCCAGAGAAGATGTGCTCTGCATAGCCTTCGTCATGCCCCATCATGTGCTCTTTCAGCCAGTCCCGCATGAATTGAACCATCTCGACTTCGGCAGTCTCTTTTAGGGAGTGGTGCTCAATGCTGTCCACTTTAGCAAAGAAATGTCGATGTTCCTTTCGATGCGCCTCCGTTCCGGGATACCCGAACATGCGCATTATCGCTTCCTCGAAGTCGAAGTGCGTCCGCGCCAATTGCATCAGCTCAACTATCGCATAGTGGGTGTTTGACCACCCCGAATCTAATTTGATTGATTCTTCGATGACGGAAAAGCTGCGCAGCAGCAGTTTATGCTGGTTGTCGATTTCGAGTATTCCCACCGAATACTCATCTTTCCATTGCATGATGCGTCCCTTCCTTGGGAAAGGTGCCAAACAGAAAAACTTGAAGAATGGCGAAAGACGGGTTGCTTTAGGTATGCAACAAAGAGACAACCCTTGCGCCATCTACGACAGTCCGGCTCCAATTGCCATATGTGGTTCAGTTGGCGGAAGGGTTGCTGAAATATAGCAAGAATTCCACGTGCCGTCCATGCGGCAGAAGGGTAGGATTATCCTGGTAACGCGGGTAATTCGGTAGCCCCCCACTCACCTGTGGGAACATCCGCTTTGAGCGGCCAGATGGAACGGAGTTTACAAATGAAGACTTCAACAGCATCCGAAGCGGAATCGCTAGAACACTTCGCCAACGGGGACTTTCCAAGCTCATTACCCCACGAGACTCCAGAAGAAACCTTGGAAAGATGGAAGATTGGACGCCAATTGGAGTCGCAACGCTTAAAAGAGCGGCTCTCACAAATACCTTTTCACGCGCAGCGAGCAGCGGAAGAGGGCGAAGCCTACTGGCTCAGATTAGCGGAATCGTACCAGGGGGACTAGCCTTGCCATGATGCCATCATGCCACCGGCCATCCTTTGCGGGATTCAGCCTTTCCGTACGTACCACTTCTTTGCGTACCGGACCACGTGCCGCCGATTCAGCCTGTTTCCGTGGATACCAAAATGGATACTGCCTCTCTGGAAACCAGCGAAGGAGTATATCTCAGCCTCCTGCTCAATTGAACGTGGAATGCGTGAGCCAATATCAGCGTTTCCCCTATGGGTTTTACCAATGAAGAATGATAAGTTCGTGCTTCCAGAATGTCCCATGTGCTTGAGCCGCATGTGCTCGGAAATGGAAAGTCCGAATCGCTACAGGTGCTCCACCATGTTGTTTGGGCTTGGAACGGGAGGACGCTATGATAAAGATTTTAAATTCGATATTATTCTGCTTGCTCCAAATGGGTATTGTCGGAGTAAGTTCGGCGTCAGACATTGATATTGATCTTGTAGGTTGCCAACCAGACGGAATTATTTCTACCTACAAAGAACGCTTTGATCCCAAAGGTTTTTGGGTAAAACAGCACGTTGCTCTTGAAATGAGCGTGGAAAGAAAATGGGAAGTAACGGCGGCGATAGAAGACTGTCGAGCAATAAAAGACGATGCAGATAGAACATCATGCGTCCTTTATCATAGAAATAGGTTCAATTCTATTTTAAAGTGCTTGCAACATGCAAAGATCATGTGTAGAAAACATGGCGGGTTTTGTTAATGCAATATGGTATTTTCTGCTCATTGCAGCCCTAATGAACAGTATAAAGTCAGGTGTAGTGGTCGAATGGAGTAAACCATAAATGGCTGGAATCAGACTATACCAAGAGCAACTTCCAATTTTATATCCACATTCATTTGCCGCGCTTCAAAAACTGGTAATGGCGATGGCTGATGTGTCAAGCGATGCTGGAAAAACGACATGGTTTGGAAGGGATAAGGGCGCAATAGCATACGAAAAATTCCTTTCATCTTTGAAATATACGATCATTGGAATGATGCTTGATGGAAAAATACTGGAGTCATCTACGGTTGACGACATTGTTTTAAAACTTGAGGAGTTGCTTAATACATTTTCAATGGCTTATCCGAATTGGAAAGACGCATATTTGTTTGCAAATGCGTACTTTGCCCCTTCAAGACGACAGGAATACACCGCTGTTATCAATAGGATTCTTTCATGACCAACGCCAAGTGCTAGCGCGCGGTGCTATTTCTGAAAAGCCAAGTCCTTTCCCCTCCATAATAGAAACAACCCCACTCGAATACGCCTCCTTTGATCATAATGGGCCGCCAACCCAAACCCTACCCGATATGCTTCAACCTTTCCCGCTGTTCTCTCAGCATCGCATTCACGCTTTTGGATAACTCCCGCAATTCCTGCCGCAATCCGCCCTTGAATGCATTAAGAGAGGATGCCGCCTTGCCTTCTGGCGTTCTAGTCCGGTTGATTTCTCCCACGGTCGCCATTGCCGGATCAGCGCCGATTGTCGCGCCCGCTGTTCTGATGTCCATTGTCTCGCCGCCATGTTGTGCCTCTAATAGTTCGTTCTGCTGGATTACTGTTTTCTCCGCGTGCGCGTGTGGCGCGGTTCCATTGTTCACTTGCTGGTGCCCGTGCGCGATGTTGGCCTGCTTGGCAAAAACTACCGGCGGGTTCTTGATGTTCGCAAGCGTTTCCAGGGTAGCCCGGCATTGCGATTGCGCCCGCAGCGCCATGCGCATGAAGCTCTCAAGGTTTGGCATGTGCTGCTGCCCCATTGCTCTTTCTGTCAGGCGGGCGAATAGGGTTTGCAATGCCGTTGCCTGATTCATCAGCATGGCCTCAACATGGGTCAGGTCGCCACGATTCACCGCCTCCGCTTGAGCGCGTAGTTCATCCATCATGCTTGGTATGTCAACTTCATCCCATGGCTTTATGTTGCTGTCCGCGCTACCGAAGACACGAATCGCCGCAATCACGGGGGATATTGCAAGCTGGGCATATTTTCTAGCGACCTGTTTGGGGGCGTCATCTTCCCTGATTTCCATTTCATAATTTTTTCGCGCCAGCAGTTCGCTATCTGGTTTATCCGCCTTCTTTGGTTTGGTCGCCATCATTTACCCCCTTTCTGAATTAGGCCCGGCCAGCGTTCAAGGTTAATGTCCGGTTCTCCCGCTGCTGTCGCCCGATAGCTCATCAATGCCACGTCAGAATCGTTCAGCGCCAGCGTAAGGGCTTCTTTCTGTTCTGCATGGGTGAATGCATAGGCAGCACCCACCGAAGCCACCAGCGCCCGCAATTCCGTTTCCTGCTCCGGCGTTGTCTTGCGCCTGGTGCGTTCCGGTATCGGTTCCGCTGCGATGGCGTCGGGGTACATCGTCAGCACTTCGGCGTGAGTCGGTTCGGGCAGGCAAGTGGTTTCTACTGGATCGCGTTCAGGGAAATGGATCAGCCAGCGGAAATGCCGGGCGTCATTTTCCGGTTCTGGTAGATCAGCTCCGCGAAGTGAGGCGACAATCCCATTCTTGTGTTCGCGGATGATTTCCAGCCACCGGCTGATAGCGTCCTGGTCGCCGGTAGCCTTGATGGTGCCAGCAGGGGACAAGGCAAGATTCACCCCGTCCCACTTTGCCTGCATGATGATTTCAGCCGGGTTCATATTTCCACCTCCACCAGCGATTTCGATTCAACATTGCCAAGATTGCCAACATTTCTTGTTAAGATTTCTTGGCAAGGTTGGCAATCTTGACCGAAATGGGCCGTTCCCTCGATTCGCCAAAACCACGTTTTCCCCTCTTTGTAGCTTATGGCGCCAACCAGTTTTTTTGCCCGGTTGATTGTTCTGGGTGCGTAGCCTGCGCCACGAATATCTGCATCTACCTGCTTTGCCGACACCGGCCCACCCGCCAGCAAGTCACGAAGAAACTGCTTGGCATTCTCTACAGCGTCTCTCTCGTCTGTGTCGGATGTCGCATCAGCGGTAGCGAGTAGGTCACGTGCCGCACCATCGACGGAGTTACCCCAAGCCACGGCGGAAGCGAATATCCCCGGATGGGTTTTCAGTTCCCCCTGCTGCAAGTCATATTCAAAACCGCCATCATCTGGCCCAATGTTGGACTTGGCGCGAAGGAATAGCCGCACAATGCGCCCGTCCTCCCCTTCTTCCTGGTGTTTGGCGGCCACGAGCACCACACGGGCCAGCGCGCCGAAGGCCAAGCTTCCTGTGAGTCGTTCCACCGGGTCACGTCCGCCAGTTCCCTTGCTGAAATGTGTGATGCCCAGCAGCGCGCAGCGCATCGAAGCGGCCAAGTCGGCCAACGGTTGCAGTCCTCGCCGGACTTCCGCGTTCTTGTGACTGTCCCCGGCGATGGCCGAAACGATTGGGTCAACGATCAACAAGCGCACGTCGCCAATCTCCGCGAGCCTGTACCGAAGCATCTCCATGTCCTTTGCCGGGTCAAAAGATCGCCGTTCGTTGCCCTCCCGCACATCAGCAATGAAATATACGCGGGACAGGTCAGCCCCAGACAGGGCAAGCCGTGGAATCAGGGTGTCGGCGGGATCGTCTTCACCGGACCAGATAATGGCATTCCCGGCTAGGGAGCGGCTGGCATCCGGCCAGCGTCCGCCGGCTGTCACCGTCGCGGCGAGGCTCATGGCAATAGTCGTTTTTCCGGTTCCCGGTGCACCGCCCAGAACGTGCATTTTCCCGGCGGCCAGCCACCCGTTCCATAACCACGACACCGGCTCCGGCGTCACGTCGCTGCCTCTGATAAGCCGAACGGTAACGCCGTATTCGTCCGCTGGCTGGGTTTCTTGGGTGGGCCGATAGGCAACCACCGGCAAGCCCTCCAAGTCGCCTTGTGCGGCGTTTGAATGGGTGGCCAACCAGTCCACCACGTCACCCTTGTGGGGGAGGTTCAGGGCGTCCACGTCCACCACTCGAACGATGCACCCCAGCCCTTGCAGAATCCGCGCGACCGTTTCCGCATACCGCCGCCCGGCTTCGTCGTTATCCGGCCAGATCGTCACGGTACGCCCGGCCATGATTGACCAGTCGGCTTTTTCCGTCGAATCTGCCGCGCCGCTGGTCGTCGCCAATACGCCCAACTTGTCCAGGGTTTCTGCGCACTGCTCCCCTTCGCCGATCCAGGCCGGGGCGCCGGGGTTCGCTACTAGCCTGTGAAGGAGGTAAAGGGGTTTTCCCCCTTCCGGGAAGGGCGGCTCGCCAAGGACGAAAGCCACCCCGTCATGCTTCATTGGCCGAATCCACTTTTCCCCGGTGTCGGGGTGTTTTAAGCGGATTCGCCAGTAAACCGGGAAACCGCTTTCGTCCGTGTATTCGTGGAGGGCTTGGGGCTTGAAGCCCTTGGCAATGCAGTTTTTTGCCAACCGGCGGGCCGCATCCTTGGCTGTTTCCATGGTTGCATTCATCGCCCGCCCTCCCATGCGCTTAGCGCCTTGGCGGCCTCGATGAAGCGCAGGCCATGGCGTTGCATGTGGAAAGCCAGCACGTCGCCGCCATGCGCCCCGCACACCATGCAGCGGAAAGCGCCGGTATCGAGACGCACCCGCAGGCTAGGCCGGGTGTCTTGGTGGAATGGGCAGACGGCATTTTTCCATTCGCCGCCGCCAGTCAATTTTAGGTCCTGCTCGGCATAATACTTGACGGGAATTGGCAGGCGATCGCGTTTGAACGAGAAGGCATTTCTTCCCCGCGTGGGGTTCGCGTATCTCATGGTTGCCCCCTTATCTCGCCAGGGCATCGCGCAGCTCGCCAACGTTCCAGGCGGTTACGCGGTCTGACAGCTTGCGGGGCGCTGGGATGGTTCCGCGCTTTACCATGCGCCACACGGTTGCGGCGGAACAGCCATAAAGGGCTTCGACTACCGGCTGGCGGATATGCGCGGACCGTGGGAGGCAGTCAAAATTCTTGAGTGCATCAGGAATTGCGCTCGGGTTGGTGTGCTGTGCCATGTTGCCGTCCTTTCTGATACGGGATGAACATGGCGCTCACAATAGAACGACTGCTTACGGGATTGTCCGGATTCGGAATCACAAAACCGAATTCGGGCGGCAGAAAGTGATTTTATTCGGATTTTTCTGCAAGAATTTTTGCCGCTTCCTTGAGTTTTGCGGCTATGGTGTCATCGCTTATTTTGACGCCCATTAAATCGGCGTCTCTGTGGATTTCCTTGGCGCATTCGTATGGCTTGCTCAAATCAACTCCATATCCTTTTCTTGCCATAATGCCGAGGATGGTTAACAGGGTATTTCGCTCGGTCGTTGTCAGGAGTTTATCTGCGCGCTCAGTTGCGCCGTTTATTGACGCTTCAAATTTCCTTAACTCGTCGGCGCGTACAACAAAATAGCTATCACTGGGAAACTCATTCAACGGGACATAATGCTCTTTGTAACCATCCGGGTTCTTATTGAATTCTTCTTCGTCGTAATACGGAGATTCAGAGTACCTTTCAATCAACTCAAAAATCGCACCATCAAGACGGGAAATGCATACACCACCAAAAGCATTTTCATTAGGTAATATTGGAGATGCGTTTATTAACAATTGGTGTCTATCCTCAATTCTCTCTATTTCAGTGAACATCATTGGCAAATCAAAGATACCAATAAGTTTTACCGTGTCGCCCTTCGCCTTATAAGCCATCACACTGCCTTCATGCATGTGGAGGCTGTTGTCATAACTTATGGTTTCTATACTTTCAAGGAACCGACTTGCTTCCATTGGTTCGCCAACAAGACGTCTTGCGTAAGTTTCACTAGGGAGATTAACTGATAGGCGCAGATGCCGATCAAGGGCTAATTGGATTACATCTGCCTCAGCAACATTTTCACCAAGTACGATGGAAAGATGCCGAGCGGTTTCATCTACTGTCAGCCATTTTTTTAATGTGAACAACTTGCCCATGATCGCGCCCCTACACGCCTGCCCTTAATCAGGAGCCAGCCCAGCCGAGTAAGGGTTCCCGGTGTTCGCGCCGTCGCGCTAGGACTGGCAAAATCGTTGTGCAGCGATTACCCCTATGTTGCTTGGCTATCTTTCAAACATGGTCAGGCATTCACCCGCAAGCGTGTGGGCGCGTTCGGTTAGGGCTATGGCAGTGTTGCGAGGGCAAACCTCATCAAGCGAGTCGCCGTATGGTATTTCCGGAACCAGTAAGCCTAACGATCTGAGGATGATCGAAATATCAGCAATCTTGTCGCTCAATTCGTCCAAGGCTTCCGGGGTGAACTTGGGTGATTCAGTCTCTACCCCGTTCCCTTTGTCTATGCCGTTCATGGTATACCTCCTATTCAGGTTGCGTTTCAAGGCCCGGCGTTTAGCCCCTGTCGGAGGGGGTGTAACTATGCCGTCCGCTTGAATGGAACCACGTTGAACGGCTTGCCCTGCTCAAGGGCCGCGATTTTGGTTGACCACAATTCAAGCGCCTTGCGGCGTTCCGTCAGGTAATCATGTTGGTCATAGACCGCCACCAGCCCGCCAAGCGAATGATTCAGGCAGCGTTCCGCTATCAGTACGTCCACGCCCAAAGACCCAAGGTGGCTTCTGGCCGTTGACCTCAGGTCGTGAGGGGTGAAGCGTCGGCACTTGTCGCCAAGGTGGACGCTCAGCCTGTTAAGGGCCGCGTTTAGGCTTGTACATTCCATGGGCTTGTCCGCCTTTTCTCCCCGAACCAGTCGCTGTGGAAGCACGTAGCGGGAGCCAAAGGCGAGGGTATGCAGTTCAGCAAACCATCCTGCAACCAATGGCGTCAGAGGTATGACAAAGCCCTTCTGTGTTTTGGTGTTTTCCTTGGGGATTGTCCATTCGGCTTTTTCAAAGTCCAAATGACTCCACTCCGACAAAACCAGTTCGCCTATCCGCGTTGCTGTTCCCAGCAAGATTTTCACCATCAGGGCATTTTGGCGGCCAATGGTTTCAAGTTCGGGGAGCATCGCTGACAGTTCATCATCGGTCAGCATGAGCCTGGTCCGGCGTTCCTTGGGGGTGCCAATAATGGCCCTGGCTTTGACGTGGGCGCATGGATTGCTGGTTACGACATGCCGTGCCACACCATGAGAAAAAACCTCCCGCACGGCGATCAGCACCAACCGGGCAACGTGCAAGGATTTAGTTGCGGCGGCTTCCACAATTGAGACAACATCCCCCGCGTTAACCTCCGCAGCGGGAAGGTGCCCTATCTTCGGCATGACATAATCACGCAACTGTTGCCGCCGTCCGCTAATTGTGGCGTCTGACAGGCGCTCGCTGGCGCGTTCAAGGTAATCGTCGGCCAGTCGTTTGAATGTCCAGGCGCGCGCTGTTTCCTTTTTGATCTTCTGTTTTTCCCGGCCTACATCCGCGCCCTGCTGAATCTTTGCGCGGTGTTCGGTTGCCAGTTTGCGGGCTTCGCCAAGTGGAATGTCAGGGTAGTGGCCCAAGGTCACTTCTTTTTGTGACTTTGCACCGGGCGCACGGTAACGAAGTACCCATGAGCCGCACTTATCCTTCGCTTGCTTTGCGCTCATGGTGAAGGTCAGTCCGTCGCCGTCAGACTTGGCGACGGAGTTTCCGGCCATGATCCAGTTTCGAAGCTGTACGGCAGTTAGCTTGCTCACGTGCCACTCCTCAGGAAAGTGTAGACATGTGTTCGTGGCATCACTTGAGTAGCTAGGAAGGGTGCTTAGCTACTCATACTGCTGCGGCTACTCATGTAGCTACTCAATAACGATGTGCTGTTACGATGACACATGAGACGGCAAGATACAAATAAAACTTTTAAATACTGGGTGTTGAGGCGATTGGTGAGGCTTGCTGAGGTGGCCTGAAATGGCCTTAGAAATTACATAGCGTCAGCTCAAATTCGACATCTTTTTCGCATACGCGCGGCTTTTGCTTGCCGCCAAGAGAGGTGAAGCGGATGTTGATGGCGTATTTGTTGGCGCTGATTTCCGGGAAACAGGGCAGATCGGTAAGCATCGTGACGCGGATCATCTGGGCCACGCGGCCGGCGAGCATCTGCTGAAACGATCCATGTACAGCGGTGTGCCGGGAGGTTTTTCCGCTGTCGCGCAATAATTTGAGCACCAGACGCAGGCCATCGTTGATCGGTGATAGCGGCGCCAGCCATTCTTGCAACTCGCGCCGTCGGCTTTCTTCATCCTGACTGAGCCAGAAATGATAGGAAGGAAGATCAAATTCGCACACTCCGCCAGGAATGGTCGTGCGCTGTTTGATGCTCATGAGCCATTCGTTGTCGCGTATATGCTGCCCCAGCTTGCCTGAAAGCTCATGCAGCCTGGCAGAAGTTTGGCCGATATCGTCCAGAATTTCGTTCAGTGCCTGTACTGAAATTGCAGGGTTGCTGCGCAGGGCTTCCAGTATCTGTTTTTGCCTTTCCAGCTCTTGCAGCAGGTCCGACTTGAGGTCGGCGCGGCAGGATACTTCGAGGATCTCGAACAGGGAGAGCAGGGCTGCGTGATGGTCCGGTGCGTGGGATTGCGCCGTGAAGAAATCGGTCCTGGCGAACAAATCCTCCAGGCGCAACATGGTGCGTACCCGTTCGTTGAGAGGATAGTCGTAGCTAATCATGCAACAGGGGCAACCTTTGATCGGGCGCTATCCCTTGCGTTCTGAACGGCAAGGAGCGGATAAATTTTATTGATTCTGACGGAAAATATTGAATTTGACAAATGGATTCAATTTTTCTATCGCTGGGCATGGGGTGCGCGCCGGAAATTCAGGCTGCGGCAGCGAGTTGCTGGTATTTCTGGTGCAGTTGCAGCACCTGGTTTTGTAACGCAGACAGGTCGCCATGATTTTTGCATAGGTCATCCGCGCGGCGCAGTCTTTCCGCGCGGTTGATCTGGGCTGCCATGATGGCGCGGACTTCTTCCGCGGTGAGATTGCTTCGTGCCATGACGCGCGCGACCTGTTGCGCTTCCGAACAGTCGACCACCAGAACCCGCTGCGTCAAGTCGCCGTAATTACCCGTTTCCAGCAGCAGCGGTACGACTATGACGACATAGGGGGCTTGAACGTCGGCGAGCCGCTTGCGTACTTCTTCCTTGATAAGGGGATGGAGAATATGCTCCAGCTTTTTTTTCGCGTCCGTGTCGGCAAATACCCGGCGGCGTAAACGGGGACGGTCAAGGCTGCCATCGGGCAGGAGGTAATCTGCTCCGAATTGTTCCCCAATCGCGAGCAGGGCGGGCCGACCGGTTTCTGTGAGTTGGCGAGCGATCTGATCGGTGTCGATCACGGCGGCGCCGAATTGGGCAAATATTTCGGCTGCCGCGCTTTTGCCGCAGCCGATGCCGCCGGTAAGTCCGATTGCCAGCACCGTCAGAGGGACGCGCCGAGGTAGGCCTGTGTGAGCGCCTGTCCCCAGAACAGGGCGATCAGTCCGCCGCCTGCAAGATAGGGCCCGAAGGGGATCGGTATCTGGCGGCCATGACCGGCGAAGAGAATCAGGGCGATACCGACCACCGCGCCCACCATGGAAGACAGCAGGATGGTGAGCGGCAGCACCTGCCAGCCGAGCCAGGCACCGATGGCGGCGAGCAGCTTGAAGTCGCCGAAGCCCATGCCCTCCTTGCCGGTGGTGAGTTTGAACAGCCAGTACACGCTCCACAGGGTGAGGTATCCCGCTATGGCCCCGACAACCGAGGATGTCAGGGAAACAAAGGTGCCGCTGATGTTGACCAGCAGCCCCAGCCACAGCAGGGGTTGAGTGATGCTGTCGGGAAGCAGGTGGGTGTCGAAGTCTATGAAAGTGAGCGCGATGAGCGCCCAGACGAACACCAGTGCCGTCAGTGCGCTGGCGCCAAAGCCGAAATGCCAGGCGACGAAGGCGCTGAGCGCGCCACAGATGGCTTCGACAACGGGGTAACGCAGGCTGATTCCGGCCTTGCATTTTGCGCAACGACCGCGCAATGCCAGGTAGCTCAGAATGGGAATATTCTCCATGGCCCGGATTTGATGGCCGCAAGCAGGGCACGCCGAGCGTGGGACAACCAGGTTATAGCGCGGGCCTGCCGGTGCAGGCGTTTGGGCGGGGTCGGCATCCAGTGCTACGCATTGTTCCCGCCATTCCTGCTCCATCATCTTGGGTAAACGGTGGATGACGACATTCAGGAAACTGCCGACCATCAGGCCCAATACGCTGCACAGGACGATAAAGGCGCTCGGCGTGGTCTGGAGAAGCTGTAACAGTTCCATCGAAATTCCAGTTCGGGTCGTGTATTTCGGACCCGCGCAGATGCGGGGTCCGGCGGAAACGGATCAGACCACTTGGCCCATTTTGAAGATCGGCAGGTACATGGCGATCACCAGGCCGCCGATCAGCGTGCCGAGTACCACCATGATCATCGGTTCCATCAGGCTGGCGAGCGCTTCAACCGCATCATCCACTTCCGCTTCATAGAAATCCGCCACCTTGCCCAGCATGGAGTCGAGCGCGCCGGATTCCTCCCCGATGGTGACCATTTGCAATACCATGTTGGGAAAAAGATCGGTGTTCTGCATCGAAACGGTAAGGCTGGTGCCGGTGCTGACCTCACTCTGGATTCTTTTGGTGGCGTTGTAATAAACGATGTTGCCTGCCGCGCCGGCCACGGAGTCCATGGCCTCCACCAGCGGTACGCCAGCGGCAAACATGGTGGCGAGAGTGCGGCTCCAGCGGGCGATGGTGGCCTTCTCGATTACCGGGCCGAAAATGGGGAGTTTCAGGAAGATGCGATCCATCACTTCCTGCATCTTGCGGGATCTGTTCCAGGCATTGAAAAATGCCCAGAACCCGCCGAAAATGCCGCCGAAAATCAAATACCAGTAAGCAACGAAGAAATCGGACACGGCCATGACGAACAAGGTTGGTCCGGGCAGGTCGGCACCGAAGCTGGTGAACAGTTCCTTGAATGCCGGCACCACGAAAATCATGATAATCGCCGTGATGACGAATGCCACGATGATGATGGAAACCGGGTAAAAGAGGGCGGACTTGATCTTGCCCTTGATGGCCTGGATCTTTTCCTTGTAAGTGGCCAGGCGGTCCAGAATCATGTCGAGAATACCGGCCTGCTCGCCGGCGTTGATCAGGTTGCAGTAGAGGGCGTCGAAGTATAGCGGGTATTTTTTGAACGCCTGGCTCATGCTGCTGCCGGTCGAGATGTCGGATTTGATGTCGCCCAGCAGCTTTTGCACGGCGGGATTGCTGTGACCCTTGCCCACGATATCGAACGACTGCAGCAGCGGCACGCCGGCTTTCATCATGGTGGAAAGCTGGCGGGTAAACAGGGTAATGTCCTTGTCGGTGATTTTCTTGCCGCGTTTGAGGCTGCTTTGTTTTTTGACCTTGATGATTGCCAGGCCTTGGCGCCGCAGGCTTGAATTGACCACGGCTTCGCTGGCGGCGCGCATCTCGCCTTTGACAATTTTCCCTTTTTTGTCCTTGCATTCCCAAGTGAAGTTGTATTCCTTGACAATATCCCTCTTCGCGAGTGCCATATGTTCGTTCCCTATTCGTTGGTGACGGCTTCGACTTCTTCCAGCGAAGTCAGTCCGGCCTTGACCTTGATCAGGCCCGCGCGACGCAAGTCGCGTACGCCCTCGAGCCTTGCCTGATCGGCGATGTCGTGAGCGGAGCCGTTTTTCATGATAAGGCGGCTCATTGCATCGGTAATGGGCATGACCTGGTAAATGCCAAGCCTGCCTTTATAACCCGTGCCCTTGCAAATTTCGCAACCGATATGACCATAAGGTTGCCAGCTGCCGTCCAGTTCCTCTTCCATGAAGCCCGCCCTTAACAGCGCCTCACGCGGGATGTCGAGGGGCTTTTTGCAGTTGCATAAACGTCGAGCCAAGCGCTGTGCGGTGATCATGATGACCGATGATGCAATGTTGAAGGGCGCTACGCCCATGTTCATCAGGCGGGTCAGCGTCGCGGGCGCGTCGTTGGTGTGCAGGGTGGAGAGTACCATGTGGCCTGTCTGCGCAGCCTTGATGGCGATATCGGCCGTTTCCAGGTCACGGATTTCGCCCACCATGATCACATCTGGATCCTGGCGCAGGAAGGATTTGAGCGCGGCGGCAAAGGACAGTCCAGCCTTGTCGTTGACGTTAACCTGGTTGACGCCGGGGAGGTTGATTTCCGCGGGGTCTTCCGCAGTGGAAATGTTGACGCCCGGCTTGTTGAGAATGTTGAGACAGGTGTAAAGCGATACGGTCTTGCCGCTGCCGGTTGGTCCTGTAACAAGCACCATGCCGTAAGGGCGCTGTACCGCCGCAAGCAGCAATTCCTTCTGGTCCGGCTCGTAGCCCAGGGCATCTACACCCAGCGTGGCGCTGGCGGGGTCGAGGATACGCATCACGATCTTTTCGCCATACAGGGTGGGCAGAGTGCTGACGCGGAAGTCGATGGCGCGGTTTTTGGACAGCACCAGCTTCATCCGCCCGTCCTGAGGCACCCGTTTTTCGGCGATATCCAGCTTCGAGATCACCTTGATGCGGGATGCGATCTTGTCCTTGATCGCCAAGGGGGGTTGGGCGACTTCATACAGGATGCCGTCCATGCGGTAACGAATGCGGAAGAATTTCTCGTAGGGTTCGAAGTGGATGTCGGAAACGCCGGCATTGATGGCGTCCAGCAGGATTTTTTGCAGGTACTTGACCACCGGTGCATCATCGATTTCGACGCTGGCGCTTTCATCCTGCTTTGCCAGCGTTTCCTCGTCGGT
Source organism: Sulfuricellaceae bacterium (assembly GCA_031426915.1). Lineage (GTDB taxonomy): Bacteria > Pseudomonadota > Gammaproteobacteria > Burkholderiales > Sulfuricellaceae > Sulfurimicrobium. The sequence continues at coordinate 126,614 of JASJPB010000013.1, read as the reverse complement.
GAATTCAAGGTCATCCATGTCCTCAATTGACATGCTTTTTAGCGACGTGTCGCTGGACTCAACGACTTTTTCGATCAGTTTGCCGAGTTTGTCGTCTTCAACGACTACCTGCTCCACCGTGTGGTTGGTCTGGAAGCGGACATCGTTGAGCATCTGCAGGTTGGTGGGGTCGGACGTGGCAATGAAAAGATGCGTGCCGCGCTGGTGCAGGGCGAGAATGCGCCTGCTCTGGATGATTGTCGGGTCTAGCAGGCCCTTGGGCAAATGATCCACATCTACCGCGTTGAGGTCGAGCAGGGGGAAACCGAAGGTCTGGGAGGCAAATTCCGCTATTTGCAGCGCATTAAGCTTGTGGCTCAGAATCAGCTGGCTGACGAAGCTGATGTTGGAGGCTTTTGCCTGGGCCTGAATCGCGTCCGCGTCGGCTTCAAGCAGCAATCCCTGTTGAACCAGAGGACGTGCCAGACCGCTTAAGCTGGAGGGGATCGTTGCTGCGACCATCGAGTTTTTCGCCGATTTTGTTAGATTGCTTTAAATGATGCCCCTTGCATGTCTGTTTGTAAACCCGTTATTGGCCGTTTCCGGGCGGAGGGAAGATTCTGGCCACCTTTACCGCCCGGTCCTGGATTTGCAGGATCTCCATGGTGGTGCCGGCGATTTTCAGGCTGATGCCGGCTTCCGGAATGTCTTCCAGATGTTCCAGGATCAGGCCGTTCAGGGTTTTTGGGCCATCGAGGGGGAACTGTAGCCCTAATTTGCGGTTCAGCTCACGCAGCATGCTGCCGCCGTCCACCAGCCAGCTGCCGTCGTCCTGGCGGCGCAAGGCGCCGCCTTGCGCCGGGGCGTGGGTGGTGAATTCGCCCACGATTTCCTCCAGGATGTCTTCCAGACTCACCAGCCCGAGCAACTCGCCGTATTCGTCAACCACCAGTCCCAGTCGCCGCTGGTTTTCCTGGAAATGTTGCAACTGTGTGAACAGCGCGGTGCCGGCCGGGATGAAATAAGGCTCTCGCATCACTTCCCGCAATGACTCGGTATCGAGTTCGCCGGACTGGGTCTGATGTAGTACCTTGCGCATATGGATCAGGCCGATGATGTTGTCCGGTTGCCCCTGATACACCGGGATCCGCGTATGGTGGCTGGTGGAAAGCTGGTGGCGTATCTCTTCTGCCGGCGCATCGAGATCAATGGCCTCGATCTGGTTGCGTGGGGTCATCACGTCGTCAACGGTAATTTTTTCCAGGCCGAACAGGTTGATGAGGATGCTCTGGTGCTTCTGCGGGATGTAATGGCCGGCCTCCAGTACCAGGGTACGCAATTCTTCCAGGCTCAGGCTGCCGCTGCTTTCCAGCGAAGGTTTGAGGCGCAGCAGCCACAGCAGCGCGCTCACGAACAGGTTAACGAACCAGACCACGGGGTAAAACAGTTTGAGCAATGGAGCAAGAATGAAGCTCAAGGGCAGGGCGATGCGCTCGGGATAGGCAGCGCCTATCACCTTGGGGGTGATTTCGCTGAACACCAGGATGGCGAAGGTTACGGCGAGCGTGGCAATGGATAATGCCCATTCGCTCTCGCCCATCAGTCGTACCGTGATGACCGTGACCAGGGCGGCCGAGGCGGCATTGATCAAGTTGTTGCCGAGCAGGATGACACCCAGAAGCTTGTCGGTTTTTTCCAGGAGTTGGGTGGTGAGCCTGGCGCCGCGATGGCCTGACTGTGCCAGGTGTTTGAGGCGATAGCGATTGAGCGCCATCATGCTGGTTTCAGAGATGGAGAAAACCCCGGAGGCGATGAGCAGGATGGCCAGCGCACCGAGCAGCATGCTTAAGGGAATGTCGTCCAAGAAACGTGGGGCCTATGCTATTGAATGAGGTATTGTCGGGACCGAATGCATGGTCATCGGGGAATGGGGTTCAGCGGCCCAGGATGATTTCGATAACGAATTTGCTGCCGATATATGCCAGCAGCAAAGCGGCGAATCCGCTCAGTGTCCAGCGTATCGCAGTGCGTCCGCGCCAACCGTAAATCTGACGCCCTCCCAGCAGCGAGGCGTAGATAGCCCATGAAATCAGTGCAAACAGCGTTTTGTGGCTGAATTGCAAGGTCTGGCCGAACAGTTCCTTGGAGAATACCATGCCGCTGGCCAGGGTCAGCGTGAGCAGAATGAAACCTGCCCACAGAATACGGAACAGCAGATGTTCCATGGTGAGTAGCGGCGGGAGTCGTTGCAACAAGGTGGATAGTGATCTTGAGTGCAGGTGGCGCTCCGCCACGGCCATCAGCAGCGCGTGCAATGCGGCAATGGTGAACAGACTGTAGGCAAGGATGGCGATGTGCAAATGTACCTTCAGCAGGGGGAGTTCCGAATGCGGCAGCGTATGTGTGGCGGGCAGCAGCAGGGGCGCAGCCAGGCTGATCGCGGCGAATGGCAGTACAAATCCCTGCAGCCCTTCCAGGTTGTTGCGCAGACTCGCTAGCCAGTACACCAGCACGGTGAGCCAGGCGATGGCGGAAATGGCTTGGCCGACACCGAGCTTCAGGCCGTCTGGCTGAAAGATGAACTGGTATAGCAGCCAGGCGTGTAGCACCAGAGGCAGCAGAATGGCGGGTTTTTCCCATCCCGCCGGCTTGGTGTCGTTGCTGTTGGCTTGCCACAGCGAGCGCCAGAAATATGCGCCTAAACCGGCATAGAGCAGGGCGGTCAGGAAAAGAGGTAATAAATCAGGCATGGTTTGGGATAAAATTCGACCTTTCCGATTCTACACCATCCGTCTGTAGCGGCAACTAAGGGATTAAGCATGTTCGACAACCTGTCTCAACGCCTTTCCGGCGTAATCAAGACGCTGCGCGGTCAGGCAAGATTGAGCGACGCCAATATTCAGGACGCCATGCGCGAAGTGCGCATGGCCTTGCTGGAGGCGGACGTCGCGCTGCCGGTGGTGAAGGAATTCATTGCCCAGGTCAAGGCTCGCGCCATGGGCCAGGAGGTGATGTCCAGCCTGACCCCCGGCCAGGCGGTGGTGCAGGTGGTGTATCAGGAGCTGACGCGCCTCATGGGTGACCAAAATGCCACCCTCAATCTGGCGGCACGTCCGCCCGCGGTCATCCTGCTGGCGGGCTTGCAAGGAGCGGGTAAAACCACCACGGCTGGAAAGCTGGCGAAATTCCTGCGTGAACAAATGAAGAAGAAGGTCTTGCTTACCAGTTGCGACGTGTATCGTCCGGCTGCGATCGAGCAGCTCAAGACCTTGGCGCAGCAACTGGAAACGGATTTTTTCCCTTCCGAGGTGGGGCAGCAACCGGAGAAAATCGCGCTCGACGCGCTGGATTTCGCGCGCAAGCATTTCCACGATGTGGTGATCGTGGACACGGCTGGCCGCCTGGCTATCGACGAAGCGATGATGGATGAGATCAAGCGCCTCCATGCGGCTCTCGATCCGATCGAGACCCTGTTCGTAGTGGACGCCATGCAGGGGCAGGATGCGGTCAACACCGCCAAGGCTTTCAGCGATGCGCTGCCGCTCACCGGCGTGATTCTCACCAAACTGGACGGCGATGCGCGCGGCGGTGCGGCGTTGTCGGTGCGGCAGATCACAGGGAAACCGATCAAGTTCGTCGGGGTCGGCGAAAAGCTGGCCGGGCTGGAGGCTTTCTATCCGGATCGTATGGCGTCGCGGGTGCTGGGCATGGGCGACGTGCTGTCGCTGATCGAGGATGCGCAGCGTGGCGTGGACCAGGACGAAGCGCAGAAACTGGCGAAAAAGCTCAAGTCGGGCAAGTCCTTTGACCTGGAAGATTTTTTGCAGCAGATGCAACAAATGAAAAAAATGGGCGGCATCAACGCCTTGATGGACAAGTTGCCCGGCCAGTTGAGCCAAGCGGCGGCAGGGGCGAATGTGGACGACAAGGCCATCAACCGTCTGGAGGGGATTATCCATTCCATGACCCCGCAGGAACGGCGCAAGCCGGAAATTCTCAAGGCCTCGCGCAAGCGTCGTATTGCCGCCGGCGCCGGCGTGCAGGTGCAGGAAGTCAACCGTTTGCTGGGCCAGTTCGAACAGACGCAGAAGATGATGAAAATGTTCTCCAAGGGGGGCGGGATGGCGAAAATGATGCGCGGCATGAAGGGCATGATGCCGGGCATGAGATAAGCTCCTTGCAATGTGGTGCCTTAATGTCGTAAAATCGCGCTCTTTTTTCAAGTTTTAACGGTCAGGCTCAATACTATGGTTATTATTCGACTCTCTCGCGGCGGCGCCAAAAAGCGCCCCTTCTACAATCTGGTGGTGGCTGACTCACGCGAACGCCGCGATGGTCGCTTCATCGAGCGCGTGGGTTTCTACAACCCGGTCGCAAAAGAAGGTCAGGAAGCCGTGCGCATCAATTCCGAGCGCGTAACTTATTGGCAGAGCCAGGGCGCGCAGTTGAGCGATGCCGTGGCCAAGCTGGTCAAGCGCGCAGGTGCCCCTGCAGCCTGATGATTTGACCGTTATGGGGCACGTCGGTGTCCCATTCGGTGTGCGTGGCTGGGTGAAGGTGCATGCTCACACCGAGTCCATGGATAGTCTGCTGGATTACCCGGTATGGTGGCTTGGACGTAATGGGCAATGGCGCGAATACGAAGTGCTGGAATGCAATGTGCATCCCAAGGCGCTGGTCGCGCACCTGGCCGGTTGCGACGATCGCGAACTTGCGATAGCCCTGCGTGGCAGCGAAATCGCGGTGCCGCGCAAAAGCTTGCCGCAGACTGCGGAAAACGAATATTACTGGGCCGATCTGATCGGCCTGGCAGTGGTTAATGCCGTGCAGCAGGAACTGGGGCGCGTTACCGACCTGCTGGAAACGGGTGCCAACGATGTGCTGGTGGTGCAGGGCGAGCGGGAACGCCTGATTCCATTCGTCGCCCAAGTCATACAGGAAGTGGACTTGGCGGCAGGTACCATTCGCGTGGACTGGGGTCTGGATTATTAGTTACCAGTTCGACGTCATTACCCTGTTTCCTTCCATGTTCGAAGCGCTGACCGCCAGCGGCGTGACACGGCGGGCGCAGGAGCGGGAAAGCTACCAGTTGCGGCTGTGGAATCCCCGCGATTTCACCAGCAACAATTACCGCACCGTGGATGACCGCCCCTATGGTGGCGGCCCTGGCATGGTAATGCTGGCGGAACCGTTGCAACAGGCCATAGCGGCGGCGCGACAAGCGCAAATGGCTACCGGTGCCTGCAAGCCGAAGGTGGTCTACCTGTCGCCTCAGGGGCGGCTGCTGGATCACGCGCTGGCGATGGAGCTGGTAGCCAGCGGCGGGCTGATTCTGCTGGCCGGCCGTTATGAAGGCGTGGATGAGCGCCTGTTGCAACGCGAGGTGGATGAGGAAATTTCCATCGGCGACTACGTGCTGTCGGGAGGTGAGCTCCCGGCCATGGTGCTGATGGACTGCATTATCCGGCAATTGCCGGGGGTGCTGGGCGATGCGGAGTCGGCCGAGCAGGATTCGTTTGTAAACGGCCTGCTGGATTATCCGCACTACACCCGGCCCGAGGTTTATCAGGGCGAGAGCGTGCCGGAGGTGTTGCTTTCCGGACATCACGCCGTGATACAGAAGTGGCGGCTCAAGCAGGCGCTGGGACGCACCTGGCTACGTCGTCCGGATTTGCTGGCAAAGCGCCAGTTGACCAAAGAGGAGTCTCGGCTGCTGGCTGAGTATCAGCAGGAACAAGGCTCCGTACAAAAAGAGGAAGTTGAATAATGGATATCATCCAGCAGTTGGAGCAGGAAGAAATCGCCCGTCTGGGCAAAACCATCCCCGATTTCGCACCCGGTGACACCATCGTGGTGCAGGTAAAGGTGAAGGAAGGCACGCGCGAGCGTCTGCAGGCTTATGAGGGCGTGGTGATTGCCAAGCGCAATCGCGGCCTGAACTCCGCTTTCATCGTGCGCAAGATCTCCTCCGGCGAGGGCGTGGAACGTACGTTCCAGACCTACTCTCCGCTGGTGGCCAGCATCGAAGTGAAGCGTCGGGGCGATGTGCGTCGCGCCAAGCTGTACTACCTGCGCGACCGTTCCGGCAAGTCTGCCCGTATCAAGGAAAAGTTGCCCAACCGCAAGCAGCAGGCCGCAAGCTAGTCCTGCCGTTCAGCTTCCCTCTACCCGGTTTTCCGGGTGGCGGGAGCGCTGCCTCGCTTCTCCAGTTCGTTTACAATAGCGCTCATGCGCTATTTGTTTTTTTTACTCCCCTTTTTTCTTTTCCCCGTCGTAGGTGTTCACGCCGCTGCGAATGACACACCGCAGAACATCTTGCGTTTAGCCCGTGCGGGTGCCCCGCAACTCGCCCTGTCCATGGTGCAACGCGCTCAAAAGACAAGTTCGGATCGTGCCCACAGGCTGGCATGGGACGCGGTGCAATGGGAATTGCTGCATCAACTCCAACGTTGGCCCGAGTTGCTGGAACATACTGGGAGCGTGCCGTCGGGTTCCGATGACGCGATGCGGCGCCAGGCTTCATGGTGGAATGTCCGGGCCGCTGTTGCCATGCATCGTGATGACGAGGCACGCACCGGTTTGACGAGGATGTTGTGGCAAGGTGGGCTGGATGCTGCGCAAGCTCGCGAGGCGCGGCAGTTGGTCATTGCCATCTGTTTCTCGGAGGGGCGGGCGGACGATGCGTATCTTGCCATCCTCCGCTTCCGGCAGGATTATTCACCCTTGAGCCGGGATGAGGCGATCGCTTTTGCACAAGGACTCGCTGTTAACGGGAAGGCTGCGCAAGCCCTGCCCTTGCTGCCGCTCCTTGGCGAAGGACCGCTGGCGACGCTGGTCAGGCTGCGCGCCGGGACAGTGCCAAGTGCCACGGCTATAGTGCAGGCACGGGGCGCGCTGGAAAAGGGCGGTGAGGCTGGTTATTGGGCTGTGCTGGCCCAGGCAGCAATATCGCAGCGGGATACGGCCGCGCATGCGGAGGCATTGGAAAAACTTCTCGCCGTTCAGGACGAAAGCTTGCCCTCGCTTCTCGGAACGACACCTGCCGAACTCTGGCAAAGCTACTCTACATATGCCATGGAGCTTGGCAATCAGCGCCAGCTGCTGCTGGGCGACGATGGCGCCTGGCATGCGATGGCGTTGCAGATGGAGCTGGAAAATCCCATCGCGGCACGCGCCTTGTACGGTCATCTGGCGCGTCAGGCGCAGGACGAAACGCTGCAGGATGAAGCAGAAAATCGCCTCGCCATGCAATTGCTGCATGCCGGGCTGGTCAAAGTGGCACATCGCCTGTTTGCCGACACTGTCGATCTTGTACCCGCGCTGGTAGATGACCTGGAGAGCACGGAAAATTCGGCAGCGCGCCGTGAAGCCTTGTTGCAAATAGGAAGCCTGGCCCAGTTGCGCGGGGAATACGCGCAGGCGGCGGAATACCTGTTGCGCGCTGCAACAGGGGCTAAAGATGATCTGGCGCGGCTGGCTCGCTTGCGCGCGGCGGAGAATCTTGTCCTGGCGGGTTTCAGGGAAGACGCAACAAGCCAATACCGTCTGCTGCTGGATGGCGAAAGCGACTCGCTACGGCGGCGGGCGTTGCAAAAACTGCTGGAGGAACTGCCATGAAAAATTATCAGGCGCGGCTGGTTACCCCTTTCGCCGTGCTGGGCATCGTCACTGCACAGGACGCGCTCGCGCAAATCGACTTTCTCCCTCCCGACAGCCCGCCTCTGGAAGCGCAAGAGCCCTTGGCCCGTGAAGTGTGCGCTCAGTTGCAGGCCTACCTTGCCAACGCGGATTTCCACTTCGACTTGCCCTTGCAGCCGCGCGGCACGCCCTACCAGCACAAGGTGTGGCAGGCGCTGCTGCAAATTCCCGTTGGAAGCACAGCAACCTACGGTGCACTGGCGCTACAGATCGGCAGCGCGCCACGAGCGCTAGGGCAAGCCTGCGGCGCCAACCCCATCCCTATCGTCATTCCCTGCCACCGCGTGGTGAGCAGCAAGGGGATAGGCGGCTTCATGCATTACAGCCGCGGTGCGCCGCTGGAGTTCAAGCGCTGGTTGCTGGAACACGAGCATGGACAACCTTGATCTGCTGGATCAGTTTTGCGATGACTTGTGGCTGGAAGATGGCCTCGCGCGCAACTCTCTGGAGAGCTACCGCAGCGATCTGAACCAGTTCGCCATCTGGCTCGAAGAGATGCATCGCCTGAACCTGCTTCAGGCCGGGCATGCGGAGCTGGTGGCTTATATTTCATACCAGTTCGACCAGCACGCCAAGGCGCGCACCACCAGCCGCTCGCTATCCAGCCTGCGCCGTTTCTACCGCTACCTGTTGCGTCAGGGAAAAATCCAGGCCGATCCCACGCTGCAAATCGAGATGCCAAAACTGCCGCGCGCCTTGCCGAAAAGCCTGAGTGAAACCGATGTGGAAGCGCTGCTCAAGGCCCCGGATTGCGCGGAAAACCTGGGATTGCGCGACCGGGCCATGCTGGAAACCCTCTACGCCACCGGCTTGCGCGTCTCCGAGCTGGTGGCCTTGCCCTTGCAGGGCACGAATCTGGAAATGGGCGTGGTGCGGGTGATGGGCAAGGGTTCCAAGGAACGTCTGGTGCCTTTGGGGGAGGAGGCGGTGGAGTGGCTCAAGCGCTATCTTGCAGAATCACGTGGCGCGCTGCTCAACGGCAAGACCAGCCATGCCGTTTTCGTTACCCAGCGCGGCGCAGTCATGACGCGCCAGGCGTTCTGGTACCTGATCAAGCGTTATGCCGCGCTGGCCGGCTTGACCCTGACCCTGTCGCCCCATACCCTGCGCCATGCCTTTGCCACCCATCTGCTCAATCACGGCGCCGACTTGCGTGTGGTGCAAATGCTGCTGGGACACTCGGATATATCCACCACCCAGATTTATACCCACGTGGCGCGGGAACGGCTGAAGAAACTGCATGCCGCGCATCATCCGCGCGGTTAACTCCAGGCTTTCCACAGCAGCGACACTCCGCTTCCCAGCAGCAGCGCGCCGATGAGTTTCAGCATCTGCTGGTTCGATATCCCGACATGCGCCTTGTGGCCCAAGTGCAGGGCCAGCGCCATGAGCGGCAGGGCGCCGAGGTAAGCCAGCAGCAGGCCTGGTTGCAGCAGCAGACCGGTGATGAGGAAGGTGATGAGGCGGGTTCCGCCGTCGATCATGAATAGACCGGAAAAAGTTGCGCGCAGCTCGGTTTTTTCGCGCAGGCGATGCGAAAGGTAAATGATATAGGGTGGTCCACCCGTGCCGAATAGCGCGCCCACGGTGCCGCCGCTCAGTCCGGCGGGAACCGCCCACCATTGGGAGATGGGTTTTTCGCCGTGCAGGTTTAGAATGTTGCGTACCCCGAATGCCATCACGAACAGGCCCAGCCCGATCAGCAGCGGTTCCCTGGGCATCTGGATCAGCAGCACCACGCCCAGGATCACGCCGATCAGGCTGAAAGGCAGCAGTGGTCTGATCTCGCGCCAATTGACCTGGTGCCGGGCATTGCGACCCATGGCCACGGAGGCGCTGAAGTCGAGCAGCAGCACGAAAGGCACGACGAACTGCAACGGCAGGAAGTGGGCCAGGAGCGGTACCGCGATCAACCCCGAGCCGAAACCAGAGATGCCGCGAATGAAATAGGCCAGCAGCAGGATCAGCGCGCCGGCAAAGAGGACTTCGCCGGAAAGGCCGCTCAGGATTTCGAGCCTCGTTCGATGGTGATGCCCAGCCTTTTCACGCCACGGATGAGGCCGAGTTTGCTTATGCTGATTCTGACCCAGGGTGAGCCGAATTCGTTCATGACCAGTTGCGTGATATGTTCCGCCAGGGCTTCCACTAGGGAAAAATGTTTTTCCGCCAGAACCTGACGAATGCGTTCCACTACCCGCCCGTAGTCGATGGTGTCCGCCACGTCGTCGCTGGTGCCGGCGCGGCTGTGGGGCAGGCCGATTTCCAGGTCGAGCTGGATGGTTTGAGGAACTTCCCGTTCCCAGGGATAAATGCCGATGATGGTTTCGGCTCTGAATTCATTGAGAAAAATAACGTCCATGTGGTGTCGGTGCTGCCGTTATGCGGAGGCCCGGTTTTGCCGTAAAATTAGAAGCCTGCGATTCTAAGTCATTTGCCATGCCCACGATAGTTTTTGTCCTTTGTGCTTACCTGATCGGTTCCCTTTCATTTGCGGTGATTGTAAGCAAGGCTTTCGGCCTTGCCGATCCGCGCTCGTTCGGCTCCAAGAACCCCGGCGCCACCAATGTTTTGCGCACCGGCAAGAAGCTGGCCGCGGTACTGACGCTGCTGGGCGATGCCGCCAAGGGGTGGCTGGCGGTGTTTCTGGCAGTCAGGCTGGGTCCCGCGTATGGTGTGAGTGATGCGGGTATCGCGGCGGTGGCGCTGGCGGTTTTCATGGGGCATGTGTTTCCGTTGTTCTTCGGCTTCCATGGCGGCAAGGGCGTGGCCACGGCGTTGGGCATCCTGCTGGCGCTCAATGCCTGGCTCGGCCTGGCGGTGCTGGCTACCTGGTTGCTCGCCACCTGGATGTGGCGCACCTCGTCCTTGTCCGCTCTGATCGCGGCCGGTTTCGCGCCACTGTATGGGGTGACCATGTTCGGTTTCAATAGCTACAGCCTGGCGGTCATGCTGCTTTCGCTGCTGCTGGTGTGGCGCCACATGGGCAACATCCGCAATTTGCTGAGCGGCAAGGAGACGCGTATCGGCTCGGCAGGAAAACCCGGCCAATAAGGTCATTCCGTTATGGCATGGTTTGAAAAAGAAATGGATTACGCGCGGGAAAGCCTGGAGCAGGTTTCCCGCGCCGCGATCGGGCATGCCAGCGAGAAGCTGGATGGCGTGGTGCGGGAAGGTATCGCCCAGGCCAGCAGCGAGGTGCGCGACGTGGTGTTGCAGGCAAGCCACGAGGTGGATGCCAAGCTGGACAAGATCTCCGCCGAACTGCACAACCAGCGCCAGTTCACCAAGGCGGATGTGAGAGAAATGGTGGATTATGCGGCGGATCGGCTGGGGGCGGCCATCGATGAGCGCACTCGCGTCATGAAATCGGAAATTACCCTGCTGGTGCAGGAGAAAGTCGAGTATCTGAAACAGGAAGTGGATGCTTTTTTCATCCAGCGCCAGCAGGATCTGGCGCGGGAAAGGCGCCGCCTGATCGCCAATGTTCTGATTGCAGTGGCGGCTTCATTGGCGATGGGCGCCTTGTCGCTGATGTTTCACCGTGTCGGGCAGGGCAGTCTGGACCTGCTGGACATGTTCCGCATCGTTTTCGCGTCGCTTGGCGGCGGCTATCTGGTCTATATGCTGGTAAACCTGGTGCTCAGATATCGGCGCATGTCGGAACATCGCAAGGACATGGTATTCCTGACCATGAAATACTGGGGAATCCTGCGTCCGGAAAGCCTGTTCAGCCATGTGCTGGTGCTGCTGTTTTTGGCCGGATTGGCTGTTTTCCTGGTATTCCCCGAATACCTTGGGCGCTGGCTGGGGAGCGAAGCCATGTTGCGCTGGGCCGCGAAGCTGCATGGTGGCTAGTGTTGGTCGGGGTTGCGTAATTTATCAATTACTTTGTTTGCAACTGGACCCCGGGGGAGTAAAATGCACCCCCTTTGTGTTTAGAATTTGTCAAGCATGATCAAAACCGACCTGCCATTGCTGCATCTCAAGCACAAAATATTGCTCCCCATCGTGCAAGGGGGCATGGGCGTGGGTGTTTCCGCTCATCGCCTGGCCGGTTCGGTGGCCAGGGAAGGTGCGGTAGGGACCATTGCCAGCATTGATCTGCGTCGCCACCATCCTGATCTGATGGAACAGTCCATGCACCCCAAAACCAGGGATGCCATGGACCGGGCCAATCTGACCGCGCTTGACCGCGAAATCAAGAGTGCCAAGGAAATTGCCAATGGCAACGGCATGATTGCGGTCAATGTGATGAAAGCCGTGACGGAGCACCCTCAATTGGTGCGTCAGGCCTGCGAAAGCGGGGCCGATGCGATCGTGATGGGAGCCGGTTTGCCGTTCGATATGCCGGAAATGGCTGCCGGTTTTCCCCATGTCGCACTGATCCCTATCCTTTCCGACGTGCGTGGCATCAATGTGGTCCTGAAAAAGTGGATGCGCAAGAACAAGCTGCCAGACGCCATTGTTATCGAGCATCCGCGCTATGCAGGCGGCCACCTCGGCGCGCCCAAGCCGGATGACATCACCGATCCGCGCTTCGATTTCCCCGGCGTGCTGGAAGGCGTGTTCAAACTGTTCAAGGAGTTTGGCCTCGAGCGCGAACGCATTCCGCTGATTCCCGCCGGCGGCATCAATACTTTCGAGAAGGTCAAGGAACTGCTGGGCCTCGGCGCCAGCGCGGTACAGGTCGGCACGCCTTTTGCCGTGACCGAGGAGGGCGATGCCCATCCCAATTTCAAAAAAGTGCTGGCCGAAGCCCGGCCGGAAGATATCGTTACCTTCATGAGCGCGGCCGGTCTGCCTGCCCGTGCCGTGTTGACGCCGTGGCTGAAGAATTACCTGCGGCGCGAAATCAAGTTGATGTCCTTCGCCGACCCGGTGCGTTCGAAATGCGCGGCGGTGCTGGACTGCCTCTCGGAATGCGGGCTGCGCGACGGGGTTTCCAAGATGGGGCAGTTCTGCATTGATTCCCAGCTTGCGGCTGCCTTGCGTGGCGATGTCAACAAAGGCCTGTTTTTCCGTGGCTCGGAGAGCCTGCCGTTCGGGACGGCCATCAGGCCGGTGCGGGAGCTGCTGGATTATTTGCTTACCGGCAACAAACCGGCGGTGCTGGTTTAGTCCGACACGTCGCCCTGAAGGGCGACCTACCCGCCGTAAACTTCCCCTACCTCGGTACCCGCAATGCGGTCGTAATAGCGGGCACGGTATAGCAGCCGTTTGCAGTTTTCGTCATCGCTGAAACCGCTCCGGTCATGCAGTACGTTATTGCAGATCAGCCCCATCCCCGGCGCCAGCGTTGCCCTGAAAATATAGGGTGAAGCGTTGTTCAGAATCTGTTCCAGAGTGGCCACCGCAGCCAGCACCTCGGCTGACTGCTTCCAGCGGATGCTGCGGGTGCGCGCCGTGTAACGCATATGCAGATCCCCGCTGACCGGGTGCAGCGAAAATACCGGCCCGACTTCATCCGGGCGTGCGATGCCATCCTCGTCCATGCGCGGGGGGATCGCCATGGCGTCCGCCTCCATCAGGGCGCGGATATGCTGCGGATCGGCGTCACGCAGCAGGATATAGGCGATTTCGTGGTCCATCAGGCCGTTGTCGCCGCCCGACGCGGCATTGCACACGCAATGCAGTTGCAGTCCCCAGATTTGACGTTCCGGCTTGTTGTAATAGCCGTCGGTATGCCATTTGATGGGGCGGTCGGTGTAGGGAATGTAGAGCTTGTGTTCCCCCTCCGCATGAACAGCAAGAGAGGTGATGCCGTCATCGTCGGCCAGCATGTTGCGGTCGAGCCGATTGAGACCGAATTGATGCCCCAGCTGGCGGGTGATTTCCTTGTCGTCTTCCTGGCCGGTGTCGCTGACATAAATTGCCATGTTGGTTTTGCGGCAACGCGCCAGGATGGCCTCATGCTCCGCCGGGGCCAGCTTGCGCGGGTCCTTGATTTTCACCACCAGGTCTTCGGCACGGCTGGGGTAGTTTTCCAGTTTGCGCTGGCGCCAAATCCGGTAATCGGTTTCGTGGTCCAGACTGAAGGGGTTGAAACTCATTGGACTAGCCCTTATTAAGCTTACAGATTCTTTTGAGTATACCTTTCTTTAGTTTGGCAAAAAAGCAAGAGGGGGCTTGAATTGCAATCGGGTATGAGCCTGTTTACAATGGTCCAGAATGTTCATCACAAATAGCAGCATCCATCCCGGGCAATGAATACAGCCAGCTTCCCTTCCTCCAATCTGGACACCAGTAGCGGTACCTACAAGATACCGGCGCTGCGCGTGCTGTCTGAGATCGCCACCAGTCTTTCCACGGAAAACAACCTGGAGGCGCTGCTGGAGCGCTTTCTCGGCACCATGGTCAAGCTTGCGGGCGCGGATGCCGGCGCAGTGCGCGTGCTGACGGCGGACGGCTCCCACCTGCGCCTGGTGGGATCGATCGGACTGCCCGCCGAGGTGGTGGAGCACGAACAATTCGTCGAACTGGAATGTGGTTTATGCGGGGAAGCCACGCGCAAGCACTCGCATCGTCACAGCGCCAACGTGCATTTTTGTTCCGAGCGTACCTCGCACAGCTATTTCGGGTCCCGCTGTCAGCATATTATCGCCGTGCCCTTGCGTTATCAGGGCAAGGTGCAGGGCGTCTATAACCTGTTCATGGCTAGCGACACGCCGGTTCCGGAAGACGTGGCCCTGCTGTTCGATTCCATCAGCGAACATCTCGGCATGGCGCTGGAAAATGCCCGCCTGACCCGGGAAAACATGCGTATTACGCTGATGAACGAGCGCCAGATGCTGGCCAACGAATTGCACGATTCCCTGGCGCAGACCCTGGCTTACATGAAAATGCGCTTGGCCCTGTTGCGCGATTCCATGGAAAAAGCCGACAGCGAGGGTTCCGCAAGATATCTCGAAGACGTCAGCGAAGGTCTGGACACCGCCTATTCCGGCCTGCGCGAATTGTTGACCCACTTCCGCAACCGCATGGATCCGCGCGGCTTGCTTCCCGCGCTGCAGGACATCGTCAACGGTTTCTTCAAGAAGACCGGAATTTTCATCAATTTTTGCAATATGGCGCCGGACCTCAACCTCACGCCGGATCAGGAAGTGCAGGTGTTCCATATCGTCCAGGAAGCCCTGCACAACATCAACAAGCATTCGCAGGCGCAGGACGTCAGCCTGACTCTGGGGCTGGATGGAAACAACCAGTACTGGGTCTGCATCGAGGATGACGGAGTCGGCATCGCCAGCAAACCTGTCTCCGACAAGGACGTGCATTTCGGGCTCAATATCATGGCCGAGCGCGCGCAGCGCCTGAACGGAAAGGTCGTCATCGAGAAGCTTCCCGAACGCGGTACCCGCGTGTTGCTGACTTTCCCTGCCACCAGGAAAGAGAGCGGAAAATGACGGTGCGCGTGCTGCTGGTGGATGACCATACCCTGTTCCGCAAGGGACTGGCGGAGTTGCTGGAACGCAATGACCAGATCAGCGTCGCCGGCGTGACCGGCAGCGCCGAGGAGGCGCGCAGGCTGCTCGACGAGCTCAAGCCAGACGTGATGGTGACGGATCTCCACATGCAGCCCGTGGATGGGCTTTCCCTGCTGCGCCAACTACAGCAGGAAGGCAACGCCATTCCCATCCTGGTGCTCACCGTCAGCAACGCGGAAGAAGATCTGGCCAACGTGCTGCGCGCCGGTGCGCGCGGTTACCTGCTCAAGGACATGGAGCCTGACGAGGTGGCGGATGCCATCGTGCGCGCAGCCAGGGGGGAAACGGTGGTAGCCCCTTCCATGACCATGAAGCTGGTGGCGCTGCTGCAAAACAATCAGCCCGCCGCGCCGCCTGCTTCCATGCTCGATCTGCTGACGCAGCGCGAGCGCGAAATTCTCTCTCACCTGGCTTTGGGCGAAAGCAACAAGGTGATTGCCCGCCAGCTGGATATCAGCCACGATACCGTCAAGCTGCATGTGCGGCATATTCTTGCCAAGCTCAACTTGACTTCCCGGGTGGAAGCCGCAATCTTCGCGGTGGAGCACAAGCTGGCCAACGCGCCACTTAATCAGAACTAGACGCAAGCCCCTTTCCGATTACTTTCACGGATTATTCATTCATGGAATTTTTTCCCATATTTTTTGACATCAAGGGCAAGCCCTGCGCCGTAATCGGCGGCGGCGACGTGGCCGCACGCAAGGTCGCCATGCTGCTCAATTCGGGCGGCAAGGTGACAGTGGTTTCACCCGCGCTGTGTTTCAATCTGGAGCAGCAACTGGAGAAGGGCCACATCACCCATATTCCGGCGCGCTTCTCAGCTGAGCATCTGGAACAGGCCGTGCTCGTCATCGCCGCCACCGATGACCGGGCGGTTAACCACCAGGTGTCCGAGGTTTGCAAAATGTTGCGCGTACCGGTGAATGTGGTGGACGATCCCGAGCATTGCTCCTTCATCATGCCTTCCGTCATCGACCGCTCGCCCGTGATCGTGGCTGTGTCCACCGGCGGCTCCTCCCCTGTTCTGGCGCGCCTGTTGCGAGCTCGGCTGGAAACGCTGATCCCCGGGGCTTACGGCCGCCTGGCGACATTGGCGGAGAAATTCCGCGGCAAGGTCAAGCAGCATTTCACCGAACCCGGCCAGCGCCGTATTTTCTGGGAAAAAATATTCCAGGGACCCATTGCGGAAATGGTGTTCGCCGGACGCGAGGAGCAGGCCGGCTCGGCGCTGGAGCGGGCGATAAGCGCCGAGGCATCCGATACGCAACCGCAGGGCGAGGTTTACCTGGTGGGTGGCGGCCCGGGCAACCCGGACCTGCTCACTTTCCGCGCCTTGCGCCTGATGCAGCAGGCGGACGTGATCGTTTACGACAACCTGGTGACGCCGGAAGTGCTGGAAATGACCCGGCGCGACGCGGACCGCATCTTCGTCGGCAAGCAGCGCGCCAACCACGCCATGCGCCAGGAAGAAATCAACGAACTGCTGGTCAAGCTGGCCAAGGAAGGCAAGCGCGTGCTGCGTCTCAAGGGCGGCGATCCGTTCATTTTCGGCCGTGGGGGAGAGGAAATCGAGACCCTCTCGGCCAATCACATCCCGTTCCAGGTGGTGCCGGGCATTACCGCGGCCTCGGGTGTCGCCTCCTATGCTGGCATTCCGCTCACGCATCGCGACTACGCACAGGCTTGCGTCTTCGTCACCGGCCACCTCAAGGATGGCACCATGGATCTGGACTGGGACATGCTGGCGCGACCGAGCCAGACCGTGGTGATCTACATGGGGCTGCTGGGCTTGCCGGTGTTGTGCCAACAACTGATCGCCCACGGGCTCACCCCCGACACCCCGGCCGCCATCGTGCAACAGGGCACCACGCGCAGCCAGCGCGTCGTCACCGGCACACTGTCCACGCTGCCGCAACTGGCGCAGGACGGCAAACTCAAACCGCCGACACTGATCATCGTGGGCAAGGTCGTGAGCTTGCAGAGCAAGCTGGCCTGGTTCACGCCCGACCAGGAACCGGAGGGAAATTTCGCGCTGAACCGGAACGGCTGAAACGAGTAAAAATTGACAATTGTCGTGTGCGGCTGGATTGCCGTATAATTTGCCCCTTTTGAATTTCAGGCCAAGGATCTGCTCATGAGCGCGCATCACGAAGAGATGACAAAAACCACCCCGATGCAGGTTGTGATTGCCAGCGTGGGTGGTTTGCTTCCCCCGCTGATCGCCATTTTCCTGATTGCCCAGCTGGTGCTCGGCATCCAGGCGACCCATGTGGATTCCGGCGCGAATGACGCCAGTGTGGCTGAGCGCATCAAGCCCGTGGGCGCGGTGAAAGTGGCCGATGCCAATGCCCCCAAGGTGGAAAAGAGCGGCGAGGAAGTGTTCAACGCGGTGTGCACCTCCTGCCATACTTCCGGCGCGCTGAATGCACCCAAGTTCAACAACAAGGGTGACTGGGCCAGGCGCATCGGACAGGGTTACGATGTTCTGGTAAAGAATGCCGTCAACGGTATTCGCGGCATGCCCGCCCGTGGCGGCGCGGCTGACCTGTCGGACGCGGAAATGGCGCGCGCAGTGGCCTACCTTGCCAATTCCGGCGGCGCCAAGTTTACTGCCCCGAAATAACGTTCCGGTTCAAGCTGGACTCTGAAGGCACAACGCGTAGGCGTTGTGCCTTTTTATTGGATATCCGGAATATCAAGCATGGGCGGCTTGTTGCAGTACCCGCTCAGCCCATTTGTTAAGGCTCTGCCCCGTATGCGCGGCGGCCTTGAGCGCCGCAGCGTGAACAGCGGGGTCAACGCGCAGCATCAGTCGTCCGGAAGCAGGTTTTTCAGGTGTCTGCCCCATTTTTTCGCAGGCAGCAACGTAATCGTCCACGGCTTCATGGAATGCGTGCGTGAACTCGGCGACCGATTCCCCATGAAAGCTGATAATGTCGTCGATGTCCCGCACGCGCCCGACCAGGATGTTATCGTCCGGGTCAAATTCCAGGCTGGCGGTATAGCCACGGTATGTCATCGTGTTTTTCATGGCGTGATCTCCAATTTTATCAAAAACTCGCGCGCCGCCTTGACGCGATATTTGAGCGCTTCGCGCTGCGGATGCGGGCGGTGGAAATATGCCCGCCGGCCATCTTTTTCGAACGTCACCGACGACCCGCTTCCTTCTACAACATTGCAGCCGATAGCCACCAGCAGCGTCTCAATACGATCCCACGGCAGGTTTCCGCTGATCGGATCAGAAAAGATGGTTTCCAGCGTCTTGCGGTGCTTGCTGTTCATGGTTGGAATGATAGCGCTTTGCTCGTAAAGTGCAAGCACTCTTGGTTGCTTGTGTTGAATGCGCTTTGCGCATGATGGATTGGGTGCCGGGGCCGCCCGGCGGCGGGTCACTTTCTTTGGACGGCCAAAGAAGAGTAACCAAAGAAAGGCCGCCCCCTGCGCCGCCCTACGGGTTCCTTCGAGTTGACAAGCAAGTTGGGCGTCTGCGCAACTCGCCCTAGCAGGGCACACAAAACGTGCCCTGCCGCGGTGCTCAGACAGGGCGCAGCCGACTGCCCCCAACTTGCCTGTCAACTCGAAGCGGCGCAGAAGGGGAAGGTGGTGGCAATTTCATCGGCGGAGGAGATGAAGCTCCCTTCCCTTCAAGGGAAGGGCCGGGGAAGGGATGGGGTTGCTTTTCCTCCCCTTGATCCACCGCCGAGCAGCACAGGCAAGCCGGGGGCAGTCGGCGAGCACTGTCTGAGCGCGCAGCGCGAGTTGCGCAGCCGCCCGGCTTGACGAGCAGCGCAGGGGACCCCGAAGGGGCGGTGGATGGGGGTCGCCTTCTTTTGATTACTTTTCTTGGCGAAGCAAGAAAAGTAATCAGCCGCCGGGCTGCCCCCGGCAATCAAATACTCTCGCGAAGCGCACAAAACCATACTGCACTATGCTCCGTAACTAGACCCGATCCCGTGCGACAAGTCGACCGATTCAAGATAATTTAGTCATCCTTGGATATTAGATGTGCGCAATAGCCGCAGAATGGCTCTGAATGTAGTTCTTCTGGTGTTATTTGCGAATGCCATAATTGGCATTCGTGTTCAGCCGAATGTCCACATGACGCACAAATTCCTTCGTTGTATAGGTAAACACCTCCGCACTCCGGGCAATCTGCGATAGGCGAATCCCCACCGTCGGTGTGAGAAAGATAAACCTCATAAAAGTAAAAGTCCGGAATCGCCCGAGCTATGAATTCTTGATACGGAAGCGTTCTGCCGCATGACTTGCAAACGAAGTCGGCTTCAGTTGCTTCACCATCGGCAATAGATGGCACAATTAGCCCGGAACCACACTTTTCACAAGAATAGCTCTCAATGGCATTCATAATTTCGTCACTAAGAAAATCTAATTCTTTGATAGCAGAGATACATTCAGCCTTTTCGCGCTCATAGACTTCATTCACTTCAATTAGTATCGCCCATGCGTTATCCCCCAATACCTCCTTTGGATCACGACCTAAATGATCTCGGATAAAGTCTCTAATGATTATGAATGAGTCCGATACCAGCGAACGGATAGCTTCGTGCTTCAGGTTGCTGTAATAGTGCTCAATGTCATTTCGGAAGTTATTGATCCTATCGAGCCTGACCCAATCCACATTAATCTTAAGCGATTCAAATCGCTCTTTGATATTTTGAACATCAACAGTCTTCTTGCCTTTCCCTCTCCACTGAAGTCCCTTCTGCTCATCCAATACTGGCAACACTCTCTGCTTAATCAGGGCTTCATCGGAGTCCGGCGAGCTCAATAACGCTAGCTTGTACTTGAAAAGCAGCAGAATTCCGGCGAAGATGTTTCGCGTGCAAGAAATTACGCGACGTTGATCGGACTCGGACGAGGAAAAATCTTCCAGTCCGATCGCGATCGAATCAATGGCGTTTTGCAGGATACTCATCACTTTGTCCTAATGCTCGCGAGCATACCAATCGGGTCACGTCTTTCATTCCAATATTTCGTTGAAATGGCCCCTGCTGCGACCCACGCTTGTTCCGATTCATGAAGGCGTTGGTGATTGTATCGGAAATGTCATTTTCATTTCCCTAGCATCGCCCTGATCTGCGCCAGCCTCGCCGTCCCCTCGACCTTCTGCGCTTCCGGATCAACTTCACCCCGCCCCACGCCTCTTAAGTCTTCCTGATAAAGCTCCCCAATGAACCGGCTCGGCTCGCAGCCCTGCCATTCCCCGCCACGCTTGCGCTTGCGGCAGTGGCTCAGGGTCAGGCCGTTGCGGGCGCGGGTGATGCCGACGTACATCAGGCGGCGTTCTTCCTCGATTTGGCCGTTGTCGATGCTTTCGCGGTGGGGCAGGATGCCTTCCTCCACGCCGACCAGGAACACGTGCGGGTATTCCAGCCCCTTGGCGGCGTGCAGGGTGGACAAGCGCACCGCGTCGATTTCCTGGTCCTCGCGGCTGTCGAGGATGTTGATCAGGGCAATGGTCTGGGTCAGTTCGATCACGGTCTTGCCGTCTTGCTCGCCCTTCTTGTTGATCCAGGCGACGAACTCCTGCACGTTGTCCCATTTGGTCTGCGCCGCGCGGGTTTCCTCCTGGTCGAACAGCCAGGATTCATAGCCGATGGCGTTGAGCAGATCGGCCATGATGGCGGTGCTGGGCTCGCGCTCGGCGCGGTGGGTGAGGTTGTTGATGAAGGTGCAGAATTCCAGCAGCGGGTCATGTTGCTTGGCGCCCAGTTGCTGCTCCAGTCCGGCTTCGAAGGCGGCGGCGAACAGGCTGATGTGGCGCTCGGCGGCGTAGTTGCCGAGCTTTTCCAGCGTGCCCGCGCCGACGCCGCGCCGGGGCGTGGTGACGGCGCGGATGAAGGCGGGGTCGTCGTCGCTGTTGGCCAGCAATCTGAGGTAGGCGATGATGTCCTTGATCTCGCTGCGGTCGAAGAACGACTGCCCGCCGGAGAGGATGTAGGGGATTTTCTCGTTGCGCAGGTATTGCTCGAATATCCGCGCCTGATGGTTGCCGCGGTAGAGGATGGCGTAATCGGCGAAGCGGGTGCGGTTCTGGAACTTGTGGGTTTGCAGACGCATCACCACGTTCTCGGCTTCCTGATCGTCGTCCTTGGCCGCCATGATCTGGATCGGGTCACCCAGGCCCAGGTCGCTCCACAGCTTCTTCTCGAACAGCTTGGGATTGTTGGCGATGAGGGTGTTGGCGGCGCGCAGGATGCGTACCGTGGAGCGGTAGTTCTGCTCCAGCTTGATGACGTGCAGGCTGGGAAAGTCATCCTGCAGCGATTTCAGGTTTTCCACGTTGGCGCCGCGCCAGGCGTAGATGGCCTGGTCGTCGTCGCCCACCGCCGTGAAGGCGCCACGGCTGCCGGCCAGCAGTTTCACCAGCTGGTACTGGCAGTTGTTGGTGTCCTGGTACTCGTCGATGAGCAGGTAGCGCAGCTTGTTGCTCCATTTTTCCAGCACTTCTGGAAAACGCTCGAACAGCTCCACCGGCAGCCGGATCAGGTCATCGAAGTCCATCGCTTGATAGGCTTGCAGGGTGTCCTGGTAGCCCTGGTAAATTCTGGCGAGCTGAAGCTCAACCTCGTTCTGCGCCGTAGCGGCTGCCGCGCCGGGCGAGAGTTGGGCATTCTTCCAGTTGGAAATGATGGATTGGGCGCGGCGGATTTCCTTCTTGTCCGTGGTTTTAAGGATGTCGTTGAGGATGCCCGCGCTGTCCGAGGCGTCGAGCACCGAGAAGCGCGGCTTGTAGCCGAGGTGCTTGGCTTCCTGGCGCAGGATGTGCAGGCCCAGCGAGTGGAAGGTGGTAACCGTGAGACCGCGCGCGGCCTTTTCCTGGAGCAGCTTGCCCACGCGCTCCTGCATTTCGCGCGCCGCCTTGTTGGTAAAGGTGATGGCCGCGATGTTGGCGGCGCTGAAGCCGCAGGTCTCGATCAGGTAGGCGATCTTGTGGGTGATGACGCGGGTCTTGCCGCTGCCCGCCCCGGCCAGCACCAGCAGCGGGCCGTCGAGATATTTGACCGCTTCGCGCTGCGGGGGATTGAGTTTGGATAACATGAAACAAATCAAGCTGAATGGGGAGCCATTTTATCATGGCTTGGCTTGCGGCATTTTTCCGCTATCGCGGCAATTCCGGTCTCGCTAAAACCCTGCTAAAGTTGGTGGGGGTTTTACACATATTTCACGAGGTAGCCGTAGTGTCATCAGGCGCAGACATTTCCCTGCCAGCACCAGTAGCCGAAGGTCGCATCCCGGGCAACAAGGGTATCTGGGCCGGAATTCTGAGCGAGATGACCGAATTCGCGTTGCTGTTCAGCGTGTACTTCATCGCCAGGGCGCACTTTCCGGAAGCGTTCCGGGAAGGCCCTGCCCGGCTGTGCCTGCTGGCCGGCACGCTTAACACCATCATGATGATTTCCGGCAGCTATTTCGTTGCCAAGGCCGTGGTCGCGATGCGCGAAAACCGCAGGCAGGCGTGTTCCCGCTGGCTGTACCTGGTGCTGGTCGCTGCGTCCGCCTACATGGTCATCAAATATTTTGAGTTTCAGTGGAATATCAGCCAGGACATCACTGGCCGCACCGGCATCTTTTTTTCAGTCTATTACTACCTGACCTTCACCCATATCGTGCATGTGGGATGGGGAATGATGGGCTTGTCGTGGGTGGTGGTGCGCACCAAAACCGGCGCCTATACGCCGCAAGAGCACGACGGCCTGGAAGCTTTCGCCTCCTACTGGCATGCCACCGATCTGGCCTGGCTGGTGATTTTCCCGCTTCTTTACGTGCTGCGCTGAGCCTCGGGGATAATCATGTCACACGAAAAACTGCTTGATCGTCTCTGGCTTGTGCTGGTGGTCCTGACCTTGGGCGGCGCGCTGGTCGGGGAGTCCGCCGATCCAAGCTTTGTCGTCACATTGATCATTTCGCTGACCATGGCCTTCAAGGGGAGGGTGGTGGTCGATCATTTCATGGAACTCAAGACCGCCAACCGCAAGATTCGCAGCCTGATGCGCGCCTACTTTTATGTGCTGCCTGCTGTGACCGTGCTGACGTCCCTGTATGGCGACTGGATTGCCAGGCTGACAACGCTCTGACTGGCTTGTTACGCCCTCACTGACCTCCTACCCAGAAGGCGTTGTCCATTTCCAGGAATTCATCATAGGGGATGTAGTGCGAGCCGTCGCAGGAAAAAGTCAGGCCGACAATGCCATTGAAGATGTTCAGCGTGCCCGAGCGCAGATAGAACATTTCGTCCATCAGGCGTAATCCGCGAAAAGTTTCCAGCACATTGCGGATGCGCTCCGCCGGCACCAGTGCATCTGCCGGGTAGGGCAGGCGCGGATAGGCCAGGCAGATGTTGGGGTCGATCAGTTCGCTGAAATCCAGCAGGCGGTAACGAAACGGGTCCGTGACCACCCAGACGATGGCCCGGCTGCTGGAAAAATGCAGAATCACATGGAACACCCCGTGATACAGCATCAACTCCGTCATCACGCCCAGGACGGTATCGATATGCCGGTCCATCTCGCTTTCCGCACGCGTCTGATGGAAAACGGTGCCGCGTATGGACGGGTCGCCCTTGATCTGGCGCCAGTATCTGGGTTCTTCGTAGAGAACCCGTGTCAGGGGCAGGTCGCGCAAACCAAAATAGGCACCGATGTATCCCAGCAGGGAACCCGATTCGTCGCGCACTACCTGGATTGCGGTCAGGGAAGGGCGTCGCTCGCGCAGGCTGATGTAAGCATCCGAGAGCACGAAATCCGCAACGGGTTCATGCGGTGACAGGTAGGGCCGTTGCGAACGATCCCGGCCAAAACCTTCCAGCAAACCGCCCTGGCTGACGTTGTCGCTGATCTGGTGCGCGGCGGCGTCCAACACGTAGAGGTGCTTGCAATACGGCAGCTCCTTCAATGCTTCGGCCAGCAATGCATTCAGCTGTGCGCGGTCGGCCCATACCGTGCGGCAGGCGGTGGCCAATTGACGCAACGGTTCCTGCAACAGCTCGATGAGTGCCTCGCGCTGATGCGTAACACTTTCCTGTAATGTCTCTTTTGGGGTTTTCATGTCATGAATATGATATTGAAATAACGGGGTTTTCCCTATTTTTTCCCCAGCAGGCTCTGCACCGTCTGCATGATGTCGGCAGGCAATACCACGGTTTTGCTGTTGGGGGACGAGGCCAGTTCGCGCATGGCCTGGATGTATTTTTCCCCCAGCAAATAATAGGCAGGGAACTCCCGGTCCGGAATCGATTCGGTTACGCGCTTGATCGCTTCCGCCGCGCCTTGCGCCAGCACGATTTGCGCCTGTGCATCGCGCTTGGCCGCTTCCAGTCTGGCTTCCGCTTCCAGGATCGCGGCCTGCTTGTCGCCCTCGGCCTTGGTGACGGTGGCCTTGCGCTCGCGCTCCGCCGCAGCCTGGCGCTCCATGGAATCCTGCATCGAGGGCGAGGGCTTGATGTCCTGGATTTCGACCGATTTCAAGGTCAGGCCCCAGTCCGCCACGTCGTCGGAAATGGATTCCTTGAGGCGAACCTTGATTTGCTCCCGCGACGAGAGCGCCTGATCCAGTTCCATTTCGCCGACGATGGAACGCAGCGTGGTCTGAATGATGTTGACGATGGCCAGTTCGAAGCTGGTGACGCCATAGACCGCATTCTGCGTGTCGGTCACCTTGACGAAGGCGATGGCATTGACGACCAGCACCGCGTTGTCCTTGGTGATGACCTCCTGCTGTGGGATGTCGAGGATGAGGTCCTTGGTGGGGACCTTGTAACCGACGCGGTCGATGTAGGGAATGAGCAGATGCAGGCCGGGCAGCATGGTGGTGTGGTATTTGCCGAGGCGTTCCACCACCCATTCCTCGCCCTGCGGCACGATGCGCACGCCCTTGGCGACGGTGACGGCGACGAAAATGAAAAATATGAAGCCTAGAAAAGTGAGTTCCATGCTCTTACTCCTATTTTTTTGAAACCTTGAGGGTTTGGCCCATTACATCCACAATGCGCGCCCGCTCGCCGGCGGGGATGCGTTCGTCGGCGATTACCGGCCAGGTTTCCGAGCCGAGAATCGGTTTCTGGAAACGGATCTCGCCTTTTTGCATTTCCGAAACTTCCTTTACGATCATGCCGACCTCTCCAATAAAGGCTTCCTTGGAAATACCCGCCTTGGTGCGGTCGGGGTTCTTGATGTAGCGAAACCACAGGAACACCATGGCGCCGGAAAACAAGGCCCAGAGCGTCAACTGGGCCGCCAGCGAAATCGGCAGGGCGAGCACGATGAGACCCACCAGCAGCGCCCCCAGACCGAACCAGATCAGGAAGAAGGCGGGCACGGCCAGCTCCAGCAATATCAGGATGATGCCGCCCGCAATCCAGTGCCACCATGCGATTTCCATCTTGTCCTCCGCCGTGCCCGGTTAGAATGTCGGTCACACATTAGCAAAAATAATCCGATATGCCTATTTATGCCATCGGCGATCTGCAGGGTTGCCACCTTGCGCTGGAAAAACTGCTCGACCATATTGCCTTCGATCCGGCCCGCGACAAAGTCTGGCTGGTGGGCGATCTGGTCAACCGCGGCAACGGTTCAGCCGCCATCCTGCGCTGGGCCATGAGTTTGGGCGACGCGCTGGTCACGGTGCTGGGCAACCACGACCTGCATACCCTCGCGGTGGCGGAAGGCTATGTGCCGCTGCACCGTAGCGACACCATTCAGGATGTCCTCGCAGCGCCGGACCGGGAACAATTGCTGGGCTGGTTGCGTTGCCAGCCGCTGGCTTATGGCGAGAACGGCTATCTGCTGGTGCATGCCGGTTTGCTGCCGCAATGGACGCCGGAGCAGGCCCTGTCCCTGGCGGCGGAGGTGCAGGAGGTGCTGCGCGGCCCGGGTTATAAGGATTTCCTGGCCCACATGTACGGCAACGAGCCGCGTCACTGGCGCGACGATCTGCACGGCATGAGCCGCTTGCGTCTGATCACCAATGCCATGACGCGGCTACGTTTTTGCACGGCGCAGGGTGAAATCGACTTCGCGCACAAAGGCGAACCGGGCAGCCAGCCACAGGACCTGATGCCCTGGTATGAAGTACCGGATCGCGCCAGCGCAGACGCCTCTGTCATCTTTGGCCACTGGTCGGCGTTGGGGCTGATGTTGCGGCCCAAACTGGCGGCGCTGGATACGGGCTGCCTGTGGAGCGGTCAGCTCACGGCGCTACGGCTGGAAGATCGCCAGTTGTTTCAGGTGTCTTGCGCTGGGTTGCCAGATTCAAAGAGCTGGAAATAGCGTTCTCCGCCTGTTGGGCCAATTCCCTGCGCTGCTTTCCGGTGCAGGCAATGGGATCGAGGAGGCGTAGCTCTGCCCTGATATGCCTCTGCGCCAGAATATTGCGCAAGGAATCCAGCATCGACATGTCGCCGTAATAGGCCGCCGTGGTGTCGATTCCACCGTCTGGCCGGAGGTAGCTCAGCGCCACGGGCTGCAATGTGGATTGGGCGTTGACCGCGGCTTGCAGCAGGGAAGAAAGAAAAGGCTTGATGTGGGTGCCGTCGGTGGTTGTGCCTTCGGGGAAGAAGGCCACGCAGTCCCCGTCTGCCAGCGCGCGGGTGACGGCATCGTTGACGCGGGCGGTGTCGCGGCGCTTGCCGCGTTCCAGAAACAAAGTGCCGGTGAACACCGCCAGCCAGCCCACCACCGGCCAGCCGCGCACCTCGGCCTTGGAAACGAAGCGCAACGGGCGTGCCGCGTTGAGCAGGTAAATGTCCAGCCAGGAAACATGGTTGGCAACCACCAGGGTATTGCGGCTGGTCCAATCCAGTGGTTTGCCCCGGACTTCCAGCCGTACCTCAAGCAGGGCCAGCAGGCTACGTGACCATTCCCGGGTAAGCGTCATGCGTAACCCCGGACTACCCCAAGGCAGCACCAGGAAAGCGGTCAGCACCCCGCGCGCGATGTGCAATCCCAGTCGCAGCAGGCGCCAGGCCCGCACGGCTAGGGACGTCGGCTCCATTATTCGAAGCTGGTGCCGAAATGCTGCTTGAAGCGTGCGGCGATTTCATCACGCGAATGCACATGGTTTTGTCCGCCGCGGCTGGCGATCTTGAGCGCTCCCATCAGTGCGGCGAGGCGCCCGGTCATTTCCCAGTCCATGCCGTTAACGATGCCGTAGAGCAGGCCGGCGCGGTAAGCATCGCCGCAGCCGGTGGGGTCGACAAGCTGCTCGGCCGCAACGCAGGGGATTTCCAGCATCTTGCCGTCGCTGTATATCACCGAGCCCTTGGCGCCCAGTGTGACGATCAGGGCGCGCACTCCCCTGGCCAGCTGTTCCAGGCTTTGCCCGGTGCGCTCCTGCAACAGCTTGGCCTCATAGTCGTTGAGCGCCACGTAATCCGCGAGCGAGACGAAGTTCAGCAGTTCCTCGCCGTTGAACATGGGCAGCCCCTGACCCGGATCGAACACGAACGGTACGCCCTTGTCGTGGAACTCGCGCGCGTGCTGCTGCATGCCGTCGCGCCCGTCCGGGGCGACGATGCCGAGGGCGACATTGCTGGCATCATGCACGTGGTTGTGGTGCGAAAAACTCATCGCGCCGGGGTGAAAGGCGGTGATCTGGTTATCGTCCAGGTCGGTGGTGATGAAAGCCTGTGCGGTGTACGAGCCGCTGGCCCGGCGCACGTGGGTTTGTGCCAGCCCGAGTCCATCCAGCCGCTGCGCATAGGGCTCGAAGTCGTCGCCCACGGTGGCCATGATGAGCGGCTTGCCGCCCAGCAGCTTGAGGTTGTAGGCAATGTTGCCGGCGCAGCCGCCGAACTCGCGGCGCATTTCCGGCACCAGGAAAGCCACGTTCAGGATATGTATCTGTTCCGGCAGGATGTGGTTCTTGAACTGGTCGGGGAACACCATGATGCTGTCGTAGGCCAGGGAGCCGCAAATCAATGTATTCATTTTTTCTTTCTCAAATTTCAAGGGCAATTCGGAGCAGTCCCTGCAGCACCAGATGATCCACCTTGTGTGCCGGAATACTCAATAAAGGCAGCAGAATATCCATATCGCCGCCGCTGAGCAAACATAGCGGTTGGTTTGCGAGCCGTTGGTAGCTACGCTCCACCGCGCCGGCAATGGCATTTGCGGCGCCGCTGAATATGGCGTCGGCGGTGTTGTCGGGGAAGGGAGACATCTTGCCGCAGTGGCGCGCCAATCCGGCCGTATTGCGTGCCAGTGCGTCCAGCATCAGGTCCAGGCCAGGCAGGATCAGGCCGCCGCGAAAATGGCCGCTGGCGTCGAGAGTGTCGATGGTGGTCGCCGTGCCGGCTTGCACCACCAGCAAGTCATGGCCGGGGTGCAAGTGGCGGGCTGCGATCAGCGCCGCCCAACGGTCCGGGCCGAGCTGTCCGGGTTCGGCATAGCCATTGATGACGCCGCATTGGGCCGCTTGCGGGCGGATGAAGCAAGGCTGGATACGCCACTGCCGGCTGGCTGCCACTATCGCACTTTCGGCATCGCTTCCAGCAACGTTGGAGACCAGGACCTGTTGCGGCTGCGGCAGATGGAGCCATTGTGTTTCCAGTTGGGGCTGCGCGGTCGGCGTCCAGGATTGTTCCAGCCATGCGCCGTCGGCGTGCAGTCCCCATTTGATGCGGGTGTTGCCGGCATCGACGGCGAGGATAATCATGTGCCGGCCCGCATGCTGATTTCCCCCGAGGTGAAGCGCCGCTCTCCGTTGATGTCGCGTACCAGCAGTGCGCCATCATCCGCCACGCCGGTTACGGTCCCGGCGTGAATACTGCCGTCCGGCATCAACATGCGCACCGCCTGGTCGTGATAAGCATGGTGGCGGCTCCACTCCTCGCGCAGGGAGGCGAAACCCAGGACCTCGAATTGCTGCAGGACATCAGCGAGATGCCCCAGAATCAGCGCCAGCATTTGATTGCGGTCGGGCAACGCGGTGTCGGCCGAGGCGAGGTCGACAGACGCGAGGTCGACCGATGCCTGGTCGATGTTGGCCCTGGTCCGGTCGGAGAGTTTCAGGTTGAGGCCGATGCCGATCACGGCTGCGCTGGGGCCGAGCATGTCTCCCTGCAGCTCGATCAGGATGCCGGCCAGTTTGCGCCTGTCGTGCAGCACGTCGTTAGGCCATTTGAGCTGTGTACCCGCCACGCCGGCCTGTTCCAGTGCACGCATCAATGCCACCCCCACCGCCAGACTGAGGCCGGAGAGAAAACCCGCGCCCTGGTTGAAGCGCCATAGCAGCGAAAAAGTCAGGCTGCCGCCAAGGCTGGCATGCCATGCCCGGCCGCGTCTGCCCCTTCCCCCTGTTTGCAGCTCCACGGCGAGACAACTGCCGTGATTGGCTCCCAGGGCGGCCTTGTGCATCAGCATGCTGTTGCTGGATTGCGCCACATCCACCACCTCCAGGCCGATCAGGGCGGCTTTGCTGCCAAGGGCGCGCATGACTTCATCCGCATCCAGCCACTGCAAAGGTTCCGCGAGTCGGTAGCCGCGCCCGGGCAGACGGAATAGCTTGATGTCATGGCGCTCAAGATCCCGTAGCGCCTGCCACACCGATGCGCGGGAAATGCCCAATTGGCGGGCAACTTGTTCTCCAGACTGGAAACTGGTGTTGCTCAGGAGGCGGAGGATGGAAAAAGTGATCGGTTTCAAGATGCAGCGGTACGAGTTGGGGTAGGTAATATTAACATAAGGCTAGTATCCGCCTGCCTGATCGCCGGGTTTAACCCATTGGAAACAATTTACTTTCCTTTTCCATGTCATTACACTAAGCCTATTATGCGGTTACTGAATAACAAGATTAAAGGAACGGGCAACATGAAGATTCTCAGCGCAAGCTTGATTGCTGCTGCACTTACCGCCGCAGGTTGCGCGTCGCAGGTGCCTGTGGCGCAGACTTACCCGGTTTCCTACCAGAAGAAGGCCAAGGCGTCCCATCACTGGGACGTGCTGGCGTCGGATGTGGTGGCGCAAACTGAAGCCTCCCTGGCAAAGAATGATTATCTCAATGGCCGCCTGCTTTACGTCATGCCGGCCCAGGAAAAAACGACTTTCAACAAGGCATTCGGCAATTTCCTGGTCAGTCAGCTGGTCAATCGCGGCTTGCCTGTGAGCCCCAGTCGCGAGGGCGCAGTTACCGTGCAGTATGAAACCCAACTGGTTCAGCATAATAGCGAGCGCCCGAATTATAGTCCCGGGATGCTGACCACACTGACAGCCGGTGTGCTGGTGGCGCGCGACATTGCACTCTATGCCCCGACCGAAGCGCAGATGCTGGGCGGGCTGGCACTGGTGGGCCTGGCCGATCTTGGCTTCGGGCATCTGGCCGGAGGACCGACAAAAACGGAATTGATCGTGACCACATCCATTACCGCGGATGGTCGTTTCGTGATGCGTAAATCCGATATCTATTATCTGGAAGAGGCGGATGCCAGCTTGTTCGTCGAGCCGCAGCGCAAGGCGCCTGTGGTCAAGGCATGGAAGGTGGTGGGCCAATGATGAAAAAACATATTGCCATCGCTGCCGCGCTCTTGAGTGCCGTGGCATCCGGGTGTGCAAGCGGGCCTTCCTATGAGGCTGCGGCGAACAGCAAGCTGGTCCAGGCCAATTACAGTGGCGTGGAGGCTTTGTTGTCCTCGGCCAAGCTGCCTCTGGACAAGAATCTGCCCCTAGTCGTTGCCACGCTGGTCAACGTCGATGCCCTTACCGAATCGTCCCGTTTCGGACGTGCTTTGTCGGAGCAGATCGGCGCAAAATTCACCAAGTCTGGTTACTCGGTGGTCGAACTTAAACTGCGTGAAAATATTTTCGTCAAACAGAGCGAGGGCGAATTTCTGCTTTCCCGGGAAGTGAAGGACATATCAAGGAATCACAACGCGCAGGCCGTGGTGGTCGGTACCTATGCCGAAGGGCGTGACTATGTTTACGTCAATCTGAAGCTGATCGGGATTCGCGACAACATGGTCATGGCCGCCCACGATTATGTATTGCCCGTGGATTCCAATATCAAATCGCTGCTGAAGCCCGGCAGGTAACGCCTGAAATCTGTCGACTGTCGATTCCGCTAATGTTTCGGCTTGCCCGTGGAAAGGGAGCGGTCAAAATAATAGGTCGCCCTTTTGCGCGGGCTCAGGTAGTCGTAGATTTCGCGTAGTAGCAGGCTGGGGCGGATACTTTCGACAATTTTAATCTCCGGCTCGTCTTCCAGATCGCAAATGATGGCTTCTTTCTTCGGCACGGTCGGGTCGTAAACCAGCACGCTCGGGCGTAAAACCTGGTCGGCGTTGACCGAGACCACCATGCCCACGGCTTCGTTGGAAAGCTGAACGATGCTGCCCGGCGGATAAACGCCCATACACTTGATGAATAGCTCGAGCAGTCCTTCGTCATACAGGTGTCGCTCGTGGGCAAACATGTGTGCCAGCGCTTCGTGGGGCGTGAGGGAATCATTGGGATTGATGCGGTTGCAATAATTGTCATAGACGTTGACGATTGTGGTGATGCGGGTCATGAGCGAAATTCTGTCGCCTTGCAGTCCATGAGGATATCCTTTTCCATCCATGGTTTCATGGTGTTGACCGATGATGGTGATGGCTTCGGGGGGTAGCCGCAACTGGAGCGCAATTTCTTCTCCCATGTGGCAGTGAAGGCGATAGAGCGCGCGTTCTGCGTGGTTGAGCGGTTCCGTTTTCAGCAGGATCTGATCCGGGATGCGATTCTTGCCCACGTCGTGGAATAGCGCGCCCATACCCAAGGTGCGAATCTCCTCCGCGGACAGTCCGTGTTCTCTGCCCAGCAACATTGCCAGTACCGCAACGTTCAGGGAGTGGTAATAGACGTCCTCCCCGGCGATTTTGTCGCTCATCAGATGTACCGCAACATTGCGGTCAGTCAACATTGAATTAACCATTTCATGCACCAGCGCGTCGGCAGCTTGCACGGACTCTTCCGGCTTGGAGAACAGGTTGCGCATGATGTTTTTGACTGCGCCGACGGCGCCGATATACTTTTTTTCGCAACGCTGGATCGCTTCACGCTTCTTGCTGACGCGCTCGATGCGTTGTTTTTTTTCCGTCAGGGCTGCCTGATCCACTTCCGTCACGGGCGGTGTTATCTCGGAAACATTTGCATGCTTGCCCGGTGGCAGGGGAGGGACATCGCTTTTGTCCGGCTCGTAAATGACTTCTTTCAGCCCCAGACTTAACAGCGTATCGAGTTGTTTTTGATCGCGAATTTTGAAGCGGTTGAATGAGAAGGGATGGTCCAGCCACTTCAATTCAAGCCGCACGTAAACGCCGGGCCGCAGGCGGTCGACTGTGATTCGGAGCGGTTCGGATTTTGTGGAATTGGGCACTTTGTACAGAGTCATGAGCGGGTAGGACTAATTGTATCTATTACCACCCGGTTTGCGTGCATGTCATTGATTATTTTTGCTTCATGCGGTGGTTTTGAGCTTTTTGGCTAATGAGTTGAGTGGGCCTGCAAGGTAGGGTGGCCGGTAAAATCAAGATAGAATATGCAGACTTGATGAACGAATAATGGGGAACGCGATGTTGAAGGAGTTCAAGGAATTCGCCATGCGCGGCAACGTCGTGGATATGGCGGTGGGTATCATCATTGGCGCCGCATTCGGCGCCATTGTCAAATCGCTGGTGGATGATGTCATCATGCCGCCGATTGGGCTGGTCCTGGGTAATGTGGATTTTTCCAATCTTTTCCTGGTGCTGAAGGACGGTGCAGTTGCGGCGGCGCCTTATGCTTCCCTGGCTGACGCCAGAAAGGCCGGAGCGGTTACCATGAATTACGGCTTGTTCGTCAATGCCGTGATCAGCTTCATTATCGTGGCGTTTGCGGTGTTTGTGCTGATCCGCAATATCAATCGCCTGAAGAAGGAAGAGCCTGCACCAGAGCCCAATGCCAGGGAATGTCCGTTCTGTCTTTCTGCGATCCCCGTCAAGGCATCGCGCTGCCCGCATTGTACCTCGGCCATTGAAGGCGGGTAGGAGGCCGCTGCCATTCAGCCGAGCGTGCCTGAACCCTCGGCGAACAGGCCGTCGAGGCCTTTCTTGAGTATCTGGATTGCGTTCGGCACTTCGATTTCCACCACTTGATCGATGGTCCACGAGTGGTCGCGCTTGGGCATCTGGTCGAGGATCATGCTGCCCAGGAATCGTCGGCACGGGTAACCGGGTGCGCCGTTTTCATATTCGAACGTGGCGTAGTCCGGCAAGCGCTGGTTAAGCAGGGTGATGAAACGGTTTTGGTAGCTGTCTTGTGTCGGACCCATGTGGTGAATCTGGTTGTCTTCCATAATCTCGGCCAGACGTTTGGCGATGGCGCTGACCAGCGCGGCCCGGTATTCCTCATCCACGCGGCCATATACGAAGCGATCCGTGTACTGGACTAAAAATGCCAAGTACTCAGACAGCATGGCGAATCCCTGCTGTTTGGAATTGATCTCGAAGTTGTCCTGCTGCATATGTGTAACTTTTTCTTCGGCCACGCGCCAGATAAGCGAGGCAATGACAGTTGCCACCTGTTGCGGCGTGCGGGCGTTTCCGGTTTTGTGCCACTGGCTCTTGACGCGTATTGCCACACTACTCTCCTGTTTCGACCGGTCTGCCGGGGTCGGTAATCCATTCGCTCCACGAGCCCGGGTAGAGCCGGGCGCCTTTTAGCCCGGCATGTTCCATGGCGATCAGGCTGTGGCACGCGGTCACGCCCGAGCCGCACAAGTGCACCACCCGTGAGGGTTCCACGCCGTCAAGCAGTTCGAGGTAGGCTGCGCGCAGGTCTTGCGCGGACATGAAGGTGCTGTCCAGGTCGAGGTTGTCTTCAAAAGGGTAATTCACGCTGCCGGGAATGTGTCCGGCAACCTTGTCAAGCGGTTCGCGCTCGCCGCTGAAGCGTTCTTCCGAGCGAGCGTCGATGAGCAGGCATTCGTTGCTGCGTAGCGCCTTTTCAATGCAGGTGGCGTCCACCCACATTTCGTTGTTGGGATGAGCTTTGAATGTTGCTGGAACAATAATTGGCAGATCCGGGGTGAGTGGTTGTTTTTGTCTTACCCAGCGCTGAATGCCGCCATCGAGCAATGCGACCGCGTCATGTCCGAGCCAGCGCAATAGCCACCACATACGCCCTGCCATGGCGCCAAAACTGTCATCATAAACCACGATTTGCTTGCTTCCATCCGCGCCCCAAAGTCCAAGTTTTTCCGCCAAAAGATCCGGGTTGGGCAAAGGGTGGCGCCCGCTGGTTGCTGTGACTTCAGCCGACAGATCATTGTTGAGATGTGCGTAGCGCGCCCCGGGGATGTGGCCCGCAAGGTAGGCACGGTGGCCGGAGTCGGTGTCGGTGAGGGTGAAGCGGCAGTCGAAAACGATCCAGTCGGGATCATTTATATGTTGCGCGAGTTGGTCGGCGCTAACGAGAGTGGTGAATTTAGTCATGAGGTGAGACGTCAGGGAAGGGGGGCGGCGGTCATAATCCCACAGCCACCCCCTTACCGACTTAGTAGCCGCCTTTGCCGAAGGGCTTGGGCAGGCCGGCAACTTTCGCCGACTGGCGGTTGGGCTGCATGGGGAACAAGGTGTAGAGGTGTTTTTTCCAGTCTGTCCCCGGGTGGTCCGCGTCGAAATCCTTACACATGTTGCGGAAATTGGGAGTCTGGCCCTCTTCCTTGTATTTTTCGCGCATGTAGTTGACCACCAATAAATGTTCATCGGTGAGTTTGAGGCCTTCGGCTTCAGCGATAACGTTTACAACTTCATCACTGTAATCCGGTTCCAGCAGAAAGCCATCATCATCCGTTTCCAGTTCGGTGCCATTTACGACGTATCCCATGAGTTTCTCCTATGAAATTAAGGGTGTTAATAAAAAAATACGCTCAGGTGAGCGCGGTAATGGATTTGTGAGGTATGAATATACCGCAACCGATCTTGCGATGCTTGCCCAATCCCTGTTGTTGCACCAGGAGCGAGTGTTCCACTGGCAGTCCGTGCAGCATCAAGCTGAATCCGCTCACGCTGCCATCCTGCGTTTTGATCGACTGGCGCATTCCGCAGATGAAGCGGGAATCTATTCCCAAATCATCCAGCAGGCGAATAATATCATTGGCGAAGTCAACTTCGTCTTCACTTCCAGTTGTGACGCAATGCGCGAACAGCGGCGTATGCCGCGACAAAGGCCGAGTCTTGGATGGCCCGATTTCGAGAGAATGTCCTTCGATACGGATGGTCTGGCCGATCAGCGCCGCAAAGTCAGCCTTACGTGCAGTGGGGATGCGCAACGTTAACTTTGCACGACGGTTGAGAATCAGTTTACCCTCCCCCAAGCCTGCACCATGTATAGGATGAATGCCGACCAGTGGCTCATCCGCAAACCAGGGCAGCAGGCGCACAATTTCGAGGTATAGGCCGTACCCGTGGTCAACGGGTATTTCGCTTCCCTTGAGATCGAACTGAATATCAGTAATCAGGTCTTCGTCAATGGCGCGAGATTCAACGTGATATGCTAACCAGCCGATTTTGTCGCTCCTTCTTGCTGTGATTTTGCCCAGTTCAGCAATGCGTTGCCCCAGTGCAGAGCAGTTTCCTTGTCAACCTCGAAAATGGTAAATCTTTTACCCTCACGGATGCGCAGACGCAATGTGATGAAACCGGCTTCATGGCGCACTTGCTGCAATTCGATTTCCTGCTGGAAAGGGGTTGCCGGAAATTTGTCTACAAGAACAATTTCGTCCATAATAATCGCTCGGGTTTTTGAGGGCCAGATTATAACGACAGATAGGTTCGGCTCCCTAATCTGCAAGTGGCATAACCCTTATGGGTAGTATCATGGCTCCCCGTTTGGATAGCGCACGTACTCCCAACCTGCGGGTGGAGCTAGCCGCGAAGAATGATAGATATGGAAATTGTAACGGTTGTAATATTTCGGTAACTGCTGGAGGCTATGTGACTTGGTGATTATTACGACCAAGTGCATGCCCAACGCAAGAATGACACATTGAGTAGTGAGCTTAATTAGGGATGGCTGCTGCCGGTCCAGACTGGCGCCGCCGGACGTAACTTTTTTTTTGGAGAACATCTATGGCTAAAAAAATGCACGATACGCCGAACCTGGACCAGCTCGAGAGCGGTCCGTGGCCTAGTTTTGTGACCGGTCTGAAGCGCGAAGCAGCGAAGAAAGACATCATGGTTGACCTGCTGGGGCAACTGGAAGAGTCCTACAAAACCAAAAAAGGTTTCTGGAAGGGCGGCACAGTTGGCGTGTTCGGCTATGGCGGCGGTGTGATCCCGCGCTTTACCGAACTCAAGGACGCGAACGAAAACCCGATGTTCCCGGATGCGGCCGAATTTCATACCATCCGTCTGCAACCGCCTGCGGGCATGCACTACGACACCAATACCCTGCGCAAGTTTGCTGATATCTGGGACAAGTACGGTTCCGGCTTGATCGCCTTCCACGGCCAGTCCGGCGACATCATGTTCCAGGGTTGTTCGACTGCCAACGTGCAGCCGGCCTGGGAAGAGATGAATGCGATGGGCTTTGACCTTGGTGGTGCAGGCCCCGCGTTGCGTACTTCCATGTCCTGTGTGGGTGCTGCGCGTTGCGAAATGTCCTGCTACGACGAAGCCAAGGCGCTGCGTACCGTGATCAATAACAACATTGACGACATGCACCGTCCGGCCCTGCCGTACAAATTCAAGTTCAAGTTCTCGGGTTGCCCGAACGACTGCACCAACGCCATTCAGCGTTCCGATATGGCCACCATTGGTACCTGGCGCGACAACATCCAGGTCAATGAGGGTGTCGCGCTTGATTACATGAAGAATCACGGCATGGACAAGCTTGTCAACGACGTCATCAGCAAATGCCCGACCCGTGCCATCACCTTGCGCAACAAGGCCGATGCCGTGGGTGGCGAGAGCATTTCCACTGTGGCTGTGGATGATCAGCACGTATTGCAGATCGAGAACCATGACTGCGTGCGCTGCATGCACTGCCTGAACGTGATGCCGGGCGCCTTGTTGCCTGGTAAGGACAAGGGCGTGACCATCCTGGTTGGTGGCAAGGGCGTGCTGAAGATCGGCGCTTCCATGGGGACTGTGGTGATTCCGTTCATGAAGCTCGAAAGCGAAGACGATTTCGAGAAACTGAATGATCTGTCCCGCAATATCCTTGATTTCTTCGCCGAGAATGCGCTGGAACACGAGCGTACCGGCGAGATGATCGAGCGTATCGGTCTGGTCAACTTCCTCGAGGGTCTGGATATCGAGATTGACCCCTCCATGATCGTGCATCCGCGTACCAATCCGTACGCACGTATGGATGAATGGGATGAAGAAGCCGCAAAATGGAACGAGCGCAAGTCTGCTGCTTGATTGCCACACTGTATTGGGTTGATTAGTTAATTTTGGAGAGTAAATAATGGCTGAATTACGTGCACCTGATGAGTGCGGCGTACCGGATCCTGCGCCCTACATGCACCCGACGATGAACAAGAATTACGGCAAGTGGGTGTTCCATTCCCATCCCAAGCCGGGCGTTCTGTATCACCGTGCAGCAAGCGGTGATGAACTGTGGACAGTGAAATGCGGTACCGCTCGTCAAATGGATCTCTATACCATCCGTTTGTTGTGCGATATCGCTGACAAGCATGCCGACGGGCACCTGCGCTTCACCGCGCGCAGCAACGTGGAATTCGGTGTGACTTCCGCCGACAAGGTAGAGCCACTGATTGCTGACCTGAACAAGCATGGCTTCCCAGTGGGGGGAACTGCCAATTCCGTGTCCATGATCGCGCATACCCAGGGCTGGTTGCATTGCGACATCCCCGGCACTGATGCTTCTGGCGTTGTGAAAGCGTTGATGGACGAGTTGCACGAAGAGTTCATCAAGTGCGAAATGCCTAACCGCGTCAAGCTCTCCACCTCCTGCTGCGAAATCAATTGCGGTGGTCAGGCAGATATCGCGATCGTGGTGCAACACACCAAGCCTCCCAAGATCAACCACGATCTGGTGGCCAACGTGTGCGAGCGTCCTTCCGTTGTAGCCCGTTGCCCAGTGGCTGCAATTCGCCCTGCTCTGGTGAATGGCAAGCCTTCCCTGGAAGTTGATGAGAAGAAGTGCATTTGCTGTGGCGCCTGCTTCCCGCCCTGCCCACCGATGCAGATTAACGATCCGGAATTTTCCAAGATCGCAATCTGGGTTGGTGGCAAGAACTCCAACGCCCGTTCCAAGCCCACGTTCCACAAACTGGTGGTCTCTGGCTTGCCGAACAATGCGCCGCGTTGGCCTGAAGTTGCTGCCGTGGTGAAGAACATCCTGGCGGTGTACAAGGCAGATGCTCAGCCTTGGGAACGTATGGCTGACTGGATCGATCGTGTAGGCTGGCCACGTTTCTTTGAGAAGACGGGTTTACCGTTCACCAAGTACCACATCGATGATTGGCGCGGTGCTCGCACCAGCCTGAATGCCTCGACTCACATCAGGTTCTAATTTGGGCGTTCCTGTTTGTGGGCGTAAACGCCTGCAAACAGGTTTATCGCTGCTTTAAAATTTATTGATACAGGATATTCAGGGATGAAATTCGGAATATTGATTAATGAAGGTCCCTACAATCATCAGGCTTCTGACTCTGCCTACCAGTTTTGCAAGGCAGCGATTGAAAAGGGGCACGAAATCGACCGCGTGTTTTTTTACCATGATGGCGTGAATAACGCGACAAAGCTTACCGAGCCGCCGGCAGACGACCGTAACATTGTTCAGCGCTGGAGCAAGTTGGCTGAAGAGCATAGCGTGGATTTGGTGGTGTGCGTGGCGGCTGCGTTGCGCCGCGGTATTGTCGACGACAATCTGGCTGCCGGATTCAGGATTTCCGGTCTAGGGCAATTGGTCGAATCCGGTATCCGCTCGGATCGTCTCGTGACCTTTGGCGATTAAGAGGGAGTGATTTATGAGTGAAAGTACGGGTGGGATCGATATGGAAGATGACGCTTCCGGAACCATTAAAAAATTCGCATTTATCAACCGCAAAGCGCCTTATGGCACGATTTACGCGCTGGAGTCGCTTGAAGTGGTGCTGATCAGTGCGGCATTCGATCAGGATGTAAGCCTGGTGTTTGCGGACGATGGCGTGTACCAGCTTAAGAAGGGTCAGGCTACCAAAGCAGTGGGGATGAAAAATTTTTCCCCGACCTATCGCGCCCTTGAGGGTTACGACATCGAGAAATTGTATGTCGAGAAAGAGTCCATGGAAGCGCGTGGACTGACAGCCGATGACCTGATCGTCGATGTGGAAGTGCTGGATGCGGCTGAGTTGGCCTCCTTGCTCGAAGAGCAAGATGTGGTTCTGAGTTTCTAAGTAAGGGGATGCAGATGTTGCACATCGTTAATAAATCACCGCTGGATAGGAACGCTCTGGACAGCGCCTTGCGCATGGCCAAGCCTGGCAGCACCATTCTTCTCATCGAAGATGGGATCTATGCCGTGACCAAGGGAAACAAAGCCGAGGGCGCGATTAAGGAAGCAATGAAAACCTGTTCCATTAGCGCGTTGTGGCCTGATCTGGAAGCGCGTGGCATGCAGGATACCGTTATTGACGGCGTAAAGCAGGTTGACTACAACGGGTTCGTGGACCTGGTGGCGGACAGCAGTTCCGTGATGTCCTGGTTGTAATCTTTTAGTTATTTGATCCAAGGAGAAATATATGGGTTTCGAAATCAACGGCAAGACCTACGAAACAGACGAAGAAGGCTACCTGGTAAATCTGGCAGAGTGGGATGAAGAAGCTGCCAAGTACCTGGC
The DNA here is from genome assembly GCA_031426915.1 of Sulfuricellaceae bacterium. Classification (GTDB taxonomy): domain Bacteria; phylum Pseudomonadota; class Gammaproteobacteria; order Burkholderiales; family Sulfuricellaceae; genus Sulfurimicrobium. Next base: position 86,638 of record JASJPB010000013.1, on the reverse strand, counting down.
AATTGAAGAAAAAGTCGAGATGACCGAGTCGCACTGGGAAGTGATCAATTTCCTGCGCGAATATTATAACGACTATCAGATCGCTCCTGCAGTTCGAGTTCTGACCAAGGCCATCGGCAAAAAACTTGGGCCTGAAAAGGGTAACAGCAAATACCTGTACGAATTGTTCCCATACGGTCCGGCCAAGCAAGCATGTAAAATTGCTGGTTTGCCCAAGCCTACCGGCTGTATCTAAAGAAGTAAGGCGAGTGGAGCTGACGGGGACTTTCCTGTCATGCTCCAAGCCTCCCAAGAATATCCGCGGCAAGCATAGTCTTGCCGCTTATGAAGCTACTCCCAGGGGATGTACATGTCGTTACTGACCGTACTGTTTGCGTGCTTGTTTTACGTGGCCGCCGCGTTGCTGGTGGGCGGTTTGTTTCTTAAAATCCGCTGTTATGCCCGCACGCCGGCACCTTTGAAGATTCCTACGACGCCAGCCCCGACTACCGCCGCGGGTGTGGTATTGCGCATGACGCGGGAAGTGACCTTGTTCGAGAGCCTGTTTAAGTCCAACAAGTGGATTTGGGTTTTCGGCTATATGTTCCATGCCGCGTTGCTGTTGGTTACGTTGCGGCATTTGCGCTATTTCACCGAACCAGTGTGGTTCTGGGTGGATCTCGCGCAGCCATTTGGTATTTATGCCGGTTTCGCGATGGTCGCTGGTTTAGGTGGGTTGTGGGCACGTCGTTTTCTGGTCGACCGCGTGCGCTATATTTCCACGCCCTCGGACCACCTAATATTGGCACTACTGATTGCGATCGGCGTTACTGGTCTCGGCATGAAATTTGTTGCGCATACCGATATTGTCTCGGTGAAGGCTTTTATGCTCGGGCTAATGGTTTTTGACTGGCAGCCTCTGCCGTCCGACCCCGTGTTGCTGGTACACCTAGCCCTGGTTGCCTTACTCATGATGGTATTTCCGATCAGCAAATTGCTACACGCTCCAGGTATCTTTTTTAGTCCGACACGCAATCAAACGGATGATCCTCGCGACCGGCGCCACCTTGCTCCATGGGCGGCAAAGCTGGAGACGGGCGGAGATCAGAAGTAACAGCATCGGTGAAATCGGAAAAGCAACAACTGTGGCGTTAATTGAAAAGTAAGCAGGAGGAATAGTGGCGGCTCCAAAATTTGAGGTACCCAAACTCACGGGATTTATCGAAGTCCCGGCGATCAAGGAGAATGCGACTGCGCATGTCAGGTCGTTTCCTGCCTCCGCGCCAATTCAGGAGCAAATTGGCTTTCCAGGCGAACTGGTCGAGGACTGGCACGACAAGGCAATCGCCAAGATGGGCGATTTGCTCGATCGCTATCGCTCGCTTCGCGTCTTTATGGATGCGTGCGTCCACTGCGGTGCCTGCACCGACAAGTGTCACTACTTCATTGGTACGGCAGATCCCAAGAATATGCCGGTAGCGCGTCAGGATTTGATGCGCAAGGTATATCGGCGCCACTTTACCTTCGCCGGCAAGTATTTTCCGTCATTGGTGGGTGCGCAGGATTTAACCAAAGAAGTACTCGATGACTGGTACAGCTACTATTACCAATGCTCTGAATGCCGTCGTTGTTCCGTGTATTGCCCATATGGTATCGATACCGCCGAAGTCACCATGGCAGGCCGCGAGATCCTTGACGCAGTCGGGTATGGCCAGAAATACACCAATGAAATCATGGGTAAGCTGCACCGGATCGGTAACAACCTCGGTCTGCCAGGGCCTGCGCTTATAGACACGCTGAATGGCCTTGAAGAGGACATCTTTGACGACACGGGTGTGCCGGTAAAGTTGCCGATTGACCTGGAAGGCGCGGAAGTCATGCTGGTAACGCCCTCCGCAGATTTCTTCTCTGAACCCCACGTGGAAAGTCTGATTGGTTACGCCAAGGTATTCCACGCTGCCGGTATCAAATGGACGTTAAGTTCGAAAGCGTCGGAAGCGGGTAACTTCGGCATGTTCATCGGCAGCTACGATAATATGCGTCGAGCCGCGATGCGGATTCGCGATGCTGCGCTGGATCTGGGTGTTAAACGCATTGTGGTGGGTGAATGCGGTCACGCCTGGCGCGTGGCCTACAGTTTCTGGAACACGTTGACTGGCGTCGGTCACGGCGGTGAAGACGCTTTCTCGAAACAACTGCAACAGCAGCTTGATCCAAACTATCCTGCTCCGCAGCATATCTGTGAATTTACCTATGATCTGATTCAGCAGGGTAAGTTGAAATTCGATAAATCGCTCAACGATCATCGCGTAATCACATTTCACGATTCGTGCAATGTGGCGCGCGGTTCACGCATGGGTGACATGCCCGGCGGGCAGTTCGTCATTCCGCGAGAAGTCATCAAGGCGGTGGCCAATAATTTTCATGACATGCAGGAAGAGACCATTTGTGAAGGAACCTTCTGCTGTGGCGGTGGCGGCGGCCTGCTGACCGATGACCTGATGGAAATACGTGTCAAGGGCGCTCTGCCGCGCATGGAAGCGTTCAATAACGTGGTGCAGGACAAGCAGGTGAATTTTCTTGCTTTGATCTGCGCCATCTGCAAGGCGCAATTCACCAAGGTGATTCCGTATTACGGCTTTGATATGAGCATGGTGGGTGGCGTACATCAATTGGTGGCCACCGCCATAGTGCTCGAAGTGCCTGAAGAAACAGCAGAATCTGAAGCATCGGACGATTAGTATCAGTAATGTAAACAGGGACGGCGTTAATTAAACGTTTGCGTCACGAATTTGTAGATAGGAGATTGCTTAATATGTCAGCCTCATCCGAAGAAATGAACCAAAAATTGACTTTCCGCCGCTATAAAGATGGCGATAACAAAGAAGGCGCCTGGCAGGAGAAAATATTTCAGGCCAGCTGGACACACAAGTGCCCTGAATATGTACTGTCCACGCCGCCCTGCCAAGGTAGCTGCCCGGCAGGAGAGGACATTCGCGGTTATCTCGACATCGTGCGCGGCATGGAAAAGCCTCCCAAGGACTCCAACTGGCAGACTTATGCTTTCCAGCGCATCACACAAGCCAACCCCTTCCCCTCCGTGATGGGGCGTGTTTGCCCCGCGCCATGTGAAAGTGGCTGTAACCGCAACCAGGTTGACGATTTCGTCGGCATTAACTCAGTTGAGCATTTCGTTGGTGATTACGCGATTGCCAACAAGCTCGGCCTGCCTAGCGCTGGTGCAAGTACGGGCAAGAAAGTTGCTTTGATCGGTGGCGGCCCAGCTAGCATGTCCGCAGCCTACCAACTGCGGTTGAAAGGCCATGCATGCACCATTTTTGACGACCACTCCATGCTGGGCGGGATGATGCGCTATGGCATCCCAGGTTTCCGTACACCGCGTGATGTGCTCGATGCGGAAATTCAGCGTATTCTCGATTTGGGCGTGGAAGTCAAACTCAATACGCGAATCGGCGTTGATGTAACGCTGGAACAGCTAGAGAAAGAATACGATGCAATTTTCCTGGGTCTGGGTGCGCAGTCAGGTCGCATGCTGCCAGTGCCGGGCTTCGATGCGCCTAACTGCGTGAACGCAATGGCCTTCCTGCGTGCTTTCAACGACGGGCGTCTGCAACACGTCGGCAAGCGTGTTGTCGTTATCGGCGGTGGTGATACCTCTATTGACGTGGCAACTGTTGCCCGCCGTCTGGGTAACATTACCGTTGCGACCGAAAAAGATCGTCCGGAACACATTATTGCTGGCCAGGTCGCACACGATGTGGCCGCTGTGTCAGCCCGCGAGGGTGCTGAAGTGGTCCTGGTTTCCCGTGCCACCATCGACAAAATGAATGCCAACAAGCACGAGATCGAACAGGCTGTGGCTGAGGGTATCGACATTATCGGCGGCGTGACCCCGATCGCCGTTATTAAAGGTGCCGATGGCCGTGCCACTGCACTTCGTGTCGCCCAGTTCGAAGTCGTCAAAGGCGAGACCATTATCAAGCAAGGCACCGAGAAGGATATTCCGGCCGATCTGATTGTGTCCGCGATCGGCCAGGCAGTCGATTTCACAGGCTTTGACGGTTTTGACAACGGCAAGGGCCTTATCAATGCCAACAAAAATTATGAAGTACCCAACAAGAAAGGTTACTTTGTTGGTGGTGACGTGATTCGTCCGCATCTGTTGACCACTGCTATCGGGCATGGTTCCATCGCCGCGGAAAGCATCGATATCTACCTCAAAGGCGACCAGCAGGACAAGCGGCCCAAAATCGACGTTCATCACTGGGACCTGGTGCGCAAGTTGATCGAAACTGAGCACGCGCCTGTCGATTTCAAGCCTTTAACCAAGGAAGAGGTTATCAAGGCGGAAACCTTTGCCAAAGAAATCGATTTGGGTGTGCGTGGAAGTGATTCTGCAAAATTCGCTGTCCACAACTTCGAGGATCGTTCCGACAAGTACGTGATTCCATCCAACGAACTGTTCTTGGGCCACTTCCCGTTTGTGCCGCGTAACAAGCGTGAAACCATTACCCTGAATGCGCAGGAAGCCCTTGGGCATTTCGAAGAGCGTTTGATGAAGCTCGACGATAAGCAGGTGGTTGCTGAAGCCAAACGCTGCATGAGTTGTGGCTTGTGCTTCGAATGCGATAACTGCGTGGTTTACTGTCCGCAAACAGCCGTATTCAAGGTCAAGCGCACTGACTCGACCACGGGTCGCTATGTGGACACGGACTATGGAAAATGCATCGGCTGCCACATTTGTGCTGACGTTTGCCCAACCGGGTACATCAAAATGGGCATGGGTGATTAAATAATGGCAAGCCTGGCGAAATTGCGCGATATGCTGACCTGGCAAAGGGGAGCCATACTGGCCACCCTTTTGACATTAAGCGCCGTAGCGGTGGCATCCAGTGATGACCATGAGTCATCAGGTGGCCGTGTGGCTAAACCAGTTCTCGTTCATGCGGATGGCAAGGATGGCGCCAAGTGCGTCAGGGATGCATCCTACATGAAGCGTCATCACATGGAGGAACTCAAGCATCAGCGCAATGATACGATGCGCAAGGGTATCCGCACCAAGGAGTTCAGCCTGCAGGGATGTGTTGACTGCCATGCGAGCAAGAAGACCAACAGCGTGTTGGGCAAGGATGGATTTTGCCAGAGTTGCCACACCTATGCTGCTGTGACTCTGGACTGTTTCGAGTGCCACGCCAGCAAGCCCAAAGCCAACTCTGCATTTCATCCGTTGGTAAGTAACGGGCAAAAAGGCGGAGTTGCATCAGGGTTGGAAAAGGCAATGCGCCAGGAAATGCAGGCAACCCCCGTTGAACCCAAAACCACAGATGGGGTAAGTAAATGAGCAACGACGTGGATAACACCCCAAGCGATAACACCCAACCCAGCAGCCGCAGACAGTTTCTCGGCTGGGGTGCGGCGGTGGCCGGACTCGCCGTCGCGCCTGGCATAACACTGTTTGATCTTGCCCACGGGCGCGCTCCGGAGGAGGCGGCATCGAACAAGGTGCGCTGGGGTATGCTGATCGATAGCGGTAAATGTGCGTCCGGATGCGATGCTTGTGTTTCAGCCTGCGGAACGGAAAACGGCTTTCAGGGCAAGCTCGAGACTGACTCGCAATGGATTCGCAAGATCGAACTCAAGGATTTGCGCAACGGCAAATCGCATAGTTTGCCGATGATGTGCCAGCATTGCGAGAATCCACCTTGCGTCGACGTGTGTCCAACCGGGGCATCGTTCAAGCGTGCTGATGGCATCGTTCTGGTTGACCGGCACATCTGTATCGGATGTCGCTATTGCATGATGGCCTGCCCCTACAAGGCACGTTCCTTCGTGCATGAGGCACTACATGACCAGAATCCAGACGTGCCGCGCGGCAAAGGTTGTGTGGAGTCTTGCACTCTTTGCGTGCATCGCATAGACCAAGGCGGTCAACCGGCTTGCTCGGATGCATGTGCTGCGGCGGGTCACAATGCGATCCTGTTTGGAGACTTGAACGATCCGAACAGTGAAATTTCAAAACGCATTGCGTCTGCAGCCAGCACCCAGGTGCGCGCTGATCTGGGCCTCAATGTCGGTGTTCGTTATCAGGGAATCTAAATCGCCATGAATTTCGAAGCATTCCATAAAATTGAAGAACGCGCATTCTATGCGCTGGCGGCGGCACTTGGCCTGGTGGTGTTGATTGGTCTTGGAGCCGCGCATTACATGGAGACTCATGGCCATGTAGTCACTGGAATGAATAACCAGATTGTGTGGGGTATTCCTCACGTGTTCGCGGTATTCATGATCGTTGCTGCGTCAGGTGTGCTGAATGTCGCCTCCATTGGATCTGTATTCGGTAAAACCGTATACAAAGCAAGGGCGCCCTTGTCCGGTCTCCTTGCTCTGGCACTCCTGGCGGGTGGCCTGACGGTGCTGATGCTTGACTTGGGGCGCCCGGATCGGCTTATCGTGGCGATGACCCATTTCAACTTCAAATCCATCTTTGCCCTCAACGTTATTTTATATACTGGCTTTTTTGCCATAGTGGCTACCTATATCTGGACCATGATGGAACGTAGAATGCACGGGTATTCGAAGTATGTAGGCTTTTCAGCCTTCATCTGGCGTCTTGCGCTGACCACCGCTACCGGATCCATTTTTGGTTTTCTGGTGGCACGTCAGGCGTACAGTTCTGCCTTGCTGGCGCCCATGTTCATCATCATGTCCTTCTCCTACGGGCTGGCCGTTTTCATCATGGTGCAGTCGGTAATGTACGCATGGAATGGTCTGACACTTGATCCGGCCATCCTGCGCCGGATGAAAAATCTACTCGCAACTTTTGTCGGCGCAGTATTTTATTTCACTATTGTCTATCACATAACCAACCTGTACTTTGCCAAGCAGTGGGATTTTGAACGCTTCATCCTGCTTGAAGGGGGCGTCTTTACAGCACTGTTCTGGGTCGGTCAGATTTTGATCGGCACACTGATTCCGTTGGCGATTCTTCTGCACCCGACGTTCGGCACTAAGTGCAAGACGGTGATGTGGGCTGCGGCAATGATCATAGTGGGCGGATTTGCACAGCTTTACGTGATCATCGTTGGCGGTCAGGCATTCCCGCTCGATATTTTCCCGGGCATGGCAGAGACGAGCAGTTTTTTTGATGGAGCGGTGCACCACTATAATCCGACTGTTCCCGAGTTTCTGCTAGGTTTGGGTGGGCTTGGGATTGCATTCCTGATCACCACCATTGCGGTGCGGGTGTTGCATTTCCTGCCGCAGGATGATTTTCGCCATGTCGGCGCGGAAACCCTTACCGATTAGTTTTTCTTTTTAATAAAAAAACCCGAAACGTTCCGCTGGCAGAGGTCGAATCATGAATGACCAGAACTGCAATCGGAACCTTCGGGTTCATTCTTTTCTCAGCCCGTAGCTGAATTATGTCCCGCCTGCTTATCTCTGCTGCCCATAAATCGTCCGGTAAAACAACTGTTAGTATTGGGCTGTGCGCTGCACTTACTAGCCGGGGGCATGTTGTTCAGCCCTATAAAAAGGGTCCGGACTTCATTGACCCCATGTGGCTGAGTGCGGCTACCGGGCGGGACTGCCGAAATCTCGATTTTTATCTGATGAGCCGGGATGAAATCGTGGCAACTTTCCTGCGCCATGCAGCAGGCGCCGATGTTAGCCTTATCGAAGGTAACAAGGGTCTGTACGATGGCCTCGATCTCAATGGCAGCAACAGTAATGCCGCCCTGGCCGAGTTGTTACATGCTCCGGTAGTGCTGGTGATCGATGCGCGCGGAATGACGCGTGGAATTGCGCCACTTATTCTTGGGTACCAAGCGTTTGATCCGAATATTCGCATAGCCGGTGTCATTCTAAATAATCTCGGTGGCGCGCGTCATGAAAGCAAGCTGCGCGCGGTGATCGAGCACTACACCGATGTGCCGGTGTTGGGCGCGGTGCACCATGACCCTAGGTTGCAAATTACGGAACGTCATCTTGGTTTGATGCCCAGCAACGAATCTGACCAGGCGCGCGAACATATCAATTTAATCGGCTCGATAGTTGGGAGTCAGGTTGACCTTGACAGCCTCATCCAGATCTCACGAAATTCTCCCGAGTTAGCCCCGCCAGCCTCTTTACCGCTTGCATCCCTTCTACCAGCGCTGGAAATTAAAGTGCGAATTGGTCTGGCACGCGACCGTGCATTCGGTTTCTACTATGTCGATGACCTTGATGCAATGCGGCAGGCCGGAGCCGAGATCGTCCCATTTGACACATTAAGTGATGCCCGACTGCCGCAGGGGCTGGATGGAGTGTTTATCGGAGGCGGCTTTCCGGAGTTGTTCATGGAACAACTGGAGAGTAATGCCAGCATGCGCCAAGACATTCTCGACAGCATCGAATCAGGTTTACCTGTCTACGCGGAGTGTGGCGGATTGATGTACCTTGCCCGCAGCCTGTCATGGAAAGGAGAAACCCGGCACATGGTTGGCGCAATTCCTGGTGATATCGCCATGCATGGCAAGCCAGTCGGGCGTGGTTACGTCAAAGTCCGCACGACCGGACTGGGCATCTGGCCAGGCGAGGTCAAGGGCAAGGAATTGCTGGCTCACGAATTTCACTACTCGGCTCTGGAAAATGTGCAGGATGGCCTAACCTATGCATTTGATGTCGTGCGCGGTCATGGTATTGATGGACAGCGTGACGGCATCGTGTACAAGAATGTGCTGGCCTGCTACACGCATTTCCGCTCTTTGCAAGGCTACAACTGGGCCGAGCGTTTTGTGGCTTTTGTGCGCAAGAGCAAGGCGGAGCCGGGTATCACCTCATCTGTAATTGAAAATTAAAGGAGAATGTAATGGTCAAGGTAACGGCAGAGGCGGTTGCGCAGATCCAGAATGCTGCGGTTCAAGCCGGCGCGGAAGGCATGGCGCTTCGTATAGCAGCAAAACGTGATTTCGACGGTTCGATTCAATATGGAATGGGATTCGATCAGGAAGCCGAGGGTGATGAGCTGATTGATGCCGAAGGTATCAAGGTGCTGGTTGCAGTAGATAGCCAACCCCTTTTGGGTGGTGCCGTACTCGATTTCGTCGAACTCAGCCCAGGAAATTTCCAGTTCATTTTTGTCAATCCTAATGATGTGGGTGGATCTTCCTGCGGTTCTAGTGGCGGTGGCGGTGGCGGCGGATGCGGGAGCGGCGGATGTGGAGGCGGTGGCTGCCACTAAGCAGGAAAGGGGCGCCAGCAACGCTTGCGCCCGACTTTCAACGATGTCCGAAGCGCGCTTTTCCTTGTAACAGGGTTCTGGTTTCTTCCGACATAGAGTATTTGTTTTGCAAGTCATTTGTGGCGGGTAGCTGTGGAACAGGCGTACGGTAAGGCTTTTTCTCCTCCCCGCAGGCAGTGACTAGAACACTTAGCACGGCGATGTACCAGTAGATTTTCATTTTTCATGATGCCAAAGTTGGATTGGTGGCATTATTTTCGCGTGCTATAAAAGCTGGATCAAGCATGAGGGGCACCAATGTCGGCAGATGAAATGAAATTGAAGGCAGCTAAACTGCCTAAAACAGGGACCAAGGGCAAGAAAAAAAAGCATCGCCTGGAATTGGCTCAATTCCTGAGTCGCCAATATCTATGCCGATCCCTCAAGGTCTCCGAAATCAATACTTTGCTCAAGTATTTGACGCTACGCCAGTTCAACGAGGGCGATATCCTTGCCGATATTGGTGAGGTTGGTGAGGCCCTGTACCTAGTGGTCCAGGGGGAAATCGCGTTGATGGTGGATGAAAAGAAAAAAGAATGCGAGATCGTGCGCGAAGGGCCGGGAGAAATGCTGGGCATCATGTCATTTTTCGATCGCAAACCCCGTTCCGTGCGCTTGGTGGCGTGTGCGCCGGATACACAGGTGCTGCGTCTTTCACGCTCGATGTACAAGCGCATGAAAGTGGAGCATCCGTTTATTGCTATCAATCTGGTGGAACATGCACTGATCAACCTGGATTGCCTGTTCCGAAAAGTTAGCAAGGATTTTGCCCAGTTTGCCCACCATCTCTATGGCGCTACAAAATAACTTAACCCAATAATCCTTGTTGTGCCAGAAAACTGTGCAGAATTTCAATTCTGACCAGGCTGTCGTTCATTTCCAGCATATTCTGCCGCGCCGAGCGTTTGAGCGGCAGCAGTTCCGCCAAGCGGTAACCGACCCAGACGGAATCCTCGTAGCGAAACGGTGACTCAAAGTGCTCGGTTCCCATGTGTTCAATTATGCGGCGCAAGGTTGTGGCGCAGGCCAGGTGCCGTCCAGGCAGTTGCAACGGCGTTTCTTCTGCGACTGTGACCGCCCCGGCAATAATCAGGCCATTTCTTCGGGTATGTAAATGCTCTACCCGGAAGCGTTGGGTGCCGAGAACCTGAATATTAAGCACCCCCTGTTGCGCCATATCCCAGTCGGTAATCTCCACCATGCAGCCAACCTGTTCGGGAACAGCAGGGGCTCCGGTTTCCTTTCCGTCACGAATCAGGCAGATGCCGAAGGATTGTTTGTCCCTGAGACAGGTGCTGACCATATCCATGTAACGTGGCTCGAACACCTTGAGCTGCAATCTGCCACCTGGGAACAGCACGGTGTCGAGTGGGAAAATCGGGATTTCGAAGGCTTCATGCCGTTTGGCTTGTTGCAGGAAATCGGAAAAACGCTGCTTTAGATTGAGTGGCATCGATGTCCGATCAATTCTTGCCATCGCCCCAGCGCGCCATCAATTGGTGGGCTACGCCCAGATGGTCGAGAATGCGGGCTACCACGAAATCTACCACATCCTGTACCGTGGCCGGATGGTGATAGAAGCCCGGGTTGGCTGGCAATATCACGGCTCCCAGACGCGCCAGCTTGAGCATGTTCTCCAGATGGATCGCGGAAAAAGGGGTTTCCCGCGGGACCAGGATCAACTTGCGCTGCTCTTTCAGGACCACATCGGCAGCCCGCTCGATCAGATTGTCGCTCATGCCTGCTGCAATGGCGGCCAGAGTACCCATGCTGCAGGGACAGATCACCATGGCGTCCGCGGTATTGCTGCCGGAAGCGATAGGGGCAAACCATTCCTCGCGCCCGAATGCCTGAAGCTGTCCCGGCAAATGGGCAAAGCTGTCCCGCAGTTGCACCTGCAACTCGCGACTGCTGGAAGGGAAGTTCAGTCCCATCTCCTGTTGGGCCACAATCTGGGCGGCCTGCGAGTAAAGCAAATAGACGCGTACGCCGGCGGCAAGAAGGGATTCCAGCAGACGCATGGCGTAGGGCATGCCGGAAGCGCCTGTGAGGGCCAGCGTAATGGTAGAGGAGGGGCTCATGTTTGCATTGTAGGAGAGTGGCGCCGCAAGCTCAATTGTTGTTAAGTGGCGCGGATTCGCCGGCGTCCGGAGCGTTGGGTGTTGCCGGTTTTTGCTCAGGTGCCGGGACGACGGGCGACGTTTCCGTCTTCCTGGGTTCTTCCACGGGTTTGCGCCGTTGTTCTTCGTGTTTTTGACGTACCAGATCGCAGGCGGTTTTTTCGAATGCATCCCCCAGGGTGTCCGGGATAATCGGTGCCGCCTCACCTTCGTGGTTTGCGACGTACTCGATGGTGCTGCCATCCGCTGCGTAGAGAAGGTAACTGATCAGCTTGAGGGTGTGCTCGGCGCAGTGGATACGCTCGCGGTAGAGGCCGCTGGCGGCAAGCTGGCCTTTGACTGGTTGTGCCGTTTTGAAAGCAACTTTTTTCCAGTAGGTGATTTCATCGCCATTCATGAACAGCTTGGAGCGGTCATAAAAAAACTGGTCGCCTTCGCCAGGCGTGCGCAGCCGCACCCAATCGGCTGCGGAAGCAGGCAAAGCTGCTAAAAGGATAAATGTTAGCCAGGCACGTTTCATAATCGGGCGGGTACTGTTTCAGGGGCGGCATCGTCCAGCAGGCGGGCGACCACGAGACCATTGACGATGCCAAACAGGAGCGCCGCTGAAGCGAATATGGGAGCGAGATACAAAACGCCGGAATGAGGGATTAGCCACCAGTACACGACCGCGATCTGAGCTCCTATATGCGCGAAGGCGGCCAGGATACTATGGCTGACAGGTCCGAACCAGCGGGGAGCCAGTCTGCAGGCAAGAGCGAGGATGCCCAGGCTGGCCATGGCGCCGCAAAGACTCAAGACGAAGCCGGGAGAGAGAAAAGTGCCGAGAAGCAGGCTTCCGGCCACCACGCGCAACAAGGTGACCCAGGCCGCAGCGCGCCAGCCGAAGCGCTGTAGTACCAGCAGGGTGACAATGTTGGCCAGCCCGGGTTTGACGCCCGGTAGCGGGGAAGGCAGGACTGCCTCCATCAGCGAGAGGCCAATGGCAAACGCCGCCAGGCGCGCAATGCGGTGGTCGTCGTGGTTGGCGGGTAGCTTAATAAGCGAGGGAGTCATAGTGCTTAACTGCGCCGAGCAGTTCTACAGCGACTTGATTGGGCAGGCACAGCGCGGCTTCCCCGGCGTGGGAAAGCCAGCCTTGTTTGACACAGTACTGGCGCGGACTGGGATCGCGGGCAACACGCACCCGACGGTCTTTCACCTGGATAACTGTAGTGCCCAATGGTCCCTGGATTTCAAAATCACGGTTCCGGTTGAGCAAAGCTTCGGCCACTACCTTGCCCCCGCTGCGGATGATTATCTCTGAACCGGCACCACCCCCCCAAAGCTGGGAGAACAGAGCTGCCACCGATATCATCCCGACCACTATCACCAGCCAGTCGCCGGGCTTGAGATAGAGGTTCATGGCAGCTCCCGGTGTCGCACCAACACCTGGTACTCACTGCGGAAGCCGGCGGCGAGATTCTCGGCAAAGTAGACCGAGCGGTGCTGTCCACCTGTGCATCCCAGCGCGACGGTGAGATAGTTGCGGTTGTCGCGTATGAAGCAGGGTAGCCAGTCCGCCACGAAGCGGGAGATGTCTGACAGCATTTTCTGTACGCCGGGGTCCTTCTGCAGAAAAGCGACGACAGCTGCATCCTTGCCTGTCAGTGGCCGCAGTGCCGGGTCGTAGTGGGGATTGGGCAGACAGCGCACGTCGAACACATAATCCGCATCCAGCGGAATGCCGTGCTTGAAGCCGAATGATTGGAACAGCAGGGTCAGACGGGAGCGGTCCAGTTCAATGAAATCCTTGATCCATGCACGCAGATTGTTGGGGGAGAGGTCGCTGGTGTCGATGCGGTGGCCCAGGTCGCTTACCGCCTCAAGGCGCTCGCGCTCGAGCTGGATGCACTCGGTGAGCGTGCGTCCCGCATCGCTCAGTGGGTGACGGCGCCGGGTCTCGCTGAAACGTTTGACCAGCGTCTCGACCTGCGCTTCCAGAAACAGGATGCGCACATCGAGTCCCTGCTTTTTAAGTCCGGCGATGACGTTGGGCAACTGCTTCAAATCACTGCTGCTGCGCGCGTCTACACTGATGGCGGCATGCAAGTAACTGCTACGGGAGAGATGGCGGGCCGTTTCGCTGAGGAGTGGCAGGGGCAGGTTGTCGACGCAAAAATAACCGCTGTCCTCCAGCACATTGAGGGCGATGCTTTTTCCTGAGCCTGAGAGACCACTGACGAGTATGAGCTGCATCAGAAATCCTCTGGATTCAAGGTGATGCCAATTGGTCTTCTGCCATCATGCGATCATGGCGTTCGATAAACTGCTGGGTGCTGAAAATGCCACGCAGTTGCAGGATATGATTACGCACCCCAACTTCTACCAGCACGGCGATATTGCGCCCCGCCGCTACCGGGATGCGCACCTCGGGGATCGTGATGTCGAGGATTTGCTGGGAATAGGAATGGATCTGCAAGCGGTCCTGAGTCATGGTTTTTTCGGTGAGCTTCTCAAGGTGCACGATCAGCTTGAGGTTCTTTTTCAGCTTCACCGCCGTTTCTCCGAACAGTGCCCGGATATTCAATACCCCCAAACCGCGCACTTCGAGAAAATCCTGCAGCATGGTCGGGCAGCGTCCTTCCAGCGTGTCGGGAGCGACCTGGTAGAATTCGACCACATCGTCCGCCACCAGGCGATGGCCCCGCGTGATCAGTTCCAGCGCCAGCTCGCTCTTGCCTACGGCGCTGTCTCCGGTAATCAACACCCCCATGCCCTGAACTTCCATGAAAACGCCGTGGCGCACCGTGGATTCCGCCAACACCTGCGCCAGGTAGTGGCGCAGCACGTTCATCAGGTCGGGGCTGGGCTCCGGCGAGGTGAATAACGGAGTCTGGGTGCGGTTGGCCGCCACACTCAGGTCCGGGGGGACGGCCTCGCCATTGGAGACGATGATGGCTGCCAATTCAGTGCTGAAAAGATTGTTTACGGACTGCGCCAGCGCCTCCGATTCCAGGCTGCGCAGGTAATCCATTTCGGCGCAGCCGAGCACTTGCACGCGGTTTGGGTGAACGAAATTGAGATAACCGATCAAGGCCAGTGACAGCTTTTGCACCGTGTCGCTGGTGAGCAGCTTGTCGCCGCCACCCTGACCCGCAACCCAGCTCAGGCCGAGCTTGCCGCCTTTGTCCGCGAACAGCTGGTTAACGCTTATTTGAGGCATGGGGCGCCCAGTTTGTGAGAAGCTGATGCAGCGTATCGCGATCATGGCTGGCGTTGAGGTGCTCGCGCAGATGGCGGTCGCTGAACATGTGCGCCAGTTCGCCCAGAATCTGCAGATGCAGGTCGGTGGCCTGCTCCGGTACCAGCAATACGAAAATGAGCGACACCGGAGCTCCATCCGGAGCGTCGAAGGGTATCGGCTGTTTCAGGTGCGCGAAAACCCCGACCGTGTCGCGCAAGCCCTTGATCCTTCCATGGGGTATCGCCACGCCATGGCCGAGTCCCGTGGAGCCCAGTTTTTCTCTCGCAAACAGGCTATCGAAAATTTTCCCCCGTCCAAGCTGGAGTTGCTCTTCCAGTAGTTGGCCGACTTGTTCGAAAGCCCGTTTTTTACTCCCGGCATCGAGTTCGGCAATGACATTCTCGATGGGGAGGATTTTTGCGATTAATTCCATGATATTTTGTCGGAATCAATAGGCGGGAGTTATTCCTCGGCGGTCTGGTGTTTCAGGTTGTTGTGGTGTTCGCCGTGCTTTTCCTTGTGTTTGAGAACCTGGCGATCCAGTTTGTCAGCCATGGCATCGATTGCCGCATACATGTCGGTATCTTCAGCTTCGACATGGATATCGTTTCCGCGCACGTGAACGTTCACCTCAATTTTTTGCTTGAGTTTTTCAACAGTCAGAATCACTTTTACGTCTATGACCTGCTCGAAATGGCGGGTAATCCGATCCATCTTGGCGGCGACATAGTCGCGGATGGCGGGAGTGACTTCGATATGGTGGCCGGTGATGTTCATGTTCATGATTGTGCTCCTTGGTTTTTAAAGTGACTTGCGAAGGTTGACCGCGGGAATCTGCATGGCCTCGCGGTATTTGGCCACGGTACGGCGGGCGACCACTATGCCCTGTTGCGCCAGAATTTCTGTGATTTGAGTATCGCTCAGTGGTTTCTTGCTGTCTTCCGCGCTCACCAGTTGCTTGATAAGCGCGCGGATGGCGGTGGCCGAACAGGCTCCGCCGGTTTCGGTCGCCACATGGCTGCCGAAAAAGTATTTTAATTCGAAAATGCCTCGTGGTGTGAGCATGTACTTCTGGGTGGTGACACGAGAAACGGTGGATTCGTGTAGTCCGACTTCATCCGCGATTTCGCGCAGCACCAGCGGTCGCATGGCGACCTCGCCATGCTCGAAAAAACGCCGTTGCCGATCGACGATGGCTTGCGATACGCGCAGGATGGTATCGAAGCGCTGCTGGATGTTCTTGACCATCCAGCGCGCTTCCTGCAACTGGCTGGCAAGCTGCTGTCCCCCATTGTCGCGGCTACGGCTCAGGATGTCGGCGTACATGCGGTTGACGCGCAGTTTCGGCATCGCCTCGCGGTTAAGGCTGGCGACCCAGGTTCCCTTGATTTTCTTCACGATCACATCCGCCACCACGTAGCGCGTGTCGGATGCGGAAAAGGCGCTGCCGGGGCGGGGATTGAGGTGGGTGATCAGGCTTTGGGCTTCACGCAGCGTATCGTCGTCGCATTGCAGCAATTTCTTCAGCTTGTTGTAATCGCGGCCCGCCAACAGTTCCAGGTGATGGCGGGTAATTTGTAAGGCTGTTTTGCGGCAGGGTGTGTCCGCCGGCTGGGCTTCCAGTTGCAGTGTCAGACATTCGCTCAGGTTGCGCGCACCCACGCCGATTGGGTCGAGATTCTGCAGATATTTCAGCGCGGTATCAAGCTCCAGCGGATCGATTTCAAGTTCGGGTGGAAGCATGGCCGCGATTTCATCCAGGCTCTGGGTCAGATAGCCATCATCGCTGAGGGCATCGATCATCAGGGAAACCATGGTTCTGTCGCGCAAAGATAGTTGTGTCAGGTTGAGTTGCCACAAGAGGTGATCGCGCAGTCCGATTGCTTCGGCTCCCTGTTGGGGATATTCCGGCTCGTCGTTTTCGTCCCGGGCAGCATGGGAAGACGCGGCTTCGTTCCAGAAATCTTCGTTGCCGCTGTCTTCCCCCCTATCCTCGCCGGGCTCTTCCGGTGCTGTCGGCGCGGCAGATTCCTGGCCGTTGCCCGCAAACGGAATGGTGTCTTCGGGCGCGGCTTCGTCCCGACCCGGCTCCACGCGTTCCAGCAAGGGGTTGTTCTCGATGAACTGTTCCAGTTCCTGATTGAGTTCCAGCGTTGAAAGCTGCAGCAAGCGGATCGATTGCTGCAGCTGCGGGGTAAGCGTCAGGTGCTGGGAGAGCTTGAGTTGGAGGCTGTGTTTCATGGGGCAGTGCCGAATCCCGGAGTGGGGATTTCGAACCGTGTCATAAGCGGAAATGCTCGCCGAGATAAACTTTTCTCACGGCTTCATTATAAACGATTTCCTCTGGTTTGCCGCTGGCCAGCACCAGTCCGTCGTTGATGATGTAGGCGTGGTCGCATATACCCAGGGTTTCGCGCACGTTATGGTCGGTGATGAGCACGCCGATGTCGCGTTCGGTGAGGAAACGGATGATTTTCTGGATGTCCAGCACGGCGATCGGGTCTACCCCGGCAAAAGGTTCATCCAGCAGGATGAAGCGCGGATTCGAAGCCAGCGCGCGGGCGATCTCCACCCTGCGGCGCTCTCCACCGGATAAACTCAGCGCCGGGTTGTCGCGCAGGTGATGGACGTGCAGATCTTGCAGCAGTTGGTCTGTCTGTTGTTCCACCTGCTCCGGCGTCAGGCCCCGCAGCTCGAGGATGGCGCTTACGTTTTCCGCTACCGTCAGCTTGCGGAAAATGGATGCTTCCTGGGGCAGGTAGCTCAATCCCAGGCGGGCGCGGCGGTGGATCGGCATGCGGCTCAATTCCTGGCCGTCAAGCAGGATGCTGCCGCCGTCGAGCGGCACCAGCCCCACCATCATGTAGAAACTGGTGGTCTTGCCCGCGCCGTTGGGGCCCAGCAAACCTACCACCTCGCCGCTGGCGACGCTCAGAGACACGTCCTTGACCACGGTGCGGGATTTGTAGCGCTTTTTCAGGCCGCTTACGATGAGTTCGCTCATGAAATTGAAATGGAAGCCTTATTCGGAACGGGGCTGGGCGATGTCTTCCGCCCCCCGCAGGGGTAATGGTGCCGGCACGGGTGCGACGGTGCCAGCTTTGGGTTTGGGCTGGATCACGGCATGGACCCGGCCTTTCTCCCTGCCCGGTGGCGCAGCTTCCTTGCCTCCACCTAGGACCTGGAAAAACTCCGTTTTGGCATCGTAGGAAATGTAGTTGCCGCGCACTTCGTCCTGGTTGCGTTTCATCCGCGCCTGAGACAGCAGTTCCACCTTGTCTTTCTGGCTGTCGTACTCGATGCGCAGCGCATAGCCTTCGACAAATTCATCCAGGCCTTCGCGTTTTTGCCTGAAGCTGGCCGGATTCCCATAAGCGGTACCATGCTGGAAACCGGCGCCATCTTCCTTCACCACCAGTTTGTCGGCACGGATCAGCAAGGTGCCCTGGGAAAGCTGCACATTGCCGCTGTAAGTGCTTACTTTGCTGGCATCATCCATGATGACTGTATCGGCTTCCAGATTGACGGGTTTGTCACGGTCCGCCAGTTCGGCCCATACGTTGCCCGATAAGGCGAGCATCAGGGCGAGGCCAAGCGCTGCGGCAGATATGAGGTCAGGTTCTTGGTTTTTCATAATGCCCTTTCACGCGGGAAAGCAGTTTTACTACCCGGGTGCGGTTATTCAGTTCCATCCCGATGGCGGTAATGACGGCGGAGGGTGTTGTGATCGTGACGGCTTTGTCGGTACGGGCAGTTTCCAGGTCCGGCGTAATATGCAGGTACTCCGTGGTGACCGTCAAGCTGTCTTTCCCTTCCTCCGCGAGCTTCTTCACCTCGACGCTGCGGGTAAAGTAAACCTGCTCGCCATTACTGGAAAGCAGGCCCTGCTGGGCGGTAATGTGGATAGGGGCGCGATTCTGGTCCATGGCGACGAAATGGGGGCGGGTGAGCCGCGTAGTATCGTCGTCGGGAAAATGTTCCATCCTGGCCGCCGCCAGGGTATGCAGCGGCAGGCCGTCCTGTCCCATGCGCCGGGCAAAAAAATTTTCCACCTGGTAGTCGGGGTCGTGACGTGCACTTCCGTCCCGTTTTTCCAACGGAGCCTGCACCGTGCGGTCGAGCCAGTAGGTGAGCAGGGCGAGCAGGATCATGAGCCCAAGGGGAAACCAGAGCGGGAGGCGCTCCCTTATTTGAGATAAACGGATAGCTGCGCCTCCAGCGTGCCCTGTGCCTGCATGATGAGCTCGCACAGTTCGCGTGCCGCGCCGTACCCGCCTTCCCGTTGGGTCACGAAATGGGCATGCCGCTTCACTAGTTCGGGCGCCTGAGGTACGGTGACGGCCAGTCCGCAGCGGCGCATGGCCGGCAGGTCAACCACGTCATCGCCCATGAAGGCGCATTGCTCAAGGCGAAGGCCCAGTTCCGTCGTGAGCTGGTGAAACGCCACCAATTTGTCGTGGACGCCCTGGTATAGGTGGCTGATGCCCAGGTTCCCGGCGCGCAGGGTGACGACTTTCGAACTGCGGCCGGTAATGATGGCAATCTCGACGCCGCTGTTTTTCAGCATTTTGATGCCGTGACCGTCCAGGGAGTTGAATGCCTTGTATTCCTGGCCATCATCGCCGAGGAACAGGCTGCCGTCGGTGAGTACGCCATCCACGTCGAAAATCAGTAGCTTGATATTGCGCGCCAGTTCATATACCGCTTGCATGTGCTGTCCCGGGTTAAACCACGCCTGCGCGCAGCAGGTCGTGCATGTTGAAGGCACCCACCAGCCGGCCGGACGCATCGGCAACCAGCAGTCCGTTGATCTTGCGCTGTTCCATGAATTGCACCGCTTCCGCAGCCAGCTTGTTGGGGCCGATGGTGAGCGGATGGGGCGACATGACATCACGCATGGGCGTGGTGCGGATATCCAGCGGCGTGTCCAGATGACGGCGCAAATCCCCATCGGTGAACACGCCCAGGATACGGTCGTCGGCGTCGACCACCGCGGTCATGCCCAAGCCCTTTTGCGTCATTTCCAGTAGTGCCGCACTGAGGCTGGCATCGGCACTGACTTTGGGTAATTGGTCGCCCTGGTGCATGACGTCCTGCACATGGATAAGCAAACGCCTGCCCAGCGCACCGCCGGGGTGGGAGCGGGCAAAGTCGTCCTTGCCGAAACCGCGTGCGTCCAGCAAGGCAACCGCCAGCGCGTCACCCAGCGCCAGCGCCGCAGTGGTGCTGGCAGTTGGGGCCAGGCCCAGCGGGCAGGCTTCCTGGCTGACGCTGGCGTCGAGATGAAGATCGGCTTCCCGTGCCATGGTGGATTGGGCGTTGCCGGTCATGGCGATGAGCTTGGCGCCGATGCGTTTGATCAGCGGCACGATGGCCACCAGCTCGGGACTTTCGCCCGAATTGGAGAGTGCGATTACCACGTCGTTGGGCGTGATCATGCCCAGGTCGCCATGGCTGGCTTCGCCGGGATGGACGAAGAAGGAAGGCGTGCCGGTGCTGGCCAGGGTGGAGGCAATCTTGCCGGCGATATGGCCCGACTTGCCCATGCCGCTGACGATGATGCGTCCGGTACACGCCAGACACAGCCCGACAGCATGGGAGAAGCTGTCGTCGAGACGCGCGCTCAGGGCGCGGATGGCTTCGGCTTCGATAGTCAGAACCTGGCGTGCAAGATTCAGGGTGTTTTCGGCAGGGGTTTCGCGTATGGACATCGGGATGGGTGGGGTCAGCATGAAATTAAGTCGTGATAGTATAAGGCCGAACCCGCAAGCGATAAAGCTGCCGTGGCGGCGGTCACGGTCATTTGAGGATTTTTAGGATGCAGCATGATATTCCGGTAACCCTCCAGGCCGCCCTGGTGCTGCTCGCGGCGGCTGTGATCGCAGTGGCGCTGTTCCGCAGCCTGCGTTTGCCGCCGCTGCTGGCCTATTTGCTGATCGGCATGATGGCGGGGCCGCATGCCCTGGGCTGGATACCGGACGACAGCGAAACGCGCTCCCTGGCAGAGTTCGGCGTGGTGTTCCTGATGTTCAGCATCGGTTTGGAATTCAGCCTGCCGCAGTTGAAAACCATGCGAGGAGTGGTTTTCGGCTTTGGTGGCGCCCAGGTGGCGGCCACGCTGTTGCTGGTGATGTCCATCGCCATGGCGCTGGGCCTGACGTGGCAGGCTGGCGTGGCGCTGGGTGGTGTGTTGGCCATGTCTTCCACGGCGATTGTGAGCAAAATGATGGCGGAACGCCTCGAACTCCAGTCGCGGCATGGGCGGCTGGTGATCGGCGCCTTGCTGTTCCAGGATCTGGCGGTGGTGCCGCTGCTTATTTTGATTCCCGCCTTGTCTGCAAGCGGAGGCGATCTGCTGGGGGTGGTCGGCGCGGCTTTCCTGAAAGCGGTGCTGCTGCTGGTGGGGCTGCTCTATTTCGGGCAGCGCCTGATGCGCCCCTGGTTTCACTGGGTGGCGCGGCACAAGTCGCCCGAACTGTTCATGCTCAATGTCTTGCTGGTGACGCTTGGCATGGCATATCTCACCGGGCTGGCAGGACTGTCCATGGCGCTGGGGGCGTTTCTGGCCGGGATGCTGATCTCCGAAACGGAATATCGTTACCAGGTGGAGGCGGACATCCAGCCCTTCCGCGATGTTCTGCTGGGGCTGTTTTTCGTGACCGTGGGCATGTTGCTGGATTTGAAGACCGTGGCATCGAACCTGGGCTGGGTCATGCTGGCCTTGGCCGTGCTGGTGGTGGGAAAGGCCGCGCTGGTCACACTTTTGAGTCGGGTGTTTCGCCATGAGTCCAGTGTGGCGTTAAGGGCCGGCCTGGCGCTGGCCCAGGGGGGGGAGTTCGGCTTCGTGTTGCTGGCCCTGGCCAATGGTGGCGGTTTGCTGCCGCCTGTCGTGGCGCAAGTGACGCTCGCGGCGATGCTGCTGTCGATGCTGGCGGCGCCGATAATACTGCACCATAGCGCCGCCATCGTGGGGCGGCTATACCGCAACGACTGGAATTACCGGGCGCTGGAGTTGCACGAAATCGTGGTCAAGAGCGCCGGCACCGAGGGACATGTGATCGTGTGCGGCTATGGTCGTAGCGGTCAGAATCTGTCGCGTTTCCTGGATTTGGAGGAGATTCCCTTCTTTGCTCTGGACCTTGATCCGCAGCGCGTGCGTGCCGCGGCGGCGGCGGGGGAGAATGTGGTGTATGGGGATGCCAGCCGGCGCGAGGTGCTGCTGGCGGCGGGCTTGCTACGGGCACGGGCCGTGGTTGTTTCCTATGCCGATACGGCTTCCGCGCTCAAGGTGCTGCGCCAGGTGCATGAATTGCGCCCCGACCTGCCGGTGGTAGTGCGTACCCTCGACGACTCGGAACTGGCTGTGCTGCAACAGGCGGGCGCGGCAGAAGTGGTGCCGGAAGTGCTGGAAGGCTCGTTGATGCTGGCTTCTCATGCCCTGATGTTGCTGGGCGTGCCGCTGGCTCACGTGTTGCGGCGCATCCGCGAGGTGCGCGCGCAGCGTTATGGTCTGTTTCGCGGGGTTTTCCGGGGTGAAGCTGAAACCAGTCTTGAAGAGCACGAGCAGCCTCGTCTCGCCTCGGTGGCATTGGGCGACAAAGGTTTCGCGATCGGGAAATCTCTGGCCGAGCTTGATCTGGAAAGCCTGATGGTGGAAGTGACGGCGATCCGCAGAAGAGGGATCCGCGGCCTCGAGCCTTCCCCGGAAATGCGCCTCATGGCGGGTGATATCGTAGTATTGCTGGGCGTCGCGGAGGACCTGGCGGCGGCGGAGATCAAGCTGTTGCAGGGATGAGGCGTCAGCCGGGGCGGAAACTTACAGCAGATTCGTTGCACCACAATTCATGGCGCTACTGGCGATGTTCCAGTTCCCGTCGGCAAGCGAAAAACAATCCTGGTCGGCCGGGGCTGATGCAGCACCGTTAAACGGGCTAAAGCGGAAGCTGCCGCGAGCGGCATTTCCATCGTCTATCTTGCGGTCGATTTCTGCCAGGACCTCTGCCGGGACGGCATTGCCGGTTTTCAGGTTGAGGCGGGCTGCTGCGGGAGTGGCCCCCGTCACCGTGGCAAAATTGTTGTCCTGGGTCAGTTGCAGGTAGGCGTTGTAGACGTTCCTGGGTGTATTGGCCTCGCTTGCGGCATTGGTTGGGTTTGTCATGTGGTAGCTGGCGCTCAGGAATCCGGCTTGCGATAAATGTGCCCAGGCTATGGTTTGTTCATTGGCTGTTGCATTCGAAATCACTCCATTGCCATCTCCGCCGATGTCGGCGGCTATGTTCGGGATGTTGCGGCTCGCGACGGCTCCGGGGTAGTCGCCGGGCAGGGCGCGGTAGCGGTCCTGGAATCCGTGGAATGCGGCTCTGATGTCGGCCTGTTGCGCGATGACGTTTCTCGCCCGGGCGTTGGTGATCAATTCATTTCCCTTCAGCGCCGCGGTCAGAAGCAAACCGACGATGACCATCACGAGGGCCATTTCGATCAGGGTAAAGCCACGATTGCATGAGCCCATATGAAGCCGGACAGCAAAAAACCCGCAGAAGCGGGTTTCTTGTTGATGATGAAAAAGTGTTTTCATCAGCTTAAAAAATGCTTGCGCCACCACAGTTGTTTTCCTCGCCGGCTACGTTCCATGTGACAGGCGGCCCGGTAACAATACAGGTTGCCACCGTTGGCGCAGTGGCCCCGCCCGCATAGATCGAGAAACGGAATGCGCCGCCATAGGGGTTGCCATCATCGATCTTGCGGTCTACTTCGGCCAGGATGTTGACCGGAACCTGGATCCCGGTTTTCAGATTGTGGCGCGCAGAGGCCGTGCCAGAATCGCTGTAGACGGCATCGTAAATGAGCTGCAAGTAGCCGGCATAAGGATTTTTCGGGGTGGTTGTGTCATTTACTGCGCCAGCGGTAAAGACGTAGCTGCCGTTGATGAATCCCGCCTTGCTCAGATGGTCCCACGCTGCGATGGCTTCGTCGGCAAGTATCTGGCCATTGCCATCGCCATTGGCGGCGGCTGCGACGCCCTTGATGTTTGCCGATGCTGCTGAATAGTCCCCAGGCAAGGCGCGATAGCGATCCAGGAAGCCAAAATAAGCCGCCTTGATGCCGTCCTGCTGCGAAATCATGTTGCGCACGCGAGCGCTGGTGATCAGTTCCTGTCCCTTTAGTACGCCGCCCAACAGCAAACCGATAATCACCAGCACAATGGCGATTTCGATCAGTGTGAAGCCTTGTTGATGGTTTTTCATTTTGAATCCGCTCCGAAATTGATTGGTATTATTGTTTAAGCTTGATGCAGCAATATTTGTGCCAGCGTTATTGCTGTAGGGTAAAAGGACAGTGACCTGAATTAATACCGAGGGTGTTGTAATTCTGACGGCGGTGACGGATTGTCGACAGGGCGGGCTTCCATTGCGTTCAAGCGTTCAGTCAGGAAAAGTATCTCATGGGGGTCGGTGAGGGTTTTGTTGGCCAGCAGCCCTCCCAGCAATATTTTCGCGCTTTCGGTCTCGCCCATTTCTTCCAGAATGAATATGGGCATTTGCTGCGCCCAGTGGGGCACACCTGCTCCGGTGGCCTGCTTTGCAATGGCTTGGGCATATTTCAGCGCCAGGGGCAGGTCGTGCAATTGATGTTTTGCGACGATGGATGCGTGGGCCAGCCAGGACCAGCGCTGATTAGGCGCGACAAGAAATTGCTGGTAGGCGAAATCCAGCATCTGCCGTTGTTTGCCGGGGTCGGGAACCTGGGTATAGAGATGGGTGGCCATGAGCAGTGGGTATTGGGCGTCGGGATCGAGTTCCAGCATGCGTTCCAGCCATTTGCTAACCGTTCTGTAGTCAAGTTCGTTGAACGGGATGCTGACGCCCGGCTGATTGTCGAAGGCTTGCAGGTAAAGCGCAAGCAGCTGCGATGCCGGAATGGTTTCGGCGAAGCTGGCCACTGCCAGCGTTTGGTAAGAGGGAACGGCGGGCAGCGCCTGGGCATGGGTCTGTGGCCAGGGCGTGCGCAGGCCCCAATAAATTTGCACCGCCAGGGCGAATGCCAGCATTGCCAGGATGGGCCGGGGAACTGCGGCGAGGGAACGTTCTTTCATGCCTTAGAGGTTCTTGCGCGACAAATCAAAGAGCGCACCGGCTACCAGCAGCGCCAGGTAAATGAGGGTTTGCAGCGCAATCGGCCCGAGCTCGGCCCAATGTCCGCTGTCGTTGACCAGCCAGGCGGTCAGGGTGAAGGCGTCGAGGCGCGGCAGTAGCAGGGCGATGGCGTCGAGGGTGTGAACCATGAATTGCTGGGTGATGCCGTCGGTGTTGAGCGGGGCATGGCCGATCAGCAGGATGGCGCCGATCGAACGGGCCAGCAGATAAAACCCGAGCGCCATGCAGAGGGCCGGCAGGATCTGGCTGAAGGTGAAAATGCAGAACAGGCTTAATGCCGTCATGATCCATAATTCGCACAGCAGGGATAAACTCCACATGGCTACCTGGCTTGCCGGCGCGAAAGACAGTAGCAGCGAGGCGATGGCGGCAGCCAGCAGCAGCCCGATGCCCATGAATCCGAGCTGCTTGCCGAGCACGTAGCTGGCGCGGGGGATGTCGAGTGATAAAATGAGTTCCAGTCCCTTCTCGTTGAACTCCCGGGACAGGCTGCCGATGATGAACAGGCTTAAAATGAAGATGCTGGCCGGTCGCAGCATGGCCGCGAGAAATGCGGTCTGGATGCGCTGGCTGTCGGCGATGGCGATGGCCTGCAAGAACAGGCTGCCGGCAAAAGCCGCGAGCAACAGCAGCAACACCAGTCGCGTGAGTCGTGCGCGGGCTGCTTCGAGAAACGTGAAATAGGCGATGGTGAATATGGCTCGCGACATGTGTAAACGCTCTATTGGCACGGATTGCCTGAGCGGCAAGTATATCCAAACCAACGCGGCAGAGGGTGGCGCATGAACGGCAAAATTTCCCATTTGGTGCAACAAGTCGTCGCCAACCGCCCTCACTGGCTGTTGGCGGGCATGCTGCTGTCGCTGCATGCCGCGCTTGCCTGGGGGGTCGATTCATGGTGGTCCTATGCTTCCCTGATGGTGCATTTCGGCTTGTTCCTGCTGTGGCAGCCGCTGTGGCGCAGCGAGCACAACCTTTCTCCCGGGCGCCTGGTGCTGGTGCTGGCAGGAGGCGGAGGGCTGTTTCTGCTCTGGAGCAGTTGGTGGCTGGCCACGTTGTGGCTGGGAATTCTGGTCGGCCTGGTGGGCGGGGATGTGGTGGGCGTTGAGGGGCGGCGGCAGCGTCTGGGCCATTTGTTCGCCTTGCTTTACCTGCTCTCCATACTGCTGCTGTGGGTGGTTCCTCATCTTTTTGAGGTGGCGCCCGGCAATCTGGCCCTGACCCTGACGGTGCGCTACGGCCTGTTATTGGCGCCTTTCCTGGTCGCGTTCGTGCCAGGAGGCAAACAACAGTCCAAGCCGTTTTACGCCGTGGATTTCTTCTATAGTCTGATGCTGTTCCTGCTGGTCGTGGTGCTGGTGTTGGGTAGTTTTACTGTCAAGATGATCAGCCAGAGCAATTACCCCATGGCGTTGGCACAAACCCTGATGGCAATAGCGGCGGTTCTGTTTGCCCTGAGCTGGTTGTGGAACCCGCACGGGGGATTTGCCGGCGGCGGCCAATTGATGTCGCGCTACCTGTTGAGCGTCGGCCTGCCATTCGAACGCTGGTTGCGCAATTTGGCAGCACTGGCTGAACATGAGCACGATGCGCTGGATTTTCTGCGCCTGGCGCTGGACGATCTCGCCGCCCTGCCATGGGTGAATGGGGGGAAATGGCAGGCGCCGGGCGGCGCGGGGGAATTTGGCTCGGCCTCAAGGCATGCGGCCGAGTTTACCTTTCACCGCGTCAATCTGGTGCTGTATACCCGCTGGGCGCTCAGCCCCGGGCTGATTCTCCACGTCAAACTCCTGACCCAGTTGCTGGGAACTTTTTTTGAGGCCAAGCAACGCGAGCAGGAGCAGAAATACAATGCCTATACCCAGGCCATCTATGAAACCGGGGCCAGGCTCACCCATGACGTGAAAAACCTGCTGCAATCCCTTAAGACCCTGTGTGCCGCGGTGGAAAGCAGCGATCCGGGCCAATCCCAGGCGCTTCAGGCCTTGATGCAGCGTCAGTTGCCGCAGATCGTGCAGCGCCTGCAACTGACCCTGGACAAGCTCAAGTCGCCCAAGGTTAACGCGGCGGAAGCGGTGGAGCGCATAACCGCCCATTCGTGGTGGGAAGCCTTGCAACAACGCTATGCACAGGACCGGGTCGAATTTGCCGCCTACGATATGTCCCTTGACCAGCATGTGCATATCCCCGGGGAGCTATTTGATAGCGTGGCCGATAATCTACTGCAGAACGCACTGGAAAAACGCAAGTTGGAGCGCAAGCTGGTAGTCAGGGTGGGTTTTTCCTGCGAAGGCGGTGGCAGTTTGACGCTCTGCGACGATGGGTCCGCGCTGGACCAGGCGTTGGCAACGCGGCTTTTGAACTCGCCGGTGCAGTCCGACAACGGCCTGGGCGTCGGGCTCTATCAGGCGGCCAGGCAGGCGAGTCAGGCTGGTTATCGACTGGCACTGACCGTCAACCGCCCGGGGCGGGTGTGTTTTCAGCTGAGTGGCCCGGTTTAGGTGTGATCCGGTAAATCTGTAGGCTTAAGGGGGTCCGGATGGCGTTGCTGGTGCACCATATCCACAGTTTCTATTCGCCGGTTTTGTCGCCAAGGCCGCGTCCGAAACCCGGCAGGATGCCGTTTTGCAACAGCAGGGTAATCGCTTCAGGATGCAAAGGCCGGCTGAAAAAGAAGCCCTGCGCGTCACAGCAATGGTGTTCTCTCAGAAAATAGAGCTGATCGCTGTTTTCCACGCCCTCGGCGATGACCTTCAGGTGCAGGGAGTTGGCGAGGGCGATGATGGCCTCTGAAATGGAGGCGTCGTCCTCATTGCTGGTGACGTTGTGGATGAAGGATTTGTCGATCTTGACGGTATCGATGGGGAGCCGCTTGAGGTAGCTCAGGCTGGAGTAACCGGTGCCGAAATCATCAATGGAAAGCCAGACGCCAATGGATTTGAGCTGATTCAACTGCTTGATGGCTTCTTCGGCATTCTGCATGACGACGCTTTCGGTCAGTTCCAGTTCGAGCCAGTTGGGATCAAGGCCGGTTTCATCCAGGACCATGGCCACGATCTCCGCGAAATTTTTCTGCTTCAACTGAAGGGCGGAAATGTTCACTGCCATCCGGATAGGGGGCAGGCCGGCATCCTGCCAGGCCTTGTTCTGGATGCAAGCCTGGCGTAACACCCACTCGCCTATTGGAATGATCAGGCCTGATTCCTCCGCCAGGGGGATGAATTCGTCTGGCATGATTTCCCCGCGTTGCGAGTGCTGCCACCGCAGCAACGCTTCCATTCCGGTTATCTTGCCCGCTTCGATATCCACCTGGGGCTGGTAATGCACGATCAGTTCGTTCCGGTCCAGGGCGCGCCGCAGGTGGTTTTCCAGCGTGAACAGGGCGGCAATCCCCCCGTCCGAAGAGTCGCGAAAGAACTGGAAGTTGTTGCGGCCGAGGGCCTTGGCCTGATACATGGCGATGTCGGCGGTTTTGGACAGGGCGTCGACGGTTTTCCCATTGAGTGGATATAGGCTGATGCCGATGCTGGTGGTCACGAACACATCCTGCCCTTCGAGCGTAAAGGGGATGGAGATGGCCTCGATGATTTTTTGCGCCATCTGGGCCACGCTCGTCACATTGCTGATGCCGGGGAGAATAACGGTGAATTCGTCTCCGCCCAGCCTGGCCACCGTGTCGCTGCCGCGCATGCAGCCAGTCAGGCGGTTGGCGGTTTCACTCAGCAACACATCGCCAGCCTTGTGGCCCAAGGTGTCGTTGATATTCTTGAAACGGTCGAGATCAAGGAAAATCAGTGCTGCCATGGATTTGTGACGGTCTGCATGGGCAATAACCTGCTGCAGGCGATCCTGAAACAGGGCTCGGTTCGGCAAACTGGTCAGCGGGTCGTGATAAGCCAGTTGATGCAAGCGCTGCTCATTTTCCCGTGCCTGCGTGATGTCTGAAAATATGGCTACATAATGCGTCGTTTCCGTGTTCTCGTTTTTGATGGCGCTGATGGAAAGCCACTCGAGATAGGCTTCCCCGTTCTTGCGGCGATTCCAGATTTCATCTTCCCAGTGACCCTTTTCGAGCAGATCTTTCCACATGGTCTCGTAAAACGACTTGTTCTGCCGCCCCGAGTTCAGAATCGCCGGTGTTTTTCCGATCACTTCGTCGCGGTTGTATCCGGTGACGCAGGCGAATGCCTGGTTGACGTTCAGGATGCGCCCTGACGGATCGGTAATCACCACACCTTCGGTAGCGTATTCAAAAATCTTGTCAGCCAGTTTGGACACCAGCCCCATTTCCTGGTTGAGTCCGGCTCCCAGGGCGTAGATTTGTTTGCGCAATTCTTCCACATGGCTCAGGAGGCTTGAATATTCCCGCTTTTCGACCAACTCGCCGCCAGAGGTTTTGAGGAGGATCGCGGCCGCAATTTGATGCATGCGGCGGTGGGTTTCCCCTATTTCCACGAACTCCGGGGCCTGATTCAGGATGGCGTGATGCTCGCCGTGATACCACCTGCCAAATTTACAATGACAGCAGGCGTCATCCGCGATGTCTTGGGCGGACGGGGGAAGGCGGCAAATGATGGTTTCGTTCAAGCGGGAAATCCATTTGGCATGGCTTTCCAACACGTCTTCCAGCTGTTTCGCACACTCTTGAATTTCTTCCGCACTCAGCTCGGATAGCGACATGTTCATGATTTATAGCAGCTCGGAATGAACGGTAAGTTTTGCAAAGAGGGGCGCAGCCAAGAAGCTTGTTGCTACCATCAAACCCGTCTGAAAACGATATCCCACACCCCATGCCCGAGCTTTAATCCGCGCAGTTCGAATTTGGTCAGTGGCCGGTATTCCGGGCGCGGTGCGTAGTCCGGGGTGGTGTTGGCCAGGCTCGGTTGGGCACTGAAGGTGGCGAGGATGTGGGTCGCATATTCTTCCCAATCCGTCGCCGCGTGCAAATAGCCCCCAGGTTTCAAATGCTCGCACAGCAGCGCGGTGAACTCGGGCTGGATCAGGCGGCGCTTGTGGTGGCGTTTTTTGTGCCAGGGATCGGGGAAGAAAATGAGCACGCCGTCCAGCGCGTCCGGGGCCAGCATGTGCTTCAGGACTTCCACCGCGTCGTGCTGGATGATGCGGATGTTGGTGAGTCCCAACTCCTCGATTTTCCTCAGCAGGCTGCCCACGCCGGGGGTGTGGACCTCGATGCAGAGGTAGTCGTTCTCGGGATGGGCGAGGGCGATCTGGGCCGTGCTGTCTCCCATGCCGAAGCCGATTTCCAGGATTTTTGGCGCATTTCGGCCGAAAATCTGTTCCAGATCCAGTCTTTCGGCGTTGTAGGGAATGCCGAAGCGGGGCATCAGGGTTTCATGGGCGCGGCCCTGGGCCACGGACATGCGGCCCTGGCGCAGCACGAAGCTGCGCACCGGGCGGTGGAGGGTTTCGGTCATGAGGGGACTACTTGCCGATAAGGCCGGTGGTGGGCGAGCTCGGGCTGGCGGAATAGAGTTTCTTCGGCATGCGACCGGCGCGGAAAGCTTCGCGGCCTGCTTCCACCGCTTTTTTCATGGCCGAAGCCATCAAAATCGGGTCCTGGGCCGCGGCGATGGCGGTATTCATCAGCACGCCATCACAACCCAGCTCCATCGCGATGGCGGCGTCCGAGGCTGTGCCGACGCCGGCATCCACGATCACCGGGACCTTGGCGTTGTCGATGATGATCTGCAGATTCCACGGATTGAGAATGCCCATGCCGGAGCCGATCAGCGACGCCAGCGGCATCACCGCGACGCAGCCGATTTCCTCCAGCTGTTTGGCGATGATGGGGTCGTCCGAGGTGTAGACCATCACCTTGAAGCCGTCCTTGACCAGGACTTCCGCCGCCTTGATGGCATCGTCGGCGCTGTAGCAGCCGGCGGTGTTGGGCAGGTAGGTGTATTTTGACGGCGGCACGGCGTCCAGCAGGCTGGGTTCGCCTGCATTCTGGCCGATGTTGGTGCGGCGGATCGCTACTGTGACGATTTCGGCGCCGCTGGCTTCGATGGCGCGCCGCGTCTGGTCAAAATCCTTGTACTTGCCGGTGCCTACCAGCAGGCGGGAGGCGTAGCTGGTTCCTGCGATGATCAAGTTGTCCATAGTCTCTAGGTTCGATTACCCGCCGCCAACAGCCACTACAATTTCAAGTTTGTCGCCGGAGGACAGGGGGGTTATGTTGAATTGGCTGCGCGGCACGATGTCGCCGTTGCGCTCCACTGCGATGCGTTTGCCGGCTAGGTCGAGGTTCTCCACCAGTTGAATCACATTGAGCGGTGCGGCAAACTGGCGCGGCGTGCCGTTGATGGTGAGTTCGATCACAGGGATGATTTCCGAGGCTTGAGCAAAAGCGGATTTTATCACTGTTGCCGGAAGGCGGGCATCACCTCAGTGGCGATACAGCGCAAGGATTCCTGAACGACCTCGGTTTTTACAGCGCCTGCGCCGATGGCGCAGAGTATATGCGTCACGCCGGCGGCTTCGAATTTGCGTAATTGTTCGATGCATTCCTGCGGCGTGCCCACCACCGCCATGCCGAAATCTTCCAGCAATGCCAGGTTGATGCCGAGTTTCATGGCGTCCCGGAAGCGCGCCAGTTCGCGGACATGCCGGTAGCCCGGATAAAGTTTTTCCAGCAGCGGCAAGGCGGTTTTGTAGAGTTCGCGGTAGTACCAGGTCAGCGCCTGTTTCGCCAGTTGCCGTGCGCGCTTGCCGTCGGGCAGGCACAGCATGCTCACGGCCATGGCGATGCGCGGCGGGGTTGCGCCTTTCCATGCCCCCAGGTAGTTTTTGATGTCGTATTTGGTCATCAGCCACGGCTTGAACGGTTGCGTCAGCATGCCCAGGCCCTGCTGTGCCACCCAGGCGAAGCTGTCAGGGCTGACTGCGGCCGACCACAGCGGTGGATGGGGGGATTGCACCGGATGGGGCAGGATGTCCACGTTTTCAATGCGGTAATGCGCGCCGCGAAAGACAACCGGCTTGCAAGCGAAGCTGGCGCGCACAATCTCCAGTATTTCTCCGGTGAGGGCGCGGCTGTCGCCCATTTTGACGCCGAAAGCCTTGTCTTCGTCGGGGGAAAATCCCCGCCCCAGACCTACTTCGAGCCGGCCGCCGCAGAGAATGTCGATGGTGGCGATTCCTTCGGCCAGGTGCACCGGGTGGTGGTAGGGCGCGGGGATGACGCCCATGCCCAGCCTGATCCGTTTGGTGCGCTGGGCCAGGGCCGCCAGTACCAGTTCCGGTTTCGAGCAGTGGGAATATTGGCGCGAGAAATGATGTTCCGCCAGCCAGGCGCAACGGAATCCGAGTTGGTCGGCCAGTTCAACTTCCGTCAGAGTGTCGGCATAAGCATGGCTTTCCGTCCTTTCGAGAAAGGGCGGCATGGCGATTTCATAAAGAAGGTCGAATTCCATGCTCGTTATGATGCCATTGCGGGGAGGAAATACCAAATGTCTGCATAATCGAGGGGGTACGTAGAATGAAGTGGGGTATCCTGGCATCAGGTTGGGTTATAGCCCAACCTGATGCAGATCCTGGGCGAAAACAGTGGCATACTCAGACCATCTGGCTGATGCTCTTGCGAAAACGGATCAGGGCGGCGACGAAAAACACTGCACCGATGACGGCCAGCGCAATCACTTGCGGCCAGACCACATCGAAACCGGCGCCCCGGTAGAGGATGGCCTGGGCGGCGGCGACGAAATGCGTGGTCGGCGCGATCTCCATCACGTTTCGCGCCAGGAGCGGCATACTCTCGCGTGGCGTCATGCCGCCCGAGAGCATCATCATCGGCAACAGCACCAGCATTGCCAACAGACCGAACTGCGGCATGTTGCGCGCCAGGGTTGCCATGAAAATACCCATCGAGGTGGCAGCAACAAGATCCAATGCGGCCACGGCCAGGAACAGCGCCACCGAGCCTTCGATCGGTACACTGAGCGCGCCCTGCACGATGAAGGTCAGCGAAAATGCCGTCGCCAGCAAAACGACCAGACCCATAGCCCAGATTTTACCCAGCATAATCTCGCTGGGGGTGACAGGCATCACCAGCAGGTGTTCGATGGTGCCGTGTTCGCGCTCGCGGATCAGCGCGGCGCCGGCCAGCACGATGGATAGCATGGTGACGTTGTTGATGATCTCCATCACCGAGCCGAACCAGGCCTGGGTCAAGGCCGGGTTGAAGCGTGCCCGCATGGACAGTTCGACTGGCGGCGCGGGGGTGCCACGGTAGCGCTGGACGAATTCATTGACTTCGCCCAACACGATCTGCTGCACGTGACCGCTACCCGAGAAGGCCTGGCTCATGCGCGTGGCATCGACATTGAGCTGGATGGCGGGCGCGCGTCCCGCCAGCACGTCGCGCTGGAAATTCGGCGGAATGTTGAGCGAAAACGTATAAAGTCCCGCATCCAGGCCGGCATCGATTTCGGACAGCGTCACCCGTCGTGGTGGCATGAATTGCGGCGGAAAAAAAGCCGAGGTAATGCGTGCCGATAGCGGCGAATCATCCTCGTCGACGATAGCGATCGGCACTTTGTGAAGTTGTTCCGGCATGGCGGTCGCGGCGATGTAGACCTGGAAAGTGAAGCTGTAGGCAATCAACACCAGCATGATCGGGTCGCGCACCAGGCTCCACAGCTCCTTGATGCCCAGACGGTAGATATGAGAAGCTCTAGGCATGATCAGCGCTCCTGCTTTTTCAGGAGTGCAATCGAAAGGCCGAGTATGACCAGGGTCGCCAGCACCATCGGCGTGAAGGCAGCATGGAGATCGGCCATCCCCAGAGCCTTGTTGAACACGCCGCGGCTGATGGTGATGTATTGGGATGCCGGGTAGATTTCCCCAATCGCCCTGCCGACGCCTTCGAGCGATGTTACCGGGTTGATCATGCCGGCGAACTGGATGGCCGGCAACATGCTGCCGATCATCGTAAAGAACATCGCCGCGATCTGGCTGCGCGTGAAGGTGGAAGCGAACAGGCCGAAACCGGTGGAGAAAATCACATAGATCAGCGTCGCCAGCAGCAGGGTCGTGAAGCTCCCCTTGACCGGCACGTCGAACAGGGTCACGGCAAACAGGGTCATCAGCAAAAAATTGAACATGGCCAGCGCGATGTAGGGCAGTTGCTTGCCGACCAGGAATTCGCTGCGGGTCACCGGCGTGACGTAGAGATTGATGATCGACCCCAGCTCCTTTTCGCGCACCACCGACAGGGCGGTCAGCATGGCCGGGATCATCAGCAGCAGCAAGGGAATCACCGCCGGCACCATGGCCGGCAGGCTCTTCACATCGGGATTGTAGCGAAAGCGGGTTTCGACGCTGGCGGCACCGACCGCAATGTCCTGGCCGAAGCGGGTTTTCGCGGTCTCGACCAGCCATCCCTGATGCATGCCCTGTACGTAGCCTTGCACCGTTTCGGCCCGTTGCGGCATGGCGCCGTCGATCCAGGCGCCGATCTGCACCGGGGTGCCGCGCTGCATGTCGCGCGCGAAACCGGGTGGAATCTCGATGGCCAGCGACAGCTCGCCGCTGCGCATGCGCCGGTCGAGGTCGGCATAGTCGGAAAGCGGCGGGTGTTCGACGAAATAGCGCGAACCGGAGAGGTTCAAGGTGTAGTTCTGGCTAAGCGTGGTCTGGTCGCGATCCAGCACGGCATAGCTGAGGTCGTTGACATCCATGGTGATGCCATAGCCCATGATGAACATCAGGATCAGGCTGCCGAACAGCGCCATTACCATACGCACCGGGTCATGCCGCAGTTCCAGCGCCTCGCGCAGGGTGTAACTGAAGGCACGGGCGAAACTGAAAGCCTGGCGTTGCTCGCGAGGGTGTCCCGAATTCCCTTGACGAGGGGCGGAAACCGGCGCCGCGGTTTCCGGCAGCATTTCTCCATCGGGTGGGTCGGCGTCCTGCAAATAGGCGATGAAGGCGGCTTCCAGGTCGTTCGTGCCGCGCTTTTCGACGATCTCCGCCGGCGCATCGCTGACCAGCACCCGGCCGGCATTCATCAGCGAAATGCGGTCGCAGCGCTCGGCCTCGTTCATGAAGTGGGTCGAAATGAAGATCGTCACTTTGTCGGTGCGCGACAGATCGACCAGCAACTGCCAGAAAGCATCCCGCGCCACCGGGTCGACGCCCGAGGTCGGCTCATCGAGGATCAGCAATTCCGGCTGATGCACCAGCGCCACTGCCAGCGACAGGCGCTGACGCATGCCGAGCGGCAGGGCGTCGGGCAGGGCGTCGGATGCGCCGTCCAGCCCAAAACGGGCCATCAGTTCGCCGACCCGGGACGCAATCGTCGATTCCGGCACGCTGAAAAGGCGTGCATGGAGCACCAGGTTTTGCTCGACGCTAAGCTCGGAATAAAGCGAAAACGCCTGCGACATGTAACCCACCCGCCGCCGCGTGGCGATGTCGCGTGCGTCAACTTTCTGTCCGAATAGCCAGGCTTCGCCCTCGCTCGGCGGCAGCAGCCCGGTGAGCATCTTCATGGTGGTGGTCTTGCCGCAGCCGTTGGCGCCAAGGAAGCCGAATATCTCGCCGCGGCGGATGCGGAAATTGACATGGTCGACCGCCGTGAAATCGCCGAAGCGCATGGTCAGGTCGCGCGCCTCGATGGCGGCCTCCCCGTCTTCGGCGAAGGGCGGCACAGCCACTGCCCGATGGCCGCGCTTTTTTTCTTCCGGCAGCAGTGCGATGAAGGCCGCCTCCAGCGTCGTTTGCCCGGTGCGCTCATGAAGTTCACGGGGGGTTCCCGTGGCGAGGATTTTTCCCGCATCCATCGCCACCAGCCAGTCGAAACGTTCCGCCTCCTCCATGTAGGCGGTGGCTACGATCACGCTCATGCCCGGGCGCCGCCGGCGAATTCGGGCAATCAGCGACCAGAACTGGTTGCGTGCCAGCGGATCGACCCCGGTGGTCGGCTCGTCCAGGATCAGCAGATCCGGGTCGTGGATCAGCGCGCAGCACAAGCCCAGCTTCTGCTTCATGCCGCCGGACAGTTTGCCCACCGGACGATCGAGGAAAGGATAAAGTCCCGTTGCTCTCGTCAGATCATCGATGCGTCGCCGGCGTTCGCCCGCATCGTGTCCGAACAGGCGGCCGAAAAACTGCAGGTTGTCCTCGACCGACAGGGACGTGTATAGGTTCTTGCCCAAGCCCTGCGGCATGTAGGCAATCGCGGGGCAGACCCGGTTGCGGTGGTGCGCCGCACGCATGTCGCCGCCGAGCACCTCTACCTGCCCCTGCTGCATCGCGCGCGCGCCCGAGATCAGCGCCAGCAGGCTGGATTTGCCGACGCCGTCCGGGCCGATCAGGCCCACCATGCAGCCGGCAGGAATCTCCAGATCGATCGCGTCCAGCGCCACGGTCTTGCCGTAGCGCAAGCTGACGCCGGCAAGACGAGCGACTGGCGCGTCGCCGTGCTTTGCAAGCGTCATTCAGACACCTTCACCACCAACAATTTCGGCCATTCGGCCTGCGGTTCCAGTTTGAGCCAGGCAACCCCGGGCAGGCCGGTCTTGACCTGTTTCAAATGCTGTTTGAGCAGTTCCGGTGCAATGCGGGCTTTCACCCGGAACATCAGTTTCTGGCGCTCGCTGGCGGTTTCCACCGTCTTGGGCGTGAACTGCGCCACGCTGGCAACGAAAGACACCTGGGCTGGAATGACGTAGCCGGGCGCCGCATCGATCAGGATGCGCACCTCGCTGCCCAGCGCCACCTTGCCTGCCACCGTTTCCGGCAGGAAGAAGGTCATGTAGACATCGCTCAGGTCCACCATATTGAGCACCTTGCCACCCCCGCCGAGCACCTCGCCGGGCTGGGCGACACGGTACTGTACGCGGCCATCGCGCGGTGCCTTGAGCTGGCTGTCGGCGATGTCGACTTCGATACGGGTGACCGTCGCGGCGGCTGCCGTAACCGTGGAGCGCGCACCGGTGACCTGTGACTTGGCCGCAGCAATGGCTGCCTGGGCGGCCGCGACCTGGGCTTTCGTCGCGGCCAGTGCCGCTTCGGCATTGCGCACGGCGGCCTGATCGTCGTCGAGTTGCTGGATGGACGTCGCACCTTCGCGAGACAGGGTTTGCGAACGCGCCAGGCGTCGTTTGGCGTTGTCCAGATCGCTCTCACGCTGTACCACCACGGCCTGTGCCGCAGCCAGGTCGCTCTCGCGCATCTTGACCTGAGCTTCGGCGCTGGCCACCGCATTGATCGCCTGCTGTTGCTGGGCGCGCGCCTCATCGCGCTGGGCGTTGAGCACATCGATCTGCATCTGCGCCAGCACCTGGCCTGCCTTCACGAAGTCGCCTTCACGGGCGAAGATATCGACTACGCGGCCAGCGTATTTGGTGGCGACGTCGATCTCGGTGGCCTCGATGCGGCCATTACCGCTGACGAAGCCCTCGCCCAGACCCGTGGGCCGCATCTTGGTCCAGACACCCCAGGCGACCAGTGCGACGGCAATAGCTACGGTGGCCAGAAGCAGGTTTTTCTTGATGGAAGCGTTCATGTGGATTTCTCGCATTTTCAATTGACAGGTCGGGCCATCGGAACGGGCGACTCGACGAATTCCTGGCTGCCACCCCCCAGGGCGGCATACAGGCTTACGCGACTCGACAGCAGTGCGCGGCGTGTCTGTACCAATTGCTGTTCGGCGGCGAGCAGGTCACGCTGGGCATCCAGCACTTCGAAATAAGGTGCGCTGCCATTGTCGTAGCGTAATCTGGCCAAACGCGCACGTTCGGCCTGGGCCACCAGCGTGGCCTGCGCAAGTTGCACCTGCGCGGCGAGCCAGTGGCGTGCCGACAAGGCGTCGGCCACCTCGCGGAAGGCCG
Organism: Sulfuricellaceae bacterium; assembly: GCA_031426915.1. Taxonomy (GTDB): domain Bacteria; phylum Pseudomonadota; class Gammaproteobacteria; order Burkholderiales; family Sulfuricellaceae; genus Sulfurimicrobium. The sequence goes on along the minus strand of JASJPB010000013.1, from coordinate 49,025 downwards.
TTTGCACGATCTTCTCGTAATTTACTACGGCGAGGTCGCGGCGCACCTCGGCAAGGTCGAGGCCGGCGCGATTGCGCCCGCCGTCGAAAATCGGCAGGGTAAGGCTAGGCAGAAAACTCCAGGCCCGGCTGCCCGAATCGAACAGGCCATTGAGTTCGGCGCTGGCCGTGCCGAAAGAACCGGTCAGCGTGATGCGCGGAAAAAAAGCGGCGCGCGCCGCGCCGATATTGGCATGGGCAGCGCGTAGCTGATGTTCGGCAGCAACAATGTCGGGACGTTGCAGCAGCAGGTCCGAAGGCAGGCCGACACGCAGGTCATGCAATACCGCCCCGTCGTCGAAGTGCGCATTCTCAGGCAGTGGGGGCAACTGCGTCCCCACCAGCAAAGCCAGTGCATGCGCCTGGGCCGCACGCGTCTGTTCAAGTTGCGCCGCCAGGGTTTGTGCCTGGTGCAGCAGGGTTTCCACCTGCACCAGTTCCATCCGCGCGATCGCGCCGACCTCGTAGCGCCGGCTGAAGATACGGAACGATTCCTCGCGGCTGGTGATGGTCTGACGGGCCAGCGCGATGCGCTCGTCCAGTTCGCGCCGCGCAAGATAAGTGTCCGCGACCTGGGCAACCAGGCCAACCGTGGCGGCGCGGCGCGCCTCGTCCGTGGCAAGATAGGTTTCCAGCGCCGCATCCTTGAGATTGCGCACCCGGCCCCAGAAATCGAGCTCCCAGGCCGCCAGCCCCACGCCCACTCGATACTGGCTGCCGATTTGCGCCTGCCCGCTCATGCTGAGGTCGGCCGGCGTGCGCGCCCGGCTGCCATCGATGCCGGCCGCAATGGTCGGAAACTGGTCGGCGCGCTGGATGCCATAAGCGGCCCGGGCTTCCGCGACGCGCAGCACCGCGCTGCGCAGATCGCGGCTGTTCTCCAGCGCTTTGGCAATCAGCGTCTGCAGATACGGATCGGCGAAATAGTCGCGCCAGGCGATTTCGGGGGCGACGGGGCCAGCGGAGATTGCATCGGGCTGAATCCCTGTATCGGCGGGATACGCCGAAGCGACTGGCAGCGGCGGGGTTTCATAGCGGGGGGATAGTGAGCAGCCGGTTATCGCCAGAACAGCCGCCAGCGCGCACAGGGAGGCTACGCCGCGCAGTCGCCCATCCAGCCGTATTCGGCCAGGCGCGTCTCTTCCCCTGATGGATGCGCTCATCATTATTACTCCTCGTTATCGGACAATGGAAAACCCCACCCTCACTTGCGTCCCACGGTCCAGATTGTAGTCGAGCAGGCTTTCACCATACCCCTTGAATAGCTGGAAGTGCAGAAAACCGCCAGCGCGGGCGAAAAGCGGCTTACGTAGCGGATAGGAAAGATCGATCTGGGTACTGCCATGTCCGGTGGTGCCGTTGCGCAACTGCGTCGCCAAGAGCCAGCCGTCCTCACGGCCATAGCGTATATTCCAGTCCGCGTAACCCCGGTAGCGCTGGATGTCGGGGTTGTCTGATTTTTCCAGATAGCCATAAAACTTGGGCGCGAAAATCAACATGCGTCCATCCGAAAATTCGCTGCGCCAGACGGGCTGCGCGAAAAGCATGTTGATGCTGCGCGAATTCTCGCCATCCTTGCCGTTTGATTCGTGTTCGTAACCGGCGCGCAGCAAGTCCGGCATCAGGCCCTTACCCAGAGCGGTCGTTTGCCAGAAGAAGCTGGGACGGTAGCTGGTATCGTGAAACGGCGCCGAATTGGCACCCAGATCCAAAATCGAAGTCTGCGTGTAGGCGAAATGCAGGCCGGCTAACGATGGAAGCCATGCTACCGGAAGGCTGTCCGCATCAAAGAGCCGGTACTTGAAACTCAGCTGAAAACGGGCGGTACCTCCTCCTTTGCCGCCTACGACTAAAAACATGGGTTCATTGGCCGACAACGCCGGTTCGTTCAGGGGGAACGACAGGCTGCCCGTGCCACCTGACTTCGCGACAGGCGGCGTGTCCGTATCCGCTGGCGCCTGCATCTGCTCTATCGGATCGGTCGCGGTGACCAGCAGGGCCAGCCGATTCGATGAGCCGTTGGCCAAATCGACCCGCACCAGCCCGGACAGGCGGTTGGGTACGATGCCGCGATAGGTTCGGCGCGTGTCCTCCGGCGCCCCTGGCTCGACTGCAATCAGTTCCACTTCCCGCGTCGTACCATCTTGCACCATCCTGAGCCGGAGGGTGGTCGGCCAATCGGGCTGTGCTGTTGGCTTGACGATATCGAGCGCGATCTGTGCGCCGGCACGCGCCATCTCGTCCGGGGTCGCGATCAGCCAGGTCGGCGCGGCAACAACGGGCAATGCCACCAGTCCGGCAAGCAGGGGTAGCAGGCGAAGCATCAGCCAGCGGTTCATCGCTGATTCTTCCGGTTGGCCCTGCTGCTCTTCCAGATCGACAACAGCAGCCATATGCCGCCACCCACCGCGCCGAGAAACCCGAGCAAACCAGTGCAATGCCCGCCCCGCCCGCTCCAGCGCATTGCTCGGCCCCATCCGGCGCACCATGTCGCCGAAACCGTAGCGGATCAGAATCGAGGCGATGTCGTGCAAGCGGCCAAGATCGCGCACCGCCGTCAGTGTCTGCCACAACATCAGTCTTCCTTGTCTTGGAGATGGCCGGGTTTGACGTGCTCGGCCAGTCCGGTGAGCACGCCTGCAGCGACTTGGCGCAACAGGTCGGAAGTGGCTTGTGCCAGATGCAGGCCGGCCCCAACCTGAGTTTGTCCCGCCGCGCCAAGCTGGTGCGTAATGACGGCCAGGGTTTCCTTCAACTGCGCGCCCACGGCGGAGCCATAGATGCGGGCGTGCGTAGCCAGGTCGTAGAGGATTTCTCCCGCTACATCCTTGGCGCCCGAGCCCGAGCTTTGCAGGGTTTCAAGGAACATCGCTTCCAGACTTTCCAGGTCGGTGAGCGTACGGGCGAGGTCTTCACTGGAAAATGTCTGCGCCCGGCCCGCCGCTTCTTCCAACGCCAGTTTGGAGGCTTCGGCAAACTGCGCCAGCGCCGCGTCCAGTCCGGTGACGGCCTGTTTGATGCGTTCCCGTGTGATTTCGGTTTGTACCGCTGATTGGTGCAACTCCTTTAGCGCGCCGGCCCGCGCGCCGCTCAGCACGGCACTGGCGATCTGCCGCAGGGATTCGATATCGAGCGAACGCGCGCTGATCTTGCGTAAGGTGAGCTGCCGTACCATTTCCTGCACATCGTGACCCAGCTCGACAACGCTGCGCACTTCAGTTTCGAGCATGGCTATATCGCTGCCGTTGCCGATATTATTGCCTGTTTCGTCTTGCATGATGGTGTTCCTCCTGAAGTGGTGACTTGAGCCGCCGGATGTCATGGCGGTGCCGCAAACGTCGCTCTGCGGCGAGTGTATTTGCGGCATTGGCGACGCGGCGTGCACGATCATATTGGCCGATGCGACCAGGTAGTGCTTGCCAGGAGCTACTCGTTGATGGTGCCCGCCAATGCTTACTTCGTCACGGCATCTTTGACGTCCCGGGCTGTTTCCTTGGTTGCGTTAAGCGCTTTGTCGGCAGCCTCTCTGGTGGCTTCCCAGGCTTTCTGTGCTGCGTCCCTGGTAGCTTCGGCAGCTTTCTGCGTGGCCTCTTTGCCGGATTTTGCCGCTTTCTTGGCGGCTTCCTCGGCCTTCTGCGTTGCTACCTTGGCGGCTTCGGCCGCTTTTATAGCGGCCTCTTCAGCCTTTTGTGCAGCCTCTTTAGTCGCTGCGGTCGCTTTCTTGGCAGCTTCCCCAGTCTTCCGCACAGCCAGTTTGGCGGCTTCTTCAGCCTTCCGCGCCGCCTGTCTGGCAGCTTCTGCAGTTTTCTGCGAGGCGTCACTGACGGACTGCTCAGCCTTATCTGCCGCCAGCTTGGCGGCTTCCGCTGCCTTGCGCGTGGCTTCCCTGGCTTCCTCGGCTGCCTTCTTCGCGCTTTCCTCGGCTTTTTGCATGGACACCTTGGCAGCTTCGACCGTCTTTGCTGCGGGTTCTTCTGCCGCCTGTGCGCTTGCGCCGACCATCAATGCCGACAAGATCAACCATTTTTGCAGTTTCATTGTTCCTTCTCCTTGCGGTTATGGAGCAGGGTACGTCTGCTCCGCACGTTTGCCCGGGACAGGGCGTTGTTATGACTTCAGCCAAGGCCGTTGCGCAGCAAGGCGACGACATGCCGCGCAATGGCCTCGGGATCATCGTGCTGTTGCCGGTAGCCCGGCAGGAAACGTCGCACCGACTGGGTTTCAAAGGGATAAACCACCAGGCCGATCATCGATAAGGCAAGCTGGTGGGCGTCATGGCTCGGGGCGAGTTCACTGGCGAGATTGCGCAGTGAGATGAACATGTCTCGAAAGACGCTGTCCACCAGGCTGCGCTGGCGCTGTTCATCGCTGTCCAAATGCACCCACTGCATCAGTCGTCCAAAGTCCTTTTCCTTGGCGAGTATGCGAGTGAGCCGGGCGACGAACGCTTCGAGCCGATCCCAGGGTTCTCCTCCCTTGTCCAGAAGGGACTTCAAGGGCCCCATTTTTTCTTCGAATGCATATCCGACCGCTTCCAGATAGAGCTGCTCCTTGTCAGCAAAGTGGTGGTAGAGGGCGGCAGGCGTCACCGCCACGGCAGCCGCGATATCGCGCATGGAAACCCCATCAAATCCGGCCGTCGCAAAGAGCGGAGCCGACAGCCCAAGTATCTCTTCGCGTGTATTCCTGAAAGCTTGCTTCGCCATCGAATCTCACCTAGTATTGTACAAGTTGCTTAACGAACGTTCATTCAATACCAATTCTTGTTGTCCTGCAACTCGAATCACCAGCCAACGCGCGGTTTTCTGCGCCGTGTTTCACAAAACACTTGATAGGAGATGTGCCATGAATGAGCAAGATAATAAGGCTGTTTCTGGTGCTGAGTCGCGCGTGGAGGGAAGCCAGGCTTTAGCAGCCGAACAACGCCATTTCATGGTTGCCGAAGCCGCCTATTACCGGGCTGAGGACCGCGGATTCCAGGGTGGCGACCAGATCGCAGACTGGCTGAGAGCGGAGGCTGAAATCGAAGCCATGCTTCTGGGAGAGGCTGAACCAGGCAAGGAGAAGACAGCGAAGGAAGCATTCCAGGAAAAGCTCGAAAAGCAACTCAGGGAATGGGACAAGAAACTTGATGACATGAAGGGGAAAACGAAGAAGGCAAAGGTCGATCTCCGCCACGATCTCGATACGCAGTTGGAAGCGCTTCGTGCGCAGCGTGTGGTAGCTCAGGACAAGCTGCAGGAGTTGGGCCAGCGTAGCGAGAACGCCTGGGAAGATATGAAGGAAGGCGCAGAAAAGATCTGGGGCGAAATGCAGAAGACCATCGAAAGCATCGTGGTCCGCTTCAGATGATACGGATACGACGCGGTCAGGCGCAGAGGCCGCTCATCGGTTCTAGGCAAGCCGTTCAGCATTTTATGGACGCCAAACCTCCTGTTTTGACTGAACATGCGATTTTTTCCAAATTTTGCATGCGCCCCTTGATATGGTGTGTTTCTGGTTTAGTCCGCCCGGATAGTATAAAATTTGCGGCCTCTTTGAAAAAATGTCCGCTCTATTATGTCCAGCGATAATCTGGTCGAATTCAAGAACGTCAGTTTTGCCTACGGCAAGCGCCCGATCCTGAAGGGTATCGACATGACTGTGCCGCGCGGCAAGGTGGTGGCGATCATGGGCGGCAGCGGGTGCGGAAAAACTACCATGCTGCGACTGATCGGGGGGCAGATAAAACCATCGAAGGGGGTGGTCCATGTGGATGGACAGACTGTGCACAAGCTTGATGCCGATGGTTTATATCATCTGCGCCGCCGCATGGGCATGCTGTTCCAGTTCGGCGCCCTGTTCACGGACATGTCTGTTTTCGACAACGTGGCATTCCAGATGCGGGAGCACACCGATTTGCCGGAAAGCGTCATTCGCGACCTGGTGTTGCTCAAACTTCATGCGGTTGGTCTGCGCGGGGCGCGCGATTTGATGCCATCGGAACTTTCCGGCGGTATGGCCCGGCGGGTGGCGCTGGCGCGGGCAGTGGCGCTGGATCCTATGCTGATCATGTACGACGAGCCGTTTGCAGGGCTGGATCCGATCTCCCTGGGCGTGGTCGGCAGCCTGATCCGGCGTTTGAATGACGCCTTGGGGGCCACTTCCATCATTGTGACGCATGATGTGCACGAATCCCTGGAGATCGTGGATTATGTTTATTTTGTCTCGGACGGTGTAATCGCGGCACAGGGTACCCCGGCTGAAATCCGCGCTTCCAGTTCGCCATTCGTCCATCAATTCGTTTATGGCGAGGAGGATGGTCCCGTGCCGTTCCATTATCCTGCGGCGGACTATGCCGCCGATCTTCTGGGGAAGGCGCATGCCTAGACGTATGGCTTCATGGGTTCGGCACATCGGTCATCAGGTGACTAACGGCATCTGGCGTTTCGGGGTGGCGAGCCGTTTCCTTTTTTTGACCCTGTTTTATTCCGGCACCAGCTTTCGCCGTTTCCATCTCACTATTAGGGAAATCTATTTCACGGGGGTGCAGTCCCTTATCATCATCCTGGTGTCCGGCTTGTTCGTGGGCATGGTGCTGGGGATGCAGGGCTACGAAACCTTGCAGCGTTACGGCTCGTCGGAAGCGCTGGGGGTGATGGTGGCGCTGTCCCTGGTGCGCGAAATGGGGCCGGTGGTGGCAGGTCTGCTGTTCGCCAGCCGGGCCGGTTCGGCGATCACGGCGGAAATCGGTTTGATGAAGGCGACCGAGCAGCTTTCGGCTATGGAGATGATGGCAGTCAATCCCATCGCTCGTGTGGTGGCGCCGCGTTTCTGGGCCGGGGTGATTTCCATGCCATTGCTGGCCGCAATGTTTTCCGCCATGGGCGTGTTCGGTGGTTACCTGATTGGTGTCAAGCTGATCGGCGTGGACGAAGGGGCGTTCTGGTCGCAGATGCAAAGCGCAGTGGATTTCGAGCAGGACGTGGTGAATGGTGTGATCAAGAGTTTTGTTTTTGGCGTGGCGGTGACCACTATCGCGCTATTTGAGGGGTATGACGCGCCGCCTACCGCGGAAGGTGTGTCCGGGGCGACCACCCGCACCGTGGTGACGTCGTCGCTGGCAATTTTGGCGTTGGACTTCGTATTGACTGCATTCATGTTTCGGGGAGAGGGTTGATGGAGCGCACCACCATAGATTTGTGGGTCGGGCTGTTCGTGGTGATGGGGCTGGGCGCCCTGCTGGTGCTGGCGCTCAAGGTCGGCAACCTTTCCAGTGTGAACATGTCGGAGAGTTATGCCGTGACCGCCAATTTCAGCAATATCGGCGGTCTCAAGGCGCGGGCGGCGGTGAAGAGTGCCGGGGTGGTGGTGGGTCGGGTAACGGAAATCAGGTTCGACGGGCAGAACCATGAAGCCAAGGTGACACTCAAACTGGACAGGCAGTATTCTTTTTCCAGGGATACTTCGGCCAGCATCATGACTTCCGGTCTGTTGGGGGAACAGTACGTTGCTCTTGAAACCGGAGGAGATAGCGCTCAATTGAAGGAGGGGGATAAAATTAAAATTACTCAATCGGCGGTGGTGCTGGAAAGACTGATTGGGCAGTTTCTCTACAACAAGGCTTCTGACGGCGGAGAGAACAAATGAACAAGAAATGGCTGACGGCGGCGCTCGGCGCCTGCACGATTTTTTCGGGCGCATCGGGCTGGGCGCAGACGGTTGACCTGACGCAGGCAATCGACATGAGCCTGGCCGCGGATCCTCGCATTCAGGAGCGGGAACAACTGGTGGAGCAGGCGCGAGCCTTGCTGGAAGAGGCCCAGGGAAATAACGGCCTACGCCTCGATGCCAACCTGTTTGTCGGTCTGGCGCCCAAGGTCGAAGGCGGCTTCTATCAGGGTGGGGCCATGTCCGGCACCACGCCACGCAACGATGCCTACGACTGGAAAGGCCTGTCCGACTGGACTTCGCTGCAATTCTCCATCGTCAAGCCGCTCTACACCTTCGGCAAGATTGAGCGTTACACCGATGCCGCGCGCGGCAATATCGACGTGAAACGCCAGGATGTCCGGCTCCAGCGCGGCAATACCGCGCTGGACGTGAGCCGTGCCTATTACGGCTATCTCACGGCACGGGATACACGGCGCATGCTTGAAGACGTGTTGTCCAAGGTGAACGGTTCAGTCCAGCAGGTGGAAAAATGGCTCAAGGCGGACAACGGCCAGGCCAAACAATCCGACCTTTACGAGTTGCAGGCCAAGCATGGCTTGTTGAGCAAATACCTGGCACAGGCCGAGGCGGTGGAAACGATCAGCTTGAATGGCCTGAAAGTGCTCACGGGAGTGGGGCTGGATGGCAAGCTGGAAGTCTCCGACGAAGTGCTGAGACCGGTTGCGCTGCCAGCGGCCAAGCTTGCTGATTATCAGGGTAGAGCAGCATCAGGCCGCCCTGAGTTGGCGCAACTGGAAGCTGGCCTGAGCTCGCGGCGCGCGCTGGTGGCAGCCAAGAAGGCAGAAATGTATCCGAATGTTTACGCCGGGGTGGTGGGCAGTTTTGCCTACGCTTCGCGGCGCGACAGTCTGGACAATCCGTATCTTTACGATCCCTTTAATCACGCTGGTCTGACCCCTGTGGTAGGGGTGAAATGGGATGTGGCGTTCGATGTTGTTCCGGCACGGGTAGCCCAGGCCCAGGCGGAGCTGGATGCGCTGCTGGCCAAAAATCGTTTTGCCCTTGCGGGTATCCCGTTCGAGGTGGCGGAAACCTATATCCGGATGCAGGCTTATTACAAGGCACAGCAGGATCTGGCAACGGGCGCTGCCGCGGCGCGGCGCTGGATGGTGGCTTCTTATGCCGATTTCAATGCCGGGCTGGAACGCACCGACCGGGTGGGTGAAGCCCTGAAAACTTATGCCACGACCCAGGCCGAATACCTGCTGACCGTGAACGATTACAACATGTATGTGGCCCAGATGGCCACAGTGACGGGAGATTACAAATGATGCGCAAGATTCTTGCCGCGCTGCTTGCTGGCGCACTGTTGGTGGTTTTTTCGGTCCGCGCAGCGGAAGTGGCCCCCGATGTCCTGGTGAAAAATACGTCCCAGGACGTGCTGGCCATCGTCAAGCAGGACAAGGATATCCAGTCCGGCAACACGAAAAAGGTGCTTGATCTGGTGGAAGCCAAAGTATTGCCCCACTTCGATTTCAACCGCATGGCGATGCTGGCGGTGGGGCGCCACTGGCCCAAGGCCACGCCGGCGCAACAAAAGGCGCTGAGCAACGAGTTTCGCACCTTGCTGGTGCGCACCTACTCCAACTCCCTGTCTTCTTACCGCGACCAGACTGTAGATTACCGGCCGCTCAAGCTGCAGCCGACAGATAGCGACGTGACGGTGAAAACCGTGATCAATCAGCCCGGCGGGCAGCCAATCCCGATCGATTACAGCCTGGAAAAAACCGCTAACGGCTGGAAGGTGTATGACGTGGCGGTGGATAGCGTCAGTCTGGTGACCAACTACCGCAGCTCATTCAGCTCGGAAATCCAGAGCAAGGGCCTCGACGGCCTGATCAAAACGCTCGCCGACAAGAACAATAAGGAAGCTAACGGCAGCGAAAAATCCGCTCCGGCCAAGAAAAAATGATCGAGCAGGAGGGCAAAACTTTCCATTTCAGCGGTCCGCTGACTATCGCCACGGTTAATGAAACGTTGCGTGAGAGCGAAGCCTTGTTCGCTCAGGAAGGCGACTGGGATCTGGATTTTTCCGGCGTGGAAGAGGTCGATTCGGCAGCGGTCAGCTTGTTGCTGGAATGGGTGCGTCAGGCTGCCCAGCGTGGCCATCATCAGTTGCGAATTCAACATCTGTCCGACAATTTGCAGTGCCTAGTGAAGGTTTACGGCGTAGAAGAACTCCTTCCTGCTGCATAGTCGCAGCGTTTCTTCATGATCCCCGCAATCGAAATTCGCCAGCTACACAAACGCTTCGGCAGCGTTCACGCGCTGTGCGGCGTGGATCTGGACGTCAAGCAGGGCGAGTTTTTCGCGCTGCTCGGCCCCAACGGCGCGGGCAAATCCACCCTGATCAACATCCTGGCGGGATTGGCGCGGGCCGACAGCGGACAGCTTAAAGTGATGGGCCACGACGTGAGGGCTAACTATCGCCAGGCGCGGCGTTCCATCGGCGTCGTGCCGCAGGAACTGGTTTACGATGCGTTCTTCACCGTGCGCGAAATGCTGTGCTTCCAGTCAGGTTATTTCGGTATCCGTCGCAACGATGTCTGGATCGACGAACTGTTGCATAAGCTGGGCTTGAGCGACAAGGCGGATGCCCCGGTGCGTAACCTTTCCGGGGGCATGAAGCGGCGCGTGCTGGTGGCTCAGGCCCTAGTGCACAAGCCACCGGTGATCGTGCTGGACGAACCCACCGCCGGGGTGGACGTGGAGTTGCGCCAGAACTTGTGGGCGTTTATTCGCGATCTCAACCGGCAGGGCCATACCATCGTATTGACTACCCATTATCTGGAGGAGGCGGAAGCCCTGTGCAGTCGCGTCGCGATGCTGAAGCAGGGCGGGATCGTGGCGCTGGATAGCACCGCCAATCTGCTCAACCGTTATGTTTCGATCCAGGTGTGCCTCCGGCTCGATCCGGTGCGCTTGCCGGAAGGTTTGCATCCCTTGTTGAGCGCGCAGGAAGGGGCGGTCTTTAAGCTTGCCCTGAATCATCTCTCTGAGCTCGAAACTGTGCTGCGCACCTTGCGTGAAGCGGGGACAACGCTTGAAGACATGAGCGTCAGCAAGCCCGATCTGGAAGATGTATTTCTTAAAATAGTCCAATCATGACCGGCCTTTACACTCTGTTTTACAAGGAAGTCCTGCGTTTCTGGAAAGTTTCGCTGCAAACCATCCTCTCGCCGCTGGTCACCACCCTGCTTTATCTGCTGATCTTTTCTCATGTACTGGAAGGGCATGTTCAGGTGTACCCGGGCATTTCCTATGCGGCTTTCCTGATTCCCGGTCTGGTGATGATGGCAATGCTGCAAAACGCTTTCGCCAACAGTTCATCCAGCCTGATTCAGTCCAAAATGAACGGCAGTATCGCCTTCATCCTGCTGGCGCCGCTGGCTTACTGGGAATTTTTTGCCGCCTACGTGGCGGCATCGGTGGTGCGCGGGGTGGCGGTGGGGCTGGGCGTGGGTCTGGCCGGTTTGTGGTTCAGCGCCATTCCGCTCGTTCATCCGCTGTGGATGATGGCTTTTGCACTGCTCGGTTGTGCCACGCTGGGAGCGGCGGGGATTGTTTCATCGCTGTGGGCCGACGGTTACGACCAGATGGCGGCGGTGCAGAATTTTATTATCGTACCGCTGACTTTCCTCTCCGGCGTGTTCTATTCCATCCATTCCCTGCCGCCCTTGTGGCAGGCCGTGTCGCGCTTCAACCCGTTCTTCTACCTGATCGACGGCTTCCGCTATGGCTTCTTCGGCGTATCGGATGTCGCGCCCGGATTGGGTTTGTCGATTGTCGCCGCCTGCTTTTTGGCATTATCATTGGCAACTTTGCTTTTGCTCAAGAGCGGTTACAAATTGAGGAAATAAATGATTACCAAGGAAGAAATCAGGGGCCATATTGAAAATGGACTGAAGTGTGACCATATCGAGGTGCTGGGAGACGACGGCCAGCATTTCGAGGCCGTCATCGTCAGTGCCGAGTTCGTCGGCAAGAGCATGGTGCAGCAGCACCAGCTGGTTTACAAGGCGCTCGGGCACCGCATGGGTGGAGAAATTCACGCGCTGTCATTTAAAACTTTAACCCCCGAGGAATGGCGCAAAAATTCAGGCGTCTGATCGGTGGGGGATTACAAGCAAGGAAATATCATGGATCAGAATACTTTGGATCGTATCAAGCAGATTGTGACCGAGCACCCGGTGGTGTTGTTCATGAAGGGCACGCCCCAGTTTCCGCAATGCGGTTTTTCCAACACGGCTGCACAGGTATTGCGCGCCTGCGGCACCGAGTTTTTTGCCGTGAACGTGCTTCAGGACCCCGAGATTTTCGAGAATCTCAAGTATTACGCCAGCTGGCCGACCTTCCCGCAGATTTACATCAACGGCGAGCTGATCGGCGGCGCGGATATTTCCAAGGAAATGTATGAAAAAGGCGAGTTGCAACAACTGTTGACGAACCTGAAGCAGGCCTGAGTGAATGGATAAGCTGGTTATTCAGGGCGGCGTGCCCCTCAGGGGCAAAGTCCGTATTTCCGGGGCCAAGAACGCATCCCTGCCGATTCTTTGCGCGGGGCTTCTGGCCGAAAGCGGCACCCTGCTGGTGAGCAATGTGCCGCACCTGCACGACATTACCACCATGATCGGCCTGCTGGTACAGATGGGCATGGCGGTCTCGGTGGACGACAAGCTCGGGGTGGAGCTGGATGCGCGCAATATCAATAACCCCCTGGCGCCCTATGAGCTGGTAAAGACCATGCGCGCCTCGATCCTGGTGCTGGGGCCGCTGCTGGCGCGCTTCGGACAGGCGCGGGTATCGCTCCCCGGCGGTTGCGCCATCGGTTCGCGTCCGGTGGATTTGCACATCAAGGGGCTGGAAGCGATGGGCGCGCAAATTTCCATCGAACACGGCTATATCAATGCGACCGCGAAGCGGCTCAAGGGCGCGCGCATTTTCATGGACATGGTGACGGTGACCGGCACCGAGAACCTGATGATGGCGGCGGCGCTGGCTGATGGGGTCACGGTGCTGGAAAACGCGGCGCGCGAGCCGGAGGTGGTGGATCTGGCTGAATGTCTCAAGGCTATGGGTGCACAGATTGAAGGCGCAGGAAGCGATATCATCACCGTTCACGGTGTAGAGCATCTGCACGGCGCAGCCTACAGCGTCATGCCCGACCGGATCGAGGCCGGCACTTTCCTGGTGGCCGCTGCCGCCACCCAGGGCAAGGTGAAACTGAAAAATGTGCGCCCTGATATTTTCGATGCCGTGCTCGACAAGCTGCGCGAATCCGGCGCGACAATAGAGTTGGGCGACGACTGGGTGAGCCTGGAAATGCACAACCCGATCAAGTCGGTGAATATTCGCACTGCACCTTACCCTGCGTTTCCCACCGACATGCAGGCGCAGTTCATGACGCTGAACACGGTCGCCCAGGGCGCGGCGACCATGACCGAAACCATTTTCGAAAACCGCTTCATGCACGTACAGGAATTGCGTCGCCTGGGTGCCAATATCGAAGTGGAAGGCAATACTGCCATCGTGCGCGGCGTGTTGGAACTGAGCGGCGCCACGGTCATGGCAACCGACCTGCGAGCCTCAGCCTCGCTGGTGATTGCCGGTCTGGTGGCGCAGGGCGAAACCACGGTGGAACGCATTTACCACCTCGACCGCGGCTACGAATGCATTGAAGAAAAACTTTCCCAGTTGGGTGCCAGAATCAGAAGAGTACATTAACCATGATTACCATCGCCCTTTCCAAAGGCCGCATTTTCGAGGAAACCACGCCACTGCTGGCCGCTGCCGGCATCGTGCCGCAGGACGATCCGGAAACCTCGCGCAAACTCATCATCGGTACCAACCATGATGACGTGCGCCTCATCATCGTGCGCGCTTCTGACGTGCCGACCTATGTGCAGTACGGCGCCGCCGACATGGGTATCGCCGGCAAGGATGTTCTCCACGAGCATGGCGGCGCGGGCCTGTATCAACCGCTGGACTTGCAGATAGCCAAATGCCGCATGATGGTGGCGGTGCCGCAGGGTTTCGATTACGAAGGGGCGGTCAGGCAGGGCGCGCGCCTGCGCGTGGCGAGCAAATATCTGCAAACGGCGCGCGAGCATTTCGCCAGAAAGGGCGTGCACGTCGATCTGATCAAACTCTATGGCTCGATGGAGCTGGCGCCGCTGGTGGGGCTGGCGGATGCCATCGTGGACCTGGTAAGCAGCGGCGGCACGCTCAAGGCCAACAACCTGGTGGCCGTGGAGGAGATCATGCAGATCAGTTCGCGCCTGGTCATCAACCAGGCGGCGCTGAAGCTCAAGCATGCGCGGATACAGCCGCTGCTGGATACGTTTGCTGCCTGCCTCAAAAAGTAGCACAGTCAGCCTGCCTTCACTTGCGGAAAACGGAAGAAGGAGTTTGCCATGCCCTATCAGGACCGAATCACTATCGAAGCGGGCAAACGTGGCGGCAAGCCATGTATTCGCGGCTTGCGCATCACGGTTTACGACGTGCTGGGGTGGCTTGCATCCGGAATGAGCGAAGCGGAAATACTCGCCGATTACCCCGAACTTGAGCAGGCGGACATACGAGCCAGCCTCGCCTTCGCCGCTGAGCGCGAACATGGTTGTGGATATGCCGCTCAAACCCCTCCCAACCTCCCCTTGTCAGGGGAGGGGCGGGTTTTGCTCTCCCCCTGACAAGGGGGAGTTGGAGGGGGTTTGGGTTTGGGTCTGGCTCCTGGACGTGCAAGCCACCCAGCCTGTTTTGGTTTCAGCTTGTCCGGCTTGGGTTTATAATCCCGCTTTCCATTAATCAACCGCACCGACCATGTTGAACATCAAACGCTACAACAGTGCCCAGCCCGACTTCCAGGATCGTCTGCACGAATTGCTCGCCTTTGAGGGCGCGCAGGACGAATCCATCGACCAGGTGGTGGCGGATATTCTGCACCACGTCAAGACGCGGGGCGATGCTGCGGTGCTGGAATACACGCACCGTTTCGACAAGCTGGAAGCGGCTTCCATGGCCGAGCTGGAAATGTCGGCGGCGCGCCTCAGGCAGGCATTCGACGACCTGCCGTCGGATCAGCGCGAGGCCTTGCAGCAGGCTGCGGAACGGGTGCGCGTGTACCACGAGAAGCAGCTGATGCACTCGTGGAGCTATACCGAGCCGGACGGCACCATGCTGGGCCAGCAGGTTACGGCGCTGGACCGCGTGGGCCTTTACGTGCCGGGCGGCAAGGCGGCCTATCCCTCCTCGGTGCTGATGAATGCCATTCCCGCCAAGGTGGCCGGGGTCAAGGAACTCATCATGGTGGTGCCCACGCCGGGCGGCCTGGTGAATGAGCTGGTATTGGCTGCGGCGCATGTCTGCGGCGTGGACCGGGTCTTCACCATCGGCGGCGCGCAGGCAGTGGGCGCGCTGGCTTATGGCACGGCTACCGTGCCCCAGGTCGACAAGGTGGTCGGTCCCGGCAATGCCTATGTGGCGGCCGCGAAAAGGCGCGTATTCGGCGTGGTGGGCATCGACATGGTGGCCGGACCATCGGAAATTCTCATTATCTGCGACGGCCAGACCAACCCCGACTGGATCGCAATGGACCTGTTTTCCCAGGCCGAGCACGACGAACTGGCACAATCCATACTGCTGGCGACGGACGAGACTTTTATCGATGCGGTGCAGGCCAGTATCGCCAAATTGCTGCCCGAGATGCCGCGCCAGGAAATCATTCGCACCGCGCTGGAAAGTCGCGGCGCGCTAATTGCGGTCAAGGACCTGGACCAGGCAGCCGAAATCGCCAACTATATTTCTCCCGAGCACCTCGAGCTGTCGGTGGAAGACCCGGTGGCGCTCACTGCGAAAATCAAGCACGCCGGCGCCATCTTCATGGGACGCCAGACCTGCGAGTCGCTGGGTGACTACTGCGCCGGTCCCAACCATGTGCTGCCGACCTCGCGCACCGCGCGCTTTTCCTCGCCGCTGGGCGTGTACGACTTCCAGAAGCGCTCCAGCCTGATCATGGTTTCCCCCGCCGGGGCGCAAAGCATGGGCAAGATCGCAACCGTGCTGGCTCATGGCGAGGGCTTGCAGGCGCACGCCCGTTCCGCCGAATACCGCATGGGGCGTTCGTAACCCTGCCATGAGTCGTTTCTGGAGCGCCGTGGTCCACGGCCTGACACCCTATGTGCCGGGCGAGCAGCCCAAGCTGCCCAACCTGGTAAAGCTCAATACCAACGAGAACCCATATCCGCCGAGCCCCAAGGCGCTGGCAGCGTTGCGCGGCGAAGTGGGCGACAGCCTGCGTCTGTATCCCGATCCCGCCTCGGATCGTCTGCGTGAGGCCATCGCCGCCTTTTACGGCGTGACCCCGGCCAACGTGTTCGTCGGCAACGGTTCGGACGAGGTGCTGGCGCATACGTTTCAGGCGTTGCTCAGGCACGATGCGCCGCTGCTGTTCCCGGACATCACTTACAGCTTTTACCCTGTGTATTGCGGCCTGTACGGTGTCACATTCGAGCAGATTCCTCTCACGGAATCATTCGAAATCCGCGTCGACGATTACATCAAGCCCAATGGCGGCATCATCTTCCCCAATCCCAATGCGCCCACCGGGCGGCCGCTGGCCCTGTCTGAAATCGAACGCTTGCTGCAAGCGAATCCTGACTCGGTGGTGGTGATCGACGAGGCCTACATCGACTTCGGCGGCGAATCGGCGGTTGCGCTGGTAGGCGGTTATCCGCAGTTGCTGGTGGTGCACACCCTGTCCAAATCCCGCTCGCTTGCCGGCCTGCGGGTGGGTTATGCGATCGGACATCCCGACCTTATCGAAGCGCTCAACCGGGTCAAGGACAGCTTCAACTCCTACCCGCTGGATCGCTTCGCCCAGGCCGGTGCGGCAGCCGCCATCGAGGACAGTGAATACTTCGCGGATACCTGCCGCAAGGTCATCGCCACCCGCACCCGTCTGGTGGCCGAACTCGAAACGCTGGGCTTCGAAGTGCTGCCCTCCGCCGCCAACTTCATCTTTGCCCGCCATGCGCAACACGATGGCGCGGAACTCACCTCCAGGCTGCGCGAACGCAGCATCATCGTGCGCCATTTCCGGAATCCGGCGCGTATCGCGCCCTTCATGCGCATTACGGTTGGGACGGATACGCAGTGCGATGTGCTGATCATGGCGCTGAGGGAGATACTGTCGGCCTGAGCGATTTTCTTTAAGCCAGGAAACTCCTGGGTTAGAATGGACGGTATTTTCTGCGACTTTAATCCTATGCGCACAGCCCAAATCACCCGCAACACCCTGGAAACCCAGGTAAGCGTCACACTCAATCTCGACGGCAGCGGCCAGGCAAAGCTGGCCAGCGGCGTGCCTTTCCTCGACCATATGCTGGACCAGATCGCCCGCCATGGGCTGATGGATATGGAAGTGACCGCCAAGGGCGACCTGCATATCGACGCCCACCACACGGTGGAAGACATCGGCATCACGCTGGGTCAGGCTTTCGCCCAGGCGATCGGCGACAAGAAGGGCGTGCGCCGTTACGGCCATGCTTACGTGCCGCTGGACGAGGCTTTGTCGCGCGTGGTGCTGGATTTGTCCGGGCGGCCCGGGCTGGTGTTCGAGGTGGATTTCACGCGTGCCCGCATCGGCGAATTTGACGCCGATCTGGTGCGCGAATTCTTCCAGGGCTTCGTCAACCATGCCGGCGTGACGCTGCACGTGGATTGCCTGCGCGGCGTCAATGCGCACCACCAAGCGGAAACGGTGTTCAAGGCCTTCGGCCGCGCCCTGCGCATGGCGGTGGAGGCGGATGAGCGCATGGCCGGGGTGATGCCTTCGACCAAGGGAAGCTTGTAAGCATGGCTGATATCGCCATCATCGACTATGGCATGGGCAATTTGCGCTCGGTTTCCAAGGCTTTTGAGCATGTTGCCCCGGCACTGGAGATTTGCGTAACCAGCGATCCGGACGTGATTGCCAAGGCGGGCCGGGTGGTGTTCCCGGGCGTCGGCGCCATGCCGGACTGCATCCGCGAGCTGGATGCACGCGGCCTGCGCCAGGCCGTGCTGGACGCGGCGAAAACCAAGCCTTTCCTGGGTATTTGCCTGGGCATGCAGGCGCTGTTTGAGTCCTCCGAGGAAGGTAATGCCGCCGGGTTGAGCATTCTTCCCGGCAGAGTGTTGCGTTTCCCGGTCCAAGCCATGGTGGACGACAAGGGTGAGCGACTCAAGGTGCCTCACATGGGCTGGAACGAGGTGCATCAGGCGACGCAACACCCGATGTGGGCGGGAATCGCCAATGATTCGCGCTTTTATTTCGTGCACAGTTATTATGTCGAAGCGGGTGAGCCGGATATGGTGAGCGGTTTCACGCTTTATCCGTTTGCGTTTACCTCGGCGGTGGCGCGGGATAATATATTTGCCGTGCAGTTCCATCCTGAAAAGAGCCAGGAGGCAGGTCTGACCCTGCTGGGCAATTTCGTTATGTGGGACGGTCAGGCACGGTCGAATGCTTGCAGTACCGACACCTGTCTATAATTTAATCTTAACTTCCAGCTAAGACGCCTACCATGTTAGTTATTCCTGCGATTGATTTGAAAGACGGCCAATGCGTGCGCCTGAAACAGGGCGAGATGGATTCGGCCACGATTTTTTCCGAGAATCCGGCGGAAATGGCCCGTCATTGGGTTAACCAGGGTGGGCGTCGTCTGCACCTGGTAGACCTCAACGGCGCTTTTGCCGGCAAGCCGGTGAACGAAGAGGCCATTCGTGCCATCGTGAAAGAGATGGGAACGGAAATCCCGGTGCAACTGGGCGGCGGCATACGGGACATGGCAACTATCGAGCGCTACCTCGACGACGGCATCAGCTATGTCATCCTCGGCACCGCGGCGGTGAAGAATCCCGGTTTTCTGCATGAGGCCTGCTACGCCTTTCCGGGGCAGGTCATCGTCGGCCTGGATGCCAAGGACGGCAAGGTGGCAGTGGATGGCTGGTCCAAGATGACCGGCCACGACGTGGTGGATCTGGCGAAGAAGTTCGAGGACTACGGCGTTGCCGCCGTGGTGTATACCGACATCGGACGCGATGGCATGCTGTCAGGCGTGAACATCGAGGCCACCGTGAATCTGGCGCGGGCGCTAACGATCCCGGTGATCGCCAGCGGCGGGCTGACTAATCTGGACGACATCCGCAAGCTGTGCGAAGTCGAGTCCGAGGGCATCATGGGCGCCATTACCGGGCGCGCCATTTATCAGGGCACGCTGGATTTCGCCGCGGCGCAGAAACTCGCTGACGAATTGAGCGTCTAGGATGGGACTGGCCAAACGCATCATTCCCTGTCTCGATGTCACCGCCGGCCGCGTGGTGAAGGGGGTCAACTTCGTCGGTTTGCGCGATGCGGGCGACCCGGTCGAGATTGCACGTCGTTATGACGAACAGGGCGCGGATGAACTGACTTTTCTCGACATCACCGCCAGTTCGGATGGGCGCGACATCATCGAACATATCATCGAGGCCGTGGCGGCCCAGGTGTTCATTCCGCTCACAGTGGGCGGAGGGGTGCGCAGCGTTGATGATGTACGCCGCCTGCTCAATGCCGGCGCCGACAAGGTGAGCATCAACACCGCCGCGGTGACCAACCCGCAACTGGTGGCGGATGCTTCGGCGCGTTTCGGTTCGCAGTGCATCGTGGTGGCGATCGATGCCAAGCAGGTGTCAGGGGAAGGCGAGCCGTTGCGCTGGCACGTGTTTACCCATGGCGGGCGCAAGGACGTGGGGCTGGATGCGGTGGCATGGGCGAAGAACATGGAAGCCCTGGGGGCGGGCGAAATCCTGCTCACCAGCATGGATCGTGACGGCACCAAGATTGGCTTCAACCTCGACCTGACGCGAGCCGTGTCGGACGCGGTGAGCGTTCCGGTGATCGCCAGTGGCGGGGTGGGTAATCTCGACCATCTCGTGGATGGGGTCAAGAAGGGCCATGCCGATGCGGTGCTGGCGGCGAGCATTTTTCATTATGGCGAATTTACGGTGCGGCAGGCCAAGGAACACATGGCAAAGAACGGCATTGAGGTAAGACTGTAAGATATGACGGATTCCTGGTTAAACAAAGTCAACTGGACCCATGACGGGTTGGTGCCGGTCATCGCGCAGGACAAGGATAGCGGCGCGGTGTTGATGGTGGCGTGGATGAATCGCGAGGCGCTGAAACGCACGGTGGAAAGCGGTGAGGCGGTGTACTGGTCGCGTTCGCGCAAGAAACTGTGGCACAAGGGCGAGGAGTCCAGCCATGTGCAGAAGGTGCATGAGGTTCGTCTGGATTGCGACGAAGACGTGATCCTGCTCAAGGTGGAACAGGTGGGCGGCATCGCTTGCCACACCGGACGTCACAACTGCTTCTTCCAGAAACTGGACGGCAGGGAGTGGGTGTCGGTGGAGCCGGTGCTGAAAGACCCGGCGGAAATCTACCGCGTGGCTCAGGCCGCCTTGCTGCACCAGAGCGAAAAATGAGCGAGATCCTCTCGCGCCTGGCCGAAACCCTGGAGAGTCGCAAGAACGCGGACCCCGACAGCTCGTATGTGGCCAAGCTGTACGCCAGGGGTCTGGATTCCATTCTCAAGAAAATTGGCGAGGAAGCCACGGAAACGGTTATTGCCGCAAAAGACGGCGACAAGACGCACCTGGTGTATGAAGTGGCGGACCTGTGGTTTCACAGCATGGTATTGCTGGCCCATCAGGGCCTGCATCCGGATGACGTACTGGCGGAACTGGCGCGGCGTGAAGGCTTGTCCGGGTTGGTTGAAAAAGCTAGGCGCCAGGATGGCGGCTAGCTTTTCAGTGCAGGCTAACCTTCAGGTTATGCCGGAACTAAAAATCTCAGCGCCAGGATGGCGGCTAGCTTTTCAGTGTAGGCTAACCTTCAGGTTATGCCGGAACTAAAAATCTCAGCGCCAGGATGGCGGCTAGCTTTTCAGTGTAGGCTGGCTGTCCAAAGGACGAGTAGCCTTTTGGTGCGGCAAATTCGAGTTTGACGGAAACCAATGGACAGCCGTGAAGTCCATTGATTAGTGGGATTAAGGAGTGCGTCAAATGTTGGACTGTGTCTTCTGTAAAATAGTCAAACACCAGATTCCAAGCAAAAAGGTGTATGAAGATGATGATCTCATTGCCTTTCACGATATTCATCCTATTGCCCGGGTGCATCTCCTGATCGTTCCCAGGGAGCACATCGATTCGCTGGAGCGCTGCACCTCCGTGCACCAGTCGCTATTGGGGAAAATGTTGCTGCTGGCGCCGAAACTGGCCAAGGAACACGGCCTCGATAATGGTTTCCGGACCATGATCAACACCGGTCGCGAGGGTGGGCAGGAAGTGTTTCATTTGCATGTACATGTGTTTGGCGGCGAAACGCCAATACCGCGTACCTAACCTTTTGGAGATAAAACATGGGTTCTTTTAGCATTTGGCACTGGCTGATCGTTCTGGTCATCGTGCTGTTGATTTTTGGCACCAAGAAACTGCGCAACATGGGCGGGGATTTGGGTGGTGCAGTGAAAAACTTCAAGGAAGCCGTCAAGGAAGAGGAAAAAGGCACGCCCAAGGTCGAGGCGCCGGCATCCGGTCAGACCATCGAAGGCGAAGTCAAGGAAAAATCCAAGGCTGAGTAGCAGTAAGGTGTAAGGGGAGAGACGTGGCATGCCTCGAACCCCTTACTCTCCACTCCTCACGCTTCACTCACTATGTTCGATATCGGATTTTCAGAACTGCTGTTGATCGGCATTGTTGCCTTGGTCGTAATCGGGCCGGAGCGCCTGCCGCGCGTGGCGCGTACCGCCGGGCTTCTGTTCGGCCGCATGCAGCGCTATGTGGCCGACGTCAAGGCGGACATCAATCGCGAGATTCATGCCGATGAACTGAAGAAGTTGCAGGATGAAATGCACGCCGCGGTGAATTCCATAGAGAACTCCGTGGCGCAGGATTTGCGTCAGGGCAACGAGGCGCTGCAAGCTGCCGCGGCACAGGTCCACGAAATAGTCGAATTGCCGCGTCACGTGGATGCGGCCACACTCGAGTCAACACCTTTGGAACCTTCGCCGCCGGTTGTCGAGGCGCCCCCGCCGCAGCTGGAACTGGGCCTGGATATGCCCGTCACGGCTCCGGTTCCCGACGCGCAAGCCATATTGAACAAGAACACCTGATCCCTTCCGGGGAAGACTGGCAATGAGCGCCTTAGAACCTAGCGAAACCTTTATTTCCCACTTGATTGAGCTGCGCACCCGCCTGGTGCGTGCCATTGTGGTGGTGGTAGCGGTCTTCGTGTGTTTGTTCCCCTTCGCTCAGGAGCTCTATGCGCTTCTGGCGCAACCCTTGCTGGCGGAGTTGCCCAAGGGCGGGCAGATGATCGCGACCGACGTCACCACGCCTTTCTTCGTGCCGATGAAAGTCGCCATGATGTCAGCGTTCCTGATCTCCCTGCCCTATGTGCTATATCAGGCCTGGGCTTTTATTGCGCCGGGTCTTTATGCCCATGAAAAAAAACTGGTCTGGCCGCTGGTGATCGTGAGCTCGCTGTTGTTCCTGTGCGGCATGTCCTTTGCCTATTTCGCGGTGTTCCCGATCATTTTTCATTTCATGTCATCGGTTGCGCCGGAAGGCGTGGCGGTGATGACCGACATCAACAAATACCTGGATTTCGTGCTGACGCTGTTCATGGCCTTCGGCATCACCTTCGAGGTGCCGGTGGCGGTGATTGTTCTGGTGCGGATGGGGGTGGTGAGCGTGGCGAAACTGCGGGAAATACGCTCTTACGTCATTGTCGGCGCTTTCGTGATCGGCGCTATTTTCACGCCGCCTGATGTGGTGTCCCAGTTCATGCTGGCAATGCCCCTGTGGCTGCTGTATGAGGCGGGTATCGTGGCTGCGGCAATCATTACCAAGCCCAAGCCTGATGCAGAAGAAGAGGCGCCTTACCGCCCCCTCGACGACGACGAGATGGAACGTGAACTCGACGCCATCGAATCGAAGCAGGAAAAAACCGAGTAGCGGCCGAGCCCGTCGCGGAGCGAATTAATTCCCCCCTAGATCCTGTGTCATCTTGGGCCGCTTGGCCACGCTCACCTGCAACATCACTTCGGACTTGTTGCGCCTGATTTTAAGCTCCGCCAGTTTCCCGGGCGGGAGACCGGAAATCTGGTTCAGCATGGCCGAGGAATCCCCCACCTGCTTACCGTTTACCGCCTGCAGAATGTCGCCCGGCTTGACTCCCGCCTTGTCCGCCGGCCCGCCTCGCAATACGCCGGCGATCAGCGCGCCGCTGGACGAGGGCAGCTTGAAGGATTCGGCCAGTTCGGGCGTGATGTCCTGCACTTCCACCCCGATCCAGCCCCGGGTAACGGCGCCATCCTGAATGATCTGCTCCATGATCTGTTTTGCCAGGCTAACCGGGATGGCAAAGCCGATGCCCAGCGAGCCGCCGGACTTGGAGAAAATCGCGCTGTTGATGCCGATCAGGTTGCCGTTGCTGTCCACCAGCGCGCCGCCTGAATTGCCCGGGTTGATGGCGGCATCGGTCTGGATGAAATTCTCGTAGGTGTTGATGCCGAGGTGGCTGCGCCCCAGTGCGCCGATGATGCCCATGGTGACCGTCTGGCCGACGCCAAACGGGTTGCCGATGGCGAGCACGACATCCCCCACCTCGGCTTCCTCCACCCGGCCGAAGGTAATGACAGAAAGATTGGGCAGATTGATCCTGACCACCGCCAGATCGGTTTCCGGATCGGTGCCGATGACTTTTGCCGTGGTGGTGCGCCCGTCCGAGAGGGCGACCTCGATCTCGTCCGCGGCTTCCACTACATGGTGATTGGTCAGAATATAGCCTTCCTTGCTGACGATCACGCCCGAGCCCAGGCTGGATTGACGCTGGGGCTCGGCATCCAGCCGTTCGCCGAAGAAGTGGCGGAAAATCGGATCGTCCATCAGGGGGTGGCGCGGGACGGCCACTTCCTTGCTGGTGAAGATATTGACCACGGCAGGCATGGCTTTTTTTGCCGCGCTGTTTAATGGCGTCAGTTTGTGGGGCCCGTGCTGGGGCGCGACTTCCTGAACCAGAACATTGCTTGCGCCACGCCAAGGCAACA
The DNA here is from genome assembly GCA_031426915.1 of Sulfuricellaceae bacterium. Lineage (GTDB taxonomy): Bacteria > Pseudomonadota > Gammaproteobacteria > Burkholderiales > Sulfuricellaceae > Sulfurimicrobium. Next base: position 25,144 of record JASJPB010000013.1, on the reverse strand, counting down.
AATCCGGACGAATCAGCGAGGCCGCGAGCAGGACGCCGAGGGCAACGGTTGCGCTTTGCGCGAAGATGAGCCAAAGTTTACGCATGGAGGAATACTTATGCAGTTGAAGGAACTGGAACGATATATTGGGCAATTGCTGGAAATTTCCAGCTTCCGCGATTATTGCCCAAACGGCCTGCAAGTGGAAGGTCGGGCAAAAGTTACCCGCATCGTGACGGGTGTCAGCGCCAGTCTCGACGTGCTCGAGGCTGCGAGCGAGGCGGGGGCGGACGCGGTGCTGGTGCACCATGGCTATTTCTGGAAGAGCGAGTCGCCGCAGATCACCGGCCTCAAGCGCGCCAGAATCTCCCACCTGATGGAACATAACATGAGCTTGCTGGCTTACCATCTGCCTCTGGATGCGCACCCGGTGCTGGGCAACAACGTGCAACTGGCCCAATTGCTGGGTTTCCAACTGGAAGAACGTTTTGGCGAACAAAATGTTGCCGCCTTGGGCCGTATGGTTAAGCCCATGTCACTGCAACGTTTGTCCGTGGTGGTTGAAGACAAGTTGCAGCGCAAGCCCTTGGTGGTGGGTGACGCTTCCGCCATCATCCGGCGCATTGCCTGGTGTAGCGGCGCAGCCCAGGATTACCTTCCCGCCGCGATCGAGCTTGGCGTGGATGCGTTTTTAACCGGCGAGGTATCGGAGCAGAGCGTGCACTTGGCCCGGGAGTCCGGCGTGGCGTTCATTTCTGCCGGTCACCACGCAACGGAACGCTATGGGGTGCAGGCATTGGGGGCGCATCTGGCGCAACAATTCAACCTGAAACACCAGTTTATCGAGGTCGACAACCCTGTTTGAAGTCGGGCGCCAATAAGCGAAGTGCATTGCGCCAGTTGGAAAATGCATGCGTCCAACCAGCCTGCATTTACGTGTAGAATCAGAATAATAAATCGGATTCCTAAAGCCATGCAGCAGCTTAAACCCAGTTTGTTGATTGTTGATGACGATCCCCTGATCAGCGATACCCTGCACTTTGTGCTGAGCAGGGATTTCGAGGTTTTCGTCGCGGATTCGCGCGCCCAGGCCGGGAGCCTGCTGCGCCAGCTGGACCAGCCGCCTCAGTTGGCGTTGGTGGACCTGGGTTTGCCGCCTTTGCCGCACCGTCCCGATGAGGGCTTCAAGCTGATCGCCGAACTGCTGGCACACGCGCCGGAAATCAAGATCGTCGTGCTTTCAGGTCAAAACGACGAGGCCAACGCCCGTCATGCACGGACTCTGGGGGCGGTGGAGTTCATCGCCAAACCGTGCGAACCGGAGCGAATCAAGTCCCTGCTGCTCGACGCGTTGCGCATGCGCGCGGCGGAACAGGCCGGAGAGGCCGAGGCGACGAGGGCTTGCGATATCCTCGGCAACAGCTTCAACGTTGAGAAACTGCGCCAGCAAATCAACCAGTTCACCGATGCGCCATTTCCGGTCCTGATCGAAGGCGAATCGGGCAGCGGCAAGGAACTGGTGGCAGGGTGCCTGCATCGCCTCAGCGCGCGTGCCAGGAAGCCCTATCTGGCCCTCAATTGCGCCGCGATTTCGCCTACCCTGGTGGAGCCGACCCTGTTCGGCTATAGCAAGGGGGCGTTCACAGGTGCGGCCACATCCCGTTCCGGCTATTTCGAGGATGCCAGCGATGGCACCCTGTTCCTGGATGAAATCGGCGAGCTGCCGGTGGAATTGCAGGCCAAATTGCTGCGCGTGCTGGAAAATGGCGAATTCCAGCGTGTGGGCGAAACCCAGACGCGGCATAGCAACGCGCGCATCGTCGCCGCCACCAATCGCGACCTGCGCCAGGAAATCAGGGCCGGGCGCTTCCGTGCCGATCTTTATCATCGCTTGAGCGTATTCACCGTCAGCGTGCCGCCGTTGCGCGAAATGGGCGAGGACAAAACCCTGCTGCTGGAACATTTCCGCGACTTTTATGCGCGCCAGAGCGGTGCGCAGCCGTTTTATCTTAGCCCAATGGCGCAGCAGGTATGGCAGGCTTACCCTTTCCCGGGCAATGTACGCGAGTTGCGCAATATCGTGATCCGGCTGGTGACCAAATATGCCGGGCAGGCGGTAACGCGCGAGCAACTGCAGGCGGAGCTGGACACGGATGCCGACGCATTGCCCGAACTGGCCCTGCCCAACGATGGCCGGGCGATGCAGGAACTGGCGAAGAAACACCTGCAGATACATGCCAATTTCAACCTCGATCAGACGCTCAAGCTGTGGGAGCAGAGTTATGTCGAGGCGGCGCTCAAGATGACACACGGCAACCTGAGCCAGGCCGCGAAACTCCTCGGCGTGAACCGGACCACGCTCTACAGCCGGATGCAATCCTATACCAACCTGGATGCCTATCAATAATGTATCTCGCCCACTTCGGGCTTTCACAGCCCCCATTCAAAATCACGGCCCATACCGAATTTTTCTATTCCGGCGGCAACCGCGGGGCGATTCTTGACGCCCTGATTTACGCCATTAGGCAGGGCGAGGGCATCATCAAGGTCAGCGGCGAGGTGGGCAGCGGCAAGACCATGTTGTGCCGGATGCTGCAGGAGCGCCTGCCTGCCGAAGTGGAAACGGTGTATATCGCCAATCCCAGCGTTTCTCCGGACGAAATTCTTCACGCCATCGCTTTCGAAATGCAGCTTTCCCTGCCGCGTGACGCCTCCCGTCTGGAGGTCATGCAGGCCTTGCAGGAATATCTGCTGGAACGGCACGCGCACGGCAAGCAGGTGGTGGTGTTCGTGGAGGAGGCGCAAAGCATGCCGCTGGCCACGCTGGAGGAAATCCGCCTGCTCTCCAACCTGGAAACCCAGCATTACAAGCTGCTGCAAATCGTGCTCTTCGGCCAGCCCGAGCTGGATCGGAACCTCTGCGTGCCGGAAATCCGCCAGCTCAAGGAACGCATAACCCATAGTTTTCTGCTCAAGCCCCTGACCGCGAATGAAATCAGGGATTACCTGATGTTTCGTTTGCGTGCCGCGGACTATCATGGACCGGATTTGTTCGGACCTGCTGTCATCAAATTGATTACGCGCGCATCCAAGGGGCTGACCCGGCGCGTGAACATCATTGCAGACAAGATACTGCTGGCGGCTTTTGCCGAGAACACGCACACCATCACCGTGAAACATGTGCACGCGGCGGTTGAAGATAGCGAATTCGAGCTGCCGCCCGGCATGGTGCCGTGGCCGAAACTTGCCGCTGCTGCGGGTTTGCTGGCGGTAGGTTCGGGGGTCGGCGCCTTGCTGCACGCCTTGCTGCAAGCCGCACCGATGCCAAAGGCCGCGCCGGTGGCGGCTGTCGTGGCGCAGCCGAACATTGCGCCTGAACCGGTCGCGGCTCCAGTTGCAGGAAAGGCGGCGGCAAGCCCGGTTGCGCCGGAAAGCGCCGATATCGTGGCGCAGCGCCTGGCGGCAACCGAAAAATGGCTTTCCGCCCGCGATCCCGCCACCAGCAGTATTCAGTTGATGGGATCGAACAATGTGCAGCAGTTGCGTCACCACCTGGGGAAAATTGGCCGCGCAATTGAAATGGACCAGATTTTTGTGTACCGTACAAAAATAAAGGGACAACCAGCCTGGACGGTGCTTTACGGGAGTTTTGCCAGTTCTGCCGAGGCCGCCGCGGCCTTGGAAAAATTGCCTGAAACCCTGAAAGGCTACCGTCCCTACCTGCGCACCGTGCAGGGTGTCAGGGCTGAAATTAACCAGTTCCAGTCACAATGACGTGGCCCGGACCGAAAAAAGGTTGAATGTGAAAAAAGTCCGAAATCCGATTGAACGGCCAGGCATGTTTCCGCTGCCCGGGTATCGGCAGGCTGTTGCGTTGCGGCGGCCGTTTGGGATGCTTGGCTTGCTCTCCGCGCTGGTTGCAGGCTGCGCCACCTATCCGCCGGCGATTCCCGAGTCGGAGGGACATATCAAGGCGGAACCACGCACAACCAGGTCTGCGGATATCCCCGCGCCGGTCAGAACCAGTTCATTCCTCCCCCCTCCCCAGCCCACCGTCAGGCCGCAAACTTTTAGCGTGGTGGTGAATGAGGTGCCGGTGAAGGAGATACTGTTTGCGTTGGCGCGGGATTCAGGCAAAAACGTGGATATTCAGCCTGGGGTTGAAGGCTTTGTGACGTTGAATGCGATCAACGAAACATTTCTGGAGATACTGGATCGAGTTTCCAAGCAAGTAAACGTCAGAGTTGAAATTGACGCTCGTGGCACAGTTACTGTGATGCCTGATTCACCTTACATAAAAACTTATCGCATTGATTATGTAAATTTAGAAAGGGAAACAACTTCAGAAATTGGAGTAAGCACGCTCATAGCAGGGACAGGAGCAACATCAGGATCGGGCACGAGTGGGAGCCCTGCTGGTAGTGCTAACAATATGTCTTCCACAAAGGTAAAAAGTTCTTCCAGCAGTAAATTCTGGAAGACGATCGAGCAAAATATCAAAGACATACTTCTTGAAACAGATAAGGAAATTGTTATTTCGAGAAGATCCTCCCTAGCCCAGGATCAGGCAACTCGAACCTCGGACACTAATGTGGCTGCATCGGGTAAAGGAGTTGCTGGTGGGGCGGGTGACGCCGTGGCGGGATCTGGAAACCAATCAGTTCAAGGTGCGGCCAGCTCCACGGGAAAGGCTCAATCGGAACAGGATTTTAAGGAGTACAAAACTTTATTTGCCGCGACAGTCTTTGCGAATCCGGATACTGGAGTACTTAGTGTGAGAGCAAATTCACGCCAGCACAAAAAAGTTGAGGAATTTCTAAATACCGTTATGCATTTTGCGAAGCGGCAAGTGTTAATTGAGGCAACGATTGTAGAAGTTGCTCTGAATGACGCTTACCAAGCAGGGGTAGATTGGAGCCGTATTGCTGATACTGGGTCGATGTCGCAAAACTTACTGGGCGCTAAGCTGCAATCCTCTCCCAACTTTACATTTAAATTTGCCACTTCTAGCGACCGCATCGGAAATATCGACATTACGGTCAAGGCGCTGGAAACCTTCGGCAATACCAAAGTATTGTCGAGCCCAAAAATCATGGCGCTCAATAACCAGACAGCGATACTTAAGGTAGTGGAGAATCTTGTTTACTTTACCGTCACCGCAAACACAACCACAAACCAAGCAACTACTACGACTACGTACAGTTCCCAACCGAATACCGTACCTGTTGGCCTGGTTTTGAGCGTAACACCCCAAGTCAACGATAACGGATTGGTTTCATTGGTAATAAGACCGACTATTTCTCGTAGAGTTGATTGGGTCATAGATCCCAATCCAGATTTGGCAAAGGCGAACCCTAAAGTTGAAAACAGAATACCTCTGATACAGGTGCGCGAGATGGAATCCGTGCTTCAAGTAAATAGCGGCAATACGGTAATTCTCGGTGGCCTAATGCAGGATGACAGCGTCAAGAGTCGTGAGGGCATTCCTTTGTTATCTCGTTTGCCGGGGATGCTGGGGGATGTATTCAGTTATCGTGATGAGAATTCGAAGAAGACTGAACTGGTGATTTTCCTGCGCCCCACCGTGATCGAGCAGCCCTCACTGGAGAGCGCCGAATTAAATTCATTCCAGCGCTATTTGCCACAGCCTCCTGCCACCCCACTGGCCAAGCCATGAGCCTGCTGATGAAGGCCTTGAAACAGGCCGAGGAAAACCAGCAATCCCTGCCTTCGGAACGTGAGCCGACTTTGGGAGAGCTGGCGCAGGAACTGTCGCTGGAACCCGCCGAGCAGGCTCCGCAAGCTGCGGCGAGCACTGAAAAGCCCATCACCACCACCGCCCCGGATGTTTCCGCGCAAGCGCAAGCCGCCGCCAACCTGTTCCAGGCAAAACAGGGCGGGGAAAGCGGTGGCAGCAAGCGCAGCACGCTCTGGCTGGCGGGAGCCGGGATGCTGATTCTGCTTGGGGGCGGCACGTACGTTTACCTGGCAATCAATCACCCGGCCTTGTTGCAGTTCTCTTCCGCCCGCAAACTCGTCGCTCCACCCGCGACCCCTGTCGTTCTGCAACAGCCCGTGCAAGCACCGGACGCCGGCGAGCTTAAGGCGGCTGCCGTGGAACCTGTCGTGCAGCCGGTTGAACCTGAGCGCTATCGTGCGCCTGCAACAATACAGCCTGCTGCCCCGGAGGAAGCCAAGGCGGAGTCCAGGGAGCCCAAGGTTCGCGTCCAGCCAGTTGCAGGCGATGAAGCCATCAGAATTTCCCGTGGCGACAAGGTTGAAGTCAACGCCGATCTCGATGCCGCTTACCGCGCCTTGCAGGAAGGGCGCATTGATGTGGCGCAGACACACTATCAGCGGTTGTTGCAGCAGGAGCCGCGCAATCTCGATGCGCTGCTGGGCATGGCGGTGGTGGCGGGGCGTCACAGTAAGCTCGATGAGGCGGGGAGGTATTATTTCCGGGCGCTGGAAGTGGCGCCGAAAAACCCCGTGGCGCAGGCGGGCATGCTGAGCCTGTTGGGCATGGCCGACCCGGCGGCCAGCGAGGTGCGCATGAAGCAGTTACTGGCGCAGCAGCCGGCCGCGTTCCTGCATTTTTCACTGGGCAATCTGCTGGCGGCGCAGGAGCGCTGGAACGAAGCGCAACAGTCTTATTTCCAGGCTTATCACATGGATGCGGAGAACCCGGATTACGCCTTCAATCTGGCGGTGAGCCTGGAGCATCTCGGCCAGCCCAAGCCGGCACTGACCTATTACCGGCGCGCGCTGCAATTGTTGCAGGGGCGCAACGCCGGCTTCGAACGTGCGGCGGTGGAAGCGCGCGTCGCTCACTTGCAAAAGGCTGACTAACGTGGCCGAACAGCGCAGAAAACTCCGCTTGGGCGAGCTGCTGGTGCAGCAGGGGCTGATCAGCCAGGATCAGTTGCGCATCGCGCTGATGGAGCAGACCGAGCACGACATGCCGCTGGGGCGGCAACTGGTGCGCCTGGGATTCGTCACCGAGGCCATGATTCGCGACATCCTGGCCCATACCATCGGCCAGGAGGGCATCGACCTGTCCAACGTGGTCGCCGATGCGGAGGCACTGAAGCAGGTGCCGGAGGAATTCGCGCGCCGTTACCGCCTGCTGCCCATCGCCTTCAATATCGAGCGTAACGAACTGCTGGTCGCGATGAGCGATGTGTTCAACGTGGTGGCGCTGGATCTTATCCGCGCGCATCTCGGCGGCCAGATCGAGATTCGCACCGTGCTCGCCGGCGAGGCGCAACTGGAAGAGAGCATCGACCAGTTCTACGGTTTCGAGCTTTCGGTAGATGGCATACTGCGCGAGATCGAAACCGGCGAGATCGACTACCAGAGCTTGCAGGCGGGCAACGAGGAATATACCCAGCCGGTGGTGCGGCTGGTGGGCGCGCTGCTGGTGGATGCGGTCAAGCGCGGCGCTTCGGATATCCACTTCGAGCCGGAATATGCATTCTTGCGCGTGCGCTATCGTATCGACGGCGTGATGGAGCAGGTGCGCAGCCTGCACAAAACCTATTGGCCCGGTATTGCGGTACGGCTCAAGGTCATCAGCGGCATGAACATCGCCGAAACGCGCGCGCCGCAGGATGGGCGTCTGTCGCTGAATTTGAACGGCAGGCCGATCGATTTCCGCGTCGCCTCCCAGCCCACCATTTACGGCGAGAATATCGTGCTGCGCGTGCTGGACCGGGAAAAATCCATCATTTCCCTTGAGCGCATGGGACTCAGCCAGAAAACCCAGGACAAGCTGAAACTGATGATGGCACGTCCGGAGGGCATCCTGATCATCACCGGACCCACCGGTAGCGGCAAGACCACCACGCTGTATTCCATGCTCAGCCACCTCAACAACGACACCGTCAACATCATGACCCTGGAAGACCCGGTGGAATATCCGGTGACCATGATGCGTCAGACCTCCGTCAACGAACTGGTGAAAATGGATTTCGCCAACGGCATTCGCTCCATGATGCGGCAGGACCCGGACATCATCCTGGTGGGCGAGGTGCGTGACCGCGAAACGGCCGATATGGCTTTCCGCGCGGCCATGACCGGGCATCAGGTGTTTACCACGCTGCACACCAACTCGGCTCTGGGCGCTTTCCCGCGCTTGCTGGACATCGGCATCCTGCCCGACATCATGGCCGGCAACATCATCGGCGTGATTGCCCAGCGCCTGGTACGCCTGCTGTGCCCGCATTGCAAACAGGTCTACCAGCCTGGCCCGGAAGAAAAAGCCTTGCTGGGGCTGCCCCCGGACGACAAAACAGATGTCTATGCTGCAAACGGATGCACGCAATGTAACTATAAGGGCTACAAGGGCCGCATGGCGTTGATCGAGTTGCTGCATATCGATGCCGACCTGGATGAGCTGATCGCGCGCCGGGCTACCGCCAGACAGCTGAGAGACGTGGCGCTGGAGAAGGGGTTTCGTACCCTGGCCGAGGATGGTCTGGGTCGGGTTATCGAAGGCGTGACCAGCCTGGATGAAGTGTCGCGTGTGGTCGATCTGACAGGAAGAATGCATTGAATTTGGTGGCTTGGGCAAGGCTGCCCAAGCTGCCGGGCTGAAAGCTGAAAAATGCTTACCTACCAATATAGCGCAGTCGATAAAACCGGCAGCCCCGCCCGCGGCAAACTTGCCGCCATCAACGAGGTTGATCTGGAGTTGCGCTTGCAGCGCATGGGACTGGATCTCATCACCGCACGCCAGGTGAGTCAGCCGCTGCAGCTGGGTCGCAGCAGCATCACACGCCAGGATCTGATTACCTTCTGCTTCCACATGGAACAGTTGTCCCGGGCCGGCATCCCCATTCTCGAAGGCCTGGCCGACTTGCGCGACAGCATCGAGCAGCCGCGCTTTCGCGAGATCCTTTCCGCCATCCTGGAAGACATGGAGGGCGGTAAAACCCTGTCGCAGGCCATGGCCGGTCATCCCGCCGCCTTCGACAACCTGTTCGTGAGTCTGATCAAGGCGGGCGAGCAAAGCGGAACCATGACCCAGGTGTTCGAGAATCTCGCCACTACCCTCAAGTGGCAGGACGAACTGGTGGCCCAGACCAAGCGCCTGCTGATGTACCCCGCCATGGTGTTCGTGGTGGTGGGCGGGGTGATCGTATTTCTCATGATGTACCTGGTGCCCCAGTTGGTGTCTTTCCTCAAGAACATGGGGCAAGCCCTGCCGTTTCAGACCCGTGCGCTGATTTTTGTATCCGAGGTCTTCGTGCACTACTGGTATCTGGTGTTCGGTTTGCCCATAGCCGCGGCGGTTGCGGCAACCCTGATTATCCATCAGAGCCCACGGGCGCGTTATTGGTGGGATTATTTCAAGCTGCACGTCCCATTCGTCGGGCCTATCCTGCAGAAAATCATCCTGGCCCGTTTCGCCAATTTTTTTGCCCTGATGTACCAGTCCGGAATCACCATTCTGGATGCCATGAAGACCAGCGAGGAAATCGTCGACAACCGGGTGATCGCCGACGGGCTTGCCCGCGCCGGACAGCAGATCAGTGCCGGCGATAGTGTGGCGGAAAGTTTCGAGAACATTGGCATGTTTCCTCCCCTGGTGGTGCGCATGCTGCGCGTGGGCGAGGCCACTGGCGCGCTGGATACGGCGCTGCTCAATGTGACATATTTCTATAATCGCGAGGTCAAGGAGTCGGTAGAAAAGCTTCTCAAGATGCTTGAGCCGGCCCTGACCGTGGGGCTCGGCCTGGTGCTGGCGGTGATCATGTTTTCGGTGCTGACCCCGATTTACGATATATTGGGCAAGATGAAATTCTGATAGCGAATATGACCGCCAAAATTATCGTTTGTGTGACCTCTCAAGGGGCTGTCGCTGCCGTCTTTCAGCACGGAGTGAAGACGCCATGCCGCGAGTTTCCTGTTGGAGAAACAGGTCAGAAAGAGTTCGGCGAGCTGTTGCAAGCGCATCCTGGCGCCCCGGTGTATCTTATGGTGGATACGGTGGAAGAGGACTATCACGCCGAGGTCATGCCCCATGTCTCTGGTCATGCCCGCCAGGAACTGCTGCAACGCAAGCTGAAACAGATCTATCGTGGCACGCCGTACTACGCGGCCTGGGTTCAGGGGCGCGAGGCCGACAAACGGCGCGATGATCGCTACCTGTTCGCCGCCCTGACCAATACCGATCTGTTGCATCCATGGCTGGATATAATTCACGCGCTCCAGGCTCCTTTGGCCGGCGTGTACCTGTTGCCCATGGTGAGCCAGGTATTGCTGGAACGGCTCAAGGTGACGGCTACCGATCTGCTGCTGGTGAACAAGCACAACGGGGGGCTGAGACAGAGTTTTTTTCAGGGCGGGTTGCTTAAAGCCAGCCGCCTGGCGGTGACCGACCCGGATAACGGCCATGATGTTACCCACCTCACCACGGAGGTGGGCAAGACCAGGTTATACCTCAGCAGTCTGCGTTTGATGACGCGGGAAACGAAACTGACGGTGATGTTGCTGGATACGAACGATTCCATGGCGGAATTGCACAAGCGCCTGCAACTCGATCCGGGTTTGGACTGCCACCGTCTTACGCGGAGCGAGCTGGTCGCCCGCGTCGGGGAGGAGCTCGAGAGTTGCCCCTATGCTCTGCATATGACTGTTCTTGGTCAGCAACCCCCGGCCCATAACCTTGCGCCCCCCAGCATTACCCCCGTTTTCCGTCATTACCTGCAGCGGCATCAGATTTACCGCGCGAGCGCAGTGATCGTGGCGGCTGCGACGATCTGGTCGGGAGTAAACCTGTTCCAGCTATATTGGATTAACGACGCGATACGCCAGCTTGAAACGCAAACACGGGAGCAGCAGGCACGCTATGTGGAAGTGACAAAAACCTTCCCGCAGACGCCCGCCTCAGCCGAAAATCTTGAGAAGGCGGTCCAGTTCGCCGCCAGGATCAGAAAAGACAGCCGCACACCTGAACGAGTGATGCTGGCGCTGAGCCATGCCCTGGAAACGAACCCCGAGATTGCGCTCACGCGCTTGAGCTGGAAATTCGGCGTTGAAGGCCGGGATGCCGGCAAGGGCGAGGATATGGCACTGCCCCCTGCTGCCGGCGGTTGGCAGGAGTCCGGTTTGGTGGAAGGCGAAGTCAGACCTTTTCATGGCGATTACCGCGCTGCCATGGCCAGCATCAACCGGCTGGCGGAAAAATTGCGGCATGAGAGCGAGATCGCGAGCGTGAGCCTGTTGCAGATGCCGCTTAACTTACACTCCGCCACCGCCCTGAGCGGTAATACCATGGATGCCGCCAATGCCGAGGCGGTGCGTGCCGAATTCAAGCTCAGGCTGGTATTGAAGGAGCGTCCATGAAATTTATGGCAAACGACTGGCGTGCGCTGCGCAACGCCATACTGACTTTGGCAGCCATTTTATTGCTCGCTATCGCGCTGGTGTTTTTTTCTCATCGGGAACTTGTCCAGGCCAGGACACTTCTGAAGAACAAGGAAATCATCCTGCACGAAGCACAGGAACGCCTGCATAAATCAGGTGAGGAAAAGGACAAAATCCTGCGCTACCGGGCCGAGTTCATCGCACTGCAGCAGCGGGGTTTCATCGGCGAGGAACAGCGCATCAACTGGGTCGATGCCTTGCGCGGGGCAAGCCTGGGCCTGAAAATGTTCGGCATCAATTACCAGATCGAGGCGCAACAGCCCTACGCCGCGCCCGTTGCGCCGGATGCAGGGAGTTACCGCCTGCGTCAGTCGGTGATGAAAATCAACATGGGACTGCTGCACGAGGAAGATGTTCTGCGCTTTGTGAATGCCCTGGCGGAGCAGCAATCCGGGGTTTTTACCCTCAGGGAATGCAGCATGCAACGCCAAGGCAGCGCAAGGATCGAGAATGTCCGGGTGCAGCCGCACTTGCAGGCCGATTGCAGTCTCGCCTGGCTGACGATCAGCGAAGCGAATCCAGGGATTGCGCCATGAAGCGTCGCGCTATCAATGTGTGTGTCGGTTTACTGGTATTGATGCCCGCATTCGCCATGGCGGGGCAGCCTCTGGGGCGTCTCTTCTTTACCCCGGAGCAGCGTGCAAAAATGGACATGGCGCGCCAGCAGGAACGCAGCATAAGGGTCGAGGAGGAAGTGGAGGCATCACCGCCGCCAGCCAACATCACCCTCAACGGCGTGATCACCCGCAGCGACGGCAAGACGGTGGTATGGATCAATAACCGGGTTCAAGGCGACGATGCGTCGGGGAAAAGCATCGCCGTGGCGGGCAGGGAAAACGCCGGGCAAATCAGCGTCACCACGCCCGACGCAAAACGATCCATACCGCTCAAGGTCGGTCAGAGCCTGGACATGAACAGTGGCCAGGTGGAGGAAGTCTATCGCCGCACGTCGCCTCCTTTGCCGCCAAAAACGGACGCCTCTGCCCTGGCGCCAGGAACGGAAAAATCCCCGGCAACCCTGACCAAACCACCCACCCGCAAAGACGACACGCTTGATGCACCTGCTGATGCTCAGGGTGAAATCCTTCCCTCTCCTCGCTAGGCGAGTCGATGCGACCTCCCACAAAGCCCAGTTTGCCGCGCATGAACAGCCAGCGCGGCGTGGCGCTGATGATGTTGCTGCTGCTCGTTGGAGTGGGGGCGCTGGCGGTTTTTGTGACAGGGCTGAACCGGTCCGGCCAGCAACTGGAGCGGGATCGGATTACTGCAGCAGCATTGGCGCAGGGGAAGGAAGCCTTGATCGCATGGGCTACAAGCCATGGCAGGCGTGGGCGCCTTCCATGCCCGGAAGACGTGGGCTTGGTTGGGATGCCTAACGAGGGTAACGAGATGGCGAACTGTAATGGCGACGGTTTACGCATCGGCCGTTTGCCATGGAAAACATTAGGGCTTCCTCCATCCCTGCGGGACGGGAACGGAGCGCCGCTATGGTACGCGGTTTCAGCGAATTTTACCGATGCCGCGGCGCGCATCAACAGCGATGTCAGCACGGCAACGCTTGCGGTGAATGGCGCGCTTTCCTATGCAGCCATCGTGTTTTCTCCCGGCCAGGCGCTGGGAGTTCAGCAACGGGACAGTACTGTGGCTTCGTGCGCCACAACCGCAACCAGCATCCGGCGTGATTATTGCGCGGAAAACTACCTTGATGTGGATGTCGGTTCGGGCATCAGCAATCGGGACCCGGACACAAGTTTCGCGCTCGTACTGGATTCCCGCTTGACGTCCCAGGACAATGACGTATTCAACGACAAATTACTGGGCATCACGCCCGGCGAATTTTTCCGGGCCGTTGAAACGCGGGTCATCCGTCAGGTTCGTGCCTGCCTGATCCAGTATGCGGCGGACCCGGGCAATCCCGGGCATCTTTATCCCTGGGCTGACAAGGTCGATCCACTTGATCCCGCTTCGGGGGATTCCGACGACGATGACGGGGTCAGGACCGGCAGGGTGGCCAGGGTTCTTAACGAGGCAAATAATCCCGCATTATGGAATGGCAATGCGTGCCCGTTGTATTGTCCCGCGGGGTGCGCGGTCGCAAGCAAGAACTGGTTTCATGACTGGAGTGATCTGGTTTTCTATGCGGTATCCGAGAAGTATTCGCCGACAGGGGCGGGAGACTCGGGTCCTGGCGGGGCGTTGCTTACCGTTGGGCCGAAGGTCGACGTTCGGGCCGTGGTGTTTTTGGCCGGCAAACCCTTGGCCGGGCAAGTCAGGGTTTCCGCCGCCGACAAGATTACTCGTGGCAATTATCTGGAAGTCGAAAATGCAAACGGCAATACAATTACCGGGGATGGTGTATACAGCGACCTACCCGAGAGCGCCGGCCCGCCCCCATACAATGACCGGACACTAATCGTTGCGCCATAGCTGGCATAAGGATGAAGAAGCTTGAAGAATTACATCGCCAACCCTGTTCGCGGCAACTTTCCATCGGGTTTTACCCTGGTCGAGATGGCTATTGTGCTGGTCGTGGTGGCGTTTCTGCTGGGGGGGCTTCTGGTGCCCCTGACAACACAGATGGAGCAGCAACGAATCCGGGAAACGCAGAAATCCCTGGAAGAAATCAAGGAGGCGCTGATCGGTTACGCCGCAAGCCATGTCGATGGCAATAACCATCCCTATTTGCCCTGCCCGGACAGAAGAACGGGAGCCGCGACGGCCACGGACAACAATGACGGACACGAAGACAGGAATGCGGGTGCCTGCCAAGTAGTAGAGGGAAATGTTCCCTGGGCTGACTTGGGCGTTTCCCGCAACGACGCCTGGGGAAACTATTTTACTTATCGCGTGGCTTCCGAATATTCAAACAGCAATGCCGGATTTTCCCTGGCGGCAGTCACAACCAATATTCTCGTCTGTGAAAACAATGTCGGAGCCGCATGTACAACTGCTGTAGCAACCGCGAATCAGGTGCCCGCCCTCATCGTATCCCATGGCCAGAATGGGTTCTATGCAATCAACAGCAATTATACCCAAGCCGATATTCCGGCTGGTTATCCCTCGGCACCCGATGCAACGAGAAGCAGCTCTTTCGAGCAGGAAAACGGCAATGTGCATGGTGATTGCACCGCCATCCCCGGTGATGGCACTTGCGATAAATACGTCAGCAAGAGCTCAGGCACCATCGGAGCCACGACCGGGGAATTCGACGACCTCGTCACCTGGCTCTCTCCCAACATCCTGTTCAACCGCATGGTCGCTGCGGGGCGTTTGCCGTGAGTGCCTTTGCATGACCCACGGCCTGTATCGTCAGCGCGAATTAGCTTGACTCGACACGGGCTTATTTGGTTTAATACGCCGCTCTGTGGGTGCGGTTCCAAAGCATGGGACTGTTCAAACAAGGCCAAGTAGCTCAGTCGGTAGAGCAGAGGATTGAAAATCCTTGTGTCGGTGGTTCGATTCCGCCCTTGGCCACCAAATAATACAATAAATTAAGGGGGGGTGGCCGTTATGGCCAACCCCCCTTAATTTATTGACTGTCAACCGCGCCAGCGGATTGAGATTTTTCGCCTCCTGCAGAGGATCCGGCGCCAAATGTTTAATTAAAAGGAATCGGCGCAATGGATTGCGGTTTTTAATGCTCCAGTTACAATGCAAAGATAGTCTTTGATTGAAGTCATATCCCATGTCCGGCATATCGCACCATAGTAGCCACTTTGAACCAATTCATGCGGCTCATGCCATTGAACAGGTAGTATTTGTTCTGCAATTTATTGAACCCCTTGACGATGCTTCGTTCTCGACGGTACGAGAGGTCGCTGGGCAATTCAAGATATCAGATCTACCGGGGCAAGCTGAAATTCAGGCATTCTCTTTTACCCTTGGTTCTTCTATGAGGAATCCGCCACCAAGTCTTGGTGGCGGATTCATACTTCACAGATTTGGGCCTGACGGAACAATTGAGAATGAACTTCGCGTCGAACGAACCTCTGTAACTTTTCGAACAACCATTTATACACGTTGGGATGCTGTTTGGGCTCGAGCTAGCAAGTACTTTAAGGTGTTGGTCCCAATATATGCGGCGCAAGCTAGGCTTGCAGCAGTAAGCCTTAACTATATTGATAAATTTGCGTGGGTTGGTAATCGCTCTGAATCTAGCCCTAACTTTTTGCTTCAGCCTGGGTCCAAGTACCTTTGTCGGCATGTGTTTGAGGCTGAGGATCTTTGGCACAGTCATACGGGTGCATACATAAAGGTTGATGAGAATACAAAGCGTTTGCTTAATATCAATGTTGATTCTCTTGATGAGAACATGCCTGACGGTTTACGTCGGGTTGTGGCGATTACAACGGTAATCAGTGATTTATTAGATCAGCCAGAATTTGAGCCATATGTTGTGGAAGAAGAGAATATAATTCAGTTCATTAATGTCCACATGGAAGGTCTGCATGTGTTTGGCAAGGATGTCTTGGGAAACATAATTAATGAGGAAATGAGTCGGCGCATCGCGCTTATCTAATAGCCATGACGACAACATTAGGAACTGCTGCTGCTGCAAATCTTTTTTTAGCGCTTACAGCAGCGGCAGCACCAACTGTAAGCCAGATTCCAGCGTTATTGGAGCAACCAGCACGGACAATCGAAAAGATAACTTCACGTTCTCCGATTGCACTGATGGGCGCTCAATTTGCAACGACAGTTGCGAACGATGATCAATATGAAGTGCCCGTTAGACCCACTACGTTGAGTGAAAAGCTTATCGGTGAAATCAGGCAGTGGAGTTTGTTGGGTGCTAACTGGGATGGCGAAGGTGCGGACGCGCCTTTGCCTAAGTCGCTGAAAGAAGTTGTATCGTTCGTTAGGTTGCTCGGTAACGACATAATGCTTCCAGAACCTATGCTTCTAGGTTCTGGACACGCAGCGCTCTATTGGAATGAGGGTGACTTGTATGCTGATCTCGAGTTCCTAGGTGATGGGCGCATTGCCTACTTCATCAAGAAAAATGGGGATAGACATAAGGGTGTTGTTACCTTCGACTCGCAAAAAATGCCGGCTGTGTTCCCGACTCTCATCAGGGCTTAAAGAGTTCCTTCGCCGTTTTTTTCGTATCGGCGTTGATTGCTTGGCCATAAATCGGCGTACCGTCGACGAGAAGCTACGGCTCGATAGCATTAATGCTGCTGCTCCAGATTGCGCCTGCGAAAAATACCGGATGAGCAAGTATTCCCCATATGCAGTGGAAAATTCGGAGATACTTGCCAGATTTGTTTTTTCTCCGATGCACGTCCACCAGAAAACCGGGGATGTCAAACCATCAATTTTCTCTCACGTATTTTCCGTTGGCTGTTCTATTCAACGGGATTCTTTGGCAACAGATAAAGAGCTAATTAGTTTTGCGAGTATTTTTCTTGATGGAGATGACAAGCGCTCCTGGAAAGGGGTTCTTTTGGCTGAATGCGATGAGTTGCGTGGGATCAGAGCCGAAGATTCCGTCAACCGCGCTGTTTGCGTCTATGACACAGCAGATAGAGAAAACCCTGCTCATGGTGAGATCGGTCAGACGCAATACGTTATTAATGAAGCAGATAGGGTTGAGTTGCGTCATGCCCTTTTTACCGCATTCAGAAATGGAACTGTTACCGCGCCACATGAGTATCGTGGCGGGGTGGTCTGGAAAAATTTACGCGAAGAGCTTCGGGCAAGGTAGTAGTAAGCGTTCAGTTGACCTCCTTAGCGACTGACTGTTTTCGTAACTAGTTGCGGGGGGCTGAATTTTGTGTAAACGGGGCTTCGTTTAACGTTGCGGCATCCGGTCATCGAATTGGATAGTAAACCGGTTTAACGCGGCTTTCCAATCCCGGATCGGCATGGTCCACGTCTGACTGATGTTTTGCAGGGCCAGGTAGAACAGCTTCAGCAATGCCTCATCGTTCGGAAATGAGCCCCGGTGACGGCTTGGCCGATGACTTCAAGGTTGCGGATAACCGCGTCTTGGGTTTTGTGGTCCTGAAAGAAAGCTTCCTTGCCAGATCTCACATATTCTTTGATCCAGCCGATGCAATCGTAAATGTGGCGGATGTATACGGAGCGATCCTTGCTCACAATGGCGCGGCCTCCCCAAGGATGCGGTCTTTCAGGTAACGATTGATACCGTTGGGGGTCAGCACGTCAACTTTTCTGCCAATTGCCTTTTCTATGTCTTGTTGAAGACCGATCAAATCAAACAGGCTGCGGGTTTCCTGCATGTCCACCAGAAAATCCACGTCGCTGC
This sequence comes from Sulfuricellaceae bacterium, assembly GCA_031426915.1. GTDB lineage: Bacteria > Pseudomonadota > Gammaproteobacteria > Burkholderiales > Sulfuricellaceae > Sulfurimicrobium. The sequence continues at coordinate 7,464 of JASJPB010000013.1, read as the reverse complement.
CTTCCCGGTCTTCACCACGAACAACTGAACCAAACAGGCGGACATTGCTTGCCCCATGCTTGGCTGCGAGCGCCAGGATTTCGGCTCTTTTGCTTTGTAGGATGTTGAGTGTGCTCATGATTTTTTAATTGTAGTCTATTGGCAGGAGGTAGGGGCGAGATTTCCTGATTCGCTTCACGCATTCATCGTGAGCTGATTGCGTTCCCTGTCGGCAGCGTAGGCAAGACAGGCTTGTATGTCTTGCAAGGTAAGATAGTCGAAATCTGCCACGATTTCCTCTGGACTCATGCCCGACGCCAGATACCCCAGCACCTCATAGACAGTGATGCGCAGGCCGCGAATGCAGGTTTTTCCGCTACGCTTGTCGGGTTCGATGGTGATGATGTCCTTATAACTCATGATGTGACCTTTCGCATGGTCGTTAAGGATGGGGTCCAGGGCTTCGTTAAGCGGTGGGAATTTTCTTGTTAAACGATAAAACCTGTGCGGATTCGGTGACTTTCAGGTGTTTTCGTGCAGCCATGCAGTCCTGGTAAGCCTCGCGCAGGGTTACGCCTTTGGCTTGGGCGATTCCGCCCTTGGCCACCAAATAGATCAAGCAAAAATCCCAACCTTGAAAGTTGGGCTTTTTGTTTTTTAGGTCAACTGTAGCAGTTTGTACCGCGATTGCTCAATGGCACAGTGTTTCCCTGCTTTCATGCAGGCGAAAAAACCGGTGCTTGAATGGTGGCTGTTGACCGGTATCCTGCCTCAATGCAGAATGCGGCCATCCCCGCAACATTGTTTGAATTTCTTGCCGCTGCCGCAGGGGCACAATTCATTGCGCCCAACCTTGGCCTGCTCCCGCTTTATGGGTGCCTGCTTTCGCTTGGATAGCCAAAAGTTGTAAATTGCTACTATTGTCTGCGGAAGTATATCGGCGCACTCTTGCCAGACTTCTTGATCTTCTTCCTCCGGCGCAGACTTTTTCCCCCGTCTTTCCGCGTCTTCCTTGAATGCCCCGGACAGAAACAGGATAGGGAAAGTCAGTTTTTTGAGGGGTTCGTTGCCGGGTTGCAACCATTCCTGGGTCGAAAGCGCCCAGCCTAAGATATATCCTTCACACCAGGTTTGATAATCCAGTTGCTTGTCGCTTGAGGTGCGCTTCAGGATCAGCCCGGGGGGCTGATTATTTTGCAGGGTGCTGGCTATATCGTTGTAAAAAGCCATCATCACCGCCATGAATTCCTTAGCCTGCTGCAGGGATTCATACTCGGGCGCGGGCCCCAGCGCTTCCGGCACCCACTGGTCGGGGGTAATAATGTCCGGGCCGCTAAGTGCGGCGCACAGGAAGCCTTGAAGCTTGTCCAGTCGCATCGCCTTGCCCTTGAACACGGGGGAGGCAAGCCATGTTTCCAGTTGGTTGAGTTCGATTTCAGTCATGGGAAGATGCCTGTATTCATAAGGTGGGGTTAGCCAAAGATCGAATATGTGGGGCGCGTTACGCTACGTTGCTTTCCCGTCTTTCCAGATTTGGATAGCGGACATGGTCCACCAGTTCCTGGACCTGCTTGCTCGGGGCGGGGCTGAGCAGGCTGCCCACGATTACGCCGAGGATGCCGACCGGGATGCCGAATATGCCGGCGGCAATCGGCTCGATGTCCCACCATTTGGGCGCATTCACGCCGAAGAAGGGATAGGTGATGTACATGTAGTACATGCAAACGGTCAGGCCGCCCAGCATGCCGGCGATTGCCCCCAGCTTGTTGGCGCGTTTCCAGAACACGCCCAGCACCAGTGCCGGGAAGAATCCGGAGGCCGCCAGCGAGAACGCCGCGCCCACCAGGAACAGGATGTCGCCGGGTTTGAGCGAGGTCACGTAGGCCGCAAGAATCGCCACCAGCAACAGCAGGCCCTTGGAGGCAGCCAGACGGCGGGTGGTTGAGGCATGGGGGTCGAGCATCTTGTAGTACACGTCGTGCGACAAAGCATTGGCGATGGTCAACAAGAGGCCGTCGGCCGTCGAGAGTGCCGCCGCGAGGCCGCCTGAGGCCACCAGGCCCGAGATCACGTAGGGCAGACCGGCGATTTCCGGCGTTGCCAGCACGATCAGGTCGGTGCCGATGGTGATCTCCGCCAGTTGTACGATGCCGTCCTGGTTGAGGTCGGACACGCTCATCAGGGTCTTGTCCACCGCTGCCCAGGCATTCACCCAATTGGGCAGTTCGGAGAACTTCGAGCCCACCAGCAGGGTGTAGATGTCGAACTTCGCCAGCACCGCCAGGGCCGGTGCGGTGAAGTACAGCAGGAAGATGAAGAACAGCGACCAGAACACCGACTGTCGGGCTTCCTTCACGCTGGGCGTGGTGTAGTAGCGCATCAGGATGTGCGGTAGCGCGGCGGTTCCCACCATCAGGCACAGCGCCAGCGCGAGGAAATTCTTGCGCTTTTTGTCGCTTTCCTTCTGATCCTCTGCCCTGGCCCTGGCAATTTCGCCCGGGGTTGCATCGGGATTGGACATCAGCAGCATTTTCTCCGCGCCCTTGCCCGCGAACGGTTCGGCATGCGCCTTGATCGGTGCAGCCTTGGCCTTGGCGGAATCCGCCGCTTTTTTCCATGCTTCCCTGGCTTTGGCCGGATCGGAGGGGAAATCCCTGACGGCGGTTGCGAGGTTTTCGATTTCCCTGGCATCGGGGGTCGGAGCGGCTTTCAGACCGGCCAGTTTGGTCTTCATTGCGGCCATTTCCTGTGCCAGATAGCTTGAACCCCCGGCTTCGAGCGCATTCAGCCTGGCTTCCATGTCCTCCTGCCTGTTCTTGTGGATGGCTCTGACTTCGGCCTCCCTGGCGCCATCCGGGGTGCTGGCGTCATTCAGCACCTGCTCGCGTTCAGTCACTTTTTGCAGCGCCTGACCATAGGCGATTTGCGGGATCGGATTGCCGGTATGCTGCACCGACAGCCACACCACCGGGATCATGTAGGCGACGATCAGGATGATGTACTGTGCCACCTGGGTCCAGGTCACCGCACGCATGCCGCCGAGGAAGGAGCACACCAGAATTCCGGCCAGGCCGACGAACACCCCGATCTGGAACTCCAGTCCGGTGAAACGGCTGGTGATCAGCCCCACGCCGTAGATCTGCGCGATCACGTAGGTGAAGGAGCAGATGATGGCCGCAAATACGCCGATGGTGCGGGGGATGTTGCCACCGTAGCGTGCGCCGAGAAAATCCGGAATGGTGAACTGGCCGAATTTCCTCAGGTAAGGGGCGAGAAACAGCGCCACCAGGCAATAGCCGCCGGTCCAGCCCATGATGTAGGCGAGACCGTCATAGCCTTCGCTATACAGTGTTCCGGCCATGCCGATGAAGGAGGCGGCGGACATCCAGTCGGCGCCGGTCGCCATGCCGTTGAAGAAGGCCGGAACGCGCCGCCCCACGACGTAGTACTCGTTCACGTCCATAGTCCGGGAACGGATGCCGATAACGGCATAGAGCGTGATGGTCGAGAGCAGGAACGCATAACCGATGAGCTGGTTGGGCATGCCCATCTGTTCCAGGATGGCGAGGATGAAGAGAAAGCCGATAAACCCGCCGGTATAGAAGCCGTAGAATCTTTTCAGCCGAAAGTTGAATGCATACTGGCTTCTGCTCGCCATGTCCGCTGGTTTCCTGCAATGCTTGCGTCGGGATTTTCGAAGCTGGGATTTTACCCCCTACGCCTCGTGTTTATCTGTTTATTTCCGGCCTGAATCAACGTCAAGCGTGCGCCCGTCAGGTATGATTGCGCATCATGCAATTTGAACTTCTGATTGTCACCATATTACGCGCGCTGGTCGAGGTCGCGGGCTTTGCACTGCTGGGACAGGGGCTGCTGGCGGTGCTCGCCGGCAAGAAACGGGACGACAATTTCGTTTATCGCCTGCTGCAGATCGTCACCAGCCCCATCGTCAAGCTGGTTCGCTTCATCACCCCGCGCTTCGTGCTGGATGCGCACATGCCGCTGCTGACCTTTTTCCTACTGCTCTGGATATGGCTCGGCCTGGCGCTGCTCAAGCGCTATCTTTCATTGCCGGTGGCCTGAAGCCTGGCACTCGCTACCATCATGGGAAAGGCCTGAAAACAAATGTCATTCGACCCATGGCGCCACTACCTGCGCGGGCTTGTTTTTGAGATTCTGAAGCGCCCGCAATCCGCCGTCGCCGAATATCGCCAGGCCTTGCATTACAACCCGGGCTTCATCCAGGCCGCGCGTTGCCTGGGCTATCTGCATGCCGCGCAAAAGGCGTATGGCGAGGCGGAGCCTTACCTGCTCCAGATCACGCAGCTGGTCCCAAAAGACGCCGAAACCTGGTTCAACCTCGGCTATGTGCGCGAACAGTCCGGAAACAAGCCGGGTGCTATCGAGGCCTTCCGTACCTCGGTGGAGCTCAAACCCAAGCTCGATCGCGCCTGGTTCGGCATGGGGCTAGTCCATGCTTCGCTGGGACAACATCAGGACGCCGCGCTGGCGCTGGAAAAGGCCGCCGCCTTGCAGCCCATGAATGCGCATGCCTGGTATAACCTGGGCATGGCCTATCACCACTGCCATCAGCCGGAAAAAGTGGTCGAGGTGGTGCAGCATCTGCACCGCTTCGACCCCGTCATGACCCGCCACTTGATCCAGGATGCGGAACGGGCCGACCTGGCACACCTGGTCAGGGATCTGGCGGTGTAGGGGGGTGTAGGTCGGGCTTTAGCCCGACATGTCGGCATGAAGGCCGACCTACACGAAAAAAGGCCCGCTTGCGCGGGCCTTTTTTCGTTACTGCTTGCGACTATGGATCAGGTCGCGGCGGTGTTGATATCGCCTTCCAGGTTGGGGTAGCGCACATGGTCCACCAGTTCCTGGACTTCCTTGCCCGGCTCGGGGGTGAGCAGGCTGGCCACGATCACGCCGATGATGCCGACCGGAATGCCGAAGATGCCGGCGGAGATCGGGTCGATGTCCCACCACTTGGGCGCCATCACGCCGAAGAAGGGATAGGTGATGTACATGTAGTACATGCAGGTACCCAACCCGCCCAGCATGCCGACGATGGCTCCCCATTTGTTGGCGCGTTTCCAGAATACGCCCAGCACCAGTGCCGGGAAGAATCCGGAGGCCGCCAGCGAGAACGCCGCACCCACCAGGAACAGGATGTCGCCCGGTTTGAGCGAGGTCACATAGGCCGCAAGAATCGCCACCACCAGCAACAGACCCTTGGATACCGCCAGGCGGCGCACCGTCGGGGCATGGGGGTCGATCATCTTGTAGTAGACGTCATGCGACAGCGCGTTGGCGATGGTCAGCAGCAAGCCGTCGGCCGTCGAGAGCGCCGCCGCCAGACCGCCGGCGGCAACCAGGCCCGAGATCACGTAGGGCAGACCGGCGATTTCCGGCGTTGCCAGCACGATCAGGTCGTTGCCGATGGTGATTTCGGCCAGTTGCACGATGCCGTCCTTGTTGAGGTCGGACACGCTCATCAGGGTCTTGTCCACCGCCGCCCAGGCATTCACCCAGTTGGGCAGGTCGGAGAACTTCGACCCCACCAGCAGGGTGTAGATGTCGAACTTCGCCAGCACCGCCAGTGCCGGCGCGGTGAAGTACAGCAGGAAGATGAAGAACAGCGACCAGAACACCGACTGCCGCGCTTCCTTCACGCTGGGCGTGGTGTAGTAGCGCATCAGGATGTGCGGCAACGCGGCGGTTCCCACCATCAGGCACAGCACCAGGGCGAGGAAGTTCTTGCGCTTCTTGTTGGACTCCTTGTCATCCTCGGCCTTGGCCTTGGCGATTTCATCCGGTGTGGCACTGGGGTTGGACTTGAGTAGTTTCTTCTCCGCACCTTTACCTGCGAATGGTTCCGCGTGAGCCTTGATCGGAGCGGCCTTGGCCTTGGCGCCATCTGAGGCTTTTTTCCACGCTGCCTTGGCTGCGGCGGGGTCGGCGGGGAAGTCCTTGACGGCTTTTTCCGCTGCTTCGATGGCCTTGGCATCGGGAGCCGGAGCAACCTTCAGCTCGGCCAGCTTGGCCTCGACCTTGGCTTTTTCCTCTGCCAGATAGGCCGCGCCACTGGCTTCGAGAGCCTTCAGCTTGGCGTCCGCGTCTTCCTGTTTTTTCTTGAAGATGGCGCGAACTTCGGCTTCCTTGGCGCCGTCCGGCGTGGAGGCGTCATTCAAAACATTTTCGCGTTCGGTCACCTTTTGCAGCGCCTGGCCATAGGCGATCTGCGGGATCGGGTTGCCGGTATGCTGCACCGACAGCCAAACCACCGGGATCATGTAGGCGATGATCAGGATCACGTACTGCGCCACCTGGGTCCAGGTCACCGCGCGCATGCCGCCGAGGAAGGAACACACCATGATGCCGGCCAGACCGACGAACACGCCGACCTGGAACTCCAGCCCGGTGAAGCGGCTGGTGATCAGGCCCACGCCGTAGATCTGCGCGATCACGTAGGTGAAGGAGCAGATCACGGCCGCGAACACGCCGATGGTGCGCGGGATGTTGCCGCCGAAGCGGGCGCCGAGAAAGTCGGGGATGGTGAACTGGCCGAATTTCCTCAGGTAGGGCGCGAGGAGCAGGGCCACCAGGCAGTAACCGCCGGTCCAGCCCAGGACGAAGGCCAGGCCGTCATAGCCCGAGGCGTACAGGGTGCCCGCCATACCGATGAAGGAGGCGGCGGACATCCAGTCGGCGCCGGTCGCCATACCGTTGAAGAAGGCCGGAACGCGCCGTCCCGCGACATAGTATTCGGACACGTCGGCGGTCTTGGACATGATGCCGATGCCGGCGTAGAGCGCGATGGTGGCGAACAGGAAAATATAGCCGAGAATCTTGTTGGGCACCCCCATTTGTTCCAGGATGCCGAGGATGATCACGAAAATGATGAAACCGCCGGTATAGAAACCGTAGAATTTCTTCAGTTGCGCATTGAATGCGGATTGAGACTGGGTCGCCATGTTATTCCTCCCCCTCGTGGACGCCGTATTCCTGGTCCAGGTTGTTCATGTAACGGGCGTAATACCAGATGATCAGCACATAAATAATGAGCGACCCCTGGGCTCCGAAATAGAATCCCAGCGGAAAGCCGAGAATGACGATTTCGTTCAGTTCGCGCGCGAAATAGCTGAACACGAAAGTGACCACGAACCAGATTGCCAGCAGTATCCCCGTGATACGGAGATTCCGCTGCCAGTACTCCTTGTGTTTTTCGGTTAGTTGCATCGAGACTCCTCCTTCTTAACATGCGGTTTTTATTAAGTGGATGAGGGTGTTGTTGATTTATATTGTGACCCTGCTCAACTTTGTCCCCAGCCTCGAAACCTACAGCCTAAAACTTACGTCAACCTTACAGCCCCCTAGCAGCCTGTCGGACTTGAAGAATCGAAGCGAAAATTCGGCTGGGCGAGGACAGATTTTGCCGGTTTTGCAGGTCAATAGTCATTCTATTGACCAAAAAAG
>JASJPB010000012.1:17434-121682 GCA_031426915.1 Sulfuricellaceae bacterium | reverse complement strand
CAAGGTCAGTTGAGGCAAGATGCGGAGATGATACTTTTTCTACAGCGTCGTTAGAAGAACGAACGGTACTCCTACTTTTTCTAACCCACCGCGACTCGAACATCATCGGCTGTTACCGGCTTGTCTGGCGCACGTCAGCAGCTCGGATTGGAAAGACCATGGAGGAGCTGCTGTTGATAATGAGCAAGTTGCAGGAAGCTGGGATGATTCGCTTTGACCAGGCGACCGGGTGGCTTTGGGTCAAAGTGTGGTGGAAACATAATTCCCTGGCCGGAGCGTTTAGCGGCAAACTTACCGTGCGGAGCGTTGAACAGGTGAGCAACGTCCTCGTCGAATGGCGCGAAGAGTTCGTGGCATGGCTCAAGCGCCACGACAGCAAAAAGCTGCTCGAAAAGCTTGTCGTGCTGCCCGAAGATCCTGACGGTTCCGGTGGTAAACACGATGGAGCATACGATGCATCATCAAATGCTCCATCGGCTGGGTCGGTCTCCAATTCCATACCCAATTGCATTTCCAACCCCACCCCCCCTAGATCCCCCGGCGGGGAAGGTGAGGAGGAATATCTTCTGGTGTTGGTTGACGCAACAATCGCAGAGCGAAAAGAAATCAATGAGCCCGTGCTCGACCGCAAAGCATGGACCGCATGGGCACTTCGCAAGGCGGAGGCGGGGCGGCGGGATCACCTTTATCTCGGACAAACGCGACTCAACCGCTGCGCCGCTGTCGGCGCAGCAGCACGACGCGCAGAGGAGTCGCGCGCCAACGCAGACCTCGACGGCGAAAGCATGGCGCGTGCATTGGAACTATTTCGGCAAAAAGGATTTCAGATCGCAACCAAGGTGGACACAGAGGCTGCAAGACAAGCAAGATGCGCGGGTGCGCCGCAGTAACTTGCTCTAGCCGTCATCTCTGGCTCTCGACAAGCGACGTCTATTTGTGGAGTACCCAAGCGTCGTAAGTGGACCAGAAAAGAGCCGGGGATCCCACGGGTTTGCCATCCCTGGCTTGATGAGAGGAGGAAAACTGTCAGCATATGCCACGAAAATTGCCCGCCTACAGAAATCCTTCCCCCGCGTGCCCCTTGAATAGCTCCGCAGACCGCACATACCCCCGTAGCGTGTCCAACGAGCGGTGGCGCGAGACCTCCACCATCTTCAGCAAAGTCGCACCATGTTCGGCGGCAGTAGTCAGAAAGCCGGACCTGAGAGAATGCCCAGCAAAATGCGCTGGGTCCAGCCCCGCCTTCAGCGCGTAGGTTTTCACGATAAGCGCAACCGATCTCTCCGATAGCGCCGACCCGACGCGACCGGACTTGCTTATCCGCCTGAAGATTGGCCCCGTTGTGACCTTCGCCGCCACCAGCCAACGTTTCAGCGCCTCCGCAATTCGCAGCGTTGCGCCATTGGGGATCGCGATCTCCTGCCCCGCGCCTTCCTGGTCCGTTTTGGACTTCCGGATTCTGACCTTGACTCCCTCGGGAACTGAGGTGAGGTCTTCGACCGTCAACGCGACCAGCTCAGACCGCCGAAAGGCTCCTGCGAAGCCAAACAACAGCAAAGCACGGTCCCGTTGGCCCCTTAGGGTGTCGGGACAACTGGCGATCATGGCCTGAATTCGGTCAACGGTCGCGGGAGCCTTCTTGCGGGGCGCAATCCCGATCCGCCGCCGAATCCCCTTGAGAGTGCCTTCGACCGCGATGGAAGACGTTGGAGATTCATAGCCGGCGAGCTTGTGCATGTACTTGATCGCCGCCGCGCGCCGGGCGATGGTCGAGTATTTCGTTCCTTTTTCGGCCTCGGCAGCAAGGAAGATGGCCACAGCACCAGGATCGGCTGGCAGACCAACAATCTGGAATTGCGCGCACCAAGCCTCGAATATTCTCCAATCCGATCGGTAAGCGCGTTTCGTCGCGTCCGCATGCTGATCCAGGAAGTATTCGCGGGCAGCATCTGCCGTCGCCTGCAACTCCTGCGGAAACTGCGCCAGCGGAACAGGAAGCAACGGATCGGCCCTATTGAAATCGTCCACCAACACTATTCCTTATATGGGTAAATTCTTCTGCCATCACATTCTTTCGAGAAGGCAATTTATCGGAAGTAATGCCCAGGACCGTCGCCTGCAAATCGGCGCCCTGTCCGCTTCATGCAATGTCGCCGCCTCTTAGTACCACATCCGCCACTTCATGCCGGGCAAGAGCCACGGCATCTCCGAAGTGCCATCGTCGAACCGCACCACGAGCTTTGCCCGCTGCCTGTCCAACGACACGGCCAAATTGCTTCCCTCTTTGATCCGGGAAGCCAGGAAGGAAAGCCTCCGCTTGCGAGGATCGCTCCGTAGCTCCCGCCGGACCGCTCGCGGAAAGCGCCGCAGATAGTCCTGCCAGAGTTTGCTTATCTCCGGCCGGCTAGTCGATTTTCGTCTTCTCGCCCGAATGGTTTTGCGATGATTCATCATCTTGATTCCTCTGGATTCGGATTGACCTCGAGGTCCATGCTTCCCATGTTTTGGTACGCTGCCCACAGTGCAACCGAGGCGTTGTCCAGTTGCTCCCGGACCGCTTGCGGCAAGTCCCGCCGCTCGAGCAGCAAGCTCTCCAGCATTGTCGCCACGCAGTACGTCCGGTCGAGAATCTCGTGCGCGGCATAGACATCCCGAGTACCGGCCGATGCCTGCATTCCGAACGACAGATGCCAGCGCGCCGCAGCATCGGTTTGCCCCAGTTCACTCTTGCCATCCCTGCCAGCCCGGTATCTTCTCGCCCTGGCGAAAAGGAACATCCCGCCGCCAAAGATCACCGTGGCGATAACGCTCAGCATCAAGTAATCCGCCGACATCAATGCTTCCCCTCCCCTTTCCCGAAATGCATGTGTTCCCGATAGATCCGCGCAACGTGCTGGAAATAATTTCCGCCCTGGCGCAGCGACAGCCACGCCGCCGTGAGCGGCGCGAAGTAACAGTGGAGGCCGCTACGGAAGCCAGTCCTGAATTCCTTCGTGAGATTCCGGATCATTTCGCCCTTCTTTCTTGTCCTTTTTGCGTGTGCACCGGCGCGCTCAGATCAGCTTCATCCGCTTCACCCACGCGATCAGCTTCTTGTCGTGATGCGCCTTGGAGAAATCCAGCACCTCGGCGGTCAGGGTGCTGACCCAAGGCTCGAACTGGTGATTTCGTTCCGAGAGGTAGGTCGCCGTCCTGGGTGCGAGCCGTTGCCGCACCCGGTCCAGCACGTCCAGTTCGCCTTCGGACAGGTCGCGTCGTACACGTTCCAGATCGACGCGCGCTTCGTCCGCTTCGTACCAGTAGTGATAGCTGCCATGGAGGCTCTGGCGCTCCTCTTTCAGGAATCCCGCCATCACCAGCGTGGTGCGGCTGACATCGCTTTCCTCGGCGGCCGGGCCGTACATGAGTTTCAGGTAATTGGACCCGGAGATGGTCCAGCCGAACTTGAGCATGTGGACCAGGTCGGCGAAGAACAGCAGCTTGTTCAGCGTCGTGCGCCGGGTTTTACGTCCTTGCACCAGCAACAGCATCATCGCCGCCAGTTTCTGGTTATATTCCGTCTTCATGGCGCGCCCTTCTCTTGCTGTTGCGGCACCTCTCTCCCCGCCAGACTGGTGACGATGCGGTTTCCGTCCCCGCTCAGCCACGACTTCCAGGATCCGAGGCAGTCCCTGCCGAACAGGTGCGGGCAGGCGCGCACACCCCAGCCCTTGCTGCGCAGCAGCCGGGTCGGCCGGCGCTTCGGGTGTCGGCGCCATTCGGTGGCCTCGCGCAGGCGAGCCTTGGCGCGGCGACGCAGGCTGGAGATGTTGCGTCTGCTGAAGAAGCGCGGACACCAGTGGGGACCGGTGCGCGTCCAGATCATGGTGCGCACCCGGTACTTGCGTGCGGCGAGCATCGCGCGGGAATTAGCCTTGATGGCCTGACGTTCCTCGTCAGGGAGCTTTTTAAGGAAGCTCTCCCACGATATCCAGTTCATCCGTTTGCGACGTCGGCTCCAGAGTTCGAATATCATGATTGCTCCTCTCCCTTTCTCGAATTGGCGGCGTGATCCGGCAGAGAGGGACCCTGAGCCTCCTCTTCCGGTACCACCCCGTGTTCCTCGAAGAACGACTTCAGCCCTTCGATGGGGCCTTCCACCCTTGGAAAGCCCCTTATGGGTCCGGACGTCACCTCGACCTCCCCTCCCCCGTTGAAATCTTCCAGGTCGTCTGGGCTATCCGGTTGAATCCGGCGCTGGCATTCCTGGCCGGCGTGGAGGGGAACGGCCTTGGGCCAGCCGTCATCGGTAATGCGCAGCCAGGGGCCGAGCGTTTCCTTGAGGCAGTGTTGGCAGAGGTCGAGCTCAACGGCGTTGCCGTCACCGAAGATCGAGTGGTATCCGCCGCGGAAAGCGATGGAAATTCGTTCTTCCCATTCGCCATCGTGCGCGCGCTTCCGCAGCTCACGGTCGCAGCGGTCGCAGACGGCGGCAATTGCCTGGAGAATGGTCACGGTTTCATGTTTGAGCATGGGTGCTCCTCCTTGGGTCTTGTGTGGTGGAGAATGAATGGCGATACATCGCCCTACCGCTTCAAGTGCCGGAGCAGCGCCCGGACTACCGCGAGGGGCAACCACAGATCGCGGCGCCAGGCGCTCTTGATGCTGCGCGTAAATATTTCCCATGGACTGCTCTCGCTCAGGTCGTCGACAGGTCCGGCAAGCTGCTCCAGTTCCTCGGCCAGACCCTTCCAGTACAGTTCGCCCAAGGCGGCGAAGGTCGCCATCAGGATGCCTCCGACCGGCGCCACGATGAGCGTCAGCGTGATGAAGTCGTAGAAGGGCATGCCGAATACAGTCAGGTCAGCCATGCCGGGCTCCTTTCCGGGGTTCCTGCCTCGCCAGCCGGGCGATGTCCGGCTGGGTGGCTAACACCGCGCACTCTAGGGTTCATGCTCAGGCTCCCGCAGCCGCGTGGAGCACCTTCTCCAGCATGATTAACAGGGCGGAATGAATGGTGGCCTGGACCAGTAACTCGATAACGTGTGCTTTGCTCAACATTTTGTTTCTCCTTGCATTGTCCAGTCTTCCGGCTTTGCGGTCGGACTGGTGGTTGTGTATGGCATCGGGGGATGCCGGTCTTGGGCCGGTATGGCCCTTGTCCGAGGTCGCTTTGGATGGACGGTTGTCCGCCGTATCCTCCGCTGCGCCGCGGACGGGTTGCACGTTCTCGGGTACTCAGGCCGGAACCAGGCGACCGCCGATGTATCGGGGTGGGCGCTGGAGCAGCCGGTTGTCGTCGAAATCGCGCAGGACAGTGGCTAGGACGAGTTGCCTGCCTTCCGGGACCAATATGAAGATGGCCTGGGAGTCGGCGTGGTGCAGATATTTCGCCTGTTTGCCGTGTCTTGAAACCATGCTCTCACCCAACTTCGAACACGCAAGAGCTGAAACGACGGTATTTTGAGAAATAAGTAGCCGGGCGAGAGACTTCCAGGCGCGGGTCCAGTATTTGGGGTCGAGGTCGGCGATGGTGGCGATCTCGTCGTCTCCGGCCGCTCGTCCGGCGAGGAGGTCACGGGCGATGAAGCGTTGTACGAAGCGCGTGAGGGCGTGGCGGCTGATGACCGCGTTGCCGACCTGGGTGGAAAGGGTCGCTTCCCTGGGCTCGTCCACCGATATGGCGTGTTGGCTGTACTTCAACATGCAGCCTTTGGCCCACGCGGGGTCATGCACCACTGTTTTGTTCGCCGCGAAGAAGCGTGTGGCGAGGAAGTGGGTATAGGGGACGATGTGAGCCTTGTCGGTCCTGCCGGCATCGGCTGCCTTGAGAGCGCCTTGCAGCACGGCGCGCTTGATGGCGCCGTGGGAGACCTGCACTTCGAGTCCCAGGCCTGTCCGTCCGGGACCGCAGACTTCCGCTTGGCACAGCAGGTATTGCAGGGCGGCCAGTTCGGCGATAATGGCGCGATCCTGGTTGATGTGGCTGGCGAGTGAAACGCGCACGACGCCGTTTGCCAGGGGATGTGCCTCGTGGATGCGGTAGGCGACGTCGACCTGGCCGTCGTCGCGTTCGCGGGTGCTGACAGCGATCTGGTTCATGTCATTTCTCCTTTTGTTTGTTTTCCATCTTGTCGATTGCATCGGGGCTTGAAGCGGGATTGCGATTTGCGTTTGCTTCGTGACCCTGGATTCAACTTAACCGTGAAGTCGAATCACGCAAGGGTTGGAAAACGAGAAATACCGGGGAATATCGAATATCGCACAGGAGCACTGGGGTCACGGATCCAGATGCGCCAGCATGGCCTCGGCGCGACCACTGCGAGCAGTTTGCGCAGGAATGGGAATGCGCGCTTCACCTCTGATAGGCCCGCAAAACCAACCGTGCGCGAATATCCTATTTTGGGTTTCCGAAAACAGGTTTATTTGTTCAATGCTTACCGTTTTGGCAACCGCGAGCCTTGAAATCCATCTACTCTCAGATTGGCGCGCATATGCCAGCGAACCCGTAGTGCACCGCTAGCGTACCAAGAGGATTGCGAGCCGTGATTTCAGGCATCCCTCACCCGTACCAGTGAACCGCCAGTACACCGCCAGGTCACCAGGATGATTGGCAGCGAATCTTTCGCGCGTTTGTTCACCACCAGTGAACCGCCAGCGCACCCGAAGCGGGCTCGCAAGGTTTGGCTGTCGTTTTAGGGTTTAAGGAGGGTTGACGACGGCCCGAATGAGGTGTTGAATATCGCGCTTTTTGTTGCACCTTTTGGTTTCCGCAGGACGAATGCCGGCCACATGTCGACTGGCAAAAAGCGCGCCGCTTCGCGGATAGGGAGCAACATTCAGGAATCAATATGACACCCTTCACCCGAAACCTGGCGCTCGACCTCGTCGCGGAAGTCAGACTAGACCTCCAGACTGATCCGGCGGACAAGGACATTGTCCCTTCCCAGCTCTTTGATTTACTCGATTCCATGGAACATCGGCTACGGGCGATTGACCAGGCCAAGCATGCCAAGGCATCAAGTTCAGGCTTGGCCGCGGCTTAGCATTTCATCCACAGATTCTGTGGATAAACCGCCCGACCATGGTGCGTAAGGCACGGACGGTGCGGGGAAAGTTATCATTGCCGAATTATTGGGCGTCGATGGTCGCCGTGCATCACCACGTCATTCGTTCCGGCTTGCCCGATCCCGGTCCCTGGCCACCAACTCGGCCAGCCAATCTTGCCGTCTGTATTGGTAGGCCGGGAATTCATCGTTGGATGTGGTTTCCCGCTTGAGCAGCCGCCTGGCGAGCGCCGCCAGTTTTTCGAGTTCTTCGCGGTCGCGCACCTCCAGCGGCAGGCAGAGCTCGACCCCCGTGCACCATGAAAGCCTTTGAATCTTCATCGAAGGAGTCACCACAAAATCGAGGCCTTCGGCTTCGATGCGTTTTTCGATTTCATCGTATCGGGCGTAATAATCCTTCATCGCCGCAGGCGGCTCCGCCGTGCGATAGGAAATGATCTTTTTTCTGGAGCGGCCGAGCTTCGCAAATTGTTTTTCGGCGGATCCGAATATGTCCTCGCCATTCAACGGTGACTCTCCCGCCTCCTGCCAGGCGAGGGAGTGGATCCGGTCAGCGTATTGCATCCGGGGATGCACCCACCACACCATGACGCGTCGGCCGTTGAGGATGAAGCCCAGGTCATCCCACCAGGAGAGCGTCTTCCGCGGCCCGAGATATGCATGAGGTACGAACAGCCCACCCTCCAGGCGCCAGGGATGGTTCCGGTGGTATTGCCTCATCCGGCGGAGAAAGCGTTCTTGTGCTGGATTTTTCATGCGGGTGCGTGTGCCAATGGAACGATCGTTCCCCATTGTATTCCTTCACGGGAAAACGATAGCGACGGCCTCTCCGGATTGCAGGCCTCGCTCCGACTGGATTCAGCTCGGGCTGTTCTGTGTGTTGCGGTCACTGCGCTGCGTCTCGGTGCAATCCCTATCCTCGCGCCTCGATACGGCATTTGCCGCAGCGTCGGCCGATAGCGCGCCGGCCGCAGCGGCCGTGAGGGCGCCGCTACCGACCGGCGCCACGGCGCCGACGATGGCGCCGGCGAACATCAGCAGGCCGCCAAGAATCTTGAGGCCGGACGATGCTGTCTTTTGCTGCCGCGCGGGCGTGCACTTGCCGCGCGCCTCCTCCTGCC
Organism: Sulfuricellaceae bacterium; assembly: GCA_031426915.1. Lineage (GTDB taxonomy): Bacteria > Pseudomonadota > Gammaproteobacteria > Burkholderiales > Sulfuricellaceae > Sulfurimicrobium. The sequence continues at coordinate 113,515 of JASJPB010000012.1, read as the reverse complement.
TGGCCGGCCCCGTGCCCTCGGCATCGGCAGCCGCCCCGGCTACCGCCGTGTTGCTGGCCATGCCCTCCCCAGGTTGACCCGTATCCTCCGCGTGGACTTGCCCTGCAAGCAACGTGGCGATGATGGCGAGCGTGACGATCTTGTTCATTTCGACTCCGGTGCTGTTGGAGGGTTTGCCGCGGCGCGCGCGATCCGCGCCAGCCTCGCCGCGGTCAATTCCTGTATGTCCGCGAGGACGTCGCCGCGGTGGCGAGCGTCGACATGGCCTTGCGGAGCTTGTCGTAGTGGCTTGCCTCGGTCATGCAGAAGCCGGCCACGTTGGCGTTCTTGCTCACTTCCAGCGACATGGCCATGAGGATCACCATGTCGCGCCGATCCCCTCCGGCCGTATTCATCGTGCCGGAGAATTCCATGAAGACGGCCGGGTTGTTGCGGATCTTGGTTTCCGCGAAATTCGTCATGAGCGCATCCGGGGTTTTCAGGATCGTTTTCGCGATGGTCGGGCCGGACGACCTGAGTTCGTTGATGGCCGAGCGGGTGCTCTGGCCGGCCAGCGAAGACGATGACCATCCGCAAAAGAGATTGCCGGTCCTGAGCATGTAGACCGTCTCGCTATCCATCATGACGGACGCGCCTTCGGTCTGCGCCGGCGCAAAGACGCCGGACCTGGTGCGCGTGATCCCCTCCAGGCTGATGTCGGGGAGATCTTCATACTTCGTCTTCTTCCGGGTTTCGTTGCCACTGATTTCAAAATACCGGCCGCGACAGAGCGTTTCGGCTTCCGCCGTCAGTCTGGTGAAATGAGGCGTCTCCTTGTCCTGCAGGAACGCACCCAGGTCTGCGTCGTCGACGCCGGAGGCCACCTCTCGTCCGAAGCAGTTGCAGTATTCCTCGGTCGCCTTTTTGCTGGCCTTGGGATTTGTCTTCATGGATTCGGTCTTGCAGCCTTTTGCCATTTCCTTGGCCATTTCCGCAGCCAGTTGCCCGTCAATCGCGTGGCATGTTGTCCAGGGCAGAACCGCCAGCGCGAGGGCGATCATCAATCTGAATTTCACTCTTGGATTCCTTTTTGTTATTTGCGTTTGCTGACCAGGGCAATCTTGCGGTCCAGGGTCGCGAGACGGTTATCCAGGTCGGCGGCATCCGCATTGTTGCCCGATGGCTCATTGGGAGCGGACCATTCGATGGCTTCCACCGTGACTGCGGACGGGTCCTTGGGAATGTCGCCATAGCCGGCCACCGGGTCGGCGCTGGATGTGAGGTAGACCTCGCACGACGAACAGGGAAGCCTGAGGTCCGCCTTGGCGAGAATCGGCGGACGCAGTTCCTTGCCATCGTCCCCGAGGATGTGGATTCTCATCCCGCTAATGGACACCTCGGGTGCATCTGGAGCGGAAACGCTGGCACGGACGGACAGATAGTCGGTTGCCCGCCCGAAGTCGCTGCGCTGGGAAACATCCACGCTCTGCACATCGAACTTGACGGCGGCTACCTGCTTTGCCAGTTCCTGGCGCGCGGAGGCCACGCGCGCCGCGCCGTCCTTCTTGGCCTGGAGGACGGTCTTGTGGGAATTCAATATCTCAATCGTGGCGGAGCGCGCCGTTTTTCCATCGAAGGCCTGAAGCTTGGCGAGCGCGTCGTCCATGCTTGGCGTTGCCGAATCCCGGCTCGGATCAGCGTTGGCCGCAAAACCTTCGGTAATCGCCGATAGACCGAGTTGCAGCGTGAGTTTCCCGACTTCGGCGACGACGGTCTGTCGAAAGACCTCACCCTCCTCCGGATTCATCTGGTTTGCGATCTCATCGAGCTTGTCGATCTCCTTCAAGCTAATCACATGATCCATTCCTTTGCCGGAACAGGCGGTAAGTATCAGCAGCGCGCACAACACCGCCGGCAGTTTCAAACTGAACACGTTTTCCTCCCGTAAATAATATCCTGTCGCCATTGATTGGCCACTATGAGTAACAATAGCATCACGACCGCGTATTGTCACTCATAGGACGTGGCCCGATAGTGGTGCGATCCATAGCATCTTTTCCTTTTGGCGGTGGAAAAGCATGCAGACGGATCCGCGTGTCCTGTTTGGACGACGGCTCGCCGAGATCAGGCGCGCAAAGGGGTGGTCGCAGGAAAAGCTCGCGCTCGAGAGCGGCATGGCACGGAGCTATGTGGGCGGTGTGGAGCGTGGACAGCGGAATATTGCGTTGGTGAATATCTGCAAGCTGGCCGAGACGCTGGGGATTTCGCCGGGGGAGTTGATGAGTATTGAGACGTGTGTAAATAAGGCCGCCAAGTAGCCACTGGGGCCGTGAAATAATCCGCTGGCAGAGCCGCGGCGAAAGAATTACCATGACATATCCCCGCCCTACCGACAAAATCCTTGGGAATGGCAATGCGAAGAAGAGGCAGAAGACGGAATTCCCTGGCTAGAGATATCGCGACGGCCCCGTGGCAGGTGAACCTGGTATTGGGCGTTATCGCATTCGTAGTGCTGCGATGGGGCTTCCCGGAATTCTTTGCGCGGAATATTTTCCTGAAGCCTTTGGCGAACTTGTCGATCACCTCTGCCCCCTGGGTCGCGGGCTTGTTGTTCCTCGTGGCCTTCTACTCGTTCCTGTCCAGTGCCTGGCGGCGACAGCAAAACCAAATCATCGAATTCGCCCCGCGTCCAGGCATGAGCGGCTCCAGCCGCATCGATCCCGCTCCATCCACGTTCGGTGACGGATCGAGCAATGCCTTTTCCCGGGCGCCTTCCGCAGTGGAGCGCCCCACCGAATGGTCATTGAAATTGCTGCGAGAGCTGGAATGGAAACGTTTTGAGGAGGTCTGCGCCGCGTTCTATCGCGAGCTCGGCCTTCGCACGGAAACGATACGCTGTGGCGCGGATGGAGGCATCGATGCCAAGCTCTTTCAGGCGGACTCGACCGAACCGGATGCCATCATCCAGTGCAAGGCCTGGAATTCCCGACCAGTAGGCGTGAAACCGGTACGCGAATTGCTGGGCGTGATGACCCATCACAAGGTGGCGGAAGGTGTCTTCATGATCACAGGGGATTTCACCCAGGAGGCCGTGGCCTTCGCCCAGGAAAACCCGTTGGAGTTGGTCAACGGGAAGCGATTCCTGGAGATGATCGACAAGCTCTCGCCGGAGGCGCGACAGCGCCTGTTGAATCTCGCCACCGAGGGAGACTACACCACGCCGAGCTGCCCGTCTTGCGGCATCAAGATGGTCGAGCGAAGCGGGGACAACGGACCCTTCTGGGGATGCCGGAATTATCCCAGGTGCACGCAGGTCTTCGTGCTGAGGGGTAGCAAGCCGCCTGATACACGCTGACCACAATTGCCATTCCCGTGCTAAAAACTTAGCGACAGACCCTTGGGGTGGAAGGCTTGGTAGCCCCGCGCGGACTGGTCCGCTTCCTCGCTCCACGCCTCGGTTGACGGTACGAGATAATTGAAGTGCAGACGCGGCTTGCCGTTCGCGGCGTGGGCCTTGAGCAGCAGTTCGACGCAACGGGCGTGTGGATGGTGGAAGATCGCGCCGTTGGTCGAAATGAGGTAATTCGGGCAGCGCAGCTTGCCGAGCAGTGATTCGCTGATGTTGGCGACGCTGCCGTGGTGGGCCAGCTTGAAGCCGTCAATGGCGAGGCGAGAGCCCGGAGCGAGCAGGCGGTCGATGGAGGTTTCAAGCACCGAGGCCCACGCATCCCCGGCGAGGAGGAATCGCACCGTCGGCTTTGTCCCCGGATATTCCAGCAACAGCGCAATGCTGCTGCCATTGGCGCGACTACCGTCGCCGCCGAAGGGTGCCTCGGCGCCGGGCTCGCCGGAACCGCCACCGAGAACATCCTCGAACCCGGCAGTCAGTTCATCCGCCCCGGGGACATCCACCTCAAGACCGTCTTCGGCACCCAGAACGTCGCCAAGGGGACGCAGGCTGCGGCTGTTGTCGAGCAGTTCACGCAGTTTCGCAACGTCGCCGGAGTGGACCCGGGCCGCTTTCAGTTCCTTTGCCCAGTTGTCCTTCAGATTGATCAGACGTTCGTGATCGGGAGACAGCAGGGTGAGGCGGCACGAGCCAGGCAGCTCCACCACCGGCAGGACGGAGGTTTTGCGATCGATGGCGACCACGGCGTCGTCAAAACCCAGGTTCCAGACTTGTGTGCCGGTGCGTTTTTCGTAGTCGGCAATCAGCATGCCGAGCATTTCCCCCTGGATGCCGCCGAGCGCCTCGCCGGCGGGGTCCGGCACGGTATTCAACTGATCCCGGCCATTGAACCAGATGCGGTCGAAGCGGCAATCAAGGGCTTCGGCATCGAGCAGGAGCCGGATGATGCCCTCGATGTGGTCGGCATCGATGTGGGTGACGACGAGCAGGTCAAAGCGGCGCTCGTCCGCCGGCAGATGCAGGATGCGCTCGCGCAGGGCGGGATAGGCATGGGCCGGGCCGCCGTCGATCAGAATACGATGGATTTCCCGGTCGCCGCCATATTCGAGCCACAGGCAGTCACCGTGGGCGGCAGGTAGCATTTCGATGCGAAACATGGCTCGGCCTTTCTGGTCTTGAATGCGGTTAGGGGGTCGGCGCGGAGTGGGCTACGCGTGGTGTGAGCCGCCATTCGGCGTCGCCAAGGACGACAAGGCAAAGGGCAAGCAGGTAGCCCCGGGCCAGCATGTGGCGGCGAACGCGGCGCATCAGCGTGCCGAAATCGGCTTCCGGATCGTCGACCGCGACCAATTGCGTCACGAGCTCGCGCGCGAGCGGCGCGGCATGCCGGCCGAGGATCTGGGCAAGCGTGCCGAGAACGATGGAGGTCTTGAGTTGCTGGAATTGGCGCACAACTTGCACGTAGCCCAGTTCCGACTCGGCGCCGGTACGGCAGCCGAGCAGGAGCAGGATGGGGCCGGGCTCGCGGCCATCCGGATTAACGTAAGCGGGGAGAATCTGGCCGCGCCGCAGCCGGGCGAGGTCAAACCCAAGGCTTTCGTCGCCGATCTCGAGGAAATCCTCCATGCCCTCCTCGTCATGATGCGGCAATGCAACCAGCAGCCGCGGGTGCTGCTTCACGGCTTCAAGCCATTCATCCCAGTGATGGGCGAGAACGGCGTTCCCGATGCGGTCGTGAATGGTCGCCCAGGTGGCTGTCCGTTCGTCTTCCGGAACCTTGTTGCTGCTGGCGAAAACGGCCGAATCGATGGGCGGCAGGCTGCGCCGGCCCGACCGGGGGGCCGAGGCACCGGCCGCCGTGGCCGGGTTCAGGCGCTCGATGACTTTACGCAGCGACCAGAAACCAAGAGGACAGATTGTCGGCGCGTGCAGGCGGACAGCGGCACTTGGCGGGGCACTGCCGCAAACCGGACAGACCTTGGCGTCCGTTTGCAATGCATCCAGCCAGCCACCGCACAGGCGGGCCGCCTCGACGGGGTAGCCCCGGTCGTAGACGAACTCGAGCGGCAGGACGCTATCGGGGTCAAGGCTCAGCAACTGGATGCGGTCGCCGGGATCGGTGAAACCCTGCTGCTCCAGCTGGTTGAAGAGTCCGGCGCCAAAACGCGCCATGTCGCGCATCAGTACGCGCACCTCCTCGTCGTCGACATCCAGCACGCCCTCCTCGCCCGGCGTGGCGGCATGGCGGCGGACAAGCGACTTCTCGGTGGAAAACAGCACGGTGTTGAGGCTTTCAATGGCCTTGCCGGGCGACTTGAACCTGTAGTTTCGCCCGCCATGGCCGTCAAACACCCGCAACGTCGGCTCGCCGCCCGACGCGGCCGTATCTCCCGGCGGGATGTCCTCCCCGAACACCAACGTCGATGAGCAAGGCTGCGCATCGTTAATCGCGATCACTTCACGGCGGCCAAACTGCACCCGCACCCGCAGGGCATCGCGCGGGTTTTCCGTTTGCCCCGGGGCGAGCGCCGCAGCCTCGATCCGGACCACCTCGAAGCTGCGCCCCCGGTAGCGGAACATGATCTCGGCGCTGACATAGCGCTCGTCGGCGGGAACCTCGATTTTCAGGTCGCAGTCGCCGCTACGGGCATCGCGCGCGGCGGGAAGGATCATCTGGGTGCTGTCGCGCTGGTCGCCCCAGCACAGCTCGACGGTCAAGGGCAGGCCGTCCTTCGGGATGGCAATGTTCGGGATACCGCCGTCGGCCGTTGCCGCCCCATCTTGCTCGGGCAGGCCGATCCAGCAACGGATGGTATTGCTGGACCCGGCGACAAAAGTATTCCGTGCCTGGCCCTCGTGGAGAATCCGGGCACGGACATGTCTTTCGTCCAGATCCTCCGCGCGAGGCGCTTCGGTGGCCGCTTCAACCGGCGCTTCGGCGCCAGCTGCCATGGGCTCGGCGAATCGCCCGCCATCAATGCTATCCGGCGAGACCTCGAAAGAGAGTGCCGAGTCGAAGTCCACCTGGATGGTCGGCGGCAAAATCGCGGGGAACCGACATGGACGGCGCTCCAAAAACCCTATCGAGGACCGCCGGAGAAACTCTCGTGTGGGCTCCGCCGTCGGACGGCGGGCGCCGAGGCGCTTCCTGTCGTCGATCAAATCGAGGCGGCGCGCGCGTGCGGCGCCGCCACCGGCACCCCGGAAGGGAGTGGGGGCGCAACCGGACTGGCAGTCCGCCGTCTTGCCGAGGATATCGAGCAGGCGCAAACGCTCCGCCAGCGGGCGATCCTGGCGGACGAGCATGACGACCTTGCGAATCAGGCGTTCCGTCGGCGCATGGGCAATCATCCAGGCAATCTGGCCGTCATCATGCTCGGGCCGCTCGGTCGCCATCTGGGCGGTCAACAGACTTGCGACCCCCTTGCGGCTGCGGAAGGACTCGGGTGCCTCAACCGGACCGAAGGATTTCGGAGGCGGCAGCGGACTACCTTCCGCGTCGGCGGTCCCCGAGGCCGCCCAGAAAGTCAGGCGTAGCGCGCGGGCCATGTCGTGACCAACGCGCTCGGCGATTTCCGGATCATCGAGACGCGACGATAGGGTTTGGAGCGCATTGCTCATCGGCTCCGGGATCGGGCGAATCGTCGCGATGTGCTCATAGGCGGCCCAGGGACTACCCCAGAAGAACGCGGGCACTGGAGCGGCCGGGGCGAAGACTTCATCGAGCGCATCGTATTTGCCAAGCCGAGCGACGGCCAAGGCTCGCCAAAATGCAGCGTGTGTGCTGGGGGGAATGTCCCCCGGTGTCAGCGCGGTACTTTCCAGCGGAGCGATCGCCAGGAGACGGAAGGCGTCGAGATCACCCGCCGTGGCGCGCTCAAGCAGGTCCGGAACGCGGGAAGAGTCGCCAACCTCTTCAAGGGCAGCGGCGATGGCGTCACGGTCTGGTTCGGCCGGGTCCTCGGCCATTTGGCGAAGGACCTCCCGCACCGAGGCGAGAGGGACACTGGCCGCAAAATCCAGTGCGTTACGGCGAACCGACGAACCCGCGTGTGCCGCACGGACGATCCGCCAATCGACCTTGGCCAATTCACGCCAGGCCGTGCCGCCCAGGGGAAAACGCGAGGCCGCCATCAGCGCGGCGAGACGGACTTCGGCGGGCAGATCGGCGTCGCCGAGCGCCAGCAGCGGCCGGATCCAGTTGTCGGAGAAGGTGTCTGAGTGGATGTCGGTCATGCTCGATGGGCCGGCTGGACTTGGCGCACTATCCGGCGTTCAGCAGTTCGGGCGCGTACGTTTTCAGGCGGTGGGCCAGCAACGCACCGGCATGACGAACCAGCACCGCCATTTCCGGTGACGAGAGCCGCATGAGATTGGTGCCGATGGCGGAGGAAAATGCGGCATCCCCTTCGCGAACCTCGCCTATCGCGCTGTCAATGGAAAACCACATCGGGCGCGCGCCGCCCTCGGTGCCGGCACTCAGTTCGAGGCGCTTGAACTGAAGGCCCCGGACCTGTTCCATCAGGATGTCAATTGCCGCGACGAGCACGACGGAGCCGGATTCGGTCGGTCGTTCATCGATGGAGAAAGGCTTTCCGCCATCGCTGACGATCAGGTAGTCGAGCGCGTTGCGCTTGCGGAGCAGCGGATTGACCCCTAGGTTATCGTACACGCCGCCATCGGCGAGGGTGACATACTCGACCCCGGCCGCCGGGTATTCGGACCGATCGATCTTGAGCGGCGGGAAGACCGGCGGAAAGGCGGAAGAAGCGGCGACGGCGCGGCTGAGGGAAAAACCGGTGGCATCGACCGTGCCAAGTTCCCATTCCCCCATCTCGGAAACGCCAGCGCCGCCGGTGACGAAGAAAAACATGTTGCCCGTGGCAAGGTTGGTGGCGTTGAGATAAAGGCGCGGCCCACCCTTCAGCGAGCCCAGCGTGCGCTGGCCGTATAGATCGTGCTCATAGGTGGCCGCAAGCTTGTCGAGCCGACTATGGAAAGGGTCAAGGATGCCTCCGATGACCGACGACACCGCGATGGAGGTATTGCGCAGATATGCCTCCAGCTTGTCGAGGGCGTCCTCCTCGCGCCAGTGGCAGGCCAGGAAGGCCCCCGCGATGCTGCCGCCGCTGACGCAGGTGAGCAGGTCAAGCTTCCAGAGCAGGCCGAGTTGATGAAGCTTGCGGAAGGCACCAAGATGAAAAGCCGCGGCACGGAAGCCGCCGCCCGAAAGCGCCATGCCGATGCGCTTTTCCGTGGAGCCGACGAGGATGGTCATAACACTCTCCCGCTTTGGTGAGATTGCCTCCCGGTTTGGCATGTCGCAAAAATGCATTGAGCATGCACCGGGGCCGGGTTTCCACTATAGGTTGCCGAAGGACGGAAATCAAGTCTGGCGCATTGCGTGGGCCGGATTCATAAAGTCTTGGAAATGAACGTTCCGACCTTCTATTTTCCGCCCCATTGATCCCCATCGGCTCACCATGCGGCTTGCGGGTCGCCAGCGGCGAGTGAGCGCAGCCCGACTATACATTCCATGAAATCGGCGGATACATTGGACCGAACATTCCGGCGATGCACCATGGGCGCGACCTTAATTTACTTGGCGGTTATTCTGCCACTCTTGGCGTGGTGGTTTCACCGAAGGCTTCGAAACCATTTCTATTCTTGGCGCAAACAGCGCCTCTTTCGCCGATACCGCCGGGTCCCGCACGCGGCAACAACACCGGCGTATGGTTTCCCCCAGAAAAAGCCGGAGTGGGTCAGGAATGTAGTGCTCGTCCTGCATGAGAGCCATGGGCTGTCGCACCGGAAATTATCAGATGCATTCAATCAACGCTATGCCGCGGCAACCGGCATCACGGTCGGACGCACGTGGGTGCGTGAACTGCTGAAGCAGCAAGCTTATGAGGCCTTACATCGGCAGAGAGAACTAAAACACCGCGTCCCCCCGCCGTTGCGACGCAACGTCATTTGGGGAATCGATACGACTTGCGTGGGGGATGCTCACGGGCAGGTCCATCAAGCGTTGGGCATCGTCGATCATGGCTCACGGCTAAATGTAGCACTGCGGTGGCTGAAGCGCTTCAACGGCTGGACCTTTCTTGGCTGCGTGTTTCTGGCCATTGGCCAGTTCGGTAGGCCCGTAACAATCAAGACGGATAATCATGCGGTGTTTCATTCGCGCTGGGTCAAGCAGGTATTGCGCTGGGCCGGTATCCGGCAACGCTTTGCGCGGCCCGCTTCGCCTTGGGAGAATGGACGGATCGAGCGGTTCTTCGGGACGCTGAAGTCATGCTTACATGGCTATGTGATCGGCGATGCGCAGCACTTGGCGCGGGCGCTGGCGGATTTTCGATTTTGGTATAACACCGTTCGGCCTCATCAGCATATCGGTGGGGCGACGCCGTCCCAGATGTGGCATGGGATCGATCCGTACCGGCAGGCGCCCAAGGCGGTACTTGAGTTCAAGGCGTGGGATGGGCGATTGCGGGGATACGTGTTGCGGCATTAGCCAATCCGCGCAATCGGATTCGGGGTTTCATGCGTTTTGTTAAAGAACATCGGACAAACAGCCTGTCCGTGAACGGGCTCGTCCCTACCTGCAAGGTTTGTCTATTCTTTAGGCAAACCACAGCATCATGTCCCGCCTTTCCGCCCATATCCGTGGGCAAATAGGGCAAACTATCTGAAAAAATCAGCTTGCCTGACTGCAAATACCGCCTGTCCGTAGTGTGGACGGGACAGCGGAGCCCATATTTCTAACGGTATAGCTGAAGCTGTAGGGGTCGACGCCTTGCACGGTGAAGCCCAGGGTGTCGCCTTCGTAGACCAGTTGCAGCGGCAGCGGCAGGAGGACGGGCGCCTGGTTGGTGTTGGCGACCTGGAGTTCGAGGGTGCGCACGGCGCTGGTCTGGCAGGGTCAGGACGTGGGAGCGGCAATCTTAATCAAACAAGCGCCTCGATCCCCAATTTATCCACCACATGGAGCAGCTTGAGCGCCATGCCGCTTGGCCTTTTCGCGCCCGCCTCCCATTTCTGTACAGTCGATTCACTCGTATTCAGATAGCGTGCAAACACCGGCTGGCTGACATGGTTGCGTTCACGAATCTGCTTGATGTGAGCGGGGTCAATCTCCGTCAGCGCGGTGAGGCAGGATTCATCGAATTCGCGCATTGTGGCCTTATCGATCACGCCGATTTCATGCAAGGCAACAACCGAGGAGTGAATGGCTTCGAAAGCATCACTTTTGAATTTGCGTTTGGCCGTCATCACATATCTCCAAAAAATTTCGGTTAGCCAACAAGCTGGATAGTTGTTCCTCCGTTAGCCGCTCATACAGCTTTGCAAGCGAGCGGAACGTCGCAAGTTCGCTATTCTCGATATTGTCCCGATCCTTCTTAGCAAATAAAAACTCATACACCCAGAAGCGCCCGCCCTTGGCCAGAATGATGGACCGGTACATGTTGTCGTTCAGGCGTTTTTTAAAAACACCACCACCCAGATCGTCGGCCTGCCCCTGAATCACCTGACGCATCGCCGCACACAGTTCCTGGTCGCTGATGCGAGACTTTCGCGCGGCTTTGGCAAACCAGGCCGTCTTGAAGACTCGGGTACGCATTTTTTGCTCGTTCATCGTAAAACGGTAGCACCAGGTGCTACCAATGTCAATTGCCTGATGGCCCGCATTTCACCACCCCAGACAGTAGCGCCGATGAAAGCGCGGGCTTTGCACACCTGTCGCCCCGGATCGGAACCACCTTCCCGCAATATCGCGCCCGTCCAACCTTACTTCCCCTCCCCCCTTCTCGCTTTCGCCATCTCCTCCATAAACGCACTGTTCAACGAATGCTCCAGCCCCTTCATCCAGTTCTCCATCGCCTTGTCGCTATCCTCCGGTTCTTCATGCTCGTGTGATGACTTGCCCGGCAGGTAGATGCCGCAGCTTCTGTCCTCCGGCTTGAGCGGGGTCGCGACGAGGGTGGGTTTGCCGGCGGGGGTGACAACTGCGGTTTGGTTGAGGTAATTCACGTAGGGGTTGACTCCTACTGGCGTGGCGCAGGCCTTTCCTTCCAGAATTTTGACAGTGAGCTGGCGGGTGATGGCGGCGCTGGAGCCGTTACTGTCTTCCGTGCTGGTGGCCCTGATTTGCAGGTTGATCTCGCCTTCATGTCCCTTTGGCGGAGTGAGGGTGAGTTTGTCGAGGCTCCAGCCGTCGAGGTCGAGAACGGTGTTGCGGGTCTTGATGGTGACCTGGTGGATGCCGTCGCTCAGAGTCGCGCCCTTGGGCAGGCCGAGGAGTTCGGTCTTGAGCGCGGCGCCGGTGTCGCCTTCGGTCAGGTTTGAATCGATCCTGGGTAGCCGGATGGGGGTGTTTTCCAATCCGTAGACGGTGTCGGCGCTGTTGGGAAAGGTTTCGATTACCTGGATGGCGTCGAGCATGGCGTTTCTCGGGGTGTCGGTGCCGGCGCCTTCTAGCTGGATGGACAGCTCCCTGTGCTTGCCGTTGCCCTGGAAGCTGAAGCTGATGGCGTTCCAGTCGAGGCCGTTGTCTGGACTGGTATTGGCATAGCTGCCGATCTGCTGGCCGTCGAGGTAGATGCCGATCCGGGTGTTCTCGGGAGCGAGGCCGAGGCCACCGGCGTAGTTGAGGCTGAGGGTGTATTGGGCGCCGGCCTCGGTGTCGAATTTGCGTTCGATGCCGGGGGTTTGGTATTTGCTGGCGGTGTTCTTGCCGTTCTTGCCGCGTTCCACTCCGTTGGTGAGGGCGAGCCATTCCGTTCCGCTGCCATCGGCAGCCTGGACCTTGACGCCCTGGCCGCTGGCGTTGGGCATCAGGTCGTTGTTGGCCCATACGGTGAAGGCGGTTTCCTTGTTGCTGTGGGCGGGAACGGCGGTGGTGTGCCAGCCGGCGAATTCGTCGCTCTTGATGAGGGTGGCGCCGCTATTGGAGTTACAGACGTCTTCCCAGGAGGTGTCGATCAGCTTGCGGCTGAGATTGCTGTTGGCCGGGGTGAGGATCAGAGTGGGAACCTGGGCAACGGCTTCGACGTGGACGGCGATGGTCTGGGTGACGCTGGCGGTGTTGCCGTTCGCGCCTTCGATGGCCGTGGCGGTGATTTGCAGGCTGAGTTCGCCCCTAGAATCCGGGGGTGGTGTGAGGGACAGGGTGCGGGTGTTCCAGCCGCTGATGTCGGCGATGGTTTGGTCCGGGGTGGTGGTGAAGCTGTAAATACCATCGCTGAGGATTGTGCCGACGGGGAGGCCGGCGAGGGTGAGTTGGAGGGTCTCGGAGCCGTCGGTGTCGGTGAGGGCGGCACTGATGCCTTGGAGCTGTATTGGGCTGCCGGCGTCGCCCTGGTTGAGGGCGATGGTTTGGTCCAGGGCGATGTTGTCCAGCATCATGCCGCGTCCGCCGAATTCGCGGTCTTCGGCATCCGTCACGATGCGCAGGGTTTGCTGGCCGCCCTTGCCGGTGAACTGGATTTGGGCGTGTTGCCAGTTGAGGGCATTCGCCGGGCTGGTATTGTCGTAGCTGGCGAGCTTTTGGTCATCGAGATAAATGGCGATGCGGGTGGTGTCGCCGTCGTAGCCGAGGCGTCCGGCGAGGTCGAAGCCGAGAGTGTAGGTGCTGCCTTGTTCGGTTTCGATCTGGCGGCTGATGCCGAGGGTCTGGTGTTGGTTGCCGCCAGCGTCGTTGAGTTCGAGCCAGTTTTGTCCATTGCCGGGGGCTGCGCTGACGGTGTGGGCCTGGTTGCGGTTGTCGACCATCTGGTCGCCGCTGCTCCAGATTTCGAAGCCGTCCTTGCCGCCGCCTAATCCTTGGCCTTCTCCGTGCTGGTCACTGACGTGATCGTGATCGTCGTGGTGGTCATCGCTATCGTGGTCAGTGCGTGTGATTAGGCTCCAGCCGTCGAGCAGGCCGCCTGTAACCAGGGTGGATTGGGAGGTGGCGTTCGGGACGCCTTCCCATTGGGTTTCGAACAGGCGCTGTGTGGTGCTGGCGCTGCCCAGTTCGAGGTTGGGGGTGTCGGCGATGGGGGTGACGTCGATGTGGACGGTGGCAACATTGCTGCCGAGTTGTCCATCGCCGACGGTGTAGGTGAAGCTGTCGGGGCCGGAGTAGTTCGCAGCCGGGGCGTAGCTGAAGCTGCCGTCGGCGTTGAGGGTCACTTGTCCATGCAGCGGGCCGGCGACGAGGGTGGCGGTAAGGATGTCACCGTCGACGTCGAAGGTGGTGGCCAGCAGGTTGCCGGTAAGGGCGGCGTCCTCGTCGGTGGCGAGTTGCTGGTCGCGGGCGACGGGGGCGTCGTTCACGGCGTTGATGGTCAGGGTGACGGTGGCTTGGTTGGACGTGAGTTCACCATCGCTGAGCTGGTAGGTGAAGGTATCGGTGCCGTTGAAATTGACATCGGGGATGTAGGTCCAGGTGCCATCGGCGTTCTGGGTCAAGCTGCCATGGGCCGGGCCGGTGACGATGGCGGACGTAATGATGGCGTTATCAATGTCGAAACCAAGGCTTGTCAGGTCGAGGATGACGCTGCCGTCCTCGTCAAGCGTGGCGCTGCCGTCTCGTGTGACGGGGGCGTCGTTGACCGGGGTGACGGTCAGGCTCACGGTGGCGACGTTGGAATCCTCTGTACCGTCATTGACTACGTAGGTGTAGCTATCGTCGCCGAAGTAATCGGCATCGGGGCGGTAGGTGTAGCTGCCGTCGGGATTGACGGCAAGCGTGCCGTGGCTCGGACCGGCAATGATGCGTGCAGTGAGGAAATCGCCGTCGATGTCTTGGGCGGTCGCAAGCAGTTGCAGCGTGGCGCTGCCATCTTCGTCCAGCGTGGCAGCTTGGTCGGCCAGGGTCGGCGCATCGTTTACGGCATTGATGGTCAGGGTGATGGTGGCCGGGTTAGATGCAAGTTCGCCGTCGTTGAGCTGGTAGATGAAGCTGTCGCTGCCGTTGTAATTGGCTTCCGGCGTGTAGGTCCAGGTACCGTCGGTATTGGCCGTAAGGCTGCCATGTATCGGTCCGCTGACGATCAGGGTTGTCACGGCCGGACTGTCGATGTCCAGGCCGAGACTGCGCGGGTCGAGGTTGATGCTGCCGTCCTCGGCCAGGATGGCGCTGCCGTCTTGGGCGACCGGCGCGTCGTTGACCGGGGTGATGGTCAGGCTCACGGTGGCGACATTGGAATCCACTGTGCCGTCGTTGACCACGTAGGTGTAACTGTCGCTGCCGAAGTAATCGTCGGCGGGACGGTAGGTGAAGCTGCCGTCGGGATTGACGGCAAGCGTGCCATGGCTCGGGCCGGCGATGATGCGCGCCGTGAGTATATCGCCGTCGATGTCCTGGGCGACTGCTGTTGGGCTTCCTGCGTCAGCCCAACCTACGGGGTGGAGCGTGAGGGTTCCGTCCTCGGCCAGGGTGGCGCTTTGGTCGATGAGGGTTGGCGCGTCGTTGATGGCGTTGACGGTGAATGTGACCGTGGCTTCGTTGGACATGAGTTCACCGTCGTTGAGCTGGTAGGTGAAGCTATCGCTGCCGTTGTAGTTCGCTTCCGGCGTGTAGGTCCAGGTGCCGTCGGCGTTGGCCGTGAGATTGCCGTGCGTCGGAGCGCTGACGATCAGGGTTGTCAGGGCGAGGCTGTCGATGTCGAGGCCCAGGCTGCGCGGATCGAGGATGACGCTGCTGTCCTCATCGAGGGTGGCCGTGCCGTCCTGAGCAACCGGGGCGTCGTTCACCGGGGTGACGGTGAGGTTTACCGTGGCGAGATTGGAGTCGAGTTCGCCGTCGTTTATGCGGTAGGTGAAGCTGTCGGGGCCGAAGTAGTCGGCGGAGGGGGTGTAGCTGAAGCTGCCGTCCGGGTTGAGACTCACTTGGCCGTGTTGCGGACCGGCGACGATTTGGGCGACGAGGGTTGTACTGTCAATATCCGAGGCGGTGGCCAGCAGGTTGCCGGTGAGCGGGGTGTCCTCGCCGGTGGTGAGTTGTTGGTCGCCGGCGGTGGGGGCGTCGTTGACGGGCGTGACGTTGAGGGTTAGCACAGCCTCGCTGGACAATAGCTTGCCGTCGCTCAGGGTGAAGCGGATTTCGTCCGTTCCGTTCCAGTTGGCTTCAGGGGTGTAGGTCCAGGTGTTGTCGGCGTTTTGCGTCAGTGTGCCGTGGGCCGGTTGGGCGGTGATGGTGCCGGTGAGCGTGTCGTTCTCGGCGTCGAGGCCGAAGGCGGCGAGATCGAGGGTGAGACTGCCGTCCTCGTTCATCTGGAGCATGCTGTCGTTTGCCACTGGAGCAGTGTTGGCGGGGGTGACGGCGAGGCTCACGGTGACAGGGGCCGATGCGGCTTGGCCGTCGCTGATCTGGTAGGTGAAGGCGTCGTCGCCGAAGTAGGTGATGTCGGCGATGTAAGTCCAGGTGCCGTCCGGATTTTGTTCGAGGGTGCCGTGGGTGGGCGGGGTGAGGATGCTGGCTGCAAGCGGGTCGCCTTCGATGTCTTGCGCGCCGACGAGAAGATCAAGCACCAGCGGTTTGCCGGCCATGATGGTGGCGGTGCCGTCGGGGGCGGTGGGGGCATCGTTGACGGCGTTGACGGTGAGGGTGACGGTGGCTTGGTTGGAGAGGAGTTCGCCGCTTTGCGGGTCGGTGACGCTGTATCGGTAGCTGAAGCTGTCGCTGCCGTTCCAGTTGGGGTCGGGCTGATAGCTCAGGGTACCATCGGCGTTTTGGGTGAGCTGGCCGTGGGCGGGCTGATTGGTGAGTTCGAGTGCTGGGGTTTCGCCGCTTTGGAGCAGGTCATTGGCGAGCGGTGCCAGCGTGACGGGGGTGTCCTCGTCGGTGGTGATGGTGTCGTCCAGGGCGAGCGGGTCGCGGCTGAGGCGGATGTCGCGCAGGGTGACTTGGCTTTGCTGGCCGCCGAAGCCGATGAGGTCGAAGCTGAGCAAGGCTGGGGTGCCGGTGATGAGGTCGCCGGCGTTCAATGCCTGTTCGAGGTCGATGTGGTAGGTGGTGCTGCCGTCGGCGTTTTGGACTCTGTGGACGCTGGAGGCGGTGTGTTCGGTACCGTCGGTCTGGATGTTGAGCAGGGCGTCGCTTTGGGTGAGACCGTCGGTGCCGGTCAGGGCGGCGCCGGTGTTGGCGTTTAGCAGGGCGACTTCGAAGGCGTCAGAGGGGCCGTTGATGCCGTTGGCCTCCATGTTCTCGTCAACGGTGAAGCTGAGGGTGCGGTCGCCGGGGTTGAGGGTGAAGCCTTGGGCGAGATGAGCCTGGGCAGTGGCGGATTCGCCGAGGGTGGCCTGCCCTGCCCTGTCGAATTCGACGTTGCTGTTGGCTTGCCAGGATGTGGTGTCGGCGAGGGCGCCGTTTTGCAATGTCGGGTTGATGGCGATCTGGTATTGGGGCAACAGGCTGGCGCTGTCGGCTTGTATGGTCCAGCCGCCGTATTCGGTGCGGCGCAGGCGACCGAGCAGGGCGAAGCCCAGGGTGCTGAGTGGCAGGGCTGGGTTGGGGGCGTCGGGGGTGTTTCCGTCCAGGGCGAGCCGGGCTTGGCCGGCTAATTGAGCCATGAGGGTGAATTCCTCGCTGCTGGGCAGGCGGCGCACGCCGGGCTGGAGGGTGGCGGCCATGAAGTCGTTGCCGTCGGCGCTGTGCTCGATGCCTAGGGCGTGGCCGTATTCGTGGAGGAGGACGGAGAGGAGGTCCATCTTGCCTGCGGCTTCGGTGCCGGCTTTGGCGATCCATTGGTTGGGGTTGCTGGTGGGGAGGAATTCGGAGTTGTCGGCGGGGGTTTGGTCGATGAACCAGTTGTGGCCGGCTGCGTTGGTGTCGAGAGTGATGGAGCCGTCGGCGCCCTCCCCTGTCGTTTGAGCTACGGCGGTGCCGGGGAGATCGGCAAAAGACAGATTAACCCGCCCCAAAAGGCCAGAAAAATCCAAGAATTGGGACAAAAGCGGCGACCCGCCTTGCTCCGAAGAGATCAGCCATTCAGTGGGTTTGGGGCAATATTTGCGGTAGATCGCCTCGTGGTTATAGGTAGTCATCTCGGTATCGATCACCTTGATGAAATAGATCACCTTGACTTTGTGCTCACCCAGCGTAACGAGGAATACGGCCTTGTCGGTGCCTTTGTAGCCGGTATTTGGCGTGTATTGGAATAATTTTGGCGCTGTAGTCTTCCTTGTCATATCTCCGTGCTCAGGCTGCTGCAGCACTTCAATGGTCGACGTCTTACTGTACTCAACGAAAGCTGGGTAGTCGTTCTCATACAAGGGGTATTCTTTTATGGCAAACACTGACTCAGCCGCGTCGGCGGGACCAAATGATGAAACTGCTCCCTTGACATTCGAGGCCGGGTAGCAAACCCCCAAAGATCCATACAATTTACCAGGCGACCGTGCTGCCGAGGACGTTGTCGCCGCCGCTACAAGAACGGGCGGCGATTGGTGCGGTAGATCATCAATGGCATCCATAAACAACATGTCAATTTCTCCTGGTTGAACATCGAAGTCCGATATTAATTCCTGCAATGCAGCTAGGTTCGTATTGTTGCCCGGTAACAGAGCGGATGTCCCGGCAGATTCCTCGGCCAGCAATTTGTTTCCGCCGGATGGCACAATCTCTTGCGCCACACGCCGGTTGAGCGTGATGCCGAACTGGGTGTTGTAATCTTTCTTCTGGTTGGTGGTAATACCAAGCGCCTTGAGTACTTCATTCATATTGCCGTAGGCATTCTGGTCATAGACGAGTGAGTTGATTCCTTGCCAAAGCTTGGTCCTACCGTCGATTTCTTCCTGCGGCACCTTTTTGCCGACAACTCCCCTAACGGTTTCCCTAAAATTTACCTCATTGTCAGAACTTTGATTGTCCACAACGCTGTTCAAGTTCTTTCCAATCGCCGTCGTTTTCGGGCTTTGCCAGAAAAAAGCGCCCGCCATGGCTGCAACGGTCTTGTCAGAAGACACGGTCTCGTAGTTTGTCACCAAGTCATAGGTACCTGGACCGTAAAAAGAGTTGAGCGCATCCGTTGCCGCCTGATAGTTCTTTTTCCAAGTCAAATGGATCAGCCCACGTCCCTTGTACTTATGGCCGTCAGTGAGCTGAGTATTCCCCATATCAGGCCGATTCCCATATGCGTAATCTGCCTTTGCATCATCCGTACTTAATGATCCTAGATACTGTGCACGAGCTGCGACAGCCGTGGCACTTGTTCCTTTGAATTTCCCGATTTGCTGTTTAGGATTGTTCAAATCCCAATGTGTACTTTCCACAAGTTTCTTAAGCTGCCCCGTTTCCTTATAAACATTCGCCAAAAACGCCGCAAGCCGCTTCGGTGTACTGATGTCGAATGTACGCATGGCATCGTTGATCGGGTCCACCCAATCGGCCACCGCGTCCGGATCGACGCCCATGATCGCCCCAAGCGATTCCTTGGTCAGCTTCGCCCCGATACCACCCTTATGATCCCCCAACCCGCCCAGCAGCAAATTGCTACCATCAATCAAGCCACCCGCCTGCGTGCCATCGCCAAACAGCGCTTTCTGGATAATTTTCAGCTTGTCCATTGTGGCGGCCGAACGAATCCAGCCCAGTTGTTCGTCCCATGAGCCGTTGCCGCTCACGCCATCGCTACGCATGGCCGTATAGATCGAGAGAAAGTCCTTCAGGGCTTCTTTCTGGTCATTGATGCCCTGTGAGTTTTCAAAAACGCCTTTAGTGCTATCTACCCCTTTGGCTCGATTGGGATTTTGCAACAGTTCGGATAAGGCTTGCGCTATGGTGTAATCCCAGCTCTTGGGATTGAGGATGCTGGTTATGCCGCCGTTATCCGCTCTCAGGCCAAACAGGTATTCATCGCCGTCGATTTTCTTCTGGTTGCCCTCAGAGATGTATTTCTCATTGATCCCGAGATTCAAAACGCTACCCAGTTCGCCTGTGCCATTGAACCATAGTTTGGTGTCGTCCGATTTCCCCCGGCCCTGCGCAGTTGCGGCTTTCTGGGACGATTGCATCAGGTCATAGACCCAGCTCGTGCCCGTGGTCTTGCCTTTTGACTGGTCAGCCCAGCCGCTCAGCGCGGTATTTTTGCCGAGCTGGTATTTCATCCAGTGCGGCGCATTGAAGGCATTGAGCCAATCCAGGGTTTTCTTGCCGTCGCTGCCGACTTTGGAGTCGTTTTCAAGAATGCCGTCGGCACCAAATGCGGCGGGGTCGAATTTCTTGGATTCCTCGACCTGCCTTTCGTAGTCCGCCTTGGCTTTTTTCTTTGCCGCCGCGACGGCCTTAGCTTCGGCTGTACTCTTGGCGGATGCAACTGCATCCGCGAGGGCTTGTCCTTGCAAGTTCTTGCCTGCCTTCGTCGCTCCAGATTTCACAACAGTGGGCTGTCCAACTGTATATGTTCCATCGATGCCGTTGTAGGAAGCACTGACCTTTACTTGTGCAAAGGCATTCTTGTTGCTGGCATTCGCAGTCGCTTCATCTTTCCCGGTCGTCGCACCCTGCCCATATCTCACCACCTTCTCGAACAACCGCAGGTCAGCGGCTTCCTTACTGTCCAGCTTGCCATTCACAGTGATTTCACCCACACCTTTGAGCGCCGCTGATGCCAAACCATAGCCGAGATAGCGCAACCGTTGTTCGACCCGATACACATCCAGGCGATCCTCGCTACCCTCCTTGACCTCGCTCTTGATCAGGAACTTGCTATACCCCGGATCATCCAGCGGCCTGTCACCGAAGAAGGTGCCCGTGGCGGTATAGTCCTTGGCCGTAACCCAGCCGATGCCATTACCGTCCTCAAAGATGGTCGCGCCTTTGCTGTCTTTCTTACCGGTGTCGTCCTTGAAGGTGAAGAAGAATCCCATGTTCTTCTCGTCCAGGGTTTTTCCCGCGCGCAGTTTGTCTTCGTCTTCCTTGGTAATCACCGGCGCAAAGAACAGAATGCCGCTTTCCTTGAACTTTGCTTCCTTGATGCCATCCGCCGTGTCAGCTTTTGCGGACAGGCGCGAGACAGGCTCTTTTCCATCCTTGTCGGCGACCAGTTCCAGCGCCGGTTTCCAGACGCTGTTTCGATCCGAAAGCAATTTCAGATCGTTGGGATTGATCTCGAAGTGTTTCAGCTTGTCCATCCGCACGCGGACGCGATCCGCCTTTTCCTTGGGCAGTTTGTCCAGTGGCGTGGTGGCGTCGGCATCGGTGAAGGCCTTCGGGCCGGTCACTTTGTTTTTCTTGTCCTCTTGCACCAGCAACTGCTTGGCGGCGAGTTCTTTGAGGTTGATCCCGATCACGTCGCCCATCTTGCCTTCGGCAGAGACCTGAACATCCTCTGGATCAAAGAACGTCCCCGCCCCCGCCGTCGTCGTATGCGCCTGTATCTCCTGCATCACATTCTCGTCCAGCTTGACATGCTTCTTCAACCTGTCCTCTTCCTCCACCGCCAGCACCGCCGTCAGCAAATCCTCCACATTCCACGCCACGTTCTTGTTGGCCTTCTGTTTCAAGTCGGCAACATTGGCGCTGAATCCTCCCTTGAGCTGCCCGATCAGCACCTTGCCGTCTTCCGACACCGCCAGGTTGACGATGCCGTAGCCGTCCAGCGGTAGGGTGGCGCCGATGAACTCTGGCTCGCCGTCCTTGCCGAAGGGGTCTTTGACGATACCTAGCTTGCCGCCCACCGCGACCTTCTTGGCGTTGGTGCTGCCGCCCACGGCTATCGGCGCGCCGGAGGGGGTGTAGAGGAAATACGGTACCTCATACATCGCCTTCCAGTAGGGGTCGAGGAAGTGGTAGTTGTCGTCGCCGACGATGGCGTATTCGACGCCGCCCTTCGTCACCAGCACGGCGCTTTGCGCGCGCTGGATGTCGAGGCGGTCGATGGTGATCTTGTCGCTGGGTTGATTCATGCGGATCGCATTCATCCTGGCGTTGGTGACCTTGCCCTTGGCGTCGCGGATGAGGGTCAGGGTGGCGAGGCCACGGTCGAAGTCGGCTACGTCGCCGATCAGGTAGCGGTCGGCGTCCTTGGTGGCGCTGATGACTTGTCCGCCCTTGCCGCTGATGCCGTCGTCCGGCAGAAGAGCGGTGGTCGGGGCGTCGATGGTGCCGGTGTCGAAGTTGAGGCTGTCGAGGTCGAAGACCAGGATGTTGCCACGTTTCTTCATATCGCCGAGGCTGGTGGTGTTGGCGTTTTTGGGGACGGAGACGACCAGGGTCTTGCCGTCGGGGCCGAGGGTCATGCCGCCTACGCCGTAGGTGGATGCCTCGATGCCGGTGTTCTTGAGCGAGAGTATCTGTTTGGCGTCGTGGTACTTCTTGCTGCCGGGGTTGATGTCCATCGCCAGCAGGCGGTAGTTGCCGGGGCCGGCACCGTAATTGGAGCCTTCGCCGATGAGGAGCAGGTTGCCGCTGGAAGCGAGGCTGGTGATGTTTTTGCCCAGGCCCTTGATGGTGTCGATGAGCTTGAAGGTGAGCATGTCGATGACGTAGATCGTGCCGTTGCCACCGACGTAGACGCGCGAGAGGTCGCCGGAGAAGGCGACGGGCTGGACCTTGGTGCCGGTGAGGTAGGTGGAATCGAGGTCGTTGGGGGTGCCGAGTTTGTCGAGCAGGGAGAGCTGGCAAGCGAGGTCGCCTTCGCGGTAGAAGTCGACGCCGGTGCGGGTGAGCACGGCGGCCATGTCGGGCTTGGGGGCGATGCGGATGGTGTTGCCGGCGAATTCGATGGGATCGCCGCCCTTGAGTTCGCCGCTGGAGTATTCCTCGGTGGAGATTTTGCGCACCAGTTGCCAGTGGACGCTGCCCAGGGCGAAGACTTTGTCTTTCTTGTTGGTGAACTTGGCGTTGGGGACGATGAGCTCGCCGGTGGTGTCGCCGCCGACGGTCATGATGTCTTTGGTGCTGCCGTCGGAGAAGAGCACGCGCACGGCGATTTCGCCCTTGAATTTGCCGGGGTCGGCGTTGTTTAGGGTGAGCTTGAGGTCGCCAGTGGTTTCATCCACCGTGGCGCTGCTGATGCTGGGCAGGGTGACGTTGCCGTAGGGGGTTTCGACGGGCGGGAGGACTTGGCCGAGGTCGAGGCGGTAGGTGTCGCCGGGGGCGACCTGGGTCAGGTCGATCTTGGCGAAATGCGGGATGCCGAAGTGGTAATTGGCGGCGGTGCCGGTGGTGGCTTGTGAGGCGATGATGCTGATCATCTCGCCGGTGATGACCGATTTGATGATGGAGCCGCTGAGGCTGAGGGCGAGGCCGGGGAGGTCGAGCCATTCGCCCGCGCCCGTAAAGCATTCGAAGTGGCTGGGGATGACGCCGGGCAGCCGGGTGCAGACCAGGTAGTCGCCCTCCTCCGTGGCGCCGGGGTAAGGCAGGCTGGCGGTTCTTGCCACGCCGTCTGCGCCGATGTAGCCGTTGTCCACCAGCCACCAGGTGTCGCGGAAGCTTCCGTCTTCGGTGAGGACGGTGCCTTTGCGGAAGAAGACGACTTCGTCGCCTGCTGCGAAGGCGGGGTTGCCTTGCAGGGGGATGGCGAATTGCACCGGGTAGTCGCTGCTGCCCATTTCGAGGTGGAAGGCGGCGACGGCTTGCAGGGCGCCGGGTGCGGGCATGGGCATGCCGGTGGTGGCTTCAATGGTGGCGAGGTCGATGCGGTCGATGGAGACGGCGGTGTCCTGCGCCAGCGCGCCGGCGCCGATCAGGACGGTTTCGCCGCTCGGGCTGCTGACGGCGCCGCCGTGGCTGGCGCTGACCATGACGCTGCGCGGTGCCGGGGTGGCGTCGTCAGTGTCGGTGACCTGGGCTTGCTGGACGTTGAGCGCGATATCGTCCTGGCCGATGGCCTGGGTGTCGCTGTCGAAGCGCACTACGCTGATGGTGACTTCGCCGGTCTGGTGGGCGGTGATGACGCCGCTGGCGCTGACGCTGGCGATGGCCTCGTCGCTGCTGATGAAGCGCGTGCTTGCCGGGTAGTCCTGGTAGATCGGGTCGGCGCCGCCGTCGGCGTTGACGACCTTGATCTGGCGTGTGCCGTTGGGGACGAGGGTGAGGGCGTGGGGGTAGAGGTCGGTGTGGACTTCGTACACCTCGGCCTCGTCGGACGCGGTGTTGAGGACGGTCACGGCCTGGACGGTGTGGCCGCCGGCATCGGTATGACTGGCGCGGATCAGGGCGGAGCCTTGAGTCTTGATGGTGAGGGTGTCGGTGTTGGCGTCGATGTTGAGCGGGCTGGTTCCCAGGTAGCCGAGCGGGGCGATGTCGAGCGCGCTCACGTCGAGGTAGGCGGCGTTGCCGTCGAGGTTGACGCTGGTGGCGTCCTCGAAGTCAGCCACGGCGTGCAGCTGCGCGGCCTGGCCGGGTTGCAGGCTGGGCAGCGCATCAAGGCGGATCGCCAGCAGTTTGGCGCCGCTCACGTCGACGCCGACTTCCATCGGGGCGCTGGCAGCAAAGCCGTCGTCGGCTTGCACGGTGACCGTGGCCTGGCCCGCGTAGCCCGTCTCGGGCGTGAAGAGCAGGGTCTGGCCGTCGGCGGAGAGGCGCGCGCTGCCGTGGGTGGCGCCGAGGACGCGCCAGAAGACGCTGTCGCCTTCGAGGTCCTGGGCGATGCTGTCGAGGCCGGCGCCGGCGGAGAGGTCGGTGTGAGTTTTGATGACACCCTCTCCCCCGCTCGCGGGGGAGGGGAGAGAAACCGGTGCCGCGTTGGCGCGGTAGCCGTGGTTGGCGTAGAGGATTTGGCGGTCTGCGGACGTGACTGTCCCATTGCCGTCCAGGTCCGCGTTGGCGTCGTTGGCCGCCAGCGCTTGTTCGAACGCTGCGGCATCGCTACCGTCGATGCTGCCATCGCGGTTCAGGTCGCCGGCGATGGTGATGTGGACATCGGCGTTGCCGCTGCCGGTGAGGGTCAGGAGCTTCATGCCAGCTTCGGTGATGGATAGCAGGGTAACGGTCTTGTTGCCGCTTTGGGTGGCGCCGAGGACGGTGGCGCCGGTGGCGTTGAGTTGGACGTCGCTGCCCGTGGTTTCCACGGACAGGATCACGCGGCCTTTCGCGCCGGGGGTCTTGATGGTGGAGGCGATTTCGCTTTCGCGCACGGTGTAGGCGAGGTTGACGGGTGTGCCTGTGGTGAGCGCGCCGCTCCAAGAGTTGCTGGGCGCGGCGACGTTGTTGAGCCAATTGACAGCCGCGCCGAGATTGGCGGCGATGGGGTCGGTGATCAGACTGCCATCGGCGTGGTAGCCATATTGCGTGCCGCTGCCGTTGCTGCCAAGTTCACGCGCCAGGGTGAGCCGACCTTGGGTGTCGTAGCGGTAGGCGATTGAAAGCGGTGAGCTGAGAGCTGATGGCTGAGAGCTGACAGCTACGTTGCCGCTCACCAGGACGATTCGACCTTGGGCGTCGCGCAGGAAGTCGACGCGGTCTTGGGTGTTGCCCGTCACCGCCACAATGCCGGCGTCGGAGACGATCCATTGTTGGCCGTCGGCGAAGCCGATGCCGGTGACCTTGCCCTGGGCGTCGAGCTGCCAGCGCGTGCCGTCCGGGCCGGTCAGGGTGTAGGCCTCCGGCTGCCAGGGCAGGCCGGTGACTTTGTCGTAAAGGCGCGTGCCTTGGCGTTGCAGGTTGAGGGGCTGGGCGTTGAGACCGTTTTGGGTGCCAAGTGTCGTTGCTTCCAGGGTCCAGCCGTCACCGTTGCTGAAGATCGGGCGGATGACGGTGGGTGAGCCGGGCTGGCTGCCGAGGGATTCGGTCAGGGTGCCCAGGGTGAAGCTCAAGTTTTGGGTGGAGACCGATGTTGGGCTTCCTACGTCAGCCCAACCTACCGGCACTTGCAGCCATACCTTTGCGCCTTCACGCCAGGGAGCCAGGGCGCCCGTGGCGTCGGTGGCGTTCTGGTCGCTGGTAAGACGGGTGTCGAGGATGGGTAGTTCCCAGTTGCCCATGTCCCCTGCCCCGTTGTTCAGGGTCCGGGTCAGCGCCAGGGTGTGGTTGCCGAGCTGGAATTGGCCATCGGTGGCGCTGGCTTGCTCGAAGGTCTTGTTTGCGGAGTCGATGACGACGCGGGTGTCGATCTCGCTGGTGCGGCCGGCGAGGTCCCAGGCGGTGAGACGCAATTGGTAGACGCCGTTGGCGAGCAGGGATGGGTCGAGTGTGGCGAGGTCGTGCAGGCCACTCGTTGGCGAGGCCGGGGTATCTTGACTGGCGATAGTGATCCACGCACCCTCTCCTGCCCCGTTGGCCAAGGCGAACTGGAGTTTCCAGCCCATGAGCTGGAGGTCGCCGATCCTGGCTTGTAGCAGGCTGGGTTGGGTGACGGTCCAGGGGATGGATTCCATGCCGCTGCCGGCAAGCGCGCCGCCCCAGGTGAGCGCCGGGGCGCTGGTGTCTTGCGGGTCCTTGACGCGCACGGTCTGGATGTGGGTGGACGTAAAGCCGTCGATGTCGGTGGCGCTGACGCGGATGTCGACCAGGCCGGGCACACTGGGGGTGAGCTTGACGCGGCCGGCACTGTCGAGGGTGAGGTCGGTCCAGGCGGTGGGGTCGTTTTGATCCAGGCCGCGTGCCTGGACAGTGAGGTGGTCGATGGCGCCGAAGCTGTCGGCGCGCACCGTGGCGAGCACGGTCTGGCCGGGGAGGATGGGCGTGGCGGGGGTGAGGTCGACGACGATGGACGGACTGAGGGCATCGGCTTCCGCCGCGACGCGCAGGGTGAAGGTTTGGGTGACGGTGTCGTGACCGTCGTAGACCTTGGCGGTGACGATGAAGTCGCCTACCTGGCCGGGGCCGGGGGTCCAGTTCAGGTGGCCGGATTGGGCGTCGTATACGGCGCCTTCGGGGAGGTTGTCGAAGCTGACGGTGAGTGCCTGGGTTTGGGGGGTGCCGTCGGCGTCATGAACGAGGATGCCGGGCACGGTTCCGTTGGACGGATTTGTCCCCTTGATGACCGGCAGGTTGAGGGTCTGGCCCACCACGGCGGCGTGGCTGGAGGTCCAGATCTCGGGCGCGCGGTTGGCGTCGAGGACGCGCACTTGCACGCTGCGCAGCGCAGTGAGCTGGCCGTCGCCGGCTTCGAAGTTGAAGTTGAAGACGCCGTTGTCAATATTCAGGTTGTCGACGGTGTTGCTGTCCGGGGTCCATTCGAACCAGCCGGTGTTGGGATCGAAGTGGGCATCTTCCGGGGTGTTGGCATCGCGCACCAGGTTGAGGGCGAGCGCGTCGCCGTCGGGGTCGACGCCTTGCACGGTGAAGCCCAGGGTGTCGCCTTCGTAGACCAGTTGCAGCGGCAGCGGCAGGAGGACGGGCGCCTGGTTGGTGTTGGCGACCTGGAGTTCGAGGGTGCGCACGGCGGAGGCGGTGCCGTCGGTGGCGGTGACGGTGAGATGGTAAATACCATTGACGTCACCGGCCGCGCCACTGTTGGTGGACGATTGCGCCGCGAGCATGCCGGGGGTCCAGCGCAGGGTGAGCTGTTCCTGGCCGTCACCGCCTACGCTGCGTTCCATGACCATGCCGGGCGGCAGGCCGGTGACGCTCCAGTGGAGCGCGTCGAAGTCGGGGTCGCGCACGGTCAGGGTGACGGCGAGGGGGATGCCTTCGGTGGTGTTGATGAGGGTGGCACCGGATGTGGCCGATGCCGGTGCCACGATTGTTGGGCTTCCTGCGTCAGCCCAACCTACCGCCAGCACTTCGGGGGCGCTGTTGCTGGCGCGCACGACGATGCGCAGGTCGGTGACGACAGTGTTGGGCTGCGGCACGAAGTCGTCGGGCAGGATGATGCCGGCGTTGTCGGGCGGCAGGCCGCTGTCGGTCACTTGCAGGCTGATGTCGTGGCTGCCGATCTGGGCGGCGCTGGGGGTCCAGACGATCCAGGCATGGCCGTATTGCGGGTCCTGTACGATTTTGGCGCCGGTAGGCAGGCCTTGGGCGCTGTAGTTGAGCGCGTCCTGGTCGGGGTCGGCGACCAGGATGGGGATGCGGATTTCCTGGCCGGCGACGGCTACGACGCGCGGGGCGACCGAGACCTGGGGCGGCTCGGTCAGGCTGGCGGCGGAGAGGACGAAGCGGGTGGCGGTCGCGAGTGCCTTGGTGGGGTCGCCGCCGCCGTCGTTCTGGGCGATGACGGTGATTTCGTAGTCGCCGCGATCACTCGCGCCGGGGGCGAAGTGGAGCATGCCGGTGCCGTTGCCGGTCTGCGTGAATGCAGCGAAGCGCGGCAGGCCGGTGACGGTGAGGGTGACTTCTCCGCCATCCGGGTCGATGGCGTTGACCGGGATGTCGAGTTGGGCGCCCTTGTCGACCGAGGCGTTGGCGATGTCGCCCAGGATGGGCGCGCGGTTGGCGTTCTCCACGATGATGGGGAGGGTGATTTGGCTCGATACGGGCGTGCCGCTCCCGTCGCCGTCATCGGTGGCGGTGACGGTGACCTGGTAGGTGCCGGCCTGGGTATAGCCCGGGGTCCAGAGGATTTCCAGGGTCTCGGGGTCGAACACGGCGCCGGGAGGGAGTCCGTCGACCTGGTAGGTGACGGTGGGGGTACTCCCCTCCCCTCCCATTGCCGGGGACTGGGGCGACATGCGGATCTTGGGTTCGAAGCCGGGGTTGTCGGGGTCGAAGGCGAACACGGACACTTGCAGGTGCTGGCCTTCGAGGACGCGCCAGGTTTCGCTTGGGGCGAATATAGGCGCGCCGTTGGTATTGAGGACGGTGAGCCGGAGGTCTTGCGTGACCGAGGTGGTGATGGGGTCGCCGCCGTCCGCCGGGGTGTACGTGGCGGTCAGCGTGATCGGCACGGCAAGGTCGCCGTGCTGGTTATGGTCCGGGGTCCATTCCAGCCAGCCGGTCTCGGGATTGAGAGTGGCGCCGCCGGGCAGCCAGCGGGCGGAATATTCCAGGGTGATGGTGGTGTACCCGTGAAGGGCATCCCCGCCGGGAGCGGCGGCAAAGCCGCTCGCTCCGGCGAGACCATCGGCCTGCGTTAGGCCGCCGGGCATGCTGCCGGCGAGTTGCAGGGCGAAGCGCTGGCCCTCGCGCAGGGTCTGTGCGGGGATGGGGCGGAGCACCGGCTGGGCGTAGCCCTGTTCGACGTGGAGGTTGAAGCTCTGCACGCTACTGGTCTTGCCGTCGCTGACGACGATGCTGACATTCTCGTAGTCGCCCGCCTGGTCGTAGCTCGGGGTCCATTTCAACAGCCCGCTGGCGGCGTCGAAGCTGGCACCGGCGGGCAGGTTGCGCAGCGTGATGGTCAACGGGTCGCCGTCGGCGTCCGAGGCGCTCACGGGCAGGGAGAGGAACTCTCCTTCGCCGAGCGTGATGTCGTCCATGAGGCTGACAACTGGTGCGGAGTTACCGCCTTCGACGGGAATGATGAAGCGTTGCAGTGCCACGCCGCCACGGCTGTCCTCGACGCGGACGACGATTTCGGTGGCAGCGGGGTCTCGGGTGGTGGGGGTCCAGTTGAGGACCGCGCTGTTGCGGTGGCCGATGGCGGTGGTTTCGATTCCCGTGCCGGGCGTCAGGGTGAGACCTGCCGGCCCTTGCACGATTTGCCAGAAGAACTGGGTGCCGTCGGCATCGTCGGCTTGCAGGGTCACGGTCCAGGGCTGGCCGGCGCTGGCGGCGGGGAGTTCGGTCGGCGCGACCGGGTCGAGGGCGGTATCGGTGTAGTCGCCGGCGGCATAGAGCGCATCCCATACCCCGTACAGGGCGTCGAGTTCGGCTTGCGGGAGATCGGCGGGCAGGTTGAGCAATGCCAGGGTTTCCGCGTCGCTGGTGGCGCTGGAGAAGTCGGTCTGGTCAAGCAGCGCTTCGAGCGCCGCCTGGTCGGCCAGCCCCATGCGCGCAAGCAGGCTCGCCATCGCGACGGGGTCGATGGCGGCGGTCTGCGCGGCGTCGGTGGCGAGCGTGTCCCACACGCCGTACAAGGCTTCGAGTTCGGCGGCGGGCAAGTCCGCGGGCAGGCCGAGCAGCGCCAGGACGTTGGGGTCGGCGACGGTGAAGTCGGTTTGCGCCAGCAGCGCATCCAGCGCCACGCGGTCCACCAGGCCCATGCGCGCGAGCAGCGCGTCCAGCGCGGTCTGGTCGATCACCGGGGTGTTCATCGCGCCATACAGGGCGTCGAGTTCGGCTTGCGGGAGATCGGCGGGCAGGTTGAGCAGCGCCAGTACTTCCGCTTCGGTGGTGGCGGTGGAGAAGTCGGTCTGGCCGAGCAAGGCGGTAAGCGCGACCTGGTCGGCCAGGCCCATGCGCGCGAGCAGCGCATTCAGTGCGGTCTGATCGATCGCCGGGGAATCCATCACGCCGTACAGGGCGTCGAGCTCGGCTTGCGGCAAATCGGCGGGCAAGTTGAGCAGGGTCAGGATATAGGCGTCGTAGGTGGCGCTGGAGAAGTCAGTTTGGGTTAGCAGATCGGCCAGCGCGGCCTGGTCCGCCAGGCCCATGCGCGCGAGCAGGCTGGCCAGGGCGGCCGGGTCGATGGGGGTGGTCTGCGCGGTGGCGGCGGCTTGCACCACCGAGATGGTCGGGGGGGTGTTTTGATAGGGGACGGCGTAGATGCCGTGCGCGAGGTTGAATTTCACCAGGGCGCCGCCCTCGGCCATGCTGAACATGTTCGGCGCCGGCTGCACGGTGACGGTCTGGTTGTAGAGCGTCTCGCCCACCTTGAGTTCGCCGCCGGCCAGGGCGGCGCTGAGGTCGATCATCCACAGGCCGGATTGCGCGGCGTTCGAGGTCGCGTTCTGGATCTGGTCGCCGAAGTATTGGCCGGGATCGAGCAGCAGGGTCAGCGGGCCGTGCAGGTCGTCGGCGCCGATGTTGGTGAGACTGATGTCGTAGCTCACCGTGCCGGTGGCGTGGTTGGCGCGGGTGTTGGTGAAGGCGAGGCTGACCTTGCTGGAGAAGTCCATCACCGTGGTGAAGGTGGTGAAGTAGCCTTGCTCCAGCGGAACCTGGACGGCGCTTCGCAGGGTGGGGGCGATTTGCAGGCTCCAGGTGCCGGGCGCGAGGTCGGGCAGGGTCAGGATCGCGGAGCGGGTGGCGGCGTTCCAGCGCACGCTGGACGGATTTAGAGTTGTGCTGCTGTTTGCACCCTGGGCGATCAGGACGTAGTTGGCCGGGTTGAGGACGCTGGACGGATCGGTGGCGTCGTTGCCGCTCTCTCCGGTCCACATGGCCTGGTCGAAGCTCACCGCGACCTGGTTCACCGGCAGCGGCACCAGGGCGCCGTCCGGGAGGGTGGAGGCCAGCACGTGCGGCGGCTTGATGGGGGAGATTTCGTCGATGTGCGCGGTTTCGGCGAGCAGGATGCGGCCGTCGGCGGTGGTCAGGATGGATTCGCCGCGCGTGCCGCCGGAGGCGGCCTGGAGCACGCGGTCGGTGGCGAGTTCGACCATCCATAGCTTGGCGCCGTGGGATACGATGTCGACGCCCTGCGCTTCGGGATGCTGCGCGTTGCCGGCGGAGGCCAGCAGCAGGCCGGCTAGCGGCGAGCCGTCCTGGCCGAAGGCGATGCTATCAATGAGGCCGGTGAGACGGTATTCGAGCTGGGCGCGGCCCTTTTCTCGTCCTTGGGGAATGAAACTTATGATGTCGGTGGTGGGGTTGGGCTGCGAGGCGGCGATTTCACCGCCGGTCCAGCGCACGCCCCACAGCCGTCCGTCCGGCCCGAAGGCGAGGTCGCCGACGCGGGTGTTGGAGAAGTGGGTCCATTTGGGTGAGGCGTGAGGGGTGAGGGGTGAGGCGTTGGGGTCGAGGATTTCCACCCCGTTGGCGGAGCTGACGTAGATCAGCCCGCTGCTCGGGTCGATGGCGATGGCGTGGGTCAGCGGGACGCCGCCGGGGCCGCTGTAGCGTTCGATGACGGCGCCGCTGTTGCTGTCGAGCAGTAGCAGTTCATCGCCGGTCATCGCCCAGAGTTGGCCTAGCCGGTCGACCGCCATGTCGAACACGGGCTGGTCGAGGGTGAAGCGCGGCGTGGTGGTGTGGCCGCCCTCCTTGGGGTAGGCATGGATTTCGTTGCGCAGGCTGCCGGCGCTGGCGAGGATGGTGCCGTCGGGCAGTTCCACCATGGCGAGCGCCCCGACGTCGCCCTGGCTGCCGGCAAAGCCGTCGGCAAAGCCGCGCAGGGTGAAGGGGGCGAGCACGCTTTGCAGGTCGCCGGTCTGGGTGGGCGCGACCAGGCCGGGCAGGCCGAGGGTGGCTTGGCTAAACAGGCCGTTGGTGACGTAGGTGCGGTCTTCGGGCGCGGCGGGTAGTTCGGCTGTGGTTTGCACCACGGCGTTGCCGCCCAGGGCGGCGTTGCTGCCGTCGTCGGGCAGGACGGCGTTGATTACGGTCGCGGCTTCGCGGTTGCCGGCGTTGTCGGTGGCGGCGGCGAGGAATTCGTAAGTATGGCCCGCCGTGCCGGTGAAGATGGCCTGGCCTTGTTCGCCGGGAAGCTGTTTTTGCCAGATGTGGAAGTCGCCGCCGTCCTCGGAGACGTAGACGGTGACGTGCTTGACGCCGGAGGCGTCGTCAACTGCTTGCCATTTGATTTCATAGGTTGGCGCGCCGGTGGAGTCCGCGCCCAGGGTACGGGCCGCGACCGTGGTTTGCGGCGCCACGGCGTCGAGGGTCAGGCTGTTGGAGATGCTGTCGACCGGCGGCAGGCCGTCGAACAGGATGCGCGCGCGGGTGTCGATGGCGGCGCCACTGACGGCGCCTGAGGCCGCTTGCACCGAGTAGGCGACGAAGCCGCGCGTGGCGGTGTCGCTCGCGTCGGGCAGCAACAGGCCACGTGCCGGATCGTCCAGCACTTCGCCGGTGTTGGGGTCGATGGCTTGCAGCAGCCAGGTGGCGGTGCCGGCGGCGGCGTCGATGCCGGCGCTGACGCGCAGGATGTAGCCCTTGCTACCGGTGAAGTCGAAGTCGCCCTGGAATACGGCGCGGTCCGCCGGGATGTGGACGTTGAGGTCGCCGATCTTGATGTCGGAGAGGCGCAGGGTGCGCGGATCAAGGTCGGCGTCCAGTTGGGTGACGATGCGCAGTTCGCCCACGGCGCGGCCGGTGGGGTTCTGGAAGTTGACGGTGTAGGGCAGCGCCACGCCGGCGGGGACGTACGACACGCCTTGGGCGTTGGGCAGCACCTGGGGGCCGCGCACGCTGATGGTGGCGTCACTGGCGGACGCCTGCTCGGCGGCTTGTTGCAGGTATTGGGCGAGGTTGAGGGCTTGCGGGCCGACCGGCTGGAACTCGGCGTCGAGCAGGCCGATGTGGCGCAGGTATTCCAGTTGGGCGAGGCCGCCGGCGAAGACGTTGAAGTTGAGGAAGTGGGTATTAGCGGCGGCGTTGGCGTCATAATCCATCGCATTCGGGGCCACCGGCACCGGGACGTCGACTTCGATGCCTTCGCTGGTGTAGCGCGCTTCGGTGTAGTCGGTCGGGGCGACCGCCGCGCCGGGGTCGCCCGGGTAGCGGGCGGTGTCGCCGTACCATTGCTGGACCTTGGCGAAGAAGCCGAGCAGGTCGGCCTGGGTGGTGTAGCTCTCCCCTCCCCTGCCGAGCAGGATGCCCGAGGCGAGGGTGGTGTTGAGGCTCATCACCAGCGGGTCG
This sequence comes from Sulfuricellaceae bacterium, assembly GCA_031426915.1. Classification (GTDB taxonomy): domain Bacteria; phylum Pseudomonadota; class Gammaproteobacteria; order Burkholderiales; family Sulfuricellaceae; genus Sulfurimicrobium. Next base: position 80,570 of record JASJPB010000012.1, on the reverse strand, counting down.
AGGCGGATGGGCGGCGCTTCGTCGACCGGGCGCAGCAGGCCGGCTGTTTCCAGCGCGGCGAGCCAGCCCTGGGTCCATTGCTCGGGGTCGGCGGCCAGCACCTGGAGCATGGCCGGGGCGTCGGCGTCGGCCATGATGGCGCCGCGCAGCTTGGCGGCATGGGCGCTTTGCTCGGCGATGAATTCGTCGCGCGTGATGGGGGTGGCGGCGCCGAGGATGTTGAAGCGGAACGGCATGCCGAGGATTTCTTCCTCGGTGAGGTTGTCCTCCGGCGAGTTGAACTTGGCGGCGAGGCCTGGGGCGATCTTGTCCAGGTCGGATGGGCCGCCGTCGAGCAGGCCGGCCGCTTTCCAGTCGGGGCGGACGGCGTAGAGCTTGTCGCGCAGGCCGGGGAAGTCGTGGGCGACCCATTCCTTGAGGCCGGGGTAGGTCTGGAGGCTGAAACTGGCGCCGACGAAGCCGCTGGCGGAGACGTCGAAGGCGTAGCCGGGGGCGAGGTTGTAGCCGCCGGTGTCGAGATCGCCGTCGAGTTTGGCCCAGGGGACGTCGGCGCGCACGCCGGCGGTGGGGGTGGCGCCGTAGGTCTGGGTGTTGGCGCTGTCGGGCGCGGTCTGGCCTTGGGGCTGGCCGCCGACGTTGGACGAGAAGGTGACGTAGGGCAGGTGCAGATCGCTCAGCACGTTGAGGCTGTCGCCCATGTTGGTGGCGCCGACGTCGAAGCGCACGTAGGGCGTGTCGACGTTGGTCAGGCTTTGCAGGGCGACGCTGTACAGGGCGCTGTCGCCGGGATTGATGTCCTGCGGGCCGCCGATGCCGATGGTGACGTCGGGATCGATCATGCGCTCGACCAGGTAGCGGTAGGTCTCGGTGACGGTCTGGCCGTCGGGATTGATGACCTGGACGTCGTACAGGCCGTGGGGCACGTTGGAGAGGTCGAACACCGCGCGGATGTGGGTGGCGTCGAGCACTTGCCAGCGCTCGGGCTGGATTTCGAAGATGCCGGGACGGGAGAGCTTGACCAGGGCGCCGGCGGCGAATTGGGCGCCTTCGATGTCCATGGTGACCCAGCGGTGGCCGGCGTCGCCGGTGCCGCCTTCGTCCGGGGTGATGCGGCTGATGGCCAGCGGCATCAGGTCGGCGCGCAGGGTGACGGGCGTGCCCGCATCGGATTGGCGCGCGCGCACCAGGACGTAGTAGTCGCCGGCCTGGGTGCTGGGGATGATGGCCTGCTGGTCGGGTGAGAGGGCCTGGTCGTAGGCGGCGTCGTAGTTGGCGCCGCTCGGGATGTCGCCGTAGCGGATGTAGAGTTCGTTGGCGCCGTCCTCGGCGCTGGAATCGAGGCTGACGCGCAGGGTCTGGCCCGCTGCCACGCTGACCTTGTAGAGCAGGGTCTGGCCGCTTTCCAGGGTGGTGGCGAGCGGGTTGGCTACTTGCAGGGCGGGGACCGTGACCGCCAGAGTGTTGCCCATGGCGATCAGGTTGTCCGCTTCGCCGGGTGCCAGGTGCAGGCCGTTGGCGTCGTAGGTGATGGGGCCTTCGTAGACCTGGTTGTAGATGTCGGGGCGAACGATGACGTGCCAGTGCCCGTCCTTGAGGGGCGGGAGCTTGGCGCTCAGGCTGCCGGCATAGGACTGGTTGGCGCCCAGGTCGCCGATATGGTCGACCTTGCCCAGCAGCACGTCGCCCAGGTCCCACTGCCCGTCGGCGGAGAGGTAGATGGAATCCGTCCAGCTGCCGTAGGCGGGATTGGTGGAGTCGTTGGAGATGGTGTAGTCGATTTTGACCAGTTCGCCCACCGCCGTCTCGCCCGCCGGCACGCTGACCGAGGCGACCTTGAGGTCGGCCGGCGGCGGCGTGACGATCAGCATGGGCTGCGACGGGGCCGCGACGTTGTTGTCCTTGTCGAGCTCGAACACCCTGGCCTCGCTGCTGGAACCCATGGCGCGCGCCGGGTCGCTGACGACGAAGACGTAGTACGGCCCGTCCAGTTTCAACGGCGCCTTGAAGCTCAGGCTGGCGTCGTAGCCGCCGTTGGCGGTAAGGCCGCCGTTGTGCGTGACGTAGCCGAGATAGCTGTCGGCCTTGAGGTCGAGGTTGCGGTCCTTGGACAGGTAGATCAGGTCGTTCCAGCTGCCCTGGTCGGACGGCGTGTTGCCGCCCTGGTTGGCGACGTGGTAGTTGACCGTGAAGTTCTGGCCGGCGATGACGGAATCCGGCACCAATACCTCGGTCACGCGCAAATCCGGCGGCGTGGCCAGGACGATGGGCAGGGCGATGCCCGCCACGTTGTTGCCTTCGTCCTTGAATTCCTGGACGGCGCCGCCGTTGTTGAACGGCGCGATGACAGCCAGGCCGTCGCGGATGGTGCTGTTCGCGTAATGGTAACGGTCATTGACGATGTCGGTATCCGCCTTGACGATGAGATGGAAGTCGCCGCTGATCGAGGATGGCAGCGTGAAGGTGGCGTGATTGGTGTAGGACTCGCCCGGTTGCAGGTAGCGCGGTTTTCCCTCTCCATCGTACAGGTAGGTGCTGCGCACGCGAATGAGCATCTCGATATCGCTGCCACGGTCCACCAGCGGGTAGTCGGCGTTGTCGAGCGAATCGTCGCGCGACAGGAAGACGCCGTCGAACCACGCGTTGACGCGGGTGGCGCGGTTGCCCTGGTTGGTGACGGTCCAGCTGGCGGTGATGGTCTGCCCTGACATGGGGTTGGTGCTGGACACCGTGACGGTGTCGATCTTGAGGTCGGGTTCCTTGTAGCTGACGTTCAGCTCGCCCGAGGCGATGTTGTTGGTGTTGGCGAGGCCCTCGAACGCCGAGGCGCGGTAGAGCAGGTCGCGAGCTTGGACGTTGGTATCGGAATTCCCCAGCAACGCTTCCCTGCCCGCTTTGTATTGCGAAGTGCTGCCGAAGGTCGGGGTCAGCGAGCCGTCCTCGTAATGGACCGCGTCGGTGATGACGTAGATATAGTATTTCCCATCCGTGCCGGGCGGCAGCTTGACGGTCGCGCTGGTGGTGTAGCTTGCGCCGGTGCCGAGTCCGTTTTCATTGGAATGCACCACGGAGCCGATCTGGGTGGCGCGGTCGGCGATGAATTGCGGATCGGGGCTGAAGTAGATGTTGTCCACCCAGCCCTGGGTGCCGCTCCATACGGCGGCGCCGTTATTGGTCACGGTCCAGGTGACGGTGGTGTCCTCGCCGGAGTCGTTTTGCGGCTGGGTGGCCACGGATGTGACCTGCAAGTCGGCGGGGGTGGTGGTGACGATCGAGTCCGCCGCGCGGGCGTTGTTGGTTTCGATCAATTCCGTTATCTGTGGCACGTAAGAGTTGCTGGCATCGGTCTCGACAATGAGGTATTTGCCCGACACCGAGGGCGCGAGTTGCACGGTTTGCTCGAAGGTGTACTGCTGGCCCTTGTCGAGCGAGCGCTGTTGCAGGTATTCGCCCAGCATCCATTTGGTCTTGGCTTGGGCGAGATCGGGCGTGTCGGACAGCCAGACACGGTCCATCCATTTGCCGCTGAGCGCGGTGCCCATGTTCACCACGGTGTAGCTGAAGCTGTAAGCGCCGCCGGCGGCGGCCGTCGCCGGGGCCTGGACGGCGGTGACTTCCAGGTCGGGCTGGGCGCCGATCACGCTGATCGCGCGCGCCTTGAAGTTGCTGCTTTCGATGTCGTTGGCGGCATCGGGGTTGATGTTGACGGCCAGGGCGTCCTCGGGGATGGCGTCGTAGGTGTCGCTCCACACCGTGATGTTGTACTGGCCGGAGGCGATGCTATCCGGCAGCTTGACCGTGACGCTGCCGAGGTAGTCCTCGCCCACTTCCAGGTGGCCGGTGTGGGTGACCCGGCCGAGCAGGATGTCGCCCTTGGAGGGTGAAGGGCGGCCCTTGCTCACCGTCAGCCAGACCGTGTCGGTCCAGCTGTTGACGTCGCTGCTGATGCCGCGCGTGGCGGCCGAACCCTGGTTGCCGACGCGGTAATCCACCACGATGCTCGACCCGGAGGTTGCCTGGTCGGGCGCGACCACGTTGCTGGTGACCAGGTCCGCGAAGGGCACCGGGTCGATATAGATTTTTTTGACGCTGACGTTGTTGACTTCGTTGGGGTATTCGTCGACCTGGTAATAGGTGTCGGCGGCAACGATGATGTAGGCGTCGCCACGGTAGCGCAGGGGCACGTCGAACGTCGCGAGCTGGCTGGCATAGCTCTCCCCGGGCGCGAGCGCGGTCGCGCTGGTCACGCGCCCGAGCAGGATGGCGTTGCCGTTCAGGGTGCCGTCCAGCGACAGGTATACGGCGTCCGACCATTTGCCGGAGGTCGCGACCGAGCCGGTGTTGGTGACGGTGAAGCTCACGCCGGCGCTGGTGCCGGCAGTGATGTGGTCGGGCACCTCGATCTGGCCTGCGTGCAGGTCCGGGCGCGGGGTCAGGCTGATTTCGATCATGTCGGACGAGAGCACGACGTTGTTCGCCCGCGCCGTGCCGTATTCATAGACCTGTTCGCCCCCGCCGCCGAGATTGCTGTTGGTGGTGACGCGGATGCGCCAGGCGCCCTCGATCCTGCCCGGCAGGCGCAGTTCTTCCGTGCGGGTGTAGCTGATGCCCGGTTCCAGGCCGTGGGTGTAGGTGAAGTTGCCGAGCAGCACCGGGGAAGCGGTGCCGGTGACCGGCACCAGCTCCACCTTGTCGACCCATTGGCCGTTTGCGGACGAAACCCCCTGGTTCAGCACGCTCCAGGAAATGCTGACCACGGATCCTTCCTGGGCGGCGGCGGGCACCTCGACCGACGCGACCGAGAGATCGGGCGTCGGCGACAACTGCACCGGCACCGCGAGCGAGGTCGCGGTGTTGTTGCCGGTGTGGACGAATTCGAACGGACCCTCGGTGTGCACGTTGACGTAGAAGTCGCCCTGGATGCCTTGGGGCAGGGTTACGGTCAGCGAGCGCGCATAGCTGCCGTCGACGGCGAGCTGGCCCAGGTGCGGGGCCGAGGCCAGTTGGTAACGCGTTCCGCTGCCGTCAGGGTTGGAACTCAGCCACACGGAGTCGGACCAGGAACCGGCGTCGGTGATGCCGATGCCGCGGTTGGCCACGGTCCAGCTCACGGTCAGCGCCTGCCCGCTCATCGGCTGGCCGGAGGTGGTGACGGATTCCACCCGCAAGTCGGCATAGGGCTTGGGCATGACGTCCAGGAGCGCGTCCGCTTCCACCATGTCGTTGGCGGTCTGGCCGTTTTGCCAAACCTTGCCATCGCGGTCGGTGCGCACGAAGAGGTGGCCGTGGCGGGTGAACCCCGCGCCGAACTGGTAGCTCACCGTTCCGGTGTAGCTGTCTCCCGCCGCCAGGCCGCCGGCGTGGGCGACCGTCCCAAGCACGACGTCGTCCGAGTTGCCGATCACCGTATCGGTGGAATAGACCACCAGGTCGGTCCAGGACAGCGTGCGGCCGACGCCGGTTCCCTGGTTGGCGACCGTGTAGTTCACGGTGATGCCCGCCGGGTCGTCGATGAGCTGTTGCGGCGCGATGATAGTGGTCACCGCCAGGTCGGCGTATTCGTCCAGCGCCACGTCGAGCGCTAGGTCGCTCTGGTTGTTATTTTCGGCGCCATCCTCGTTGATCAGGTTTTGCGGGTCGGTCACGACGATCAGGCGCCAGGCGCCCGAGGCGTCCACCGGCAGCGTGAAGGTGAGCTGGCCGGCGGCGCTGCCGCCTGCGGCAATCGAGTCGTGGTTGACCTCGCCCAGTTTGATGTCGCCGGTCCCGGGCTGGATAACACCGGTGCCGGCTACGCCGATCACGCCGTCGCGCGACAGGTAGATGGCGTCGCGCACGTTGGCGACATCGGCATTGCCGGAATTTTTTGTGGTCCAGGTCAGGGTAAGGGTTTCGCCGCCTTGCAGCTTGCCGTTCACTATCAAGGTGTCGACCGCCAGCTCGGGACTGGCCACGGTGACCGCCAGGGTGGCGATATTGTCGCTTTCATCCAGTTCCGACACGTAGCCGTAGGCATCGCTCTTCACCTCCAGGCGCCAATTGCCGACAGGCATGGTGGGCACTCGGATGCTGACCTGGCTGGTGAAGGATTCGCCGGGCGCGAGTTTGCGCGTTGCGGAGGGCGTTGCGAGCTGGATGGTTTGCGCCGGATTTACGGTGTTAACCAGTTGCAGATTCTCGACCATCCAGGTATTGGCCGTATCGTTGCCGGTGTTGAACACGCTATAGCCGACCTGGACCATTTCGCCCACGCGCCAGACAGTGGGGGCAACGACGCTGCCGACCACGAGGTTGGGCTTGGGCTGGGGATGGATGGTGGTGGCGCTTGCGGCGACTACAATATTGTTGGCGGTATGATCCGGCTCGTAGGTCTTGCCGAAGGCGTCGGTCTTGACGATGAAGTAACAGGAACCGATGACATTGCTCGGCAATGTGAAGTCCAGGGCGGAGGCGTAGCTCTCCCCTACTCCGACCCCGCCGGCATGGGTGACCGAACCGAGCAGCACGGCATTCGCTTCAAGCGAGGGCGTGGTCGACAAGTAAACCTGGTCGACCCAACTGGTCGCATCGCTGGCCAGCGTGCCGTCGTTGCGCACGGTCCACTCCACGCGGCCCGGACGGGCGGCATGGGCTTCATCCGGCACCAGCGTCAAGGCCGGAACCAGGTCGGTGTAGGTGGCGACCACGTCGACGCTACCCGACAGGCGCACGTTATCGGCGCGTGTGTCTGGTTCCGCCACCGACTGGTTGGCGTCGGTGACCACGGCGATGCGGTAGCTGCCCAGGAGGCGGGACGGGATGCGCACCGTCGCGCTTTGCGTGTAGCTGCCGTTCTGCTCGAGCACGGTGCTGTGCTTGACGTTGGCCAGCACCACGTCGTCGGCGTTCCCCGCGATGGCATCGCCGGTCAGGATGACGCGGTCCACCCAGGAGCCGGAGGCCGGCACTGCGCCCTGGTTGGACACGCTCCAGCTGATTGTCACGTCGGCGCCGGAATTGATGATGGAGGGGACCACCAGACCGGTCACGGTCAAATCGGCATAGGCCCGTGCGCCGGCGTTGAAGCTGCCGGCGGCGGCATTGTTGGTCTCTGCGGTGTTCGCCAGGTTGGTTTCGAAGATGCTGCCGACGCCCGAGGTGTTGCTGTCGGCCGTGACTGTCACGTCGAAATCGCCGCTGCCCTTGACGCCTTGCGGCAGGGTGAACTTGAGCGAGCGCACGCGCGCCTCGCCGGCGCCGAGCGCTTGCCCGGCGTCGGCGGGAAATGCCACGGCGGTATCGAGGACGAGCGCTCCGGGCGACCCATCCGCATTGCGGCGGCGCACGATGACGCGGTCCTGGTAGCTTGCCGGCGCGGCAACGCTGCCCTGGTTGACGTCTTCCCACACGATGGTGACGCTGTCACCGTCGAGCGGCGAGGTCTCCAGCAGGCCGACGTTGCGCACCTGGAGATCCGGCCCGACCCGAAGCTGCTGCTCGGCGACGTTGTCGCCTTCCAGCGGGCCATCGATGCCGTATTCGGCCACCTGGCCCAGGGCATCGACCGTGACGCGCAGGCGGAATACGCCGATGGCGTTGAGGCCTTGCGGCCAGGTGAAGGTGGCGGAACGCGCCTGTTGGGCGCCGGGTTCGAGCGTGGCATCACCCTGGATCTGGCCGATGTCGGCGATAACCGCGCCGGTGGTGAGATTCACCAGTTCCACGCGCTCGGTCCACTGACCCTGCGCGGCGGCCGTGCCGGCATTGCCGGTGTTCCATTGTACGGTGACGGTGTCGCCGCTTTGCCAGTCGGAAGCCGGCGAGAGGGTCAGGTCCGACACCAGCAGGTTGGGATAAGCCGCAAGCAGGCTGTTGAACGCGACGATGGCCTGGTTGTTTTCCGCGGCGGCGCCGCGCTCGTCCTGGGCATTGTCGGAATCGGTCTCGACGACGACCTCCAGGTCGCCCGCGCCCTGCGGGCCGAAGGGCAGCACCAGATCGACGCTACGGGCGATGGACATGCCGGGCAGTAGCGAGCCGTTGCCCGGCGCGCCCTCGATGTAGGGAACGGTGGTCTGCAGCACCACTTCGCCGCTTCCGGCGCGGCGCACGATGACGCGCTCGGTGAAGTCGCCGACGGTGGCCTTGATGCCGCCGTTGCGGGTGCTCCAACCGACGTGGATGAGTCCGCCGGAGTGCAAACCCTCCCCTTCGATTATGGCGGCAACACTCACCTGGCCCACCGTCAGGTCGATGGAGGCAGCGGCAGCGGACAGGTCGATGACGCGCGGGTCGGCCTTGGGATTGACGTAAACGGCAAGGGTATAGGGAACCGCGACATCGCCGGTGAGACTGTCGTCCAGTTCGATGGTGTAGCGGCCGGACACCGCCGCGACGAGCTGGGTGTCGCCCAAGTTGCCGTATGCGACTTCACGCCCGGTGGGGTCAATGACGCGCACAACGGCGGTGTAGTTGTAGCGCCACCGCCCGCTAACGGAATCATACCCGTAGGTGCGTGGCGCCAGGTCGCGCAAGTCCACGTACAGGCTGTCGCCCGCCTGCGCTTCGATGCTATAGCTATCCATCTCGCCTGAGGGCTGCAAGCGCCCCTCGACGACCTGGGCGTTGGTCAACGGCGTGACGGCGGAGAGGTCGAGCAGGCGGAAACCGTAGTTCGCGGTGTCGAAGGCATTGTTCCGCACGGTCAGGCGGTACTGGCCGGGCTGCAAGGTCAGTTCGCGCCGGTTCGGGTAATTATCCGTACTCCGTGGCAACCATTCATCGACCAAGGTGCCATCCGTATAGGGGCCGGTCAGGCTCCAGTAGAGCGACCCGCCGGTGACGTCATTCAGGCGGTCAAAGGAGAGCGTCTTTGCTTCGGCCAGGGTAAGGGTGTAACTGCGGCTCTGGGTGCGCGCGTCCAGGGTACCGGACACCGTTTGGCCCAGGCTGATGGCGGTGGGTTCGGTGCCGTTGACGCGGTCGACCTGGAACGACAGGGTGCTGCCATTGGTGTTATAGCCGTAGTAACTACTTTCGAGCAACAGGTAGAGTGGACCGGAGGTCGCGACCTGGAACGGGCTGGCGTCCGTTGCGGCGGTTCCCTGCTGCAGCATTTGGCCGTATTGGTTGACCAGCCTCCAGTTGCGCGTGTTGTAGTAATTACCGGCGCCGCCCAGGGCGTTAAAGCTTGGCTGGTCGCCAGCCATTGCGTCGATTTTGTAGGCGACGGTAGCGAAGCTAGGCAGTGTGGCTGTAGCCGACTGGCCGTAGGCGAGGGAGGGAAGCTGATCGGCGTCGAAGCGGCGTAGCGTGAAGTCATAGGCGCTAGCAACGTAGTCCTGCCGCAAGGTCATAGTGTACACACCCGCAGCCAGCCACTTGGGCTGACCATAGCCCGTGGTCACCGCCACACCGTTGGCATCGGCGATCTGAGCGGACTGATAGTAATAGCCGTAAGAATCCGGCGGGCTGTTGCGGTCGAGGTACCATAGGCCCGGCTCGGTCAGCTCGAACTGGAAGGTCTGGGCCGTATTGGCCGCGATGGAGCCAGAAGCGTTGAAGGTGGACACTACCGGCTGTGCAGTTTCGGCAACGCCCACCGTGGCGCTCAGGGAGAAGGCATTGGACGGCGTCTGCGCCGGGCTGGCGCGCTGGACACGCAACAAATAGCTGCCGCCGGTGGTGATATCCCGGTTGAAGTCGCCGCTGGCCGGGTTCCAGGTGGCCAATGTCGAGCCATTCGGTGCAATGATGGTCACCGTGCCGGTGCCGCTCCAGGCCTGTGCCGAAAGCGTGAGATGGTCTCCCGCGCGCGCGGCAAGGCTCCACAGGGACAGTGTGTCGACCCCATCCGCGAGCGCAAGAACGCGCGCGGCGCCACCCTGACGCTCCAGTTGCTGCGCCGCCGGCACCTGCACCGCCGTGAATTGCGCGCTGCCTTGCACCCCGTCAACATTGGCGAGTACCCTGATGGCATATTGACCGGACGGAAGGAAGACGTCGTAGGTGCCCGGCGTGGTCTTGCTAAAACTGCTGCGCGAGGCGATTACCGTTCCGTCGGGCGCGACGATTTCGAATACCGTCGAGGACGATGGCGCCAGCACGCCTTGCAGTTCCACCCAGCCGGACTGATCAAGCGCGAAACGATAGGCCTCCTGATCCTGGCGTGTCGCCAGCGCAACCGATATGGGCGTACTCCACGCCAGGTCGCCGGCAGCACTCAGCGGTTGGCGCAAATTCGCCTCGAAATGGACCGGATTGGTGGTGGCGTAATAGGGTTTCGCGACCAGGTATACCGAACCCGATTGCGGGCCGGCAAAGCCGATCGATGAGCTGGAGTTCCATGTCTGGCCGGTGATGGTGCGGCCGTAGGCATCGAGCAGCGAGTATCTCAATTGGTCTCCACCGGCGGTCGGCGCAGTGAAATCCAGGTTGTACGCCACGCCCGGCGTCACGTCGAATTTGTAAACCGCCAGCGTGCGCCCAGCGGGAATGTCGCCCGTGAGCGGCGATGCCGCCCCTGCATCAGCGGCGGCATCCGTGAGGGATAGCAGCTTGAAGCCAAAAGCCGGTGTGCTGCTTCCTGACGCGGAAACGTCGAGGGTATAGGTGCCGGCAGCCAGGTGTTTGGTGAAGTAGTTTGTTGCGTCGCCCAGCGACAGGCTGAGCAGGTCGCCTTGCGGCCCCGTGAGGTTCATGTTGGCATTGCCCCCCTGCGGGTCGATCAGGATGGTCGCGTCCTGGTCCAGGGTGAAGCGATAGCGGTTAACGTTGCCGGGTGCGGCCAGGGTGGCATTGACCTGGTCGCCCAGGTTGATGTCCGTCACCGGTTCGTCGCAAATCCCCACGCGCAGGGTGCCGCTACGCGGTACCTGGTTGCTCGCTTCTCCATAGAGATAAAGCACGTATGTGCCGTCCGCCGGCAGGGTGGCCTTGCTCGAGTAATCGTCGTTGGAGTAACCGTATCCCGTGGCTACGTTTTGCCCATTCGGGCCCACCAGGGTCCAGTATTGGTAGTAGCTGCTTCCGCTGACCCAGCGCGGGTCGATAAGGAGCTTTTGTCCGGCGGTGCCGGAAATGCGCCAAGCGGTGCCGTTGCGCCCGTGATCAACCGAGACCGGCGTGGTGGCACCGAGGGTCAGTTCCGGCAGCGCCGCCACCGTAGAGGTCGCGATGCGGAAACTGCCGGGCGAGGCCTGGCCGGGCACGAGTTGAAGCTCGTAGGTGCCCGCCGCCAGGGAATGCACGCCGCGCTGGCTTACCTGGGTACTGGCGGTGTTGAACACGGTGACGGGTGCGTCGGTGCGCAGCAGGGTGGCCCGATAGGCGCCGCCGGTGACGTCGAACCAGACGCTGGCGGGCTCGCTCAGGGTGAAGCGGTAAGTCGCCTTGTCCGCCGGCAGGTTCAAGGATCCATTGACCACCTCGCCCAGGGTGTAATCCGTTTGCGCGAGCTGCCCGGCCTTGAGGCTGAAGGCCGTGGCGCCGGTCAAGGGCTGGTAGTACTGCCTGCCATACAGCTGCACGGTGTAGGAGCCGGACCGGGGCGCGGTAAAGGCGGTGCCTTGCTCACTTGTCCACCAGCCGCCTCCGAAATACCCTTCGGAGAACTGATTGCCCTGCGGATCGAGGATCCGGTAGTGAATGTTTTGTTCGTAGGTCAGCGCCGTCGTCGGCGCCAGCCAGTACGATTGGCCGGCCTGCGCATCAATGCGGATTTCCTGGCTCGGGGCACCGTTGTTCCAGTTGACGCTGACCGTGCTGTCAACCGCCAGATCGGCCTTCGCCGACACCAGATTCGCGGTGAACGTGAATGGTACTGGCGAGGTCGGCGTACCGCCGTAGTAAATAGCCCGCAGGGTATAGGTGCCGGCACCGATACCGAACACGGGCGTCCCATAGCTGGTACTGTTATAGCTATAGTTGGGGTTCAGGTTGGCGACACTATTTCCGAACGCATCGATCAGGCTGTAGGAAACGCCGCTGCCGATGCCCGACAGGGCAAGTTCAGCCGTCTCCGCAGAGTCAAAGCTATAGCTGTAGGTCTGTCCGTAAGACAGGAACTGGCCTTGCGTCGCGCTGCCGAACAGGAGCGGCATTGGCTCCCTTGATACCTGCAACACGTCGAAACGTAGCGCGGCGCCTCCCGTGCCGCCAAGCGCATTGCGCGCTATGGCCAGCAAGTAGTGGCCGCTACGTGGGATACTCAGTGCGTTGAGCCCGCTCTGCGCCGGGTCGCCTGACGCGACCAGGGTTCCCGCCGCGTCGTAAAGGCGGTAAACATTGCCGCTGGATGCGCCGGCCAGCCCGGTGAACCAGAGGTTGCTGCCGCCATCGAGCGCGACGTCGAACAGGGCGTACGCCTGGCCGGGCGCCAGGTCCACCGATACTGGCACGTTCGGCGCGATGGATTGGGCCTGGGCGGCGCCGGCCATGGTGAATTTCGCCTCGCCGCTGCCGTTGCCGAGTGTCAGCTGGTAGTGGCCGGCCGGGAGCCAGCGCACGGGAACCTGCCAGTTCCCGGAACGCCATCCGTAACCGCTCTGGTAAACCGAGACATAGCTGGCAATCGCACCGTCGGCCTCGGTACCGCGCGGACCGGTGAGCGTCCAGTTTTGATAGTTGCCGCCTTGCCATTCGAGCGCGACCCAGCCATCCGCCGCTACGTCGAAATCGTAGCTTTGTGCCGGCGCCTGCCAGTTGTTGACCTCATCGAGCACGATGGGCGTGAAGTCCGCGTCGGGGGCCGTGCCGGCCGTGCGGCTCATGACCAGGTTCGCCTTTTCTCCACTGTCGCCGATGCGGCGCACCATCACATACACCGCGCCAGCGGCGAGGAGCGCCATGCCGGGCAAGGTGCCGGAGGATACGGTAAAACCGGCGTTGCCCCAGTTGTCGAAATAGGTGATTTCCGATAGCTCGAAATCGCTGCTCGCCAACGGCATTCCGCCGCCATCGGCGAAGCCGGCCGAGACGCTGTCGCCAGCCTGGGCATCGAAACGATACCACGCTGTCTCGCCAGGTTGTAGCGCATCCAGCGCCGTGTAGGCGCCATCGCCCAATGCGGTTGCCACCACCAGGGGCAGCGCGCGAAGGACGACAGCTGCTCCCGCCGCCCCCGCGTTGTCGAGAGTGAGGGTGTAGTGTCCCGCTTCGAGGTAGCTTACCCGGTCGTTTTGACCCAAAGCGTCCGACAATGGGTACCAACCGAGCTTCTCGCCGCGCGGTCCGGTCAGCGAGCCGATCACACCTGCATCGGCGGACTGGACGGACCAAGCCCAGGGTCCATTTTGCGCCACGTCGAAACTCAATACTGCGGTCTGATTGGCGGCGCTGAAGGTGACAGCGAGATCGCTCGCTCCATCATCGGCCACAGTCAACGTTGCTGGCGCCAGGGGTGCCGCCGGCGCGGCCTCGTCCAGGGTGAAGCTGATGTCGCCTTCGATAGAATCGGAATTGCCAAGGCGGAGGATGTAGCGCCCGGACTCGTCCACGCGCACGGACGACTCCTGCCCCAGGTCGCCGGAGGCGACCACATTGCCTTGCATGTCATACAGAGTATAGGTGCCTGCGACCGTACTCGTGCCGGGGCTCCAGCGCCATATGTCGCCGGCCTGAAGATCCACCCCGTAGAGGGCCGTGGGTTCGTTAGCGCCGATATGAATTGTGTTTTCCACCCCGGCTTGCAGCACTGGGGCGGCAGCGGAACTGGTCAAGCGCAGGCTGGCGATGCTGCCGATATCCCATAGAGACATTCCCAGTTGGTAGTCGCCGGCCGCCAGTTTCCAGATGTTGGGGGAGTTGGTCGGTACCCAACTCCAGTCAGCGCCATAGCACCATGCGCCATTGCCATATAACCCATAACTGCCCGCCACAACTTGCGTGTCGAGGAAGACCAATCCGTCCGCGGGAACCGCGACTGCGTATTGGTAGTTCCATTGATCGGCGCTGGGCACAATCCATGATCCAATTGGCAGCGCGCCGTCGGGCTGTGCCTGCGGATAGATGGGGGTTCGGTGCGCTGTAACCGAAAGTTCGGTCGCCGCAACGCCGGCATCCAGGGTCAGCAGCACCGAGATCGGACCCGAAGCGTAGTTTTGCGAGAACGTCAGTATGTTCTCGCCGCTCGTGGCGTCAAACCGCTGGCTGATGCCGAGGCTTTGTCCGAACCGATTGCAGGCTTCGGCGGTGTAGGCGTGCTCGCCGGTGCTCGACTGAATGTGCAGTTCGAACTGATCCAGCGAGGTGGCATCGAGTGTCAGCGCCATCGGCTGGCTCGCGCTCAGTGGCACAATGTTCACCATCGGATCGGTTGAAACCGCCTGCAGCTGCGCCGGCACAAAGTCGAGCGCAAAGTCAGCGTTGTTTCCTGTCCCGTCGTTCCTGATGGCCAAGCGATGGGTTCCGACCGCGAGGTAGACACTGGCAGCACCGTCCGTGAAGTACCCGGCGCGGTCACCAGACCAGATATTGGCCGGATCGTACGGGTCCAGGCACCAGATGCCGCTGTCGCCGGTCGTCAGGGTGCCGTCGGGTTGCAGCGACCAATAACCGGCCTGGGCCACCGCGAAATCGACAAAGCGGATTCTACCGGGAGGCACTGCATTGACCAGGGCTCCTGTGGCCTGGGCCGCGTCGAGCAAGCCAAGATTCGTCGCCGCCACGGCGTCGGCGGCGGTCACGTTGAAGCGGATGGCATCCGCTTGTAAACCGGCGTCGCGGTAAACGAACACATAGCAGACTCCGGCGTTGGCCACCGGCCAGGCTTGTCCGCTTGGCTGGGCCAGATCGCCCGAATCCAGAAAGTTGCCATAAGTATCGTACACTTCGTAGTATTGCCCGGCGCCGCTACCAGCCAGGCCGCCCAGGCTATATTCCTTGCCGGCCTGCGTATCCAGGCGGAACATGGCTACGGTCTGGCCAGCGGCGAAGGCGCCGTCGATGTCCTGGTTGGCCGCGATGGGTGTGGCGCCGCTCGCGCTATGTACGACGAAGCCGAAGTCGCTTTGACTATTGGAGAAGGTGAGGTCGTAATGCCCCGCCGGCACCCAGCCGAGTACGGTGGGCGCCTGTACACCCACATTGCGCGGCAGATTTCCGCCGAGCGTCCGTAGCGAATCGCTCAGTTGGACATAATTGTATTGATTCGATGACGACTCGATGAGCACGAGATCGTCTTGGGCCAGGTCGAATGCATAGCGCGGGGCCGCCGGCCCATTGGCGCTGCCGCTGACCGCTTGGCCCAGCTCGATGTGGGTGCTGGCCGTAACCAACGGCGGGTTGGCCGGGGTGTGCGAAAGACTGAGATTGGCCGCGCCGGTGCCCGCGAGGAGCCGGGTCACGCGCAGGAAGAGCGGGCCGCTGGCCTGGGATTGGTTGAAGCTGCCGGCGACGGCAGTGCCAGTATGGATAACGCGGCCATAAGCGTCGAAAGCCGTAAGGCTGAACTCGCCATCGGTGGAATCCAGGGTGTAGCCGAACAGATCTTGCGGGGTGGCCGCGAGCCGGTATAACGCCGACTCGCCGACTGCCAGTTCGGGCAGCACCGTGGCGGCGCCGGCCTCCAGAAGCGAGGCCGATGCCGCCGGCACAGCGCGCAATGCGTAGGCGCCCGTGCTGACGTCCGCGCGCACCTGCAACTGGTAGTCGCCCGCCGTCAGGTAGACAGGCACGCCGTTCGCCCCTTGCGAACCGTCGAGCCCGCGCCAGGCAACGGCGGTTCCGTTGGGGCCGAGCAGCTGCCACTGGCCGTTGGCCAGCGCGGTGCTCGCTTCGAATACCCAGTTGCCCGACTGGGCGACATGGTAGCGGGTGATGACTGTCTGGCCGACGCCCACGACGGTGCCCGCCAGCTCCGTCGTCTGGCCGGCGGCAAGTTCGCCCCCTTCAAGCGGCTGCTCGGACCAGGTCGCAACCTGGAGGCTCCCGTCCAGCGTACCCGTATTGTTGAGCCTGCCGCCCACCCACAGGTAGTAATCGCCGGCCTGGGGCAGCGCAACCGTGTTGAAATTGCCGTCCGCGAGAAAGCCGTAACCAATTTGGCGGCCGCCGCCATCGGTCACCTGCCAGTGCGCCTGCCCACCTTGCGTACCGATTTGCGCCAGGAGCGACAGCTTGGATTTGCCGTCCACGTGGAGCTTGTAAACCGCATCCTCAAGACCGGATGCCGCGGCAAGCGAAACAGCGTCGCCACTTTGCACGCTCACCGCCGCCGCGGCGGCAATACTCAGCAGACGGAAATCGCCAGAAACGTCGCTACGTCCTGAGTTGGCCAGCTGCAGGCGATAGCGGCCGGGATGGACGGCGATCGGCGCCAGGTAGGCTTCGTCATTGTTGCTGTTCGACCCCCCCACTTGTTGCCCTGCGGCATTGAACAGCGACCAGGATGCCTCCCAGGAAACGGGAGTCGACAACTGGTCCCACTTCAGCCAACCGGCGTCAGTGACATCAAACTCATAGTTCTGGGCGGCGCCCGGTGCCGACAGGACAGCGTGATAGATCTGGCCAAGCACCAGCGGCGTGGTGTCGGGCGTCTGCCGGAACAGGGTGAAGGCATAGGGGGCGGCCGTCGCGTTCTGCCCTTCGATGCTGACCCAGTAGGTGCCGCTCTGGCTGGCGGTCAGGGCGCCGCTGTCGTATGAGGCATTGCTTCCGGACAAGCTCTGCGCATTCGGCCCGAACACGCGCCAGTTCCAGTTGGTGCCCGACGCCGCGGCGTCGGCATCGAAATACAAGCGGTCGCCGGCTTGCGCGGTGAAGGCGTATAAGGCCGCTTGCGTGCCCGGCTCCAGTTGGCCGGCGCATGTCTGGTTGACGGTCAGGGGTTTGGCGGCGTCTTCGCCCAGCAGGCGGAAGTCGTAATTGCCGGTTTTGTCCTGGGTTCCATTGACGGTCAACTGGTAGGAGCCGGGGTTGAGGCTAAGGAAGGGGTCGCTGCTCGCCGTCAGATCGCGACTCGAGAATAGCGTCGAGGCGCCCTGGTTCAGATGCCATTGGATCTGGTCACCCTGGATGCCATCGAAGAAGAAACGAGATTTTTCTGAGACGGTGAACTGGTAGGCGTCCTGTTCGCCCGGCTGCATGATGGTGCCTTGTATCTCGTAGACGCCGGGCAACATGTCTTCCGGGTAGCCTTGCAGCGATTTCTGGCTGAGCAGGCTCCCTGTCCCGTCGTAGGCGTAGAGGGTGCGCGTGTCGCTCGGTGTCTTGAGGCCTTCGAGAAGCTGCGCCAGAGTGCCCTCGGCCCGCAGGATCTCCACTGTGGGCTGTGCGTGGACACGCGCTTCCAGCAACTGGCCTGCCCCATCACGGATGAATTGCGTCAACTGGCCGTTCTCGTCGAGCGAGGCGATCTTGAGGCCGTCGCCATCGTAAAAGTTGCGGCTGAAGCGGTCGTTGGCGGCATCCGCCACGATGGCGAGGTCGGCGGGTGCCAGCACGCTGACGAGGCTGGCGGTGTCGATAGTGTTGGCGTAGTGGATTTCCGCCACGACGTGGTCGGCGCCGTCATAGCGGGTTTCGACCACCGCGCCGGCGGCATCGACGGTGTAGGCAAGACGCCCCGCATCGTCGTATACACGCCAGGCTTTTTGGTCGCCGGCGGCTGCGACCGGGCGGATGTCATCCAGGGTCCGGTTGCTGGGCGCACCGCTATCGTCGACCAGGCCGGCCGTGTCCAGCACCGTGGCATAGACTATGGTCTGGGCCAGTTCGCCGGCCGGGTTATAGACGAATTCGGTGAGCTGGCCGTTGGCGTCGACCTCGCCCACATTGCGGCCGGCCGCATCGTGCCAGGTCCAGGCGCACAGACCCGCGCCGTCCCGCGTCATGCGCAGTCGGCCGTCGGCGTCATGGAAGAACTGCGTTGCGGTCTCTCCCGCCCTGGCAACCGAGACCAGGCGCCCGGCGTTGTCGTAGACGCTGGTGACGGTCGCGCCGTCGGCGCCGGTGACGCTGACCGTGTTGCCGGCGTCGTCGTATTGGGTGACGGAGCTCGCCTGTTGGCCGTTGCTCACCGTCAGGACGCGGCCCAGGCCGTCGTAGGTCCAGGTGGTCTGGGTCGATGCGTTCACGTCGATCTTGCCGAGCAGGCGCCCGGCCTGATCGAAGACGTAGCGCGTCTCGGCCTTGCCAACGGCCACGCCGGTCGCGTCGGCATCGGTTTGCACCGCGCCGTAGCGGGTCACGCTGGAGAGCTGACCATGGGCATCGTAGCCCATGTCGGTGCGCTGGATGTCGTTGCGGGTTTGCGCCGTTACGTTGCCCGGGGCCGTGGCCAGCGCGACCAGGGCGGCGATGTCGGCGGCAGTTTCTCCGCCGTTCAGGGTGCTGGCATCCAGGTTCTGCCCGGTGTAGACCAGGGTGCTGACGCGCTGGCCCTGGGCGTTGTAGCGGTGTTCGGTGATCCGGCCCTCGGCGCTGATGACGTAGCGTAGCAAGCCTTTCGTACCTTGGACGCTGGCGGGCTGGTAGTAGTAGCGCGTGGTGCGGGCATCGGCCGGCAGGTCCGGGCCGGCGCCGTCGGCGTCCGGCGTCAGGTGGACCGTTTCGCTGCGTAGCTGGTTGAGGGCGTCATAGTCGCGGACGATGGTATTGCCTGCCGCGTCGCGGCGCAGGGTCTGGTTGCCTTGGGCGTCGTAGCTCATTTCCACCGCGCGATTTTGCGGATCGACGACGCGCGTCAGGTTGCCCTGGGCGTCGTATTCGAAGCGGGTGCTGAATACTTCCTGCCCTACCGCGGGCTGGTCGATCTGGAGCAGTTGGCCGTCCGCGCCATAGTGCAGCACGGTGGAAAGAGAAAGCGGGTCCTGGACCGTGGTCTGGCTTCCGGCCAGGTCGTAGGTAAAGCTGGTGGTCTGCTGCTGAGCATTGGTGACGGTCGCGACGCGGTATTCGCCGCCTACCTGGGTGTAGGTGAACGCCAGTTGCGTGCCGTCCTCCTGGCTGATGCCGGCCAGGCGCTTGCTGTCGCCGTCGTAGGTGTAATCGGTGCGATAGTCCAGGTCGTCGCTGGCGTTCTCCGGGGTGAGGTCGACCGTGACGGCGATCAGGCGATTCCGGCTGTCGTATTCGTACCGGACCCGGGTCTGGTCGTGCCACGCGCCGTCGGCGTCCTGGAAGCGGGTGCGCACGTCGCTGAGATTGCGGCCGCTGTAGTCGTAGACGGTGCTCTCGCCGGTGTCGGTCGTGGCTTGGCTGAGCAGGCCGTCGGCGTTGTACTGGTAGTCGATGCGATGGCCGTTGGGGTCGATGGTGGCCGTCAGGCGCCCGGTGGTGGCGTCGTAGGCTTCGGAGAGGCCAGTGTCGCCGTCGCTCCAGCGCAGTTGGCCGCCGTCGACGGTAAAGGTGTCGTGGGCGCCGGCACCGGCGGTGCCGAGGTAGCATTGCCGGGTTTCGTCCCAGGTGTACTGGGCTTGGGCGCCGTCCAGGTCGGTGCGGGTGACGATGCTGCCCGCGACGCCCAGTTCGCCGGTCAGGTCGAGCCGTTTGGCATTCAGGCCGGTGAGCCAGTTGTCGCCGTTGTCGTCTGTGAACTGGCCCTGGCTGTTGTAGGTGCGCAGGACGCCCGCATCGAGGCCATGGTCGAACAATTGAGCGTCCCGGTCCTGGACGATGAGGTTGCCGCTGCCCGCGTTCACGTAGACCCGCTGCCCGTTGCGCCCCTCCAGCGCCTGCCCGAGTTCTCCGCGCTGACCCAGCACGCCCATCGAACTCAAGTTCACGCCCAGTGCCTGACCGCTGACAATCGCTACCATTTCCGCTTCCCCTAATCGCCGTTCGTAATGGGCCGGGACGCTCCCGCGCCGCGCGCTCTCCGACAAGGTTCAGGGCGCGGCGCGGGATGGTCCTGGATATTCAGAGCAATTTATCCGCGGAATTGGGGGATTGTTTAGTCGCGATAGATAAAAAAATGACAGGGGCGAAACGAGCGATGCGCAAGGCGGAGTGAAATGAGGTCCAGATGACGTACGCAGCCAGGCGTAAACCGCGTGGAGCCGCTTCCTCCGATCGAAATCGGTATTGGTGGCGGGTCCGAATTCTCCGTATAAAACATCCGAGCAAATGCAAAAACACGGGAAACCTATTTGCAAAAATCAACATCCGTCACGCTTTTGAGGCGACACGATACCCTCAAACAGCATAATTCAATGCGAATGCAATTCTTGACATGAGCATGCCATTATGGGATAAACTTATCCATATATAGTAAAAAAAGCGCACGCCTTACCAACAGATAACGCATAAAAAGTTTGCCGGCCGTCCGCTTTCATTTGATTTAATTAAATATTTTCTGCATAAGTTGTTACGGTCGCCATGTCCTGGCAAGTATCTCAAACGCAGCAGAATAACAATAACTAATCACGCGATTAAAGCCATTGATGTTGGCGCCCGCCATAACTGGGAGGTTTTGGCTCATGAGTTCGGATGTCGTATTGCAGTTGATGGCGCAGCTCCTTTGGGGGGCATTGCTGATTTGCGCGCCCGTTTTGATTTCCACGCTGGTGGTTGGGCTGGTCATCAGCATTCTGCAGGTCGTCACCCAGGTTCAAGACATGTCCTTGACGTTCATTCCCAAGTTGGTTGCGGCCGCGGTCGCGTTGACCGTGTTTGGTCCGTGGATGTTGCGCAAATTGCTGCTTCTGACCAGCGGGATGATTACAAACATTCCCAGTTACTTCTAGCCAATGACCTTTGATTTCAACGTGACCTGGATCACTGCGGTATTGCTTTGCTCGCTACGGCTATCGGCTCTGCTACTCCTGACTCCAATCCTTCAAGCGGCCGCCCTGCCGATGCGCGTGCGCATACTGCTGGTCGTGGCGCTGGCGGTCTCCCTGGTGTCCGGCATGGGGCTTGCGCCGGCGGAACTTCCGTCCGATCTATTTTCCTTGTTCGCGTCGGGCGCAAACGAGGTGATCGTCGGCGGCCTGATGGCCTACGGGATCTTCGCGGCCTTTGCCGCCTTTTCCTTCGCCGGCAACCTGCTGGATCTCCAGGTCGGCTTCAATATCGCCAGTATTTTCGATCCGATAACGCGCGGCGAATCGCCACTGCTCGCTTCCCTGTTGAGCATGGTCGCCCTGGCGCTTTTCTTCGCATTGGACGCGCATCACACGCTGCTGCGTGGCGTGGCCTATTCCCTCGAACGCATCCCGCTCGGCGCCGCCATGCAGACACCCGACCCGGCCGCCCTGATTAGGCAGTTCGGCAGTGTATTCAGCCTCGGGCTCTTGCTCGCGGCCCCGCCGCTCTTCTGCCTCTTCCTGGTCCAAATCGCGCTGGCCGTGCTGTCGCGCAGTCTGCCGCAATTGAATATCCTGATGCTCAGCATGCCGATCAATATCGTGGTGGGCCTGTCGGTACTGGCTTACGTGGCGGGCCACTTCGGATCGGTCGCGGCAAAGGTGTTCGATTCCATGTTCACCTTCTGGGAAGGCGTGCTCTAGATGGCCGACCAGGAACAGGACAAGAATCAGCCGGCCACGCCTCACAAGCTGCGCCAGGCGCAAAAGCGTGGGCAAGTCGCCAAGAGCACCGATGCGATCTTCGCCGCAGTTCTGGCGGCCATGGTCGGCTTTTGTTTTGCCATCGGTCCGGCCGTGGCCAAACGGGAATTGGCAATAGCTCGGAACACACTGAACGATGTCGCGCGGACAGACTGGTCGACCAGCGGAGTGACCCACTGGTTTGCGCAAATAGCCTCCGACAGCCTGTTTGCGCTGGCTCCCCTGCTGATCGCGGTATGCGGCGTTGCCATTGTCGCCAACGTGGCCCAGGTAGGTGGCATCTTCAGTTTCGAACCCATCAAGCCGGATTTCGACAGGCTAAACCCTGCCAATGGCCTGAAGCGCCTGTTTTCGATGCGCTCGCTCTATGAGGCACTGCGAAGCGTGCTGAAACTCGCGGTGCTCACCCTCGTGGCCTGGATCGCGCTGATGCAATTGTTGCCGGGCATGGTCAAACTCAGCTACGTCGATCCACTGGATCACGCAGCGCTCGTGCTGGGCGACGTGGCGCCGCTCCTCTTCAAATTTTTGCTGGCGATCCTGTTGATTGCACTGATCGATTTGATCTACACGCGCCACGATTACGGCAACCGGATGCGGATGAGCCACCGCGAGATACGCGACGAGCACAAGCAAAGGGAAGGCGACCCGCGCATCCGCAGCCGTCTGCGGCAACTGCGCAACGAGTTCCTGAAACAAGCTCGTGGCGTGGGCAAGCTACCCGGCGCGGACGTGCTGATCACCAACCCGACGCACATCGCGGTGGCCCTGTCCTACCGGCATGGCGAAATGCCGGCGCCAAAACTACTGGCCAAGGGAACCGGGAAGTTGGCCGCCAAAATGCGCATCGCCGCGCGGCGCCATAACATTCCCGTGGTGGAAAACCCGCCCCTGGCGCGGGAGCTGTACAAGCGCATCGATTTCGATGAATACGTGCCGGAAGACCTCTACCCGAGGATCGCCAAGATTCTCATCTGGGTCTACGCCATGCGTGACGCCCGCCAGCGGCAAATGGCCCAGGCCAGGGCCATGGGACAAACCTCATGAATGCGCTGAAACGCGTTCTCGGCGCCAATACCGACATATTCATGGTGCTGCTGGTCGTCGGCGTCCTGTTCATGCTGTTCGCGCCGATTCCGGCCGGCTTGCTGGATTTCCTGATCCTGGCGAATTTCAGCTTCGCCCTGCTGATCCTGCTGCTGACATTCTATATGGCCAAGCCGGTCGAGTTCTCGACTTTCCCGTCCATGTTGCTGATCGCGACGCTGTTCCGCCTTGCGCTCAACATTTCGGCGACGCGCCTGATCCTGCGTGACGCCGACGCCGGCCACGTGATCGGCGCGATCGGCTCCTATGTAGTAGGCGGCAATTACGTGATCGGCCTGATCGTTTTTCTGATCCTCGTGGTCGTCCAATACGTGGTGGTAACCAACGGCGCGCAACGGGTATCGGAGGTGGCCGCCCGTTTTACGCTGGACGCCATGCCCGGCCAGCAGATGAGTATCGATGCCGATCTCAACATGGGGTTCATCGACCAGGAAGAAGCGCAGCGCAGGCGCCAGAATCTCAGCAAGGAAGCCGCCTTCTATGGCGCAATGGATGGCGCCAGCAAGTTCGTCAAGGGCGATGCCATCGCCGGCATCATCATCATGCTGATCAATAGCGTGGGCGGCCTGGTGATCGGCGTCATGCAGATGGGCATGCGGTGGGATCAAGCCCTGCAAAGCTACACCCTGCTGACCATTGGCGACGGCATCGTGACCCAGGTTCCCGCCCTGGTGATCTCGGTCGGCACCGGCCTGATCGTTACCCGTTCCGCATCCGACAACAACCTCAGCGAGGAAGCCTTCCGCCAGCTCACCTCCTTTCCCAAGACCATGGTGCTGGTCGCGCTAGCCCTTGCCAGCCTGATGTTCCTGCCGGGCATCCCGGCATGGCCCGCGCTGATCCTGATCGCCTTTTACGGCGCAATCGTGCTGCTGGGCCGCAAGCGCGAAACGCCGGCCCAGGAAAGCACCAGCGCCGCGCAGCCCACAAGCGGCGCGTCTGGGGAAGCCGGAGAAGAGGACGCCTATGGACTCTTGCCAATCGAGCCGGTCGAGGTCCAACTCGGGGTGGAACTGGTGCCCATGATGGAAACCGAGCGGGCTATGTTCATGGAGCGCATCGCCACATTCCGCAAGCAATATGCGATCGAGTCCGGGCTGGTGCTGCCCAGCGTGCGTTTCCGCGAAGGCCCGAAACTGGCCGCGAACGCCTATGAGATCGTGGTATTTGGCGCCACCGTCGCCAAGGGAGAAATCCTGCGCGACCGGCTGCTTGCCATCATTCATCCGGATGGCGACGCGGCCAAGTTGCGCGGCATCGAGACCAAGGAGCCCAGCTACGGTCTGCCCGCGGTTTGGATCGAGGAAGCACAACGCGAGGAGGCGCGGGCCGGAAAATTCACCCTGGTGGATCCATCCACGGTCTTCATGACTCATTTGTGCGAGGTGTTGCGGCAACAGTCCGCGACCCTGCTGACGCGGCAGGAAACGGAACGCCTGCTCAAGCGTGTGCGCGAATCGCAACCGGGACTGGTGGAGGAAATCGTCCCGACGGTGCTGGGCGTGGGCGAGGTGCAGCGTGTGCTGCAAAACCTGCTCAAGGAAAAGGTATCGATCCGCAATCTCGACGCGATCGTCGAGACCCTGGTCGACCAAGCGAAGAACAACAAGGATCCCGCCTACCTCACGGAATTGGTACGCCAGCGCTTGGGATCGCTGATCTGTCAGTCGCTCACCTCGGGCACAGGTGTGCTGCAGGTCATGACCCTTGACCCGACGATCGAACATAACCTGATGCAGAACATCCGGGCCGTGGAATCGGGCGGCTCCCTGGTGGTCGAGCCCAAATTTGCCGAACAGGTGGTCACCAGCCTGGCACAGCATGCGGAAAAGATGTTGAAGAGCAACCTGCTGCCGGTGTTGCTCTGCGCCCCCGAACTTAGACGCCATATTCGCGTGCTGTCGGAGCGCATGGTCCCGCAACTGCGCGTCCTGTCGCTGGCGGAAGTGCCAAGTTCCCTGGAACTGCGCGCGTTCGCGACGCTGTCCCTATGAGTCCGGCCCCGATAAAGGAGAAGCAATTTGACTAACGCACTGACTGCCGCGGTCCAGAGCATGCAAAACGACTTGCGCCACATGGAAACGATTAGCCAGAACATGGTCAATATCGCCACGCCCGGATACAAACGCGCCATTCCCATCGCTCAGGTGTTCTGGGAAGCATTGTCCTCGGCAGAACAGGACGGCGTGGAAATGTCGTTCGGCGGGCTCACGCCGGTCCTGGGCAACGCACTCGACCTCTCGCCAGGGCCGATCAAGCAGACCGGCCGGCCCTGGGATATCGCCATTCTCGGTGACGGCTTCTTCGAACTCGCCACGCCCGATGGGACGGCCTATAGCCGTGCCGGCAATTTCCGCCTGGATCGCGCCGGACGCCTGGTTTCGGAAGGCGGCTTCGCCGTTCAGGGCGTCAATGGAGACATCGTCCTGAACGGCGCCGACGCAACCATCGATCATCTCGGGCACATCGTGCAGGAAGGCGAAATCGTCGGCCAGATCAAGGTCGTGCGCTTCGCGGACACCAAGACACTGTTCAAAACGGCCAATGGGCTGCTGCAACCCGCCAGCGCGTCGAATACCGCGAGCGTCGAGAGCACGCCCGAATTGCAGGTGGGGCATCTGGAGAGTTCAAACGTCTCGTCCATGCGCGAGATGGTGTTGATGATGGAAACCACGCGCCATTTCGAATCGGCGCAGAAGCTGTTTCAAGGTTACGACGATACGCTCGGCAACGCGATTCGAAAACTGGGCGAATTTTGAGCAGGCTACCCAAAACTTCAACAGGACGGCTATGAACGATTCTCTCTATATCGCGGCGACGGGCTTGCAGGCACAGCAGCTTGGTCTCGACACCATTGCAAATAATCTGGCCAACATCAGCACGACGGGTTTCAAGAAAAGCCGCGTCAATTTCCAGGAAATGATGCATGTCGAGTCCGCCCACGAAACACCCCGCTCGTCAAACGGCACCAGCCCCCTGGGCATCGGCATCAGCGTCAACAGCGTGGCGAAAGACTTTTCCGCAGCTTCCCTGACACAGACGAATTCGCCAATGGATGTCGCGATCAACGGCATCGGTTTTTTCGAGGTGACGCTGGCGGACGGCAGCCGTGGCTATACTCGCGGCGGCACGCTGCAAATCACCAAGGATTCCTATCTCGCAACCAGCAACGGTTTGGTCTTGAAACCGGCCATACATATTCCTGCCAACGTTAACGCGATCACCATCGGCACAGACGGCAAGGTCACGGTGCAAACCTCCCCGCAAGCGCAGCCCATCGAGGTGGCGCAACTGGAGCTGGCAAACTTTGCCAACCCCTCCGGTCTTAAGATTGTGGGGAGCGGCATCTACGCACCGACTGAAACCTCCGGCGAAGCAGTCTACGCAAAACCTGGTTCGCAGGGCCTGGGCAAGATCGCGCAGGGCGCGCTGGAAAACTCCAACGTCGCCATTGTCGACGAAATGGTAACGCTCATGGTCACCCAGCGCGCCTACGAGCTGAGTTCAAAGGTTGTCCAGGCTTCCGATGAAATCATGTCGATGACCAACAATCTCCGCCGCTAGGAAGATGCGATTGAGCCTCCGGATCCTCGCTATCGCCATGCTTCTTGCCACGGCACATGCCGCGGCTGGCGCGCAGCTCTCGCTCAAGTCCGATGCGATGATCGAGGGGCCGCGCGTAACGCTGGGCGACGTTGCCGCCATCGATGGCGGCAACAAGAGCGACGCGCGCTCACTGGCGGCCATCGATCTGGGAAGTGCCCCGCTGCCGGGATACACCCAGCGCTTTACGCGCAGGGAAATCGAGCGGCTGGTGCGTTCCCGCAACCCGGGAAGCGCGGTCAGTTGGCGGGGCGCCGAAGCGGTGCGGATCGAGCGCATCGCCAAGACGTTTGATAGCGGGCAAATTGCCGACCGCGCGGCCAGCTACCTGCGCCAGTTACTGAAACACGACTTCGAGCGGGTCGAGTTACAGTTGTCCGGGCCGCTTCCCGACCTGCAATTGCCCGGCGGTAAAGTGGAATTGAAGCCGCGCCCTATTCAGCCGGCGCAAGCGGTGCATCGCCGCGTCACGGTTTGGGTCGATATTCTGATCGACGGGGTGTTCCTTCGCTCGCTTACCGTACCCTTCAACGTCCACGCCTATCGGGCTGTTCTGGTGGCCAAGCGTGACTTGCCCAAGGGCGCAGTGCCGCAATGCGAGACGTTGCTGGTGCGTGACGAGGACGTGGCGGCGCTCGACGGCACGCCCCTGGCGGCGGACTGCCACTCGGTACAGGGGCATTTGAAGCGGGCGCTGGCGCAGGGAGAACCCCTCCTGAAGGCATATCTGCAAGCGCCCATCGCGGTAGCCCAGGGCGATAGCGTCAGCCTGCAACTGGTGGATGGCGCAGTCATGCTGGAATCCCGCGCAACTGCCCTTTCCGACGGCGAGATTGGGCAGCGCATCGACGTCAAGCCATCGGGGGGCAGGGAAACGATCATGGTCGAGGTAATCGCCCCCGGCGTGGTCAAGGTGAACGGAAAGTGAACACAATGAGAAAAGTATATGGATGTCTGAGTTTGCTGCTGGCCCTGCTGGCTGCGCCAGCTTGGGCGGAAAATCTTTACGACGAGAACAATTTCAGACCGCTGGCATCCGACAAACGCGCCCACCTTCCCGGTGATGCGCTCACGGTAATGATCTACGAGAATTCGAGCGCCTCTGCCAGCGCCGACACCGCGCTCCAGCGAAAAAACAGCATCGGCATACAAGCCGACCTGAATCAGAAAACACAAGGCCTCAATGTTGGCTTGAACAATAACTTCGACGGTGGCGGGTCCGTCCAACGCGAGGGCAAATTACTTGCACAAATGACCGTTACGGTAACTAGGGTCGCCGCCAACGGCGACCTGTGGATCACGGGCGAGCAACTGCTGGCAATCAATTCCGACCAGCAGAAAATCAAGGTGGAAGGACGCGTGCGGCCGCTCGACATTTCCGACACTAATACCGTGCTCTCCTATCGCATCGCAGACGCCAAGATAAGCTATCTTGGCGATGGTGACCTGGCTGCCCGCCAACGACCAGGATTTTTGTCCCACCTGTTCGAATGGGCGGGTTTCTGATGCGACGCCTGTTACCCACCCTGCTCCTCGCCTTGAGCGCATGCACCCTGGTCGGCATGGCACACGCCGAAATGGTCCGCCTCAAGGACATCGGCAAGTTTGCCGGCTGGCGTGAAAATTCCTTGGTCGGCTACGGTCTGGTCACGGGCTTGGCCAATACCGGCGATTCCGCCAACAACAAGGCGACTCGCCAGTCCATCGCCAACGTGCTGGCCCAGTTCGACGTGGCCGTGCAGCCCGAAGACGTGCTGAGCCGCAACACCGCCGCAGTCATCGTCGCCGCCAAACTGCCACCGACAGCGCGCGAGGGCGACACCATCGACGTCACGGTGACCTCGATCGGCGATGCTCGCAGCCTGGCGGGCGGCAACCTGCTGATAGCGCCGCTGAAGGCGCCGAATGGCAAGATTTATGCTCTGGCGCAAGGCGCCTTGTTCGTCGGCGGCTACAAATACGATCTCAACGGCAACGTGGCCCAGAAGAATCACCCCACCGCAGGTTCGATTCCCGCCGGCGCCACCGTCGAGGTCGGGGTCAAGGCGACGGTACTGCGGCCCGACAACACCCTGTTGTTCACCCTGGCGGATGCCGATTTCACTACCTCCTCACGTATCGCGGCCGCCATCAACTCGGCCTTCGGTCAGCCCATAGCCAAACCGCAAGATGCCGAAGGCATCGAAATTCAAGTACCCGAGCACCATCGCGAGCATCTGGTCGACTTCGTGACCAAAATCGAACGACTCAGCGTGGAACCGGACAACCGGGCGCGCGTCGTGGTCGACGAGCGCACCGGCACGGTCGTATCGGGCGGCGACGTTCGGATCGCGAAGGTTGTGATTTCGCATGGCGACCTGAAGATTTCCATCGTCACCGACAACACCGTTTCTCAACCATTCTTCGTGCGCCAGACCGGGCCGGGGGTGCGCACCGAGGTGGTCGCCAACTCGCGCATCAGGGTCGCGGAAAAGGATGAAACCGGGTATGTCAGCGCCTCGAAAAACACGGTCGCCGATCTCATTCAGGCGCTTACCCGCATCAAGACAAACACCCGCGACATCATTTCAATTTTGCGCGCGATCAAGACGGCTGGCGCCCTGCACGCTGATCTGGTGATCCAATAGACAAGCCTTCATAAGGAGTTTCGTTCATGTTTGGTCAAACTGAAGCCATCACACTCGATCTGGCAAGGCTGGCGCTGGATGCCGCGAGCATGCGGCACCAGGCAATCGCCAACAATATCGCCAATGCCAACACAGCCGGTTACGCGCCCGCCAGGGTGAATTTCGAGCAGCAAATGGACGTCGTGCGAGCCGCGTTGCGCCAGGGCGACCAGGTCACGACGGACATGTTGTCCGGCATACAGCCGTTCATCAAGCGCGACGCGGCGCTTCCAGATGCCGACCGCACTGCCCTGCTCGACATGGAAATCGCCAGCCTCGCCCAGAACACCGTGCAATATGAAGCATTACTCAAGGCCCTGGGCAAGCACATGTCCATCCTCAGTTCAGCCGTCATGGAAGGGAAACGCTAAATGGACTACCGCAACGCTTTCGCCATCAGCGCCACGGGGATGAACGTCGAAAAATTCCGCCTTGACGCGACCGCCGTCAATCTGGCCAACATCCACAGCGGCAAGGGACCGGATGGAAAACTGTTCCGTCCCCTGCATGTCACCACGACCGAGGCGCGCGAAGACTTCGCGGTCGGATTCGAGCGGTTGGGGAGCCAGCAACTTCATGGCGCCAAGGTCGTTCGCGTGGAAGAAGTCGAGGTTGCCCCGCGCAAGCTGTATGACCCGGGCAACCCGGACGCCGACGACAAGGGTTTCGTTTCCCTTCCTGGCGTCAACCAGGTCACTGAAATGGTCAACCTGGCGAGCGCCCTGCGCGCCTACGAAGCGAACGTGGTTGCGATGAACGCCGCCAAAACAATGGCCTTGAAGGCGTTGGAACTCGGAGGTTCGCAATGACCATCGAGGCAATTACCTTCCTCCCTCCCCTGTCGCTGCCCGCGCTCACGCCGCTTGATGCAACGACGCCCGCCCCGTCCGCCGAGTTCGCCAACTGGTTCAACCATCAGTTGTCCCAGGTAAACGACCAATTGACGACCGCCGACCAGGGCATACGCCAACTTGCCGCCGGCGAGGCCAGCAATCTGCACCAGGTGATGATCAACCTCGAGGAAGCCAAGCTCTCCCTGCAGCTCGTGATGCAGGTTAGAAACCACGCGCTTGATGCTTACCGCGAACTTTTACAGATGCAAATCTAAGGACCGTGAACGTGACTCTTCCCGACAATCTTTGGAGCCGTTTCGATGGCCGCGCGCGGTCCGGACTGATCATGGGCGCTGTACTCATCATCATTGGCACCATCGCGCTGGGCATATGGGTATTCCGCACGGACTACCAAGTGCTCTTTGCCGACCTAGCAGCCCAAGACGCCGCAACCATGGTCACCGAACTCGAACGCATGAAGATTCCCTATCGCCTAAGCGGTGGCGGGAACACCATCCTGGTCCCGGCGGACGTGGTCTACAAAACCCGCCTCAAGCTCGTTGGAAAGGAGTTGCCGCTGCACGGTGCCGTTGGTTTCGAGCTGTTCAGCGAGAGCGAAGTCGGCATGACCGAATTTGCGCAGAAGGTGAATTACCAGCGCGCCCTGCAGGGCGAACTGACACGCACCATCCTGTCCCTGGACGAGGTCCAGTCGGCCAGGGTGCATCTCGTGCTGTCCGAGCAGGCGCTTTTCAAGAAAAAAGGAACACAGCCAAAAGCGTCGATCAGCATCGTGCCCAAGCCCGGCAAGACGCTGGATGCAAGCCAGGTGCAGGGCATCCAGCGCCTGGTCGCGGCTGCCGTGCCGGATATCAAGGCGAATGACGTCACCATCGTCGATCAGCATGGCGTGGCCATGACCCGTCGCAGCGGCGACGAGGGCGAGGAAACCACCGCGACATCCGACGGGCTGGACGAGAAGCGCGCCATCGAGGCCTATTTGAACAAGAAAGTGGTCGAGGTGCTGGATCGCACTTACGGGTCCGGCCAAGGCATCGCAAGTGTCGATGTCACCCTGGGCCATGAACATACCAAGGTGACGACGGAGAATGTGCTGGGCTCGAATCCCGACCAGCAGGGCCGTGCCACCGGGACGGTGATTCATGAGCGTCAGACCGCGCGCGACCCGAACAGCGGCGACATTCTGCAAAATCCTGTGGCTGTCGAGGGCAACAACTCCTTGATCAGCCGGGAAGTCAATTACCAAGTGGGGCGGCGCGTCGAACAGGTCGTGTCCAGGTCAGGCGCAATCAGCCACATCAATGTCGCAGTGGTGGTTCGCAAGACGCTCAATCAGGCGCAACTCGACCGTCTGAGGGATTTGGTCGCCTCCGCGACCGGTATCAACAAGGCGCGGGGAGATGCCGTGGCAGTGTATTCGGTAGATCAGATCACCAGTGCTGTTGCCAGCCCCACAGCGCTAGCCACGTCGATTCCCGACAGCAGCGAGATCGTCTCCAGCGCGCCGGATTCCAGCGAAACCAACAAGGCCGTCACCACGCCACAGCCCTTGTCATGGGAAATCGCGCTGGCCGGCATGCTCGCCCTGGCGTTGCTGGTGTTTCTTTGGCGCGGGGCGGCCAAGCGAGTGGAGCCACGGACACTGAGCAGCCAGGAAAGGGACAGGCTGCTGGCCCAAGTGCGCGATTGGCTTGAATCCTCTCCACGGCAGCCAATGGAGCGAAGCTGATGGAAGGGCCCCGCCAATCTGCCCTGTTGCTGCATGGGCTCAGCGAGCCGGATCGTCAGTGGATTCTCCAGCACCTCGGCGATGAGGACCGCTTGCTCCTGGGTGAATACCTGGCCGAACTCAAGAGTCTCGGCATCCCTGGAGATCCGACATTGCTGGACGGATTCAGGTCGCCCAGGCCGAGAGACGGCCGCGATCCCCTGCTTGGAGCGTCCGTTGCCCAAATCCGGGCGCTCTTGGCTGACGAGCCGGTTTGGTTGGTTCGCCATGTGCTCGCCCTGGGCGACTGGCCCTGGCGACAGGATTTCCTCGCGGCGCTCGAACCGGCCCAGCGGGAACGCCTCATGGCAAGCAGGCTAGTCCCGATGCGAGGCAAGGCAGCGGAATGCCTGCGCCGGCAGTTGGCACAACGGCTCGCCCGGTTCGAGGTCGACCCGGTCGAAAGTCGAGCCATCCCGCCGGCGGCGCGCGGCTTCTTCCACGCATTGCAAAGGGCCGCCCGTCAATGGCTCTAACACGCCATATGCTCCTCCTCCTAAGTGCAAAGCGCACACCGCTTGCGGCGTATCCATCGGAGTTGCCGTAATGCAGCGCTACCTCGATGCGATCACGTCGGCGGAACTGGTCCGGAAAGTTGGCCGCGTGCGGCAACTGGCCGGCCTGAGCATCGAGTCGAGCGGACCAGATGTCCTGGTCGGCGAGATTTGCGAAATCCGCCCACGACGTGGCGGCCGCGGCTTGCGCGCCGAGGTGGTCGGGCTGAGGGACGGAAGGGTCATGCTGATGCCTTATGGGGAAATACAGGGCATCGGCTTGGGCTGCGAGGTCGTTGCGACCGGGCAGATGCCCCGCATCGGGGTCGGCGCGAACCTGTTGGGGCGCGTGATCGACGCTTTCGGCGAACCGCTGGACGAGATGCCACCCGTTGTCACGACCGAATTCCGTCCGCTCAAGGCGACCCCGCTAAACCCTTTGTCCCGCCCCCGCGTCGGCGAAATTCTGGAGACCGGCGTGCGCTGCATCGACAGCATGCTCACACTGGGGCGTGGCCAACGGGTGGGCATTTTCGCCGGCAGCGGCGTCGGCAAGAGCACCTTGTTGGGAATGATCGCGCGCAACACCCGCGCCGAGGTCAACGTAATCGCGCTGATCGGCGAGCGCGGCCGGGAGGTCCGCGAGTTCATCGAAAAACACCTCGGTCCTGACGGACTCCAGCATTCCGTGGTGGTGGTGGCGACCTCGGATCAGCCGGCACTGGCACGCGCCCGGGCGGCTTACGTGGCGACAGCGATCGCGGAATATTTCCGCGATGCCGGCAAGCAGGTCATGCTGACCATGGATTCGGTCACCCGCTTTGCCATGGCGCGGCGCGAAATCGGATTGTCGATCGGCGAGCCGCCCACCGCTCGCGGATACACGCCCTCCGTGTTCGCGGAACTGCCCGAACTGTGCGAGCGCTGCGGCACGGCCGCGTCCGGCGGCGCCATCACCGCGCTGTATACGGTGCTGGTGGAGGGCGACGATTTCAACGAGCCGATCTCCGACATGCTCCGCGCAACACTGGACGGCCACATCGTGCTCGCGCGCCGGCTCGCGCAGCAAGGCCATTACCCCGCCATAGATGTCCTGCACAGCGTGAGCCGCCTGTTCGGCGATCTCGTCTCGCGCGAGGATCAAACGCTGGTCCACGACACACTCGAATGCCTGTCGGTCTACGACCGCAACCGCCAGTTGATCGACATGGGCGCCTACCGTGCCGGCAGCAGCGCGGAAATCGACCATGCCATCCGACTGTGGCCGGCTCTGACCCAGTTCCTCCGGCAACGAGAGGAGCAAGGTGTCGATCGGGAAAGCGCAGTCAACGCCTTGCGCGCAATCATGAGGCCACAAAGCGATTCCGAAACCGCAAATCCGAAGGAAGGAATTGGCCATGACGCGTGACCGCCGGGGGTTCCAATATGCACTGGAGCCGGTTCGCAGCCTGACCGAGTGGGAAATGAACGACGTTGCGCGCGCGCTGGCTTCAATAAACACGGCCACCGACGAACAGCAGGACCGGGTAAACAACCTGTCCCTTTGTTTTGCCAGCGCGCGCTCCGAGGTAATCTTGCAACGCCAGAATCAGGCATCCCTCGACATCGATGCCCAGCGCCTGGCACATACCTACATGGTCCAGGTGCAACAGCAACTGGTTACGGAAGACGAGAAGTTGCGCCACATGCAGCGGGAGCGAAATGAAACCTTCGTGCGCCTGAACGACATGAGAAAGTTTGCCGATAGCCTCGACCGGGACAAGGAATCGGCAGCCGAGGAACACGACCAGAAAGTCGCCAAGCAAGCATACCAGCAAGCGGACGACAGCTGGTTGCAACGCTTACATTGGAAAACGAATCGTGACCAAGATTAGCTCATATTTCCAGGGGTTCGACGACAGGTCGCAGTTGGAACGGCAAGTCGATGCGACAAATCAGCGCAACAGCTGGTTGCGGCAGATGGAGTTGGCTCAGTGGTCCGAAATGAACCAGATTAATGAGCTGAATGAATCGGGCACAGGACTCGGCAATACACGGCAAGGCACGTTCCAGGCGCGCACCGTGGACGAAAACCATCACAGTTCTTCCATGCTGGCGACAAGCACGAAAGACGCGGATGCCGCCACGCATGTCCAGGCGCAATCCACTGGCGTGGAGGAAAGCGACTCTCGGCATGGCACCGAGGCACTCGTGCACGACGTGCCGTCATCGACCGGAGGCTGGACGGCACGGGATCTGTCGGTCCTGCTTTCCGCTGGCAAATGCCCGGAAACTCGGGCTTCCGCCGGGACCTCCACGGGCTTGGTCGAGATGTCCGCCGGGCGCGAGGTTGGCGCTCAATTCCAAGTTAGGCAGCAGACCCTCGACGCGCCGATCGTTCAGGGCGCTCTACCCCGCCCGCTTCCTTTGCCGAGCCTGCACGAAAGTACGAAGGGCGGCAATCCACGGGAGGCAAAGTCAGCCCAGGAAGAATCCACGCAACGCGAATCCTCGACCACCGAGACGCAACAGGCGGAAATGCCGACATGGCAGAAGCGCCTGATACACGTAACCAGCGATGGCCGGGAGGTTGCCGTGTGGATACGCGACAGTGAATTGGGCGCGGCCCAGTCGTCGACCCTCGTTTGCCGCCTTGCCAGCGAATTCGCGGACTCGGGCCTGCGTCTCAAGAGCGCAACGGTGAACGGCAAACTCGAATATCGCGCGGACAACGCGGACTTGCCGGATGGCGACAGTTTTGTGGAAAGCACGGGCGATCGGGACACGGACTCAATGAATTCAACCATTACCACCACGAGGGAAGATCATGCCGCTTAATAGCGTAAGTACCGTCAGCTCGACACCGAACAGCATCAATCAGCAAGACTTCCTGAAAATTCTGCTGACCCAACTCAATTCGCAGAACCCCCTGAAGCCGATGGACAACACCGCCTTCGTGGCCCAACTCGCCCAGTTTTCCCAACTGCAGCAAACCCAGGAACTATCGGCCACCGTCAAACAGCTCCTCTCGGTCCAGACCGGCGCGCAGAGCATGAATTTGCTGGGTCTGACAGTTGGCGTGTTGAATGGAAGCAGCATTGCATCCGGGACGGTGACCGACATTTCGTTGTTCGGCAACGAGCCGGTCCTGACCGTGCATCCAACCACTGGACCGGATATCACCGGCGTTGCGCTGAACCAGGTCATCGACATCCGCTAAACCTAAACGCTCAAGAGGAACTGACATGCTTGACTCCCTCCACATCGGCACCTCCGGCCTGATCGGCTTTTCCAAGGAATTGCAGACGATCAGTAACAATGTTGCCAACCTTAACACGCCCGGATTCAAGGGGTCCAACGCGCAATTCACCGCTCTTTTTTCCGAGGGGGGTGGTAGCGCGCTCAGTGGCCATGGCGGCTCCCGGAGCGGCGCCGGTCTTGGCACGCTGTCGAGCGTGATCGACTTTTCTCAAGGCCAGATCAACCAGACCGGCAACGACCTCGACGTGGCCATCGACGGTAGCGGCTTCTTCGTTTTACGCGACAGCGCCGGTCAGACCTTGTATACGCGCAATGGCCAGTTCAAGTTCGACACGGATGGCTTCCTCGTCAGCGGCATCACCGGCCAGCGCGTGCAGGCACTGAACGAGAAGGGTGTGCTGCAAGACATCAGCCTTGAGGGGCTCCGCACCAGTCCGGCCTCGGCATCCTCCACCATCACCCTGTCCGGGACCCTGTCAACCGCGGATGCCAGCAAGACGGTCGGTGGCATAACCGTAACCGATGGCGCCGGCGGCGCCCATACGCTTTCTGTCGAATTCACGAACAACACCGCCACCACCCCCGGCAGTTGGTTGGTGACGATCATGGATGGCACCACGACGGTGGCGACCGGCGAGATTCGCTACGACAACGGGTTGCTCGATCCCGCATTCAGTACCGTCAGCTTCACATACTCACCAACCGGCGTCGCGGCGATGCCCATGTCGCTGACGATCGACGCGAGTTCAACCAGTGCGGCGAGCGGCGCCTCGACCCTGGCGGTGTCGTCGATCGACGGAAACGGCGTCGGCGAAATGACCGGGGCGACATTCGATTCCAGCGGACATCTGGTCATCAGCTACTCCAACGGCCAAACCGATGAGAGCCAGACGCTGGCGCTGGCCATGTTCAATTCGACGGACGACCTGCAGGCGGTGGATGGAAACAATTTCAAAAGCACGAATCCGCAAGCCGTCACCCTTGGCGTTGCCAAGGCAGGCACCACGACCATCGATGGCGCTTCACTGGAAGGTTCCAATGTCGATCTTTCCAAGGAATTCAGCAAGATCATCATCACGCAAAGAGGCTATCAAGCCTCCTCTGAGCTCATCAGCACGGCGAATGAGATGCTTCAGACACTGATACAAATGAAAGGCCAAGGTTAGTGACCGTATCGCCTTTCCTGCTCCTGAAACGCAGCACGGCGGATCTGATTGCGGACAACGCCACGGCCGCCCTCGCTCGCTGGGCCGCAGCTTGGAGCCTGCCTGCGGACGCAACGGTTACATGCGCCCCCCTTGGCGACGAGTCAGAGACCCTGGCGACAAGTTCCGAATGGCGTCACTATTCCCTTGCCAGCGGCACTTCGGCGTGGGTTCACATTCAGACGGGCTTGGCACGCCACTTGGAACAAGCGCTTTTCGACCTGGATGGCATGGACGGCACGAGCGAAAAGCACCGCTCCTCCGGCATCGCCATGAGCGTCGCCGAGGAAGCGCTGGAAGAGCTGTCGAGCGCCTTGGTCGGCGAAGTGACTGACCAGGCCGTTCGGGCGACCCAACCGTCCCCCGTGCCGAACCGACTTTTTCGACCAGGTTCCGGTACCGCACTCTGCACCGTCTGTCTTGACGGAAAATCCCTCAGGCTATTGTTACCCGCCGAGTCGACGCCATTGGAAGGAAAGCCGACGAGCCAGGCGAACCGCCCGTCCCTCGCGCGCCTGCAACACGCATTGGAGGCCATCCCGGTAACGCTCAGCGTCGAGGTCAGCCATACCGAATTGACGCTTGGTTACCTGAGGACGCTTGCCGTGGGCGACGTGCTCGCCCTGCCCACCAGCGTGGATCACCCATTGCGCGTCACCGGCTCCGATGACACCACAATTTGTCACGCCCATTTAGGCAGTCTGATGGGATTTCATGCCGTCGAACTCCTCAGACCGGCTGATTGAACCCATCCCAGGAATAGAACATGAGAGAAAGCAAACCGAAATCCCCTCCCCAGGTCATCGAACTGCCCGAGCTGCATCCAGCGGGTGGCGGTGGTCAATCCATACTCAGCGGCAACCTGGACGTGATCCAGAATGTGAAGGTCAAACTATCAATTCGGGTCGGCGAAACCGTCGTAAGTGTTGGCGAGCTGATGCAGATGAAGGAAGACCACATTCTCAAACTCAACACGACGGTGGATGCGCCCGTCGATGTGCTGCTGGAGGGCAATATCGTTGCCCGCGGGCAATTGGTCGCGGTGGACGACAACTTCGGCGTTCGAATCACCGAGTTGCCAAAGGTGGGCGGTTGATGGTTTCGGTTCGCACGACCCTCGCTGCTCTATTCCTCTGTGTGGCAACAGCCCTGCCCTGCCCGGCACTCGCCGAGACGCCAGATGCAAAGCCCTCCGGCGCCATCCCCTTCAAACAGGAAAAGCAAACCACAGACACACTGGCCTATCAAAGTTTTGCCGGCCTGGTTATGGCCGGACTCGCCGCCTACGGAGTCGTGCTCGGCCTTAAGCGGTTTGGCGGACGGACAGGCGGGGCGCTACGGAAGGCGCGGCGCGTGCACACAGTGGAAGCGACCAGGCTGAGTAGGCGGAGCATGCTTTATATCGTCGAATACCGGGGGCGAGAACTGCTCCTGGCGGAAAACGACCAAGGTGTCCAGTTGCTCGCCAGTCAGCCGTTGATACCGGAAAGCGACGGGCAAGGGGCCGACGATGCGTAAGCCATGGCTACGCGGGGCACTCGTGGCCACAGCGTTACTGATGCTGTGGGGCATGGCCGCAACTTGTTTCGCCGCGGGTGGCAGCGTCGTGTCGCTACCGGGCGTCGACGTTCGACTGGTGGGCGAGAGTGCCCAGCCGGCACAGGTTTCGGCCGCGCTCAAGATATTGCTCGGCTTAACCGTGCTGAGCCTTGCGCCCGCCCTGCTCGTCTCGGTAACCTCCTTCATCCGCATCATCGTCGTGCTGTCGATGCTACGGCACGCGATGGGCATGCAGGGAACGCCACCCAACACGGTCCTGATCAGCCTTTCGCTGTTCCTCACCTTGTTTACCATGTCGCCGGTGCTGACACAGGTCAACAAGCAGGCGTTCCAGCCTTTCATGGACGGCAAGATGGCGGCGGAACCCGCGTTCGATACCGCGCTCAAGCCCATACGCGACTTCATGGTGCGCCAGACGCGGGAACAGGACCTGCAACTTATGGTCGAGATCGCCAAGAGCCCGGAACCGAAGACGATTGACGATATCGCCACGGTCCAGTTGATCCCCGCATTCATGTTGTCCGAACTGCGCTCGGCGTTCCAGATCGGCTTCGTCGTGTTTCTGCCTTTCGTTCTGATCGATTTGATCGTCTCCACCATCCTGATGTCGCTGGGGATGATGATGGTCCCGCCGGTTACCATTTCCCTGCCATTGAAAGTCCTGATGTTCGTGCTCATCGACGGCTGGAATCTGGTGATCCGGGCTCTGCTTGGTACCTTCCAGTAAGAGCGATCAAGCGCGGTGACGAACAAACGTGACGCCACTGCCGCTGCGGCTTTGCCCCTCGCGGAGGAGCCGGCTCTTTGGGAAGCGACACGCGGCGGCAACCCCGTGGCGCGTGAACGGCTGATCGAAGCATACCTCCCGTTTGCCCGCATGCTCGCCGCAAAACTGTTCGCGGGCAGGATCGACAACGACCTGGAGTTCGGGGAATACCTTCAATTCGCCACCATTGGGTTGATCGAGGCGGTGGACCGCTTCGAGCCAGGCCGGGAGGTAAAGTTCAAGACCTTTGCCAGCCACCGGATCAACGGCGCGGTGCTAAGTGGTATCGAGCATCTCAGCGAAAAGCGGGAGCAGATCTCGGCGCGCGGACGGCTGATCGCCGAGCGCCGGGAATCGGCCAAGGGAGCCCTGGAACAGGGCGACAAGGATCTATTCCAGCAGCTTGCCGAGGTAGCCATCGGGCTTGCGCTTGGCAATGTTCTGGACGACCCGCCCCTTCATCCGCACGACGAGCGGGCCATTTCCGAAAACCAATATGCCGGATTGGAACTGCGGCAAATGCGGGACAGGGTCCGGGCCCTGGTGGACAGCCTGCCGCACCGGGAAAAAATGGTGATAAAGTACCACTATCTGAATCACGTCCCCTTTAACACCATTGCGGAAACCATGGGCGTTACCAAGGGCCGCGTATCGCAAATCCACAGGCATGCGCTGGAACTGCTGCGAGAAACAATCAAGTCGGTGAAGGCTTGCGACGTCGCGTGGTAGGCCGATAAAGCATTTAAGGGAATTCGCCCATGTCAGGTATCGACAGCGTCCAGCAAATCGTCGCCACGATACGGGCTGAAATGGCCGCGCGTGCCAATTCCGCCGCCCCTCGCTCCCGCTCCGAGCAAATGCGGCGAGAGAACCGCAAGACAGCGGGCAGCCCGGCGTTGCAGCAGCAGCGCATGGGCAAGCTAATCAACCAGCGCGTGAAGGCTCTCGACCCGGACGACCCAAACCGGGGCCGGAAAGCTTTCCGGATCTTTCTCGAATCGGTGCTGCTGGCGGAATTCGGCGAAACCCTGATCAACGACCCCACGTTTTACCAGATGGTCGATGACATCCAGCAAGTCATGGAAGGGGATTCGCGGATCGCGGATGCAATCAGCAAGGCTGTCGCCAACCTGCTCGACCCAACGACCGGAGGCACCGGGTAGCGAATTTCGACCTGATTCACGCGGGAGAGGTGGCCGACCTACAGGAAATAAGCGGTTACTCCGAAACAGCGACATTCCGGCGCGCCGCCACTAGCAACGAACGCAACTTCTCTATCTGTGTTTCGAGCCGCGCATCAAGTTCGCCGCCGTCCGTCTCGACCACACATCCACCGAGCGCAATGTCCTTATCTCCCATCCACGACACCACCATCCCAGACGGCAGGGTACCATCCAATCCTCCGGCATCCTGCAAGATGGATAAGTCGGCGGGGTGAAGGCGGACCGCCAGACGCTCGGCACCGAGCACATGCGTTGTCGCCTGCCGAACTAAGGCCTGCACGCCCTCGCGCGTCACCACAATGTCGCCGAGTACTTTGCACACGGCTTCGAAAGCAATGGCTACCATCATTTCCTCTTGGCCCCGAACACCCGACTCCACCGCCTGCTGCAGCTTGTCCGCCACGGAACGGACCCGTGCCACTTCCTCCGCGAAACTCTGCTTCACCTCTTCCCGCCCGGCCAGACGCCCCTCCCGCAAGCCTCGCTGCCGGCCCAATTCTCGCGCTGACTCGGCTTCGTCCTTGAACTGAGCCAATACCGAAAGACGGGCTTGTTCGACCAGGTTATTTACTTCCTGCGTGCCTCCGCCTTCGGTTGGCCCAGCGTCCAAGGGAACCGATGTCACTGGATGCTCGCCGGGAATAACGCCTACCGGATGGCTCTCTGCCATGCGCGATCGACGGGTCGACAGCTTACGCTTCTGGTCGGAAATCGCGGGGGAACGAATGATGGAAACCATGGAGTTCAAGCGCCTAATAAGAACTGTATAAACCGTCAATACTACCGGAAAAGACCGTCGCAGATTGGGTGTGGTGCAAGTGAGTATCCCCGGCAAGCCGGGAGCTAGTTCGTGAGCTGCTCAAAACGGCTTAACAGGGTCGTCGTACAGCTGCATGGGAAAGGCCACCCCCTAAAACTTGGCAGATTATTGTCTTGACGAAGGGAGCCACTTAAACTGCCGCAAGTCTAAGGACAACAGCGCCATTCTTACTACCTTTGGAGAGTAAAACCGGACGCTCCGCTGGCGCGTCCGTCGGAAGCCCGGTTGTATCGTCCCGCTGTGACCCCATGTCGCCAAGCACATCGTTTGGCGCTTCCAGTTCGATCTTAATGACACTTGGAATCGATCCCGCGGAAAAAATATCCGACCGGCCACATGCGATAACTTGCGGCGTCCCTTTCTTGATATCGTCACTGATGCCATCGAACAATGAAGACCCTATCGGGAATGGCCAGTTCTGCTTGGCGAGGCCAAGAATCTCACCCATAAGCTTACCGAGCAGCCCAAAATCAGTCATGCTAACAACTTGAACCTCAATCCACGAATTTCCAGTCATGGCAGGCCGCATCTCGAATTGCTCTCGATAGTCAGCGAAGGAAATCGGCACACTGGCTTGCAGAGCGACTCTTCGTCCTCCTGGGTTTACGGCCTGGACATTTCCGGGCGGATACCAACGGATCAGGACGAGACCTGGGCATGGCTTCTTGGTTGACCCATTTTCACTTATCACAATCTCCTGCAGCAATACGTCAACATATTTCATGACTTCGCCCCCTTGTTGTTAATAAGCCGGCACTCATGGATACCATGCGTCACATGTTTCATGTTTTGAAGAACGCATTTTCAGAAAGAGATTTGCGTGCTTAGTAAAACCCGGCGCTGGAACGAGACTACTTCCCAGAAAACGCGCTTATTAGCCTGTCCATCACAGCAAAGAGCAAGTCGACGCTGTACCCGGCCAAGAGCGCAAGTGCAAAAGGTGTTAGGTACTGGAAATCCGTGGGTGCCTGAATTGGCTGAAGGAACCAACCGATGACCAGCCCAGCAAGCGTTCCCATATAAATGCGTAGCCGGTAAAGGGTCTTCTGTGCTGACGTGT
This sequence comes from Sulfuricellaceae bacterium, assembly GCA_031426915.1. GTDB lineage: Bacteria > Pseudomonadota > Gammaproteobacteria > Burkholderiales > Sulfuricellaceae > Sulfurimicrobium. The sequence continues at coordinate 38,719 of JASJPB010000012.1, read as the reverse complement.
AGGAGAGTGACCGGATGTCATTCGACAGTGTTCTTAGGACATACAGGCATGCACCAAGCAAACCATAGAGCAGTGGAAGCACATAAAGCCGGATCGCCTGAGATGTAAAATCCGTGACAAGGATCGCCCTCTTTAAGGAAGCATAAGGCCCACGGTCATCTGCATTCTTTTCATGAACCAATCCCAAAAATACCAGCGGTGATCTCCAAACGTAGTTCCACGTTTCAAGGATTTCGTAACGTACCGACATTTCACCTTCGAGGATTGTGGCCGCCGCATCCAAATCCTGGATTTCAGAAGAGTCGGCAGTTCTTCCCTCCGCCATCAATTTCTCATGTTGCTTGGTGTTCGCTTCTGACTGCGCGATCAATGGCGCCATCTCGGTCGTCAGACGTAAACCTACACCCCAATATACTTGCACTGCTACCAACACAAGCAGAGCCACGAATGCGAGCCGACGGAGTCGCCGGACAGCCCATTCGGCCTCGGTGGAGAAGCGCTTTCCAAGAACTCGGTCGAGAATGAGCCCCATCCAGCCATCCCTCCCAACCTTCTGGGTAGATGCCTTCAGACTGAAAATAGTCACCGGCTGGACGGCCTTGGCAAGAGACTGCAATGCACTCCAGAATTTCGTTTGCATTTCAAACGAATCTGGAGCGCATTCATCCTTGGCAAGTAGCGCCTTGGCACTCACTATGATCCTGACGACATCTGGTTCGATTGCGATGCCGTTACTCGTTGCATAGGCAAGCAACGACTCGGCATCGCTTACCGCTACCTTTATTGGAACTTGCGAGGCCTTTTCGGCGACATTCTCGAGCAAAGCTCGTGGTTGGCTTTCATCTGTCATGGCGCTTACCGGACTTTGATGGAAAACTTGCACGGCGAACGACCATCTCTGTCACCGCAAAGAACAGGCTTGTTGTCGGCATAATGAACGGTTACGAACCAATTCCCGGGACTTAGATTTTCCTTGGAACTCCAGGTATGCCAATCGAAGAACCGTCTGGTCCGGACTTCTTGACGTAATCCATCGAGCACGGGTTTTGTGCCTGCCGGCAAGTTGATGTTGTCCGTCATTTGCGTTACGCCTTCTGGCCGAATGCTGGAAATCGTTTCCCTGAACCACTTATGCCGTATTGGCAACTTCCCTTCCGCAGCTAGCCGATCCAACGCAATATTGGACCCCTTGATGTTCATCCAAAGATACAACGCTGCATTGCGGGGCGCTTCGGCAAGTTCGCCTAAATGTTTTCGCGATCCCCGATCCACCCCGGAAGTCCATACCGCCTGGCTAATCTCGATCAGGCTATCCTTGGGGAAATCGTGGACAGGCAACGGCATGGCGAATCGGCCTGCATTGGCAAGGGCCACGGCCTCCGCGCGTGAAGCGCAAACTGCAACGACATCCAGAGTAAATTCGCAGGGTGCGGTCAACTCGTCCCGCCACAAATGTCGTTCCATTTCCGCAGTGCATCCAACGTCTTCGAGTAAGCCTCTGCTGCCGTCCGGGGTACAAATCAGCAATAGCGCCTCCTTGTTTTTTGAGCTTACCCGGATCTTCAACTCCGAGAATTGCGCCAGCAAACCAGGATCATGTTGCGTCGCAAACTTGAGCAGCGCTTCCTCACTTAGCTGCGCCGAGGGATTCTTGTAACGCACGGCGGATTCGACGGCCGTTGAGAGTTTCGTCAGTCGTGATGCCATCGGCAGCATGTATTCAGGATCCATATAATCAGCAGCCAAGCTACTGGTACATAGCAGCGTTGCCAGCAATCCCAAGAACAGCGTTCTAGTCCAGTTCATGATCAATCAGCTCCAGAAAACCAGTTTTTGTGTATCGTCCCTGCCAGTGTCCAGGTTCCAGTTTCCGATCTCTGCCAAATAGGCTTTGTCAGCCGCATACACGCCCCGCGCAACCAGCGACCACACTGCCCGAACGCTTTGAATCGCCCGGTCGAATATGTCGTCATAGTGCATATGGTCGGGAAATGGCACATGCAGAGACTCGATGAACTCGGACTCGACTTCATCAGGTAGTGGATAGGTCAAGCCGCACTTCACCCCCAAATGCCGTGCGGCTGGAAAAAGATGGTTCCCCTCCTCGGCGATTTTGTCGACTACGAACCTGAATCCCTTGTGCCACGCATCAATGTCCGGAGGACTGGCATCAAACGCGGCCGGATGACATGCCTTGAACATGGCGCGCCAGAGATCGGCCACAGCCGGGTCGAGTCGTCCGCTGTCCGGCGAATCGCAGCAATTCCAGATGCCCGAGTTGAGATGTTCTGAAAGACCGACTCCACCCAGGTTGAGGCGCTGAAAAATATAGGCGTCCTGGTTCAACTCGCAGACCCTATGTTGTTTCTGATTCTGCGCATAAGGACCAACCTTTAGCTCGACGACCGGGTGAATGGTTACGTCTGTAGCCACATGCGCCGCATAACCAAGTAACCAGGCAAAGGCCTTGCTTCTCTGCGGCCCCTCTGGCATTTCGGCAAGAATGTCGATCCCAGCATTGATCATATTTCCTGTGCGCTCATAGTGCATCCGATCAGCCCATTGAGTGGCTCCACGGCTGCCAACTCCGAGATAGGGGTAGTCGGGACTGACGGCGCCAAGCTCACAAAACTTGAAGTAATCCAGTAACGACGTAATGGCAGACCCTGGGAATCCAGGAATGCTCTCGAGTTGAGCTGGCTCCCTGAATTCATTGACTAAGGTAATGTGTGCGTACGCACCAGGCATATTTCTTCTCCTTTAACGTAATGGGCGATACGTTCTTGGTAGCGTGAGACACAGTTGGTCATGCTGAACTTGAGTAGGAGTCGCTCGTGCTGCCCCCCCCCAGTGCCGCAACCTTTTCGGCAATTGGGATACGCTCGTGGCACATTGACGCGCCGAGTTTCTCCAGCATTCTTGTATTGATCACTTGCTTTATTGCAGGACATTAATATCCTGTTTTGCTGGGTAATATACCTGTGTAACGTTATGCAGCGTATCGGGGAATCCCCTATTCGTAATTGGCGATTTCATTAGACCATAGGCGGCACGGTCAAGGCACGTGCCCGGGGTTGGGTGAACCCGGTTTCCCGACTGGCCGCCTACGAGTTCACCGTATCGCGCGAAGGCCGCCATCCGCAGTCCTTCCTCGCCGGCTGGCAGGGTTACCTGACCGCCGATGCCTATGCCGGCTACGATCGCCTCTTTGCCAATCCGCGGATCAAGGAGGTGGGCTGCTGGGCGCATGCCCGGCGGAAGTTCTTCGAAGTGGCCAAGGCCGGCAAGTCGCCGGGTTTGGCCCATGAGGCGGTGAGCCGCATCGCGGCTTTCTACCATCTGGACAATGCATGGAAGGGTCTCGACCCCGAGGCGCGACGACGACGGCGAGAAGTAGAAATCAAGCCGCTGCTTGACGATTTCCACGCCGGGATGGCGGCGCATTTGCCGTGCCTGCTGCCACAGAGCCCGCTGGCGAAGGCGATGGCCTATGCTTCGAACCATTGGCAGGCGCTGACCCGTTTCCTCGAGGGCGGACGCTTGCCGCTGGATAACAATGCCACCGAGCGGGCGTTGCGTCCTCTGGCCATCGGTCGCAAAAATTGGTTATTCGCCGGTAGCGTCCGCGGTGGCGAGGCCGCCGCCATCGTCCTGTCCTTCGTGGAATCAGCGAAACTCCATCAGCTCAATCCTTACGTTTACCTCCGCGACGTGTTGACTCGCTTGCCTTCCGCTAAGGCGCGCGATCTGGATGCCCTCTTGCCACATTTGTGGCGCCAGGACTGATTCTCCTCGCTCACCGCTTGACCTGATAGATGCCGTCCGCCGGACGGTTACTTTGCACTCCCACGCCGGGTGGTTTCCTTTTGTTATTTTCAAATGTTAGGGTCCAAAACCACCGGCTTTAGCCGGTGAAGTTGACTCGCACGGTTTTGACACATGCGCGGGTTGCCGGGTGCGGGTTTGACGACTTTAGTCGTCGCACCCCGGCAGCGCCAACCCACCTACTTTCAGTAGGTGGTAGTTCAGTTGCGTTTGCTGACCAAGGCAATCTTGCGGTCCAGGCATGGGTGGCGAAGCGGTTTTCCAGGTCGGCGGCATCCGCATTACCACCTGATGGCTCATTTGGGGAAGACCATTCGACCGCTTCCACCGTGATGGCGGACGGATCCTTTGGAATGTCGCCATAGCCGCTCACCGGATCGGCTCTGGATGTGAGGTACACCACATAAGCTGAACAGGGAAGCCTAAGGTCCGTCTTGGCGAAAATCGGAGGACGCAGTTCCTTGCCATCATCCCCAAGGATGTGGATCTTCATCCCACTGCTGAACACCTCGGGTGCGTCGGGAGCGGAAGCGCTGGCGTGGACGGACAGATAGTTGGTGCCCGACCGAAGTCGTTGCGCTGGGAAACGTCCACGCTCTGCACATCGAACTTGACGGCGGCAAGCTGCTTTGCCAGTTCCTGGCGCGGGAGGCAACGCGCATAGCAGCCGGGAAACCCGAGTGCACCGCCAGCGCACCAGGAGCATTGGCGCCCGAGATCTGGCGCGTGTTCGTCGACGGCAGGTTCACGCCCGGTACACTCGCGGTGCCGAGAAACATTTTTGTGACCCAAAACAACTGTGCAACCGGCGTTTTGTCCGAAATGCGACGAAAAACGTGACGTATCGATCCGCTGCTTCCGAAAATGGGGTACAAAATAAGTGTCACCAAAGTTCTTCGTGAGGTGACAAATGATCTTTCCCCTGCTGCTTGATATTGCACAAACGGCCGACTTCATCGGTTTTTCATACTCCGCGGTTCGACATTGGACCTATGGAACGAAACCCGCGCCAGCGGGTTGGCCGGCCCCACTCAAGGTAGGAGGAAAGTCTCGACGTTATCGTCGAAGCGATCTGGAGGCCTGGGTGCTGGACTTGGGAAGCAGCATCCAGCCTCAACAGCACGAAACGAGTGGCAAGCGCCGCGGGCGCCCGCCCTTGAAGGCGACGGGGGGTTAAATCGTGAAGCGCTCGTCAAGGCGCCCCACGTGTCCCAACTGTCCCACTAAGAAGCGGCCCCCGCAGCTTGCCGCGTCTGGCTATCAAACAGCCAATCAGACCGGCGGTGCAACACCACCGAGATCAATGCTGTCCTCACGGGACAGAATGGTGACACACATCAGGCCACATCGGGGACAAAATAGGGACACTTGAGTCGGAAAATCAGGAAAAACAGACCGATCAACGCGAAAATAATTGAAATAAAAACCACGCTAACACGCGGTTTTTATTTATGAATTTTTGGGGTGGCTGATGGGGCTCGAACCCACGACAACCGGAATCACAACCCGTGTATCATGCACAATTACAACGTATTATCAATATCTTAATAATTTAGGTGTGGGGGATTAATAGCCACAGTTGCTGGTAATTTCGCGGGTCACTATTTCAGCGCCCCCACAAATCCCCCCACACTAAAACTACTGCGATACATGGACAATCGCCGAAATCATTCCCAATGATTCGGCAGCGTACCCACCCCACCAGTCAAAAGCCGATCATGGCAACTTTGACATTTTACCCTCTGCTTCCATCCCCTTGCCTCGCACCAGAACCATGCTAGTATAATGCGGTCTTACCTTTCGACTTACCGACTTGTGGGGGCCATCATGGAAACTGTAAAATTATCCAGCAAGGGTCAAATTGTTATTCCCAAGGGAATAAGGGAATCTCGGCACCTGGCTGCAGGAACCGAGTTTATCGTTTCATTCCTGGGGGATGAAATCCGGCTGATGCCTGTTCCCGTTTTCCCGCGCACCAAGGTGGAGGATGTCGCTGGCGCGCTGGCAAAACCGGGCCGGAAGCGGTTGACCGAAGAAGAAACTGATCTTGGGATCGCTCAAATGCTCCAGGAAGCCGACGAGGCAACTAAACAGTGATCGCACTCGATACCAACATTTTGGCGCGGTATCTGCTCAATGACGATCCGGAACAATCGAGGGTTGCCACCGCCCTACTCGCCCAGGACAGAGACTTTACCGCCTCCCCTACCGTAATCCTGGAACTGGTTTGGGTGCTCAAGGTGAATGGATGCTCTCGGGAGGAAATCACCAAGGGCTTGCGCCTGTTGCTGGGCTTGCCCAACTTCAAACCCAAGGAATTCGAGGCGCTTTGCTATGCTGTCCGCTGGCACGAAGAAGGGATGGATTTCGGCGATGCACTGCACCTTGCCATGAGTGCCGATGATGATGGTTTTTGCACCTTCGACAAGTCGTTCGGCAAGTTGGCCGGTAGCATCGGTGCTATGCCAGAGGTGAAGGTTTTATAATCACGGAAACTGGCTGGAAGCAAGAAAGCTGGGGGTGTTTCAGCCGCCCCCTGTTTTCAAGCTGAAACCTTGTAACGACAGGGATTCCGACAGAATGGAATCAACCAGAAAACACCCTGCAACACAGTGAAAAACACCCATGCCAGAAAAAAAAATAACGACCGCCACAGCAAAAGCGAAAGCCCTCCAAGGCTCCTCGCCTTCAGGCAATGACAAGCCCGTGGTTGATCGATTGGCTGTTGAGATAGGTAAACGAATTGCTGATGCCAGAAATGGGCTTGGGTGGTCACAACTCGCGCTTCACACCAGAACAAAACTCACTGACCCTGAAGGGATGGGCATATCTCGGGCAGTTTTGTCACTCTACGAGACAGGTACAAATAAACCTGGCGCAAGGGAAATCAGACTCCTTTGCGATACGCTTAAGGTTAGCCCTAACTGGCTTCTGTATGGATCGGAATCGCCAGCGCGAGCAATTCAACCAAGCACTGATTTCTTACGTGGCTCAGATATTGAAATTTCTGCAAGATTGGCTTTTGCTATGCTTGCGCTCGACGCGACAGAACGCGACTCCTTGGCTCAACTTGTGTTCTCGATCCTGACAAAAAAAACGGGAGATATTCGCCTATCATCGCTGATGATGGCAGCAAACTCGTATTCCTCCGACCTTATGCGCAGTATTACCAGTGTCGTAGGCCAGGAAGCGAAGAACCTGCCTTTATCCGAAATTATTGATTGCTTCATTCAGAACATGTGCGATGGCACCTACTCCAACTATGGGAATCTTCGGCCCGTAATACACGACGATGAATTTGACCCATTCGTTGATGAACCCCCGCCACCTCGAAAATTAAAGTAAGCACCAACAGAATGCAATAATTCAACGCATTTGCGTTTAATTGGTATTTATTTGTTGCATTATGATTTTGGCCGCGCTCCAGTGCAATCTATCAAGACGCGTTGTCTTGCTTTATTGCACTGGAGAATGGCATGGCCATCAAAAAACAATCCATCCTCACCAAAGAGGATTTCGAAGCGGCGCTAGTCGAATTGCGCCTGAGCGTGTCCGAAGTATCACGCGAAACCGGCATCCCCAGGCACATCGTCAGCCATTTCCGCAACTACGGTGACGGCCTGAAACCCGAACAATCCGCCAAGCTGCGCGACTTCTTCGAAGCCAATGGCGTCGAATTCACCGACGAAGAAGAACCAGCGCCAGCGAGCAAAAGCGCAATCACCAGCCCGAACCCGCGCCTTGATGCCGCGCTCAAGGTCGAGCACTTCTTCCCAATCAGCAACACCATTCCGGATGAAGTAATCGGTAACGCCATGGACATCATGGAAGAGGCAGACGCCCGCCTGCTGGCGCTGCTCAAAACCAAGATCGAGCGCGAGGAGGGAATTTTCAGCGATGGCGAATTTACCGAAGAGACCAAGGCCGCGCTTCAAGAAGTTTTCGCCCTGATGGCTGGCAATTATCTGGTGTTCCGGATGTTGCGCGGCTGGCGCGCCTTCAACGTCAAACCCACCACGGAAAATCCTGAAACCGTGCGAGACCTGATTTTCAGCACCTTCGAGCAACACCTGATAGACGCCGGGCTGATTGAGCCGGAATGGACTGAGAAAGCCATCGAAACGGATGAACAGCCTGAGGAGGAAACAGAATGAACGTCCGCCTTCCAGTAGACATGATCCCCTTGGCCGGGCGCGCCATCCAATCAGGAGGCTTTGTTCTTGCCGTCCTGATTGGCTTGGCACTGTTTACCGCGCACCAGGCAAAGCAACCCGCCACGCAGCCAAAGAAATAGCCCATGCCATTCCCTGTAGACCATTCCCAAGCCCAAATGCTGCGCCGCATGTGTTTTAGCGGGGCGCGGCACCGCGCCGAGTGGGGCACCCGTGCCGGGCATTGCCATGGCATGGGGGGCGAGGGAACCACGCTACGCACCGACAAAAAACAACCGACTGATTAAACCTTACCGTAGGAGCAAGCCGCCATGTTTGCCACACAAATCAACAACGCCACACCCCGCAGCCATCGTATCGCAAAACAAACCTGTGTCCTTTGGATACCCGAAGCTTGCGGCTACCTCGCCGAGTTCCGGCCAGGCCATTACCGCGTAGTGGATCACCCCAGCCTTGCACGCAGCTACGACGAAGAAATGGCATGTCGGCATGCTACCGCCTTCCGCCAAGCGACAGGGCTACGCGCTGCCGTGCGCCCCTACAACCAGAATCACACCAAGCACTGAGCCAGCATGGAAGCACTCGCCGCTGGGCATCTTTCCCCGGACATCAACACCCGGCTGTGTGCCGTGTCTAACGATCCATATGACCTGGAATTTGTATCCGGCATTCTCAAGCACGTTCCAAGCGGCTTTCATCACAAGCTGATTCGAGAATACGAAAATCAGTATCGCACCCAGGACCAGCGCCGGGCCAATCTTCACATGCTGCTGATGAAAGAATTGTTTCCCGATCACGGGCCGAATCACGCCGCCGATGATGATGAAGTCGTGCAACTGGCGAAGAAAGCCACCCAGGAAGTCCGGGCAAGCTTGCCTCATGGCGCAAGCGAAAACACCTTGCGCGCCATGTTGAGCCGTATTGCCGAGCGCTTTGGAATCACCCTGCCTGACTGCAAAGAGTTGCCCCAAATCGTGGCGCGTATGACCGCTGAAAAATGGTGGCGCTCACGTTTGCGCAAGCACTTCCGCAAAACTGAACATGCCGCAATCCGTGCCGGACTCGTACACCACAGGGCCGGGCTATATGTGTCGGAAGAAGCAATAAAGCGGCGCCAGGCCCAAAGGCGAAAAAATGCCCGGCTGATGGAAAACATGGAAGCCATCAACGAAGTCGGCGACACCTTCACCCTGGCCGAGCTTTCCGCCAAGAACGTCAGCAATCCGGCCATTCGCCGCGCCGAACTCATGACCCGAGTGTGCGGCACAGAGGAATGTTCAAAGCTGATTGGATACGTTGGGCTGTTCCTCACCATCACCACTCCAAGCCGCTTCCATGCCCGCCATTATGAAAGCTGCGAGCAAAACGCCAACTATGACGGCACCCGCCCGGACAGGGCACAAAGCTACTTGCTTAACAAGGTTTGGGCACGTGCGCAATCCAAGCTGAAACGTGACGGCATTGAATATTTCGGCCTGCGCGTGGTGGAACCACACCATGACAGTACCCCGCACTGGCACATGCTGGTTTTCGTCAATCCAGACCATACCGAAGCGCTGATTACAACATTGCGCGCCTATGCCCTGGCGGAAAGCCCGGACGAACCAGGCGCACAGGATCGCCGCTTCACAGTAACACGCATAGACCCGGCCAAAGGCACTGCAGCTGGGTACGTTGCCAAGTACATCGCCAAGAATGTTGACGGTGAGCACGTTGGCACGGACTACGAGGGCAAATGCGCCGCCACAGAAAGCGCCAAGCGCGTCGAAGCGTGGGCCAGTCTTTGGGGCATCCGCCAGTTTCAGTTCTTCGGAACGCCATCAATCACCCCATGGCGCGAACTGCGCCGCCTTGATGCACTACCGGAAGCGATGGGGGCGATTTTCGGCCCCCTGTGGCGCGCCGCTGACTTGGGTGACTGGTGCGCCTTCATGAAAACGCAACGGGAAGGCGCAACACAGCTTAAACCGCTTTGGGAAAACCGAGACAGCGCAAGCTATCCAGGCGAAACGGTCAAGCGAGTGCGCGGCATCGAAACCAAAGCCGGTGACGCGGCAATGATCACACGTAACCACGAGTGGGCAATCCAGGAGAAGGAAAGCGCGAAACAAGAGCGTTTGGAGTGGAAAAAGGCCATTCCACGGAGCGGGGTTGATTCACCTTGGACTCGTGTAAATAACTCTACGGACAGCGCCAATTCAGGCCATGAACGTGAGGAGTCACTAACTTATGACGCTGGAAATGACTTGCGTTATGACATGGGCGGAATGGGATTCTGGAAGTGCCCGGATGGAACCGTAATTTGCACTCAAACAGCCGGTTTAGCTGTCGGAAGTTTCGAGAAAATCGGGGGGAATGGGGTTTCGCCGCCCGGCATGGCCGCCAAGACACGCCGGGAAGCTGACCGCGTAGGGGGCGGCTTGGGATGAAAAATAGCACAAGCCAGAAAAAGCGCAAGAACATTGCACCGGCACCAAGCGAGAAATCCCGCTGGGCCTACTTCATGCAGGCAATCGAGCCAAAGGATGAAGCGATTAACCGCGCCTTTCCAGGATATCACCCGCAATGGATCGTGCAGTCGCAAGCCATCACCATTGCCGGAAAGAACTTTCACTGGATGCGGCACGGCATGGGCCTGACTGTCGAGCAATGCGCGGCATATTTGCGCGTCAATCCTTCCACCGTGCGACGCTGGGAGGCAGATACCGTGCCCGTGCCATTCGCCGCTTTTGAACTGCTGCGTGTCATTTCCAACACACCATTTTTCAAGCTCTCGCACCACCGCTGGGACGGCTGGTTTATCGAGCAGAAAAATGGAGCGCTGGTCTCCCCGGATTACGGCATCACAGCAACACCGGAGGACATCAACACGATTCAGCTAGTGCAACACAAGCTGTCCCGGCTGGAATCCGAAAATCAGCGCATGAAATCGGATTTGGCTGACATGCAGGCAGAAAACACCAGGCTACGGGAAATGTACGTCAGCCATGGCGTGGTGGATGAACTCACCACCATGCAAGAGCGGATCGGCGCACTCATGACCAGGATCAACACCGCAAAGGTTTACCCATTCCCAACACCCGAAGAACATCAAACAGCAAAGGAGGCCACAGCATGAAACCGACCATCAACATCAAGCCGGGCGAGTCAACTTCCATGGTATTTATTCGCCTGTACCGGCATATCAGAACGTTGTCACCAGGCAATCAGCCTACCTCGCATTACTCATCACGAGTAAATAATAGGAAAGCAAATCGTCTTGCGCGCCTGCATGTGGTGCGATAGGACTGGCCATGTTCCTGACTCGTCACGAAAACGACTAGGCCCGCCAAGTCTCGCGAATGAAAACCCTGGACATCACTCAGGCTGCCGAATTTCTCCACCTGCACCCGATCACGGTCAGCAGGATGGCGAAGGCTGGGAAGCTTCCAGCTGCGAAGCCGGGAAAGCGCTGGGTGTTCATCGACGTTGACCTGGCAGAATGGCTACGCGCACAATATTCAACCAATATACATACTGCGAATCCATGTCACTCTACAAACGCGGTTCAATATGGTGGGTTGAAATCGTCCACCACGGCCAAAGAATTAGACGAACGACTGGCGCGGAAACCAAAGCAGCCGCGCAGGAGTTCCATGATCGTCTAAAAGCCGAACTTTGGCGGCAAGGCAGTTTAGGCGAGCAGCCGGCACACGCCTGGGAAGACGCGGTAATCCGCTGGCTCGATGAAAACGAACACAAGAAAAGCCTATCCGACGATAAAGACCGCTTGCGTTGGCTCACGGCCAGACTGGCAGGAAGGTCGCTAGTCAGCATTACCTCAGATACAGTCCGCGAACTGATCGCAGCCAAACGCGCCGAGAAATCCGGTGGAGGGCAATACAAGCGCAAAGAACCATCCCCCCTCAGCCTCTCCACCGTCAACCGCTACATGTCCGCATTGTCCGCCGTGCTGAACTCGGCAGTGGTGTGGGGATGGATACCCACAGCGCCCAAGATACCGAAACTCAGTGAGCCTAAGAAGCGCATCCGATATCTGACGCGAGAGGAAACCTGCAGCCTGATCACCGAACTCCCGATCCACCTTGCCGAGATGGCCTGCTTTTCTCTGGCAACGGGCCTACGGGAAAATAATGTTCTGGAATTGGAGTGGAATCAGGTAGACACCGCCAGGCGCATTGCATGGGCTCACGGCGACCAGACGAAAAACGCGAAGCCACTAGCCATCCCTCTGAATGACGAGGCCCTGGCGGTGCTTCTACTGCGTCGGGGCGAGCATCCCCGCTTCGTGTTCACGTATGATGGGCATCCGGTCAGCAAAGCGTCAAACCATGCTTGGTATAAAGCGCTGGCGCGGGCAGGAATTGAGGAATTCAGGTGGCATGATCTGCGCCACACCTGGGCAAGCTGGCACGTCATGTCAGGAACGCCGATTGAAGTGCTGAAAGAACTGGGGGGATGGTCAGATTTGAGGATGGTGATGCGCTACGCACACCTTGCGCCGGGGCATGTGGCGCGATTTGCTGGGAACGCGAAACCGTTTTCCGCCCCCACAAATTACCCCACAGCACAAACGGAAACGGCCTAGATTTTACTCTAAGCCGTTGATTTTTTGGGGTGGCTGATGGGGCTCGAACCCACGACAACCGGAATCACAATCGAACAAAACGAGAAAATAAGCGCAACCAGAAACATACAAGAGTAATTCAATCAATGCGTTATATGTTCTATCTTGTTGCTGGTTGTTCCTGTTATTGATTAGTCAGTGTGCCAAGAGTGTGCCACGATTTCTGCCGATTTATCCGCTGAAGCAGCCGGTGCGCTCCATCGCCGCATTCTGCTCTGGCATGTACTGGCGACCTGAATCGCCTAGTATTGACGAGCGCGAGAACTGGTACTTGCTTGCCTCGTCATGATTCCCTGAACGAGAGTACGCAATACCTACAAAATCTTTGACCACCTCGCCGCCTGCCCAGCGACGTAGGAATTCAGAAACGCTTCCCCATACGGGGCCGCCAGCTTCTTCGCGTAGGAAGGTGTTTGAGAGAGCCGCTCTTTTGAGCGTTGTTTCGCCTGCTCGAAGTCCAGCAATTCTTGCTTCCTTAACAAGGTTTGGTCCAGGTCTGGAAGTGATAGAAAATCTTTTGCCGGTATCTTCGCCCCTGGGGTCGCTAATAGCCACTTCGTCACCGGAAGAATCGATGAATTTTCCATTGTCGAAGTCATAGAAGATGTCCTTTATCCTTGGGAATTTCTCGGCGGTATCGCGGTAACTCGCCTTGAGCATTTGCTCAATGCTACACGAAAGCCCAGAAGGTTGGGCTTTTTGCTTTCTGAGTTCCATGTAAGGACTTTGTATGCAAATTCAAAATGCGAAGCCAGCGCACCAAAGAAAAACCGCCGAGCCATTTCTAGCACCAGCGGCCTATCTGTTAAATACCCATCCTGGCTGTTTCTGTATTTTCCTGCTTAGCGGCTCGCCCCGTCCGGGTCTACTTCTCCAACTTCGATTCCCGTTGCTTCTGGCGTTCCTTCGACTGTGCTGCCAATGCCCTCAGCTTCATCAGCGCCGCGCCTTCCTTCCTCCCCTGTTGAATCAAACCTTCCAGTTCCGGGTCGTCCCCTCTTTTGTACGGCACTTGAGTTTTCATAATCCCTCCAAGACAACAATCCATCCATTTGCGTGGCATCGTTGGTGTAGTTCAGCCAACGTGTGTTGCTTTGAAATCGTATTGCTCAATGCTACACGAAAGCCCAGAAGGGTGGGCATGCGCTACGGTCGATTCGATTGTTTTCAGTCGGCAACATCGGCCCGCAGCAAATCAACAATGGGATATTGGCAGACGGGGCAGTTCCCGCGCACGCGCGCAAGGAAAATCCAAATCAATCAAACGAGGCAGTGGAAACCGTGGGAGAAATCGACCGGGCCAAGGTCCGAGGAAGGGAAAGCGAACAGCGCGGGCAACGCCAGAAAGCACGGGATGCGCTCGCGTGAGTGGCTGGAGCAGTTGCGCGAGGTAAATGCATTTCTGAGCCAGTGCAAGGGGGTGTATTGCTTGGAATGCTGGGGCGGTATTTATTGGCAGTGTCCCACCAGTGTCCCACGGCGCAAGGCTGGGTAGCCACGAAGATATGTTGCCCACCTCTACACACGCGCTGGTTTTGTTTACACACCACTATCTGCAAATGCTTGGACATTGACTTCCATCGCCGCCCGGCCCTGAATAACAGGGGCCACCGGGGCCATTATAAGCAGGTCCACCAGGCCCATCATAACAAGGGCCGCCAGGGCTGTTATCGGCTGGCCCGCCAGGTCCACTGTAAACTGCCCCACCAGGGCCATCATACGAGGGGCCACCTGGCCCAGAATAGCGAGGCCCACCTGGGCCTGAATAGCAGTGTCCGCCCGGACCGTCATAAGCAGGACCACCAGGTCCGCTATAAGCAGGTCCACCAGGCCCATCATAACAAGGGCCGCCAGGGCCATTGTATCCGTGACAATTGCAGACATCATTTGCAATAGCTGGCTCCAACCAAACCGCAAAAATAACAAGCGCAATTCTTAGTATTTTTTTCATGGTAATTCTCCGTGTTAATGCGATATGGAGGGCGATGCCGCAAGCGCCAAACAGTTAGATTTATAGGTCGGGCTGTCTAATTCTCGCTGTTGGATGACATTATAACCACTCACAATTTCGACTTATGTATGATTTAAAATCATGCTTTTTAAAGTTGTTGGCCATCCTCAGTCTTTACAGAACATGGCCATCGCCATCAGTCATGATGCGATAAGCTTTTTCCGGGCTCATCGCTGGGCCTTTTGGTGCCGTCATCAACTGGTTGCACATTAACCTGTATGCCTCTGATGCCGCCATGTACGTTATTCCCTGCTCTGGCAACCTAGGTTCGGTTCCACGAAAACCAACCACAATGACCTGTCCACCATCTGCCTTTTCTTGCTCAACCAACTTCCGGTGGGCGGCATGTTCTTCCTGGTTCGCTCCCTCCTTGGGCTCAAACAAGATAGCGATATTCCCAGTTTGCTCGATGTTCTCCAGCTTCTCGATACGTTGTTCAATCTTTTTCATGAGGTAGCTCCTGCAAGATAAGCCCGAAACCTGTTTAAACTTCCGTGCTCTGAAATTACCCGCTCCCGATTTGTACCCATACGCGCAAGTAATGTGTCGATTCTCTCGTACAACTCCGCGCCGGTCAGCAAAGACAAGTTGCCTTCCCGTTGTCTCGCGGCGGATTCGATTTTCAGCAAGCGTCTTTCCAGTGTGTTCATGGCAGGAAACCTCCACCATCAAACCGGGTTACTGTTCTCTGGCCTGCTTTCAAATCAATTCGATGTTCAGTGACACAAGCCATATCTCCTGGTCGAATAATCCGCCGGACGATTTCGGCGAATGGTTTCGCGCCACCGACACGCTTTACTTCCAGTCGCTCGATGCGCTTCATAATCACACTCATTTTGCTTTCCCCTCAAGGTTTGATATGCGCTTCTCAAGTTCAAGGCTTTCCAGCGCCTTGCGCCGTGCCTCTACCAGCCCCGCCAGTACATTCCCTTCGCCTGGTAGCAACTCACCCATGCCCACGGCCTGAATGATGGCTTGCTGGGCCAGACTGATGCCTTCGGCGGTGGACGTGTCGGGCAGGTCAATGCTGATTGGCCTTTCCCGCGTGGGCGGCACCAACCGTTCCAACACCAGCCGCGCCGCGCTCAAGTCTCCACCACGGGCGGCATCAATCACGGCCTGAGTGATTTCCTTTGCCCCCTCTTCCATCAAGCCCAGCACCATCAAGGTGGCCTTGTTCCTGCTCCCCGGCTGCTTTCCCGCTGGATTGCCGGACTGCCCTTTCTTCCATGCGTGCGGCGGTGCTTTTCGTTTTTCAGTCATTGTAATTTCTCTGTTAATTCAGAAAGTTCACTCATCACGTCCCGGTAATTCCGCGCCATGAAAGCCACGCCACCAGCAAGCCGTATGCGCTCCAGGAAGATGGTTTGCTCGGGTCTTAACTTTCCCTTTTCAGCCTTAACCTCCACGCCCAGCAATCGGCCATCCTTCAATTGCCCCAACACGTCAGGGCATCCCGGCCAGCCAAACCGTATAAATCGTTTACCGACTTTCGCGGCTCCCGAGTTCATCCGGCGCACCCAGGCCACGGCGTTGTGCGATTCCAGCGCCTTCAAGACTTCCACCAGCGCGGCGGCTTCGGGTCGGGCGTTCTGTTTTCGCTCCAAAGGAAGGGCGTCACCCAGCAAGTCAGTAATGGTTTGCCCTTTCCCACGATTCCCATTTTTACTATTTGTGGGATTGGTGGGATTGCCCATTTGTTTTCCCACGATTCCCACGCCCCCTTTAGGGGGTGGGAACGGTGGGATGGGGTGGGAAACGGTCTTTACGGTAGCCATAGAAAGCCGTCCTGTAGAGTAACCATCCCCTTGGAGCAAAGCCCTGTAAGCGCCAGCCTAGCCCGTTCGGTTCGGCGCTTTGGCTCAACAGCGAGACGCGAACCGATTACCGTTAATGTCGATTCCACCGTCAGGCATGGGCGACCTTTGGGCAGGGCATCGGGAGCGCCCTCCGGCTTCACGTCACCGGCCTTGCGTAGCGCCTCGCCAAGAGCATCCCACGCTATCTTGAGATTCCCACTCTTGGGCGGCAGGATGCGGCGGATGTTGTCAGCCACTTCCTCCTGCGGATGAATAACGCATGATGTAACCGGCTCACCATCCTGGTCGGTGCCAAGCTCCACCACGTCCAACTTGAACGGATGCGCAGCGCCATCCTCGCCATCCTTGCTTTTGGCAATCAGCCATTCCCGGCGCTCACCATCACGCCGAACCTCGACAGCGGCATCAAGCGCCGCGTGCAAGGATGAATGCCCACGTAGCCCCTTGCTGGCATCCTTGCCCGTGTGGTGGACCAACAGCACCAAGCCACCAATGAGCGTTTGCAGTTCCTTGGCGGCGGCGATGATTAACCCCATGGCCTTGCTGTCGTTTTCGTCGGCACCCGGCGCGGCCCGGTTCAGGGTGTCCAGTACCACCACATTGGTGTTATTTTTGCCTGCTTTGATTGCGGTCGCCAAGTCGTGAATGTCGCCACCATCCAGTAGGGAAAAGGGTTGCACCAGATAGCGGATATTCTCAGACGTGGCACCATGCCGGATGCGATAGGCATTTACCCGGCCAGCTATCCCGCCTTCACCCTCCAGCGCGCAGTAAATTACATGGCAAGGCGTTACTCTATGCCCGAACCAGTCAGCACCTCCGGCCAATGATTGCAGCATGTCCAGCACCAAGAAGGATTTGCCGGAACCGCTCGCGCCAAACACGGCACCCAACCCCTCAGCAGGGAGCACGCCCTTGACGCGCCATTGCATCGGCGGCAGCTTGCACAGGTCGGTATCCGTCAGCAACCTGTAGCGCATTGGCGGGCCTTGTGGGCGCTCCAGCAGGGCGGCAAGGGCTTCGGTTCCATACTCGGAGGCGTAGTCGTTGCAATCGTAATTTGTCGGCTTGGCGGCGGGCATCTCAATCCACGAACCATTGACGGCGGCGGCAATCGTCGCGGCTTGGACTTCTTTTCCCCGGTCGGGCACGATTACCAAACTGGCAGCGGGGAATTTCTCGCGTAACACTTTTGAAACGGTCGCCATCCGGCCAGCACCGAAGCAAACCACGGCGGCGGCTCCCGTTGCGGTATTACATGCCCATGCCTGCCCGATTCCCTCGCAGATATAGGCGCGGTCTGTCACCTCGCCCACGGTGAAAAAGCCGGAACCGAAAGACGCGCCCGGCAAGTTCAGCTTGTCGCCACCATCGGGCGGGATAAATTGCAAGGTTTTCAGGTCGGCACCGTCCCAACATGGAACCATCAGGGAACCGGCTACGTTCTGCCCACGGATTACCAGCGGCGGCGCGCTCGCCGGATATATTTTCAACCCGTCCGGTTTTCCTCCCTTGCGGTGGACGTAGGCATCGGAAACATCTGCGGCAACACCTAGCGCCCGGACTTCCACCGGGTTCATTCCTTGAGGCGATTTAACGGCCTTTGGCTGGGTTGTCGTGGGCTTGGCGATAGGTTGTGGGCGGGGCGTGCCGTTCGCCTTGGTGGGCGGTTTGCTCGGGTCTTGCCAGCCACCAGCCAGCGCGGAACGGAACAGAGATGCAGCAGTCACGCCGCCGTCTTTAATACTGTTCCAGACTGAGCGGCATTCGGCCTCATTCTTGTAATTGCCAGCCCCAGCGCTCCAGTCGTTGAAGTCATCAAACAGCAAACCGGCAGCCTTGGCACCCATGCCGTGCCGTACCCATGATTCTCGGTCGGTGCCGGGGTCAAGGCTCCAGAGTGCTGAGCGAGCACGTTCAATTTCGTTAACCATGCGCGCCACCATGGCGCATAGCCAGCGCGGCGGCCGTGCCGGGGTCGTTGCGGTCTATGGCATATTCCGCAATCGGGCGGCGGCATCCCGGTTTGATTATGTCGCGTTTGAGAAAGCACCAGCCGTCATATTCCAGCGCCTTGACGTAGGCAGCCAGTCGCCAGCTATGCCAGTAATCGGCTTGATTCTGCGGGCCGGTCAGCAGGGCTTGCAGGGCCTCATCGGCGCGGGTGCCAGCGGTAGGCCACAAAGCAGCAACAACAGGCGGCAGCGATTCC
This sequence comes from Sulfuricellaceae bacterium, assembly GCA_031426915.1. Lineage (GTDB taxonomy): Bacteria > Pseudomonadota > Gammaproteobacteria > Burkholderiales > Sulfuricellaceae > Sulfurimicrobium. The sequence continues at coordinate 20,052 of JASJPB010000012.1, read as the reverse complement.
GGGAACAGGTCTTGTGCGGTACAATAGCGCTTGTCTGGGGCGCTCTCGATTGATGTTTGGTCGGGGGCGTTTTTCATTGTGCGGCCCTCGCGTTTTGGCATCGAATCCACTCGAAGAATTGCTCTTCGTCGATGAGCACCTTGCGCCCAACTCGGACAATTGCGCCACATTCAATCAGTCCATTACCAGGAACCAATCCCACGGAAGAGTGGCGCGTTTCTGCTTTGAACTTGAGGTTTCGTAGTGCGGGTTGAGTCCAGGCCGGAAAGGCGCTGGAAAATTGCGCGATGGTGTGGAGTTTCATCAGAGTAATCCTCACAAATTAACCCGGTTTGCCGTCATTGGCTCTCGGTGTTTGTGAAGCGTACCCTGCTGTTTTTGCTATGTTTTATTCCATGCTCTAGTCGTGCTGACACGTGCTCTTTACGTGCTCTTTACGTGCGCTTGCGCAATTTTCTCCGATTCAAAATACCTCGAACAGCGCCCTTGGTAAGTTCGTACAAATCTTCCTCGCCGATGTTGCACATAAAGGCATGAGGCTTAGTGTCCTCGATAATGCTATTGCCAACATGCTCACCAAGTTGCTGCCACATGCTGTTGGGCGTTACCTTCATGCTTTTCTCTTCCATGTCATTGGCAACCTTGTTCACAAACTTGGCCGGGATGCCGCTTCGCTCGTCATCACCATTTTGAATGCGATGCACAACGGGGCCATCTTGCTCGCCTTCCGCCTGAGTAATCGTTTCGTCATCAGCGGTCGGGTCGCCAAGCATCTGGCGATACTTCAAGTCCATAACCTCAAACCGGGCTTTCAGTGGCGCAAGGATTTCTTCACGCTTGGCCATGTCCAGCACGGTGGGCGCGTTCGCATTTTTCCAATAGGCAATTTCACATTTCAGCTTTTCGTAGTCGCCGTAGAACTTTTCAATCTCATCACGCTGCGACTTGGTCATTGGGTCATGCTGATAGTCCCACTCCTTCGCAAGATAAACGCGTTGCGCGGGTGTCAAGCTATCATAGTTGGGCGTAAATGCTTTTTGCATTGCCCACCCTCTAAAAATTAGTGGCGGATGCCATTCGCTTACCCATATGCGCAAATCCATAGGCAAATCTGCAAATGGCCTGCAATACCAACCTTTCAGTGCGGCATACAATGACCGGAATTCGCTCATTTCCCCACCCCCAACCGTGCGGCCAACTTCTCGCCCGTCGAAACAATATGCTCATCGCTCAGGTGCGCGTACCGTGCCACCATCGCCAGCGTCCTATGCCCCAGCACCTTGGCGATTTCCACCAATGAAACGCCACTCATTGCCAAGTAACTGGCGGCGGTGTGTCTCAGGTCGTGCCAGTGAAAATCAGTGATTGCGGCAGTCCTGAGCGCAGCGCGCCATGTGGTTTCCAGGTCAAGATATTCGCCCTTCTTGGCTTTGGACGTGGGCGGGAAGATGCGGTCATCGGTCAGGCTCCTTACCTTGGCGCGTTCCTGCAACAGCGTGAAGGCTTCGCCCACCAGCGGAATAGAACGGGTCTCGCCGTTCTTGGTTTTGCTCAGGGTGATAATTTGCCGCGTAAAGTTTATCTGCCCCCAGCGCAAGCTCATGATTTCGGCCTTCCGTGCGCCAGTGGTCAAGCTCAACATCACGGCCAGATATAGCTCGTTGTGAGGACGGCAGGCAGCAAGGATGCGCTCGCGCTCATCATCGGAGAGGAAGCGCACACGGCCTTTACTCTCAGATGGCTTCTTGATTCGCTCGCAGGGGTTACGCTCTATCCACTCCAGCGTTTTGACGCCATAGGCCAAGCATGACGACAAAGCGGCGATATACCTGTTCACCGTAGCGCCAGTCCGCTTACCCTTGGGGCGCATGGCGTCAGCCACCGGGTCGCCGGTCGCGGGTGTGGCAAAGTTCTGCGTTTCCTCGGATAGCAACTTGTCGCGCTCCTTGGATATTCTGGCTGGAGTGACGCTATCGAGCAGGTCTAAACCAAACACCCCGCGCCAATAGATAAGGCGGTCGGGGTCTTTGGCATGACTCTGGTACTCGTCGGCCAGTTCGTTAAAGGTGTGGCGCTTGCTGGCTCCGAAGTGTCGGCCAGCGCGCATATCCGCCTCGGTCTTGGTCGCCCATTCCTTCGCGTCAGTCAGGCGCTCAAAGCTGGCGGTCTCAGGCTCGAACCCCTTTAGCCTGACCTGAACCCGATAGGAAGTCTTGCCGTCCCGCCCTGCCCTTTTCTGAATCGTTGCCATGATGCTTTCCCCTCGGTGAGAAACAGTAGAGAAAAGCATAGAACAAAACAGAGAAAAACACAATACCGGATTAGCAATCTAGTTGTTTGTTTTTGTAAATCATTGTTACATTGCGTTTATTACGTACCGTACCAAGACATTTGCACACTCCTGGCACAGTGCATGACAAATTTAGGTCAAAACAGGCCGAAAAATATGGGCCGGATGGGCGCAACAATCAATGAACAATCTGGGGTTATTTTTTGGCGATGTGCCAAGGGCGTGCCACAAATGAAAAAGCACTTAGGCAATTACGCGCTAAGTGCTTGATATATTTGGGGTGGCTGATGGGGCTCGAACCCACGACAACCGGAATCACAATCCGGGA
>JASJPB010000012.1:0-17310 GCA_031426915.1 Sulfuricellaceae bacterium | reverse complement strand
CCCGACATCCTGGTCCCAAACCAGGCGCGCTACCAGGCTACGCTACACCCCGAAAGAAGGCGCACTATACAGCGGAGAAAACGAAACGTCAAACTTTGCATCCTGAGCAAAAGCGCTTTAAAGTGTTGCCTATTCCATTCCAATGTCCACAAGCTATCCTAACCATGTCAGCACAGATCATTGATGGCAAGGCCATCGCCGATAACCTTCTGCAACAAATCAAACAGCGCGTCGAAGCTCGGGTGGCTGGCGGTAAGCGCCGCCCTGGGCTGGCAGTAATCCTGGTCGGCGACGACCCGGCCTCTTCAATTTACGTGCGCAACAAGCGCCGCGCCTGCGAGACCACCGGTTTCCATTCCGTTTCTTACGACCTGCCTTCTGTCACCAGCGAGGGCGAGCTCCTGGCGCTGATCGACAAGCTCAACGATGATCCGGCAATCGACGGCATCCTGGTACAAATGCCGGTGCCCGCACATATCGATTCGGAAGCAATCGTGGAAAGGATACATCCTGACAAGGATGTGGATGGATTTCACCCCTACAACATCGGTCGGCTTGCCCTGCGTATCCCCGTGCTGAGACCATGCACGCCACGTGGCGCGATGACTCTACTCAGAAGCACGGGCGAAGAGTTGAAGGGCAAAAACGCGGTTGTGGTGGGCGCATCCAACACCGTGGGCCGACCGATGGGTCTGGAACTGTTGTTGGCAGGCTGCACTGTTACCACCACTCACCGTTTCACCCGTGATTTGGCGGGTTATGTAAGGGAGGCGGAAATTCTGATTGTGGCTGTTGGCAAGCCGGGACTGGTCAAAGGGGAATGGGTGCGCGAAGGCTCCACGGTGATCGATGTCGGCATTAACCGTCTGCCGGATGGAAAAATCTGTGGCGACGTGGAGTTTGCCACGGCATCCCGGCGCGCAGCCTGGATCACGCCGGTTCCCGGAGGGGTCGGACCGATGACGGTCGCAACCCTGCTAGAGAACGCCATCGATTCCGCTGATAAATTACATGATTAACCGGAATGTAACGTTATAGTTTTAACCTAGTTACTTAACTTTAATAAGGGAGTGTTATGGGTTCCAGGAAGTCGGCCAAGCTGTGCAAAATTTTCGTGCTGGATACCAACGTGCTGATGCACGATCCCACCAGCCTGTTCCGTTTCGAGGAACACGACATCTACCTGCCGATGATGACCCTGGAGGAACTCGACAACAACAAGAAAGGGGTTTCCGAAGTAGCGCGCAATGCCCGCCAGGCCAGCCGCTTTCTGGATGAAATCGTGAGTGGTGCCAAGACCGCCATCGAAGACGGTATTCCACTCAAGTCCCACACCAGCAGTGGCGCCAGCGGAAAACTGTTCCTGCAGACCGAAGCCATTTCCAGCGAACTACCTGTTAATTTCCCGGTAGGCAAAGCTGACAACCAGATCCTTGCCGTCGTGATGCATCTGCACCAACTGCAAAACAAACGCAAGGTGATCCTAGTCAGCAAGGATATCAACATGCGCATCAAGGCCCGCGCACTGGGTCTTGCCGCAGAGGATTACTTCAACGACAAGGTACTGGAGGATACCGATCTCCTCTACACAGGCAATCGCGAACTCCCTGCCGATTTCTGGGACAAGCACAGTAAGGACATGAAATCCTGGACCGAGGGCGGGCATACACTCTACCGTCTGAATGGACCGCTGAGCTCCACGTTATTCGTTAATGAACTGGTTTACCAGGAGGGTCCGAAACCATTCTATGCCATGGTCAAAGAGCAGGACGGCAACACCATGGTGCTAGAAACATTGAAGGATTTCAGCCACCACAAGAATTCCGTGTGGGGCATCACCGCCCGTAACCGGGAGCAGAATTTCGCCCTCAATCTGTTGATGAACAAGGACATCGACTTCGTCTCTCTGCTTGGCCAGGCCGGCACCGGCAAAACACTGCTCACCCTGGCGGCCGCCCTGCACCAGACCCTGGACCAGAAGCTATATACGGAAATCATCGTGACCCGGGTGACAGTGCCGGTAGGCGAGGACATCGGCTTCCTGCCAGGCACCGAGCTGGAAAAAATGAGTCCATGGATGGGTGCGCTGGAAGACAACCTGGATGTACTCAACAAGTCCGACGAGGAAGCGGGTGAATGGGGTCGTGCCGCGACGCAGGACCTGATCCGCTCCAGAATCAAGGTCAAGGCCCTTAATTTCATGCGCGGGCGCACCTTCCTGAATAAATTTCTGATCATCGACGAAGCGCAGAATCTAACGCCCAAACAAATGAAAACGCTGATTACCCGTGCCGGCCCAGGCACCAAGGTGGTGTGCTTGGGAAATATTGCCCAGATCGACACCCCTTACCTGACCGAAGGCAGCTCGGGCCTGACTTATGTGGTGGACCGTTTCAAGGGGTGGGCTCATAACGGCCATGTCACCCTGATGCGAGGCGAACGCTCCAGACTGGCGGACTATGCTTCCGAGGCGCTATAACTTAATACTCGCATAGCGAGCTACCAGCCTCCCAGGAAAGGGAAACAATCAGGGCGAGCGCTGCCTCATCATTCGGGGTGGCGATTCGCCATGATTGTCAAATGAAACCAAGCGCTACTCTTCGTCGTGGGCGTGTTCTAGACCTTCGCTGTAGCACTGATAATGACGAAAAAAAACGATTTCCAGCTCATTGATCACGTCTGCAGCCGGCTTGCCGTGCATCAGGTGCTCCGTCATTTGCTGGGAAGTGTCATTGAACAGTTTGTTCTGGTCGATCATGGGGTAGGTTGCACGCAAGCGCTTGATGGCCTTGACCACGCTTTCCTGCTCCGGGCGAGGTATTGCCACGGGCTCCGTTGGTATCGGTGTGGATGCCTTATCCACGCGGCTGTTCAGGAACTCCATGAAAGCAACTGCTGTCTGCTGCTGTTCCCCGCCAAGAGAACGGAATAGCTGCAACACTTTTTTTTCTTGTGGACTGAGGGAAGGGCCGCCGCGTAATAACATCTATTATTCAATCCAGGAAATATTATAACACCATGTTTTTATTCTTTTAATCTTGTAGCCGCGTAGTCCATGAAAGCTTGCAGCAAACGCGAGCGGAATTTCCCGTCCGTGTACACCACGGATAATGGACGAATCAGTGGGGGATTCAGCGAAACCGCCACCAGATCGCCAAGCTTAAGTTCCTTGATAATTGTGGAGCGCGACACAATGGCGATGCCGAGTCCCGCCTCCACAGCACCCTTGATCGCCTCCAGACTACCCAGCTCCATCACGATATGGAGATCTTCGGGATGGACGCCCGCGAGGCGGAAATAATCATCAACAACATTGCGTGTCCCTGACCCTGATTCGCGGCTGATATAAGGTTGCTCCGCCAGTTGTGCGGGTGCGACTTGCGTTAGGCTGGCCAAGGCATGATGGGGCGAACATATCATCACAAGTTCGTCATCGCAACATACGATGCTTTTCAGTTGCGGATGCTGCGACGGGGCTTCAATCAGGCCCACATCCAAGGTATGGTCGGCGACCTTGCTTTCAATGGTCTCGGAATTAGCCACGGTAAGGCGCGCCTGAACCTGCGGATAGCGCGCCTTGAAATCCCCCAATTTGCGTGGCAGCATGTATTCAGCGATGGTGGTGCTGGCACCCAGCATCAAAATACCGCTGATCTGACCGGTCATTTCCCCCATCCGGGTTTCCATTTCTGCGGTCAGATTAAGAATGCGCTCGGCGTAGTCCAGCACCAGATCGCCTGCAGGGGTCAGGCTAATCTTGCTGTGGCTGCGCTCAAATAAGCGGGTGTTAAAATGCTCCTCCAGCTGTTTGACTTGAAATGTCACCGCCGGTTGCGTCATGAACAACAACTCGGCAGCCTTGGTGAAACTAAGTTGCTTTGCAACCGTGTAAAAGACCTGTAGTCGGCGATCAGCCATCTTGAATCCGTGCTTGTGTTAACCTGAGACCGGGTATTCAAACATAAATCTTGGCCCAAGAATAGATTTAAAATATAGCGACAAAAAACAACTCTACCCCCTAACATGACAAATGAAAATGCAACGGAAAAAATAGAATTCTTCATGACGCAGGCACTTGAACTGGCGCGCCGCGGAGGCATTGAGGGTGAAGTTCCGGTCGGCGCCATCGTGGTACGCCAGGACCAAATTATTGGCCGGGGCTTCAATGCCCCCATCAGTCTGCACGATCCCTCCGCCCACGCCGAAATCCGGGCCATTCGGGATGCAGCCCAGCGCATGGGTAATTACCGCCTGGTGGACTGTGAACTTTACGTCACCCTTGAACCTTGCGCCATGTGCGCCGGTGCAATTATGCACAGCCGCATCTCAAGGCTCTTCTACGGCGCCAGTGACCCCAAGACCGGCGCTTGTGGCAGCATCATCAACCTGTTCCAGGAAAACCGCCTCAACCACCATGCCAGCGTAACCGGCGGCATTCTCGCTCCGGACTGCGGACAGATGCTGTCGGATTTCTTTGTCGAGCGCAGGCGCCAACTCAAGACTGCCAGGAAAAATCAAGGCTGACATTCAAATACCACACAGGCTGTTAGAATAACCATGATTTAACGCCCAAAGTCCAAATTGCTCAATATAAAAATCAATATTGATGAACAAGTGCTTTACCTGTTGCAGGACGAGGCTACGATCAGGCTCTACCCGGTTTCCACGGCCAGGAACGGCCCTGGGGAGCTCGCCGGCAGTCTCTGCACTCCCCGTGGCCGGCATATCATTCGGGCCAAGATCGGCGCGGATCAGGCCATGAATACGGTGTTTGCGGGGCGTCGTCCCACGGGCGAAGCTTACAATTCGGAACTGGCACAGCAATTTCCGCAACGGGACTGGATTCTCACCCGGATACTGTGGTTATCCGGCTGCGAAACCGGCTTCAACCGCCTCGGCCCTGTCGACACCATGCGCCGCTACATTTATATCCACGGCACAGCAGATGAGAACGCCATCGGCAAACCGGTTTCGCATGGCTGTATCCGCATGCGCAATCAGGATATCGTCGAGCTTTTTGACTTGGTACCAGCCGGAACAACAGTGGAAATTGTGGAACGAAACAACGCTTGAGGAGAAGGGGGTGGCGAGCCCGACCCCCGGCACTTGCAATAAATAGCTGTGGCTGCTGCCTTCCGGCCCTGACCAGGTTCACTACCTTGCAATGCGGGGAGGCCCGCCATAAAAACAGAGCCGGAATGATGGTCGAATTTTGGGAAAAAAGCAACTGCGGTACATTTTCCCCTGCACATCGCCAGCATTGTGTCGCTGGTAATAACATAACAAATAGCACAAGGGTTTAATTAAAATATGCAGTTGGCTCTCAAGATCGATGTCGATACCTATCGCGGCACCCGCGAAGGCGTACCCCGTCTGATGGAAATGCTGCAAAAGCATGAAGCCCGGGCCACATTCCTTTTCAGCCTCGGCCCTGACCATACCGGCCGCGCCATCAAGCGGGTGTTTCGTCCCGGTTTCATGAAAAAGGTCTCACGCACTTCAGTACGGGAGCACTACGGTCTGAAGACGCTGATGTATGGCACCCTGCTTCCAGGTCCCAATATCGGCAAGCGCTGTGCCGATATCATGCGGCAGGTGCGCGATGCTGGTTTCGAGGTAGGCATCCATTGTTACGACCACGTCTACTGGCAAGACAATGTGGCACATCAGGACGCGGCGTGGACTGAGCGGGAAATGCAGCGCGCCTGCAGCCGCTTCGAGAACATTTTCGGCGTGCCCGCCAAGACTCACGGCGCAGCCGGATGGCAAATGAATCTTCATGCCCTGCGCCAAGAACAAAGGCTTGGGTTTTCATACTGCTCCGACTCGCGCGGTGCCTCCCCTTTCATGCCGGTTTACCGCGCTGAAATCATCGCCTGCCCGCAACTGCCGACGACATTGCCAACACTGGATGAACTAATTGGAGTCAATGGCGTTACAGTCGAAAATGTTGCCCAGCACCTGCTGAGCATGACTGAAACACCGCCGCCCTCCGGCCACGTTTACACATTGCATGCCGAGATGGAGGGGATGAAGCTGTCCGGCGTGTTCGAGGAACTGTTGAGCGGCTGGCGCAACCAAGGCTATCAACTGGTTTCTCTGGAACAGTATTATCAGGGCCTGGACCTCGCCAAGTTGCCACGTCACGAGATTGTTTCCGCGGAAATTCCCGGACGATCGGGGAACCTGACATCACAGGGCCCCCGGTTCTTGGCTTCTACTCAATAAAGGAATTTGAATGACAGACCAAGTTATCCCAGACTTTGAACTACAGGGTTGCAGTGACAAGCTGTTTCAATTGGCCGCCACTCACAGCAAGGCAAGCGTGTTGTATTTCTATCCCAAGGATTCCACGCCGGGTTGCACTACCGAGGCGCAACAGTTCCGCGACCTATACCCTGAATTTCAGGCCGCGGGTTGTGAAATTTATGGCATATCTCGCGATAGCGTGAAATCCCATCAAAACTTCAAGACTAAACAGCAACTACCGTTTGACCTGTTAAGCGACAGCGAGGAGAAGGCCTGCACACTGTTCAGCGTAATTAAAATGAAGAACATGTATGGCAAGCAAGTGCGGGGCATTGAACGCAGCACCTTCGTACTCGGCACCCACGGTGTGCTGTTGCGTGAGTGGCGAGGCGTCAAGGTACCAGGTCATGCCCAGGAGGTACTGGCGTTCGTTAAAACGCTGTAGTTATGCCGCCTCGTGCCAATTCCTCAGCATTGCCACATCCACAAAGCCCATGCCACGCATAGCACCGCTGAACACCTGACAAACACGACCAGGTTCACCCAGGTCACTCAAGACAGCCAAGGCACCAGGGAAGGCATGCTGCGAGGTGTAATCATTTACCGTGACCAGCGTTTTTATTCCGGCCCCGAGGCTCGATCTCAGTCCATTTTCTGAGTCTTCGAAGGCCAGGCATTCAGAGGCGGACAGCTTGAGCTTCTCCAGCGCCCAGTTATAGATATCCGGTGCCGGTTTCTTGGCCGGGACGATATCCCCGGCGGCAATCACTTCGAACCATGTTTGCGCATCTTCTGCCAGGCTATGCCTGAGCAGTGCGGCAACATTGTCGGGCGTGGTAGTGGTGGCGATGGCAAGCCGCAGGCCGGCCTCACGAGCCTCCTCCAACAGACGCCTCACCCCGGGGCGCAGGGGAATTAGCCCGCCACCTAACATCTCGGTGTAATGTCTGGTTTTAGTTTGGTGCAGGTGCGCCACCAGTTGGTCGAAGTCTGCCGGCTTGTCGTAGCCGGCAAGAAAACTGTCCACGTAATATCGAATACGCTCCTTGCCTCCGGTCACATCCAATAACTTCCCATACAAATCAGCGTTCCAGTCCCAATCGAGGCCACACTCCAGGAACGCCCGATTGAAGGCAACTCGGTGTCCATCACGCTCGGTATCTGCCAGCGTCCCATCAACGTCAAAAATCAAAGCCTGTAATGACAAATCTATCTCCTACGCAAACTTGCGGTAACAAGGATTATCTGCTATTAAAGCGGTTTTGCTTAAACCGAAGAAGAGTAGAGTGCACATGTCCGCAGAAACACACAAACAGTTCACCCCATATGCGCCTAAAAAGGGCGAAGAATACATGAGCCCCAAGCAACATGAACATTTTCGCAAAATTCTCGAGGACTGGAAAGCCGAGCTGAGCCAGGATATAGACCGTACCGTGCATACCATGCAGGATGAAGCAACGATTTTCGCCGACCCAAATGATCGCGCCAGCCAGGAGTCTGACATCGCTCTGGAATTGCGCAATCGCGACCGCGAGCGCAAGCTGATCAAGAAAATTGACGAAACCATAGGAAAAATAGAATCAGGTGACTATGGCTACTGCGAGAGTTGTGGTGTTGAAATTGGCCTGAAGCGCCTGGAAGCCAGGCCTACCGCCACTTTGTGCATTGACTGCAAGACCCTGGATGAACTGAGAGAGAAACAAGTCGCCAAGTAGTACGACTAGCCTGCATTTGGTGGTGACCAGCTTGTCGTTGCAATACAAGGTCAGGGCCAAATGCAGGGTATTACGCAACCAGGATTCTCCCGAGTTGAAACATTAGACATGACGGATTTCAATACCGCGTTTTACGGTACTTTCTACAGCCTGATGTCGTGGAAGCAGCTGGCTGAATTCTGGGACAGGATAGATCCAGACATCGGCTGGCACATCTACGCCGTTGGCGAGCCGGTGCCGGCAATAACAGCCACCGCGGAAGAGGTGAAACACTTTGTGCAGGAAGTAGATGCGCTTTTACACCGCGATCACAAGGAAGACTATTGCGGCATCGTTTACGCCGACAATCTGGAACGCCCCACCCTGATCAAGATTTACGACCCCAATAACCTCGGCGTATCCTGCGGGTCGAGTAAGAACCCACCTTTGCCCGGCTGGGTCATGAGTCTTACAGTCCCGACTGAAATGCAAGCTCGAGGCGTTATCCCGGCCAACCGCAAACGTTGGTGGAGTTCATTATTTGATCGGTAATACCTTCCCACCAGAATAAAAAATGGCAGCTTATAGCTGCCATTTTTTATTTCAAACGCTCTTGAACAAACTTGATTTTAGCTCACAGAGGCTGCTCATGATGAGTCACAACGGGCGCATCCAGCAAGGCTTTCATGGAAAGGCGCAAGCGACCCTTCTCATCAGCTTCCAAAACCTTTACCTTGACCGCCTGACCTTCCTTGAGGTGGTCAGCAACCGCATTGACACGCTCGTGTGCAATCTGAGAAATATGCAGCAATCCATCTTTTCCGGGTAACACGCTGACAATAGCGCCAAAATCCAGCAACTTCAAAACTGTGCCATCGTATGTTTTACCCACTTCCACTTCGGCTGTGATGTCTGCAATACGCCTCTTGGCTAACTCTCCAGCCTCGGAACTCATGCAGGCGATGGTGACGGTACCATCCTCTGCAATGTCGATGCTGGTACCGGTTTCTTCGGTCAAAGCGCGAATCACTGCCCCACCCTTGCCGATCACATCACGGATTTTTTCCGGGTTGATCTTCATGGTGATCATGCGTGGCGCAAAGCTGGATAATTCTTCACGCGGCTTGCCAACTGCATTTTTCATGATGCCGAGAATATGCAGGCGACCTTCCTTCGCCTGAGTCAGGGCGGCTTGCATGATATCCTTGGTGATGCCGTTGATCTTGATATCCATCTGCAAGGCAGTCACGCCGTTTTCCGTGCCAGCCACCTTGAAATCCATATCACCAAGGTGGTCTTCATCACCCAGAATGTCAGTCAGCACAGCGAAGCGGTTGCCTTCCTTAATCAGACCCATGGCGATTCCCGCCACGTGATCCGTGAGTGGTACACCGGCATCCATCAGGGACAGGCAACCGCCGCACACCGATGCCATGGAACTGGAACCGTTTGATTCAGTAATTTCCGATACCACACGCATCGAGTAGGCAAAATCTTCCGGCTTTGGCAACACAGCCAGCAACGAGCGTTTAGCCAAACGGCCATGGCCGATTTCACGCCGTTTTGGCGTACCGACACGGCCCGTTTCGCCGGTGGAATAGGGAGGGAAGTTGTAATGCAGCATGAAACGATCAGAATACTCGCCTTGCAGCGCATCGATTTTCTGTTCATCACGTGCAGTGCCCAGTGTAGAAACCACCAGCGCCTGGGTTTCGCCGCGAGTAAACAGGGCAGAACCATGTGTACGCGGCAACACACCAGTACGAATGGTAATGGGACGCACGGTGCGGGTGTCGCGACCGTCAATACGTGGCTCGCCATCGAGAATTTGGCTACGCACGACCTTGGCTTCCAGATCCTGAAACAGGTTCTTGACATGGTTGACGCGGGTAGCATCAGCACCTTCGCCTGAAACGGCAGCCACGACGCGGCTGCGGATCTCATCCACCTGCGCGTAACGGGCTTGTTTTTGCTTGATCTGGTAGGCTTTTCTCACCTCAGCTTCGGCCAGTTCGGCAATTTTCGCCACCAGTTCCACGTCCTTTTCAGGTGCAGTCCAGTCCCAGGCTTCCGGTGCCACTTCTTCGACCAGCTCGTTAATGGCATTAATGGCGGCTTGCAGCTGATCGTGCCCGAATACTACGGCACCCAGCATCACGTCTTCTGGCAGTTGCTGCGCCTCGGATTCCACCATCAGCACCGCTTGTTCGGTACCAGCGACCACCAGATCCAGTTTCGTGGATTTGAGCTCACTAGCGGTCGGGTTAAGGACGTAACTGCCATCGATGTAAGCAACACGTGCCGCACCGATAGGACCATCGAAAGGAATTCCGGAAATAGCCAGTGCGGCAGAAGCACCCAACATGGCGGGGATATCGGCATCAATCTCGGGATTCGAGGACATCACCGTGGCGACAATCTGCACCTCGTTGTAAAAACTTTCCGGGAACAGCGGACGCAACGGGCGGTCGATCAGACGTGAGGTAAGAATTTCCTTCTCGGAAGGACGCCCTTCGCGCTTGAAAAAACCACCGGGGATTTTCCCTGCGGCATAAGTACGTTCCTGATAATCCACGGTCAGCGGAAAAAAATCCTGACCCGGCTTGACGTCCTTGGCGCCCACCACGGTAACCAGCACCACAGTACCATCCATGTCTACCATCACGGCGCCATGGGCCTGACGTGCGATTTCGCCGGTTTCCAGCGTTACTTCATGACGCCCGTAGGAAAAGCTTTTTTTGATGTGCTTCAATGCCAAATCCTTTTTCTTGTTGCTCGATCTTGCCGCCAATAATAATTTTTGCAGACAGATTACTTACGCAGGCCGAGGCGCTCAATCAGACTACGGTACCGATCGCCGCTCTTGCCCTTGAGGTAATCCAGCAACTTGCGGCGCTTGCTCACCAATTTGAGAAGACCGCGACGGGAATGGTGATCTTTGGTGTGGTCTTTGAAGTGCCCGGTCAGATCATTGATACGTGCAGTCATCAACGCAACCTGGACTTCGGGAGACCCGGTATCGCTCGCCGCAGTTTGATAATCTTGCACAATCTGCGCTTTTTGTACTGTAGTTACAGACATCTTCCTTCTCCAAAAACGAAATTGAGTATTTTACTCACTTTTTAATAACTAATCCACAAGCACTTAAGCAGTTACCTCGTGTTCTTTGTTTGGACATGTCAAAATATCCAAGCCTACGTCTTATGCGTTACCACAAGTCGACGCGGCGCAATTTTTCCATCATTTGCAATTTCGCCCAAACCCAAAAAAACATCACTGGGGCCATACATACTGACCATTCCTTTTTGCGCTTGTTTGGCTTGCCAGACTGCTTGCCCCTGCTGAACATAATATGCACTATCGCTGTCCAGAGTCACCTTGGGCACCCCATCCAACAAACGATCCGCGGACAAAAGACACGCATCCCTCTGTTCCGCCGCCATTTGCTCCAACTGTTCTAGAGTTAGGGCCTGAGAGATATCAAACCCACCAGTCTTGGTGCGTCTCAAGGCTATCATGTGGGCGCCGCAACCCAGGGACTCACCAATATCCTCAGCCAGCACCCGAATATAAGTACCCTTGCTGCAATTCACTTTGACACTCAACTCATCTCCGGAGAACGATACAAGTTCCAGACTGAAAATCGTTATCTCACGTGGCTGGCGCTCAATCTCGATCCCCGCCCTGGCGTAGACATACAGCGCTTTGCCCTGATGCTTCAATGCCGAATACATGGGTGGCGTCTGCTCGATGCTACCGACAAACTCCTGCAATACCTGTTCAACCTGTGCTTGAGTAACATCAACAGGGCGGCGGCGAATGATTTCACCTTCTATGTCACCAGTGGTAGTGTTCGCTCCCAGCTTGAATACGGCAAGGTAGGTCTTGTTGGCATCAAGAAGGTATTGGGAAAACTTGGTCGCCTCACCAAAACAGACTGGCAGCAAGCCGGTAGCAATAGGATCAAGGTTGCCCGTGTGGCCAGCTTTTTCCGCCTGGAAAAGGCGTTTAACCTGTTGCAGCGCGGTATTAGAGCTGATTCCATAGGCCTTATCCAGCAACAGGACGCCGCTAATAACGCGTTTAATGCGCTTGAACTGCACGTTCAGTCTTCTTCCTGCGACGGCTTGCTATCCTCCATAGCCACAGCATCTTCAATCAAATGCGATAGCTGTACGCCTCGCTCAACCGAGCTATCAAATACAAAATGCAACTGCGGCACGATGCGAAGGCGCATGCGATGTGCGAGCTGGCTGCGCAGAAAACCCGCCGCACGGTTCAACCCCACCAGCGTTTCCTCTAATGAATGCCCTTGGCTGAGCAGGGTAAAAAAAACCTTGGCGTGGGCATAATCCGAGGTAACTTCAACATCTGTCAGCGTCACCATACCGACGCGAGGATCCTTGAGTTCCAGCTGCAACAACTCAGCCAGTTCTCGCTGAATCTGTTCAGCAATGCGATGAGGACGTGAGTGATCTTTAGGCATAAGGTCTGGCAAGTTTCCGTCAATACTTACAGGGTTCTAGCCACTTCCACCATTTCATACACTTCGAGGTGGTCTCCAACCTGGATATCATTGAAATTCTTTATTGAGAGGCCACACTCAAATCCAAACTTAACCTCTTTGACATCATCCTTAAAGCGCTTCAGGGAATCCAACTCACCAGTATGCACGATCACATCACTGCGCAGCACACGCACCATGGATCCGCGTTTGATGACGCCATCAAGTACGTAACAACCAGCCACCGTGCCAACCTTGGTAATACGGAAAACGTCACGAACTTCAACAAGACCAATCACGCTTTCTTTGCGATCAGGAGCGAGCATGCCTGACAAAGCGGCCCTGATCTCATCAACAGCCTCATAAATAATATTGTAATAGTGCACATCCACGCCGGCGGACTGAATCAACTTGCGCGCCGCAGCATCCGCTCGACTATTAAAACCGATCACAATGGCTTTGGATGCAATCGCCAAATTGATGTCCGACTCAGTAATGCCACCAACACCGCTATGCACAATGGTAACCCTGACCTCATTTGTGGACAGTTTCTGCAAGGAATGTATCAGCGCCTCGTAGGAACCCTGGACATCCGCCTTGATGATAAGAGGCAATGTTCTGATTTCGCCTTCGGCGATCTGATCGAACATGTTTTCCAGTTTTGCCGCTTGCTGCTTGGCAAGTTTCACATCGCGGAACTTACCTTGACGGAACAACGCGATTTCGCGCGCCTTGCGTTCGTCAGAAATGGCTATCACATCTTCACCTGCCTGTGGCACTTCGGACAAGCCCTGGATTTCAACAGGAATAGACGGGCCAGCTTCCTTCACCGGGGCGCCGTTCTCATCCAGCATTGCGCGTACGCGCCCGAAAACCGCGCCTGCGAGCAACATATCGCCCTGGCGCAGGGTGCCGGATTGCACCAGCACCGTTGCGACCGGGCCGCGCCCCTTGTCCAGACGCGCCTCGATCACCAACCCTCTGGCTGGAGTTTCGCGAGATGCTTTGAGTTCGAGCACTTCAGATTGCAGCGCCACGCCCTCAAGCAACGCATCTATACCCACACCCGTTTTCGCAGAAACTTCAACAAACATTGCATCACCGCCCCAGTCCTCGGGCACAACACCCTGAGCCACAAGCTCCTGCTTGACCCGTTCCGGATTTGCATCGGGCTTGTCGATTTTGTTCACTGCCACCACGATCGGCACACCAGCCGCTTTGGCGTGGTGAATAGCTTCAATGGTTTGTGGCATAACACCATCGTCCGCTGCCACAACCAGAATCACCACGTCAGTTGCCTTGGCGCCCCGCGCACGCATCGCAGTAAAAGCTTCATGTCCGGGCGTATCGAGAAACGTAACCATGCCTCGCTGTGTTTCCACGTGGTACGCACCAATGTGCTGAGTAATTCCACCCGCTTCACCATGGGCTACACGGGTACGGCGGATATAATCCAGAAGCGAAGTTTTACCATGATCCACATGGCCCATGACGGTTACTACCGGGGCACGCGGTTCGAGAATTACTTCATGGTGCTCGACAGAGTCATCAAGGAATGCTTCTGGATTATCGAGCTCGGCCGGTTTAGCGACGTGCCCCATTTCGCCGACCACTATCATTGCTGTTTCTTGATCAAGAACCTGATTGATGGTGACCATAGAGCCCATTTTCATCAGTGTCTTGATGACCTCGGCCGCCTTGACAGCCATTTTCTGGGCAAGGGCTGCCACACTGATAGTCTCAGGAACCAAAACCTCATGCACAATAGGCTCGGTTGGCATGGCAAAAGCATGTTGAGCGTCAGATTGTTGGCGGTGAGCCTTATCCTTGCGACCTCGCCAACCGCCGAGTCCGGTATCGCCACGCACACGAAGTCCACGTTTCTTATTGCTATCATCAGACCAGCTGCCTTCCTTAGGTTTCTTGGCACCTTTCTTCTCTGCCTTGGCAGCTTTTTCTTCTGCGGTCACAGCTGGTTTATGCAGGGTACCTTCCGTAATGGGCGCGACAGCCACAGCAGCCTGTTCCACGAGCTTTGCTGCGGCCGCAGCCTTGGCTGCAGCATCATCAGCTTGGCGTTTTTGTTCGCGGTCCTGCTTTTCTCGCAACTCAGCACTCTGACGTGCAAAGAGCGCCGCTTGTCTGCGAGCGTCTTCTTCCCGCTTGGCAATTTGATCTGCGCCAAGTACCAAAGCCTTGGGCTTGACAACGGGTTCAGACTGAAGAACAGGCTCGACCGGAACGACAACAGCAACAGGCGTAATTTCCACTTCTTCAACAATTTGGGCTTCTGGAACTTCTACAACAACCGGCGCCTGGGATATTTCATCTTCCACAGGAGCTGAAATTATCTCCTCCTGAACCTGCTCAGGGATGGAAGGAACCTCTTCTGCCGCATCACGCTTAACAAAAACACGCTTTTTCTTTACCTCGACCTGAATTGTCCGCGCCTTCCCGGTACTATCGGATTTCTTGATCTCGGTTGTTTCACGCCGTGTCAAGGTAATCTTGCTCTTGGATTCGGTAGCGCCATGGGAACGACGCAAGTATTCAAGCAGCTGAGCCTTATCCTGCTCCGTAAGCAGATCATCACTCTGGCTCTTGTTTACCCCGGCCGCACGCAATTGCTCAAGCAGCAACGCTGCCGGCAACCCCAGTTCTGTAGCGAACTGCGTAACGTTCATATGTGCCATTCCGGCCTCCTGTCCAATTCTTTAAGCAAACCACGGTGCGCGGGCGGTCATTATCAACTGTTTGGCGCGCTCACTATCCATGCCGGTCATTTCAACCAAATCATCTACCGCCAAATCCGCGAGATCATCCATTGTGGTAACACCTTTCCCCGCTAATGTCCTGGCAGTTTCATTGTCCATCCCATCCATTTTGAGAAGGCTCTCTGCGACATTTTCAACCTCTTCCTCGCTCGCAATAGCTTCAGTGAGTAAGGCATTGCGAGCACGGCTACGCAATTCATTTACTGTATTTTCATCAAATGCATCAATTTCTAGCATTTCAGCCAAGGGAACATAAGCAACTTCTTCAAGGGTGCTAAAACCTTCCTGAATCAGGATATCCGCGAGTTCCTCATCGACATCCAGTTTCTGCATAAACACTACGCGAGCTGCCGTGTACTCTTCCTCGTGCTTTTGTTCTGCTTCTTCCACAGTCATGATGTTGAGTGCCCAGCCAGTAAGCTCTGAAGCCAAACGCACATTTTGGCCACTACGTCCTATCGCCATGGCGAGCTGCTCTTCATCCACTACAACATCCATACTGTGCTTCTCTTCATCTACCACAATACTGCTGACTTCGGCGGGTGCCAATGCACCGATTACAAACTGGGCGGGCTCGGAAGACCACAATATGATATCCACCCTTTCCCCGCCCAACTCACCGGTAACCGCTTGAACACGAGAACCACGCATGCCAACGCAGGTTCCGATAGGGTCTATGCGTTGATCGTTGGATTTCACCGCGATCTTTGCCCGCATCCCGGGGTCGCGTGCCGCAGCGCGAATTTCCAGCAGCCCCTCCTCGATTTCAGGCACTTCCAATTCAAAAAGTTTAACGATGAATTCAGGCACAACACGCGACAAGATTAATTGTGGACCACGGCCACAACGATCAATTCGAAGCAAATAGGCGCGCACTCTGTCACCAACGCGCAAGTTTTCCTTTGGAATCATTTGCTCGCGCGGCAACAAGGCTTCCAGCCGTCCCGACTCGATGATTGCACTACCTCGCTCCATCCGCTTGATAACACCAGTAACCAAGTGCTCCTTACGAGCGAGAAAGTCGCTTAGAATTTGCTCCCGCTCAGCTTCGCGGATTTTCTGGAGAATTACTTGCTTAGCGGCTTGAGCTCCGATTCGTCCAAATTCCACGGCCTCCAGCGGCTGCTCAACAAAATCCTCAATTTGCACATCGGGTTGCATGTTCTTGGCCTGGTCAAGCGTCAACTGACGCTCAGAAAACTCAACCGACTCATCGGACATTACTTGCCAGCGACGAAACGTTTGATACTCTCCAGAATGACGATCAATCGCAACGCGAACGTCTACGTCCTCGTGAAAACGCTTTTTGGTGGCGGAAGCCAACGCAAGCTCAAGTGCTCCGAACACTATTTCCTTGTCCACGTTTTTTTCGCGTGCCAATGCATCAACCACCAACAATACTTCACGACTCATACAACCTCCGATTCATCATTCGGCAAGACAATTCTTGAATTTAGCTCGTATCAGGGATACTGGGCCTAAAACTTTGGTACCAATCTCGCTTTGTCGATGTTCGCAAGTTCAAGATCCAGTACTTTGCCATCGACATCAAGCTGCAAAAAACCGTCCTTAACACCCTTCAAGAGACCAACAAATTTCTTCTGCCCCTGCAACGGCAATCGCAATTTAATTTGTGCAGACTCTCCACTAAAGCGTACAAAATCCGCTTCTTTTTTTAAAGGCCTATCAAGACCCGGAGAAGATACTTCCAGTCGTCCGTAATCGTAATCAAGTTCTACCGCCAACAAGCGCGTAACATGATTGCTGACTAAAGCACAGTCTTCGATATTCACACCGTCAGGGCTATCAATAAACAAACGCAGCAACTTGCCGCGATCGCCTATTTCCAAGTCAACCAACTCATAACCCAAACCACTCAACGTGGACTCAAGCAAAGAATGCAGCTCCATATCCTCACCAGAAATAAAAAAAGGGCCCCTGCGGCCCATCTTATGCGTGCATTATAGCAAATAAACAACAGTTCCTGCCAATTCAAAAAAAAACCCTCTGCCATATGCTAGCAGAGGGTTCTTTGTGAGGAGCTTGGCGGTGACCTACTTTCACATGCGTAATGCACACTATCATCGGC
>JASJPB010000011.1:50960-91872 GCA_031426915.1 Sulfuricellaceae bacterium | reverse complement strand
CTACGACCTTCGGGTTATGAGCCCGACGAGCTGCCAGACTGCTCCACCCCGCGCCGAGAGATGAGACTATAGCAAAACTCATTACCCTTCGTCAATAAGAACCTGCTTTTACTTTGACTGACGCCTAATTTACGGTGTTCCGGTTGCTTCATATTTTCTTAGCGGTGCGCCAGCATGGTCAGAATGTTGCGCGCCAGGACTGCATCCTTTTCGATCATGCCCCACAAACGCTCCGCATTGATGACCAGCACCAGAGACTCCTCTGCAGCAATGACTGGCGCTGACATGGTGCTCTCGCCCAAGGCAGAGATTTCGCCTATGCATTGGCGCGCTGGGAATTGCATGGTGCGCGGGGAGGTTTCGCTACCCAGTTCAGCCTGCAGCATTCCACCCAGCACCAAATAAAGATCGTTATTCTTTTCTCCGGCGGCAAGTAGGGTTTCCCCTTGCTTCAACTCATAAAGCGGGCAATCGTCCAGCACGTGCTCGATCGCATCCAGATCTACCCCCTTGAATAGCGGGGTTTCCACCAATGGATTGGCGGAAATCTTTTCTTTGCGTGAGAAATTCAGGCCACCGATGCTGATTGGAATAACCTTGGCTGTGGGTTTGTCACCGGGATAGTGGGGGCGGTCAGCGGAAATATGTCCAAGCGCTTCGATCAGCTCCTTCTCGCGCAAGGAAATTAGGCCAAAAATATCGCGAATCTCCTCGATCGTATGATCGGTCAGCGGGTTCGACATACCATCCTGGGGCGTCACGTCCTTGACGACGCTCGCCAGCACCTTGCGCATGACGCGCAATATCTTTTGTTCGGAGGAGAAGTGTTCGGTAGTCATGAAAAATCCTTGGTAAAAACAGGTATAACTAAAAGCTTTTAATCTTGACAGATTTTGTCGGGATTGTCCATCAGGCCCCGGGCTAATGATTGCAAACTGTTTTCCATGGCACTTCCGCTAACCAGCGTGAGCGTCCATGTCAGTTCTTCCGGAGTCAGTTTTTCACTGCCTTCAAGCTGTGAATCCAGCACATGGAGGGTTGCTTCGGAAGCATCACAGCTCTGCTGTTCGCGTTGGGTGATACGCTGGCGCAATACGTCCTTACTTGCCTGCAAGTCAAGAATGATAAACGGTATACCGAGCTCTTCAGAAAGCGTCAGAAATGTATCGCGCTCGGTTTGTTTAAGGAAAGCCGCATCCACAATCACCGGAAAGCCGGCCTGCAAAACCCCCTGCGCCAATTCTGCCAAGCGCCGGTATGTCTTGATGTGGGCATCCGGCACATACAACCCTTGATTGGGGCCAGACAGGCTCCGTGTTTGCGGCGCCAAGCCAAACAAGCGTTTTCGTTCCACGTCTGAGCGCATGCGGATGGCCCCTGTTTGTTCCAGCAGCAGTTGTGTTGCAGTGGTCTTGCCCGATCCGGAATAACCGTGTGTAATTAGTAGCCAGGTGCGGATAGGCCGGGCGAATCGGGCGGCAAGGGCCAAGTAGGCTGAGGCCTGGTGCCATGCCAGTTGCATCCCTTGTAGCGTCAGACCGGTCTGGTAACTGCGGAGACAGGCCACCTTGGCGCGCACCATGGCGCGGTAGGCCCGGTAATAGGTCAGAACCTTCAGGCCGCCAAAATCTCCGCTCTGCTCAAGGTAAATATTTAGAAAGCGGCGTGCCAAATCGGGCCGAGCGCGGTTTTCCAGATCCATGACCACGAATGCCACATCGCTCATTACATCGATCCAGCGCAGGTTAGGACTGAACTCGATGCAATCGAACAGGGTAATTTGGCCGTCGATCAAAGCCATGTTTCCAAGATGCAGGTCGCCGTGACACTCCCGTACAAAGCCGTTTTGCAGGCGACCGGAAAAATCTTGCCGTCTGCGTGTGAACTCCGCTTCGGTCCACGCCTGCAATGTTCCGAGTAGTTCTGCCTCCAAATGTTTGGCGGTGAACTCGGACATTTGCACAAAGTTTTCCCTTATCGGTTGGTGCACTGCCTCGGGCGTGCCGAAACCCACAGGAACCGGAACGTTAGACATGGTGGAGTGAAAGCGAGCAACTTCTATGGCGACATGATCGATTTGTGCTGGTGTGAGCACTCCCGCTTCCAGCATATGGTCAAGCAGCGCCTCCTGCGGAAACTCGACCATCCTGACGGCGTATTCGATGGCGGTGCCTGAAGCGTTCAATTCAGGTTTCTCCGGGGAGCCGCCGATAGCAACCAGATCGAGATAAAGCTGGGGCGCGAACCTCCGGTTGAGGCGCAGCTCTTCCTGGCAATTGAATTGGCGCTTCTCCAAGGTACTAAAATCGAGGAAGCCGAGTTTGATGGCTTTCTTTATTTTGTATGCATAAATGCCGGTGAGCAGAATGTAGGAAATATGTGTTTCAACGAGTCGTACTGCGTCCACGGGGTGATCGTAGCGCAACGGATCCAGCAACGCCCGGATCAGAACCGCCTGGCTATCCCACATGCCCTCATGCCCTCATGAAGCAGGTAGCGTATATCCGGGAATCTTGCTGACATCCACATCGTCGATCTGCGAGGGATCCAGATAATCCTTGGCATACTGGAGATAGACCTTGTTGTGGATGAATGCCTGGAACAGATCGGGGTCTACGTGATGGTCTTTTTTCATGTAACCAAGGATCGTAAGCGCTTCAGTCAGTGTCTTGCCGTGCTTATACGGGCGGTCCTTGGCGGTAAGGGCTTCGAAAATATCCGCGATCGCCATCATGCGCGCCTGCACCGACATCTCCGAACCCTTCAGTCCCTTCGGGTAGCCCCTGCCATCCATGCGTTCGTGGTGGCCTCCTGCATATTCCGGGACTTTTTTCAAATGAGCGGGCCAAGGCAGCGCTTCCAGCATGTGAATGGTGGAGACGATATGGTGATTGATAACTTCCCGCTCTTCGGCGGTAAGGGTACCCTTCTCCACATTGAGATTATAAATTTCATCCTGGGACAAAAAATCGCTTTTCTCACCCAACTCGTTCACCCAGCGATAACTGCCGATATCTTTTACCCGTTGCTGCAGCGCAGGCGCCATGAATTCGCCGCCGATATTACTCTTGCGCAGGAACTCGCGATCGCTATCCAGTTGTGCTACGCGCTCGCAGCAGCGCTTCTCGATGTCCGTCGTGTCTTCCAGACCGGCAAGTTTCCCTTTTAACATCTCGATTTCCGCATCCCGTTTCAGCACCTCGAAACGGGTATCAATCAGATTGATGCGATCAAACAGGGTTTGCAGCTTGGTCGCCTTGTCCACCACATGCACGGGCGTGGTGACCTTGCCACAATCATGGAGCAAACCGGCAATCTTGAGTTCATAACGATCCTTGTCCGTCATCTGAAACTCGGCCAGGGGCCCCTCATTGGTATTGTGTGCTGCTTCAGCGAGCATCATGGTGAGCACCGGCACGCGCTCGCAATGGCCACCGGTGTAGGGCGATTTTTCGTCAATGGCGATGTTGATGAGCGTGATGAAGGATTCGAACAGCACTTCCAGTTGATTGATCAGGGCTCGGTTGGTCAATGCGATGGCGGCTTGGGACGCGAGCGATTCCGCCAAGTGTTGGTCAGAGGTTGAAAAAGCGGTGATTTCCCCGCTCTCCGGGTCAAGCGCATTGAGAAGTTGCAGCACCGCAATGATTTTTCCCTCGTGATTTTTCATCGGCACGGTGAGGAATGACTTGGAGCGGTATTGATTGGCCGCATCGAACTTGCGCGTGCCTGAAAAATCAAAACCCTTTTCCGTGTAGGCGTCGGCAATATTTACCGTCCTGTCATTGAGCACGGCATAGGCCACCACATTATTGTTGTTTGGCAGCCCGTTCTGATCGAAAAGCAAAACCGGTGGGAAAGTGACTGGCTTATCGGTGGTGCCACCCAGTGCAATGTTAAGCGAATTGGTGCGCACGATCTCGAAGCGCAGCGTCTTGTCCTCGCCCACGCTATACAGTGTGCCGGCATCGCAGTGGGTAATATGGATGGCCGCTAGCAGGATTACCTCCAGCAGACGATTGATATCCTTTTCCTTGGAAAGTGCAACGCCGATGGCGTTGAGCTCTTCCAGACGCTGCAGCAAATAATCTGAATTGAATTTCTGCATGACGGCCTCCCGCTTCGCATTTATTTGATGCAGACCGAGCGCACCTGCTTCATGTCGGTAATACCCTGCAATACCTTTTCGATGCCATCCTGGCGCAGTGTCCGCATGCCCTCGGACAACGCGGTAACTGTCATTTCCGCAACACGGGCATGCTCCTGGATATTCTTCTTGACTGCATCGCTGCCCACCAGAAGCTCGTGCAATCCGACCCGGCCCTTGTAGCCGGATTTATTGCATTCATCGCAACCCGTTGCGTGGTAGAGCGTGAACTCACCCTTGGCGTTGGCAAAGGATTTTATCCATTCCTGACGCAAAGCATCTCGTGCCGCATCGGTATTCTCGATCCACTCGGGTGTATTTTGCAGCTCGCCGCTGTACTCCGAGAGCAGTGATTCGATCTCGTCCTGCGAGGGCATATAGGGCTTCTTGCACTTGGTGCACAGACGTTTACCAAGGCGCTGAGCCAGAATGCCGAGCAGGGCATCGGCAAAGTTGAACGGATCCATACCCATATCCAGCAAACGCACGATACTCTCCGGCGCGCTGTTGGTGTGCAGCGTGGATAAAACCAGGTGACCGGTAAGCGAGGCCTCGATCCCCGTGGCAACCGTTTCCTTGTCGCGCATCTCGCCCACCATCACCACGTCAGGATCGGCGCGCAGAAAGGCCCGCATCGCCACCGCAAAGGTCAAGCCGGTCTTGGGTGTGACCTGAACCTGACGCAAGCCCTTCTGGGTAATTTCCACCGGGTCTTCCGCCGTCCAGATTTTGGTTTCCGGGGTATTGATGTAACCCAGCACCGAGTGCAGCGTAGTAGTTTTACCGGAGCCGGTAGGACCGCACACCAGAAACAATCCATACGGCTTGCTGACCACACCTTTCAGATTTTCGAGATTGCGGCGGCTCAAACCCAGGCTCTCCACCGGGATGGGTTTCCCCGCCGCGAGAATACGCATCACCACGTCTTCCATGCCGCCGGAAGTGGGAATGGTGGCCACGCGCAACTCGATGTCGAGAGGGCCGTACTTCTTGAACATGATCTTGCCGTCCTGGGGCTTCCGTTTTTCGGAAATATCCAGGTCGCACATGATTTTAAGGCGTGCCAGCAAGGCCGAGCGGTGGCTGGCCGGGATCTCGATATAGGGGAACAGCGTACCGTCGCGGCGGAAGCGAACTATGGTCTTGTTCTTGCCCGGGTATGGCTCGATATGGATATCTGAAGCACCCTGATGGTAGGCATCCACGATGATCTTGTTGACCAGTTTCACCAATTCGTTGTCGGCAGCGGCAGACATTTCGTCGGCACTGGAGATCCCCTCCTCCGCCGTTTCATCCTGAAGATTCGACAATAAGTCGTCAATCGAACCCTGATTTCCTTCTGCGCCATAAAACAAGTCCAGCGTTTTTGCGAATTCGCGCCGGGTACAGACCTTGTAAACCAGTTTGTGCTTGGGAAAAATATTTGACGCGACTCTCGACCCCATCACCCGGTCAGGCTCCGGAGTGATCACCAACAGGCCCTCAGGAGTATCCTCTATCGGCAGCCAACCGTTGCCTTCGACATATTCGCGTTTGAGATTTTTCAGCAGATCGTCAGACTTGATGCGGTCCGAGCGGAATGGCTCGTAGGGAATATGGAAAAAATCGGCCAGCGATTGCCCCAAGTCATCCACCTTGAGCTGGAATTCATCTATCAGTATCTCTTCCACGTCCTTGTTTTTCCTGGCGGCGGATCGTGTCGCCAGCTCGATTTCCGGAGCAGACAAGATGCCGTTCAGGATCAGGTAATCGAATTTGGTGCGGATACGTTGACGCTGTTTGAAAGCGATGGCCAGTGTCTTGGCCAGTTCCGCCAAGCCTTCCTCGGCGGCGCTCGAAAAAGGCATGCCGGAAAGAGAATTGATCAGTTGAATGACACCCAGCATCTCTCCGCTTTCGACATCGATGATCGGAGACACCAGCATCTGCTTGGTGCGATAGCCGGTCTTGCGATCGATATCCTTGAGAAAAGTGATGGTGGGGTTGTATTTTTTCAGTTCCTCATCATCGTAAACATCGTTGATATTGACGATCACTTTGTTCAGCGCGACATAACCTGCCACGCTCTGGGCCGAAATGGGCAGCTTGAAATCCTTGAATGCGCCCAGGCCGGTCTTGATCTTGGTGGCAATGGAGGCTTTATCCTCACCCATGTTGTAGATGGTCAGTCGGTCAGCCTCAAACAGCGAGCAGATGTCGCTGGAGAGCTGAAGCATGATTTCGTCGATATTCTGGGTGGCATGGATCTTGTTGGTGACGGATTGCAGCTTGCGCGAAAAAACCAGTTGGCCGCTCAATTCCGTAACGTTCGCCGCCTTGCTTGCTTGAGTGTTCACGTTAAAAGCCCATTACATTTAGTTATTCAAAAATCGAACACTTGCCCATGACCCAGCATTTTTGGGGTCAACCCGCGTACTGCTGCAAAAACTTCGTCCATGATCCGTTCCTGCTCACCGGGGCTCAGATGGGTAATGAAAATTTCCGCACCCTGCTTCAACTTCGATATCTGCTCGGCGAAAAGGCGGGGAAAGTAATGTTTGGAAGCAAAAGCGATACCGTTTTCCTCATTGGAAAAAGTAGTCTCAATCAATAAATAACGCAAATTTTCAATCTTGTTGAGCGCATCCCAGAATGCCTGGCAGTCCATCGTGTCGCCGCTGAAAGCGAGGCTAGCCTGGCCGCTATCGAGCAGATACCCCACTGCAGGAACGACGTGACGCGCTGGCAATGCAGTGATTTTGCGTCCTTCAAGCTCGACGGTTTGCGCCAGTTTGATTGGCTCGAAGCGTAAAAACGGTTGGTCGGGATTTGGTATCTGGGTAAAATCCGGCCACAGTTTCCAGTTAAACAAATGCTCCCGCAACACGGCTATGGTTTCTTCCAGGGCGTGGACAGTTAGAGGTTTATGCCGCGAACTGCCAACAGTATCAAGCAGGAAGGGAATGCAGGCAACATGGTCGAGATGGGAATGGGTAAGGAAAGCATGGTCAATCCGGCGCATCTCGTCCAGCGTCAGATCCCCCACGCCGGTACCGGAATCGATCAGGATGTCATCATCCAGCAGCATGGAGGTGGTGCGCAGTCCCTGGCCTATACCTCCGCTGCATCCCAGTACGCGCAGCTTCATCAGTTTTTGCCGCCACCTGGAACCAGGCGACGGAAGCGGTCACTCACGCTTTGCCCCTGATAGTGATCGAGCTTGTTCTGCATCAGACCGGAAAGGGTCTCCAAACGACTGGCTGGCGCGGGATGGGTGGAGAACAGCAAGGCCACATCGCTATTTCCGGAAACCCCCTCCAGCGTCTGCAACACGGCAGGCAAACCGTAAGAGTCGTAACCCGCACGCGTCGCTATCACCACGCCCATGCGATCAGCCTCATATTCGTCATCCTTGTCCAAACCGCGTACCAGGACTTCCTTCATGCCACTGATCATGTTTTTGCTCAACTCCTTGCCGAGATAACCCCCTCCCCCTTTCTGATCCACCGCAATGCTCGCCACATCGGCCAGAAATCCCATCCCGCCCGCTTTTTTCATGGCCACGAGATGGTGTTTGCGCAGCACATGGGCAATTTCATGCGCCAATACCCCGGCCAGTTCCGCCTCGTTACGCATTTTCCTCAGCAGCCCCTGGGTCACCACAATATGTCCGCCAGGTGTGGCGAAGGCATTGATGCTGTTGGAATCCAGCACGCCGAAATGCCAGGGCAGATCGGGGCGCTCGGTCTGCAAGGTCAGATATCGCCCCACCTGGTTGACGTATTTCTGCAACGCATCATTTTTAACCAGGGGCGCGGCACCCAGCAGCACCGAAGCCATGCCTTCTCCGATGGCGATTTCCTCTGGCTCGCTGATATCCTTGGACGCTTCAGTCAGATTTTTCCCGGCGCTGATCACCTTGCCAAGATCCAGATTGAAGCCGCCGAATGCCCATGCATGAGACGTCAGCATGGCCCCAAATACCAGTGTCAGAATTTTTTTAGGTAGATTGCGCATCAGTTATCTCCCCACGAAGTGGGCTTACTCTCGGAAGAGCGGCTTGAAACTGCGCCCAGGTATTCCACGGATTGCTTCCGGAGATTGCCGCTGCTGGCCAGCTTGAGCGCATCTGCCTTGCTCACGCTGTAGCCGTGCATGCGCTTGAGTTCATTCATGTCTGGACTGGCGCTCTGGAGCGTGTCCTTGGTGATATCCAGCCCCTTCACCCCGGTGGTCACGGTGGTACCGCTGCTGCCGGTGCGGGCCACGTTGAACAGCGAACCCAGTCCGCCGCCGCCTTCGCTCTTCGCCGAACCATCGCCGAATTTCAGGTTGAACATCTTGACCCAGCCCTGCGGCTCCGAGCCAGGCTTGATCTGAGTCCAGCCACCTTGGCGTTTGAGCACCTCGACCTGGCTTTTGCCCGGCAAGGTAGCAATGGTCGGAGAATCGATTGCTGCTTCCTTTTTGAGTTCGGTTTCCTTGATGGTAATGGCGGTCTCGGCCAGTGCATGCAGGCTGCATGTCAGGGCGAGCGCGGCGCATGCCGTGGTGGCGAAAAACCTCATGTCTGTTTCCTCCGTGGCTCGAACAACTGGACTTCCTGTGTGCGTCCTTTTACTTTATAAAAGCCGTGCTCGATAAAGTCAAACTTATCCGCGCACAGGGCCTTGGTATCCGCCGACACCAGAATCCGCGCCACCCCCTTGGTCAGCCCTTCTATACGGCTGGAAAGGTTGACCGTGTCACCGATGGCAGTGTAGTCCTGACGCCGCTCCGAGCCGATGAAACCGACCACGGCCGGACCGCTGTGGATGCCGATGCC
The DNA here is from genome assembly GCA_031426915.1 of Sulfuricellaceae bacterium. GTDB lineage: Bacteria > Pseudomonadota > Gammaproteobacteria > Burkholderiales > Sulfuricellaceae > Sulfurimicrobium. Next base: position 82,921 of record JASJPB010000011.1, on the reverse strand, counting down.
TACATCGAACGCCGCGCCTTCCACACCCAGTTCGCGCTTGAACTCCTCCAGTTTTTGCGCCATTTCCAGCGCCGCCTCGACAGCGTGAGTTGCGTGCTCAGAGTCGGCCGTGGGCGCGCCCCAGAACGCCATGATGGCATCGCCGATGAATTTGTCCAGCGTGCCGCCGTGGCGGAAGATCACTTCCACCTGCATGCTGAAATAACGGTTGAGAAGGTCCACCACTTGCGCCGCACTGTGCTGCTCGGAATAGGTGGTGAAATTGCGCACATCGGAAAAAAGCACGCTCAACACCTGGTTCTGGCCGCTCAGGTCTTGCACGTTCTTACCTTGCTCCACCAGTTCGGCCACCACTCGCGGATCAAGAAAGCGGTTAAAGGTCTGCACCGCTTTTTCGCGCGCCCGGCGCTCCTGCAGGTATTCGTGCAGCGCGGCGGAAAAATAGAAAGTCCAGCTGAACAGCAGCGGCGAAAGCACCGGCAGCAACCAGTTCCGGCTCACCGCGAAATAGCCCGCCCCGAACAGGACCAGCGTCACGGCCGACAGGGCCAAGCCGATGCCCAAAGTATGATGGCTGTATCTGGAGAAAGCCCCATACAGCGCGGCCAGCAGGAGCAGCGCAAGCCCGGGCGCGAAAGCGAATGGGGCCGCATGGAAATACCCTCCATTTTTCAGGTTATCCAGCGCGGTAGCCAGAATCTCCACCGCCTGATGGCGGCTGCTGATGGGGGTGGAACGGATATCGTGCAAACCGGGCGCCGTCGCGCCGATGATGACGATCTTGTCCTGAAACTCGTTGCGCGGGCGCAGGGGGGATTTGCGGTTGGCATCCAGATACAGGTCGGAGTAGGAAACATGCGGATGGGAAAATTCGCCGCCACGCCAGCCGAGAATGATGCTACCCGCATCCGGCACCGCGTAACCCAGGTCACGCGCCACTTTTGCCGGCAGAGAGGGAATGCGCCAGCCGTAAGCACTCAGATCGACATAATAGGAGCGCCCGATCCCATCGCTTGCGTCCTCCCTGAAATTTATCACACCCAGGCGCCAGTTGGCGGAGTCAATCGCGCCCGACCCCGAGAGCGAGATGTTCGCATCCGGCTTCGCCTGCGGGCCTGGCACGATACCCAGCAACTCGGCGTAATCCTTCATCGGCAAACCCTTGGTATCACCGGCGGGGTCCAGCCGTATCATCGGAAAGTAGATATTGCGGTGCGGCGCGATAGCTTCGTTGAAAAAAGCATCGCTTTCCGTACGGTAAATATCCGGATCGGCAAACTGGATATCAAACACGATGGCGCGCGGCCGCTGCTGTTCGAGCGCCGCGACCAGTTCGCCATGCACGGAACGCGGCCAAGGCCAGCTACCCGCTTCCTTTGCCATCACAGCCAGGCTCTTCTCGTCGATGTCCACGATCACAATATCTGGGTCGGCAAACAGCTTCTGAGCCTGGGTTCGAACAAAGAAATCCGATACCCGATTTTCCAGCGGCAGCAGCAAATGCAAGGCGGAAAACTCGGCAAAAACAGCTCCCACCGTTATCAGCACAAGTAGCAGCAGAGGGTAGGCGTATAAACGTGTCATATGGAGCAGAAGCGTAGCGACAAATGGAATGCAGGGCAACAGCACCGGTGCGCGTTCCTCAAGAGGGCAAAATTGAGCTACAATTTCGACCTTTACTAAAGCATTTTCCGGAGAAACACGATGTCTATGTCCGACCGCGACGGCCTGATCTGGTACGACGGCAAGATGGTGAACTGGCGCGATGCCACCACCCATGTCCTGACCCACACCCTGCATTACGGCATGGGCGTATTCGAGGGCGTGCGCGCCTACAAGACCGAACGCGGCACGGCGATTTTCCGCCTGCAGGAGCACACCGACCGGCTGTTCCGCTCGGCGCACATCCTTGGCATGAAGATGCCCTTCGACAAGGAAACCATCAGCCAGGCGCAGCGCGACGCGGTGCGCATGAACAATCTGGAATCCGGCTACCTGCGCCCGATGGCGTTCTACGGCGCGGAAGCCATGGGCATTTCGGCCAAGACCTTGAGCACCCATATGATCGTGGCCGCCTGGCCGTGGGGCGCCTACCTGGGTGCCGAGGCGCTGGAGCACGGCATCCGGGTCAAGACTTCGTCCTTTTCCCGGCACCATGTCAACATCACCATGTGCAAGGCAAAAGCTAATGGTAACTACATGAACTCCATCATGGCCCACCGCGAGGCCGAGCACGACGGCTACCAGGAAGCGCTGTTGCTGGACGTGGACGGCTTCGTGGCGGAAGGCTCGGGCGAGAACATTTTCATCGTCAGGAACGGCAAGCTCTACACCCCCGACCTGACCAGCGCGCTGGAAGGCATCACGCGCGACACCATCATCCAGCTCGCGGCCGAGATCGGCGTGCCGGTGATCGAAAAGCGCATCACCCGGGACGAAGTCTATTGCGCCGACGAAGCATTCTTCACCGGCACCGCGGCGGAAGTAACGCCGATCCGCGAACTGGACAACCGCGCCATCGGCAACGGCGACCGCGGCCCGATCACCACCCGGCTGCAAAGCATGTATTTCGACTGCGTGACCGGCAAGACGACACAACACGCGGACTGGCTCACACTGGTTTAAAGGGAGGTTCCATGCAAAGCAATCTGGCAGATAACACCCAACGCTACATCGAGGTGAGCAGCGACGACCTGCCGCTGCATTGCCCCACCCCGGGAATGCAGTTGTGGAACTCCCACCCGCGGGTGTATCTACCGCTGGAGGAGAAGGGCGAGGCATTGTGCCCCTATTGCGGCACGCTGTATAAACTCAAGGGTGGGCCGGTTCACGGGCACCACTGAGATTCACTTCTCCAGTAGGTTAAGCTAAACGAAGCCCAACATTTCTCGTTGGGCTTCGGTCCGCGGCCTCAGCGCCAACCTACAACACAGAACCACGCCTCTCCCCATGCTTTTCGATCAGCCTTTACCTCCTCCCGGCCAACGCACCCGTTACACCGGCCTGCACGGCTCCAGCGATGCGCTGGCCCTGGCCCAGTTGGCAAGCAAAGCCAGGCCACTGGTCATCCTTACCGAAACGGCCTGGCAAGCGCAGCGTCTGCGCGACGAAATTCCTTTTTTCGCCCCGCAGCTTGCCGTCCATCTGCTGCCGGACTGGGAAACCCTGCCCTACGACCAGTTTTCGCCCCACCAGGACCTGGTTTCCGAGCGCCTCGCCACGCTGTACCAGATTTCTCACGACCAGTGCGATGTGCTCATCATTCCGGTGACCACCGCGCTATACCGCCTGCCGCCGCGCGAATTCCTCGCCGCCCATACCTTTTTCCTCAAGCAGGGCACCAGGCTGGATCTGGATGGTCTGCGCCAGCAACTTACCCTGGCGGGTTACACCCATGTCACCCAGGTGCTTTCGCCGGGCGAGTATTCGGTGCGCGGCGGGCTGGTGGACCTGTTTCCCATGGGCAGCGCGGTGCCTTACCGGCTCGACCTGTTCGACCAGGAAATCGAGTCCATCCGCACCTTCGACGTGGACACCCAGCGCAGCATCTATCCTGTCAAGGATGTGCGCCTGCTGCCGGCACGCGAATTCCCGCTGGACGAGGCCGGCATCAGCCTGTTCCGCCAGAATTTCCGCGAGAAATTCGAGGGCGACCCGTCCAAGAGCCAGCTCTACAAGGACGTGAGCAATGGCCTGGCGCCGCTGGGCATCGAATATTACCTGCCGCTGTTTTTCGAGCATACCGCCACCCTGCTCGACTATCTGCCCAGCGATGCCATGCTGTGCCTGCACCAGGACCTGGAAGGCGCGGCGCAACAGTTCTGGCTCGACACCCGTTCGCGTTACAGGCTGCTGGGCGGCGACCGCAACCGTCCGCTGCTGCCGCCGGAAGAACTGTTCCTCGCGGTGGATGCATTTTTTGCCGCCATCCGCCCCTTTCCCCGCCTCGAAATCCGCAGCGACGTTGATCCGCAAGCCTTGACGGCACCCGTCCCGCCAGTGCAGGTGGACCGCCGCGCCGAAAGTCCGGTGGAAAAGCTGAATCGCTTTGTGAATGGCTTCGACGGCCGTGTCCTGCTCGTCGCGGAAAGCCTGGGACGGCGCGAAACCATGGCCCAGTATCTGGCGGAACATGGCCTGAAACCGGCCATGTGCGAGGACTTTGCCCAGTTCGAGTCGAGCGCAGAGCGTTTCATGCTGGGCGCGGGTTTGCTTTCCACCGGCTTCCTGCTCACTCAACCGCCATCGCATTTCGCCCTGATCACCGAGACCGAACTTTACGCCACCCAGGTGCGCCAGTCGCGCCTGCGCGAGACGGCGCGCAAGAGCAACGTCGAGAACATGCTGCGCGACTTGTCCGAGCTAAAAGTCGGCGACCCGGTGGTGCATGAACAGCACGGCATCGGGCGTTACCTCGGGCTGCTCAATCTCGACCTGGGCGAAGGCGAAACCGAGTTTCTGCATCTTGAATACGCCGGTGGCGACAAGCTCTACGTGCCGGTTTCCAATCTTCATGTCATCAGTCGCTACAGCGGCGCGACACCCGAATCCGCACCCTTGCACCGGCTCGGCAGCGGGCAGTGGGAAAAAGCCAAGAAGAAAGCGCTGCAACAAGCGCGAGACACCGCCGCCGAACTGCTCAATCTTTATGCCCAGCGCGCGGCGCGCAGCGGCCACTCGTTTAAGCTCGACCCGCATGATTACGAAGCCTTCAGCGGCGGCTTCGACTTCGAGGAAACACCCGATCAGGCTGCCGCGATTCAGGCGGTAATCGGGGACATGGTCTCGGGCCGCCCAATGGACAGACTGGTGTGCGGCGATGTCGGCTTCGGCAAAACCGAAGTGGCAATGCGCGCCGCCTTCGTCGCCGTGAGCGACGGCAAACAGGTGGCGATCCTGGTGCCCACCACCCTGCTCGCGGAACAGCATTTCAACAATTTCTCCGACCGCTTTGCCGATTGGCCGGTGAAAGTGGCCGAACTGTCGCGCTTCCGTTCCGCCAAAGAGCAGACATTGGCGCTCAAGGGAATGGCGATGGGCGAAATCGACATCATCATAGGCACCCACAAGCTGATCCAGAAGGATGTCAAGTTCAAGAACCTGGGCCTGGTGATCGTCGACGAGGAACACCGCTTCGGCGTGCGCCAGAAGGAACAGCTCAAGGCCCTGCGCGCTGAGGTCGACGTGTTGACCCTCACCGCCACGCCCATCCCGCGCACGCTCTCGCTGTCGCTGGAAGGACTGCGCGATTTTTCCGTCATCGCCACGGCGCCGCAGAAGCGGCTCGCCATCAAGACCTTCGTCGCACCCTCTTCCGATGGCCTGATCCGCGAGGCGGTGCTGCGCGAACTGAAGCGCGGCGGCCAGGTATATTTCCTCCACAACGAGGTGGAAACCATCCTCAACGTGCAGGAAAAACTTGCCAAACTGCTGCCCGAAGCGCGCATCGGCGTCGCCCACGGGCAGTTGCGCGAGCGCGAGCTGGAACACATCATGCGCGACTTCTACCAGCAGCGCTTCAATGTCCTGCTGTGCACCACGATTATTGAAACCGGAATCGACATCCCGACCGCCAACACCATCATCATGAACCGTGCCGACAAGTTCGGTCTGGCACAACTGCACCAGTTACGCGGACGCGTTGGACGCTCGCACCATCAGGCATACGCCTATCTGCTCACGCCGGGCGAAGAAGCGGCACTCACGCCGCAGGCAAAAAAACGCCTGGATGCAATCCAGATGATGGAAGAATTGGGAGCCGGTTTCTACCTCTCCATGCACGATCTGGAAATTCGCGGTGCGGGCGAAATTCTGGGAGAAGGCCAGAGCGGTGAAATGCAGGAAATCGGCTTCAGCCTCTACGCCGACATGCTCAACCAGGCCGTGAAGGCCCTCAAGGAGGGCAAGGAGCCGGATCTGGCGCAGCCACTGAGCATCACCACGGAAATCAACCTGCATACCCCGGCACTGCTGCCCAAAGAGTATTGCGGCGATATCAACCAGCGCCTGACCTTGTACAAGCGCCTGGCCAACTGCGAGGACCTGGACGAGTTGGACACCCTGCACGAGGAGCTGATCGACCGCTTCGGCCTGCTGCCGCCACCAGCCACGACCCTGCTCGATTCGCACCGCCTGCGCATTCTCGCCAAACCACTGGGAATCGTAAAAATTGACGCAAACAACGAAACTGTAACGGTTCAGTTCGTTCCCAACCCGCCAATCGATCCGCTCAAAATTATTCAATTCATTCAAAAGCAGCCCGGATGCAAGCTGGCCGGGCCGGACCGGCTGAAGATAAGTCGGGAAATGCCGGAAACCAGAAATCGCGTGGACCAGATTCTGGCTTTAATAAAAAAGCTGGAAGCATAAGGCCTGGCAGAGACAGATTCGGGTTTGTACATACCCCGCAAGCTGGTTTATAGTTAGACACTAGCGGATTCGCACATCAGATGCTTGCGTTTCGCGCGAAATTTCGTGGAAAAACCAGTCCTTGGAGAAAAACAATTATGAAAGCCAAGATTTTGCGGGGCGGCGTCATGGTGACGGCCACAATTCTGTTATCCGCATGCGGCCAGAAACAAGTCAGTTTCAATACCGACGTTCAGCCCATCATCAAGCAATACTGTCTTGAGTGCCACGTGGAAGGGGGCAAGGGTCAGGAGAAAAGCGGGCTGCTTCTAACCAGCTACGACAACCTGATGAAAGGTACAAAATTCGGACCCATCATCAAGCCCGGCGACAGCCTGACCAGCGTCATGATCATGCTGGTCGAGGGGCGCGCAGACCCATCCATCAAGATGCCTCATGGCAAGGAATCAATTCCCGCCGACAAGATCGAGATGCTCAAGAAATGGGTGGACCAGGGAGCCAAGAACAACTAAGGATCATTCCCTTCTCAACAGCAGTTACAGCACAAAAAAATGCCCGCAATATCCAAGCGGGCATTTTTTATGTGTCAGCAAACGCCGCGCTTTGATAATTTTGTTGACGCCGCCAAGGCCGGTTAAAATGACGAGCGTTAAATTCACTAGGAACACCCCATGCACCTGATTCGCCCCTTTGCCGGACTGCGCCCCGCCCCCGGTCGTGCCGCCGATGTTGCCGCGCCGCCCTATGACGTACTATCCACAGGGGAAGCGCGGTTGCGTGCGGAAGGGAAGCCTTGGAGTTTCCTGCATATTTCAAAGCCGGAAATCGACCTTCCGCTGCAAACCGACCCCTATGCCGCCGAAGTCTACGCCAAGGCGGCAGAAAACCTGAAAAACATGCTGGCCTCGGGCGTGCTGGCGCGAGATGAGGCCGCCTGCTATTACGTTTATCGCCTGGTCATGGGCAGCCACATCCAAACTGGCCTGGTAGCCGCTGCATCGGTTGCGGACTACAATACCAACCGCATCCGCAAACACGAATTCACCCGCCCGGACAAGGAAGACGACCGGGTGCGCCAGATCGACGCACTTAACGCCCAGACCGGTCCGGTGCTGTTGGCTTACCCTGCCTGCACCGAGGTGGACGCCATCCTCGCGCGGGCCAGCGCAGCTCAGGCGGATGCGGATGTGACGGCGGAGGACGGCATCCGTCATTCGATCTGGGTAATCCGCGATGCCGATGTTATTGAACAACTGACCCAAACCTTCGATAGCATGCACGCCATATACATCGCAGACGGGCATCACCGATCCGCAGCAGCCTCCCGCGTAGCCGCCGCGCGCAAAGCGGGCAACCCGAAACATGACGGCGAGGAAAGCTACAATTACTTCCTCTCCGTCATCTTCCCTCACCATAAAATGAAGATCATGGACTACAACCGAGTCTTGACCGATCTCAACGGACTGAGCAAGGAGCAGTTCATGGAACGCATTAAGGAAAGATTCAGCATTGAAACCAGTTCCAAGGCCGTCAAACCTGCACGACCGGGTGAATTCGGCATGTATCTTAGCGGTAGCTGGTACCGCCTGGGTATCCATGCCGGGCTGATTCCCGCTGCCGACCCTGTGGCGCGACTGGACGTGAGTTTGCTGCAGAACAACCTGATCGCGCCCGTGCTAGGGATCACCGACCCACGCCGCGACAAGCGCATCGATTTCGTCGGCGGTATCCGTGGTCTGGCGGAGCTGGAAATAAGGGTAAACAGCGGGGAGATGGCGGTGGCGTTCGCCTTGTTCGCCACGCGCATGGAAGACCTGATGGCAGTGGCAGACGCCGGTGAAGTGATGCCCCCAAAATCAACCTGGTTTGAACCCAAGCTTGCTGACGGCTTGGTTTCGCATGTGCTGGACTGAGTCTCGGCCAAACTGCCACGTGGCCACCACGCGATTGCCTCAGCATGCGGGACAAGGCATTGATGATACTGCTTTGTATAAACGTTTCGCGCCGGACCAATAAGAGCGGGACGGCCATTCACTCGGCACCGTCAGACTAGAGGGGATGAAATCCCTGTAGGAGTTGTGACTATCCCCCCTCGCCTGTTTGTTTCAGCGCTCCGTTTTCTCAAGCGCCTCGCGCTTGATATCGACCTTGGTTTTCTGCTTCAGGCTTGCCAGATATGCAATAGCGTATTCCCGTTCCAGTAAATTGGCAAAACTTTGCGTGTAAGCCTTCTTAGCGTTATCATCCGCTACCGCGCCCTCTACCAGCCTCGACACCTTGAGAATAGTGAATCCGCCCTGGTTATTTTCCACTCCACCATAGCCAGGTAATTTGCCACTCTTGATCTTGAAGGTCTCCTTCAACGCAGCCGGATCCAGGCCGGCCGGGCGCGCCCTGCTCACAAGCTGCGACTGGCCCCAGTTCAGACCCGCAGGCGAGTTGCCCTGTTGCAGCTGAGATAGTGCATCCTTGCCCCATTTCGCCGCCAGGCTTACAGCCTGTTGGCGCTGCAAACGTTGCCCCAGGCTTGTGGAGACCTCGTCCAGGGATTTCACGCTGTCGGGTTTGTACTCCAACAAACGGGCGGCAACCAAGGTATTGGGCGCAATCTCGATTGCTTCCGTATTGCGCTTGTTCTTCAGCACATCTTCCGAAAAAACCGCCTGCAGCAGCTTGGCATTATTAAGCAGCGGTGTGTCGCTCGCCATGCGGCTCACCCAAGCGCTTTGCTCCACTTTCAGGCCTAATTGCTGTGCAGCTGGCTTGAGGCTGTCGCCCTGCTCATACACGAGGTTACTGAAATTTTCCGCGCTTTCGGTAAATTTCTTGTTGGCCTTCTGCTTCTGCAACTCCTGCGCGATCTGATCTCGCACTTCCGGCAAGGCGCGAACTTTGCCCACCTTGATTGCTGTCAGCTTGATGAGATGGAAGCCGAAATCTGATTGCACTGGCTCGCTGACTTCACCGGGCGCCATCTTGAATGCAGCGTCTTCAAAAGGCTTCACCATGGCGCCACGCGCAAAGAAACCGAGGTCACCCCCCTGAGATGAAGAACCGGGATCCTGTGAATGTTGCTTGGCCAACTGAGCAAAATTGGCCGGAGACTGCCTGATTTCCTGCAGAATTTTACGGGCTTTATCACGCGCAGCAGTTTTTTCGGCCTCACTTGCATTCGCCGCCACCCCAATCAATATATGGCTAGCCTGGCGTTCCTCTGCCTGACCGAACTGTGCGCTATGCTCCCCATAATATTTGGCAATCTCTTCTTCACTTACGCCAATCTGCCCAGCCAAGCTATCTGCGGACAAAACAACATATTCCAGCCTGGCCTGCTCCGGCACTTTGAATTCGTTCTGGTGCTTTTCGTAATAGTCCTTGACTGCAGCCGGATCGATTTTGGCCTGGGACATAAATTGTTCGATCGGAATTATCGCCTGGCTTACTTCGCGCTGCTGTTCGCTCACGCGAATCAGGTTGTCCGAGACGCTGTTAGGCAGCAGTGCAGAGCGCACGACCCCGTCCTGCACGGTTTGCAGTAAAAGATCCTGACGCAGGCGACGTTCGAACATGGCAGGACTCATGTTTTGCTGCCGCAACATCATCTCATAGCGAGCTTGGGAAAATTTCCCGCCCTCCCGGAACGCTTCGATGCTGCCTATAAATTTTGCCAGCTGGGCATCTGAAACATTCAGGCCTTCTCGAACGGCTTCGACCAGAACAAGACGCTGGTCAATCAAGCCATTTAGCACGGAAATGCGCATTTCAGGGCGGTCCATGATTGTGGCGTCGAATTTTTTTCCTAACGAGGTCCGCATTCGCTCCTGCTGGTCTTTCAGTGCCTGCGCGAGTTCCTGCTGGGATATTATCTGTTCGCCAACTTTGGCAGCTACGGGGCCGTCACCGCCGTTCTTGATATAGGAGTCTACCCCCCACAAAGCGAAGGGCACGGTAATCAGGGCGAGAATTATCTTGGCGATCCTGCCTTGGGCGTGTACACGTATGGCTTCTAGCATAATTTGAAACCTGAAAACGGCCTGGCGTACAGCAAGGCCTGGTTAATTTTAGCTACAGAAAGAAAAAAGGGTGAACCGAAGTTCACCCTTGTTTGGCGGAGTGGACGGGACTCGAACCCGCGACCCCCGGCGTGACAGGCCGGTATTCTAACCAACTGAACTACCACTCCATAAACCTTTACCCAACTGGTGGGTGCTGACGGGTTCGAACCGCCGACATTCGCCTTGTAAGGGCGACGCTCTACCAGCTGAGCTAAGCACCCGTTAACTTCTATGCCCGGGCACTTTCACCAAAGCATCAAAATTAAAGAGACGCTAGTTTACAGCATCCTTGAGCGCTTTGCCAGCTCTAAATTTCGGGGTTTGTGCGGCCTTGATCTTGATCTCCGCTCCGGTGCGAGGATTGCGGCCCTTACGCGCAGCGCGCTTGCCCACGTAGAATGTACCGAACCCAACCAAGGTTACCATATCGCTTTTTTTCAAGGCACCCTTCACTGCGGAAACAGCGGCGTCCAATGCTCGACCTGCAGCGGCTTTGGACATGTCAGCATCTTTGGCAATAGCATCAATCAATTCGGATTTATTCACGTGTGGTCCCCTTTCAGTTTGGATGAAGTAACAAACAGTCCAGCAACAGCTTTATATCAAGCCGCAAAACCTTGTGTCAAGCGGTTCCGCGTGATTTCATGTCAAATAATTTAATGCTTGACCGCAGGCACTTCAGCCTTTTCTTCTGCTACGGCCACAACCGGAGTTACCACATCAGTTTTCTCAGGTAACGCCTCAGGTTTTCGTTCCAGCGCCAAATCAAGAACTTGATCAATCCACTTAACGGGATGTATATCGAGTTTGCCTTTGATATTGTCTGGAATCTCTACCAAGTCCTTAACATTCTCTTGCGGAATCAGGACTGTTTTAATTCCGCCACGATGAGCCGCCAGTAACTTTTCCTTCAGGCCACCGATGGGCAATACCTCGCCACGTAAAGTAATTTCCCCGGTCATCGCCACGTCAGCCCGCACCGGGATTCCCGTCAAGATGGAGACCATGGCCGTGGTCAGAGCGATGCCCGCGCTCGGCCCATCTTTCGGCGTTGCGCCTTCTGGCAGGTGGATATGAATATCGGTATTCTGGTAAAAATCTTCCGCAATGCCGAGTACGCGCGAGCGGCTGCGCACCACGGAAAGTGCGGCCTGGATGGATTCCTGCATCACGTCCCCCAGCTTTCCGGTCGTGGTCATCTTGCCCTTCCCTGGTAGCGCCACTCCCTCGATGGTCAGCAACTCTCCACCCACTTCGGTCCACGCAAGGCCGGTCACCTGCCCCACCTGATTGTGCTGTTCCGCCACACCGAAGGTAAAACGCTGCACACCCAGGTATTTATCCAGATTGCGCGTGGTGACCGAAATTTTCTTGCTGCTCGCCTTGACCAGTAATTCCTTGACCACCTTACGGCAGATCTTGGCGATCTCACGTTCCAGGCTACGCACCCCGGCCTCACGGGTGTAATAGCGCACGATGTCGCGCACTACGCTTTCCGGCACATGGATTTCGGTATCCTTAAGGCCATGGGTCTTCAGTTGCTTGGGCAGCAGATAGCGCATGGCGATATTGACCTTCTCGTCCTCGGTATAACCCGAGAGACGGATCACTTCCATACGATCAAGCAGCGGCGCCGGAATATTCATGGTATTGGAGGTGGCGACGAACATGACATCGGAGAGATCATATTCCACCTCGACATAGTGGTCCACGAATGTGTGGTTCTGCTCAGGATCAAGCACTTCCAGCAGCGCCGATGAGGGATCGCCACGGAAATCCATTCCCATCTTGTCCACTTCATCCAGCAGGAACAGGGGGTTGCGCACCCCCACCTTGCTCATGCTCTGCAATATCTTGCCCGGCATGGAGCCGATATAGGTGCGCCGGTGACCGCGGATTTCAGACTCGTCGCGCACCCCGCCCAGTGCCATGCGCACGAACTTGCGGTTGGTCGCGCGGGCGATGGACTGACCCAGCGATGTCTTGCCCACCCCTGGCGGCCCCACCAGGCACAAAATCGGCGCCTTCAGCTTGTCCACGCGCTGCTGCACCGCAAGGTATTCGACGATGCGCTCCTTGACCTTATCCAAGCCATAGTGATCTTCTTCCAGCACCGCCTCGGCAGCTGCGAGATCCTTGCTGATCTTGGTTTTTTTCTTCCAGGGCAAACCCACCAGCACATCAATGTAATTGCGTACTACAGTGGCTTCCGCCGCCATAGGCGACATCAGCTTGAGCTTCTTCAGCTCCGCATCCGCCTTGGTCTTGGCTTCCTTGGGCATCTGGGCGGCCTTGATCTTTTTCTCCAGCTCATCCAGGTCGGCGCCTTCCTCCATGTCGCCCAGTTCTTTCTGGATCGCCTTGACCTGCTCGTTAAGATAATACTCGCGCTGACTTTTCTCCATCTGGCGCTTGACGCGGCCGCGGATGCGCTTTTCCACCTGAAGAATATCGATCTCGGCATCCAGCAGGCCTAACAAATGCTCCAGCCGTTCACGCACCGGGAACATTTCCAGCACATGCTGTTTCTGTTCCAGCTTCAGGGGCAGGTGCGCGGCAATAGTGTCGGCAAGACGCCCGGCCTCGTCGATACTTGCCAAGGAGGTCAATATCTCGGGCGGGATTTTCTTGTTCAGCTTGACATACTGGTCGAACTGCGCAAACACGCTGCGCATCATGGCTTCGGTTTCGTTGTCGTTATCTTCCGTTGCCGGCACTACATCCGCCTGGGCGGAAAAATAGGCCTTATCGTCGAAAAATTCGGACACTGAAGCGCGCTGATTGCCCTCAACCAGAACCTTGACGGTGCCATCCGGCAATTTCAGCATCTGCAGAATGCTGGCGACGCTACCCACACGATACAAATCGTCCAGCGTCGGCTCATCCTTGGCGGCGGATTTCTGTGCCACCAATAGAATATGCTTGCCGGACTCCATCGCCGCTTCCAGTGCCTTGATGGATTTTGGCCGACCGACGAAGAGGGGAATAACCATATGAGGAAACACCACCACGTCGCGCAATGGCAACAGAGGCAACTTGACGGTATCGGAGAGCGGCTCGTGAGATTGTAACGGCATGGGGTATTCGCCTTAATATATAAATGCAACGTACTTTGAAATTAAGGGACAGCTGAAGAATTTCAAGCCAAGCTTAGGAAATAAACTACAGCAAGCACAGAGGCGTTGCAAAGGAAAAATTGACCGGAAGCACGTCAATGCTTCCGGTGCGGCACAGCTTAAGCAGCCTGGGGCTGGTCGGCGTAGATCACCAGCGGCTTGCCATCGCCGTTAATCACGCCTTCGTCAACCACAACCTTACTGACATTGGACATGGATGGCAGATCAAACATGGTATCCAGCAGGGAATGTTCCAGAATGGAACGCAGTCCACGCGCCCCGGTCTTGCGTGCCAAAGCCTTCTTGGCAATAGCGTCGAGGGCATTGTCGCGGAACTCCAGCTCCACGCCTTCCATGCCGAACAGTTTCTGGTACTGCTTGGTGAGCGCATTTTTGGGCTCGGTCAGGATGCGGATCATGGCCGACTCATCCAGTTCTTCCAGTGTCGCCACCACCGGCAAACGGCCCACGAATTCTGGTATCAGACCGTACTTGATCAGATCTTCGGGCTCCACCTCGCGCAACACCTCACCGATATCCTTGCGGTTGTCCTTGCTCTTCACCTCGGCGCCGAAGCCGATACCGCCTTTCTCCGAGCGGTTACGAATCAATTTCTCCAGACCACTGAAGGCGCCGCCACAGACGAACAGAATGTTGGTGGTATCCACCTGCACGAATTCCTGATTGGGATGCTTGCGCCCTCCCTGGGGCGGCACCGAGGCAGTCGTGCCCTCAATCAGCTTGAGCAACGCCTGCTGTACGCCTTCACCGGAGACGTCACGGGTAATGGAGGGATTGTCCGACTTGCGCGAAATCTTGTCGATTTCGTCAATGTAGACAATGCCGCGTTGCGCTTTCTCGATATCGTAATCGCACTTCTGCAGCAACTTCTGGATGATATTTTCAACATCCTCACCAACATAACCGGCTTCAGTCAGCGTGGTAGCATCCGCCATCACAAACGGTACGTTCAGGAGCCTCGCCAGCGTTTGCGCCAACAGCGTCTTGCCAGAACCGGTCGGGCCAATCAGCAGAATATTGCTCTTGGCGAGTTCGACTTCGTCGTCCTTGTTATAGTTTTTCAAACGCTTGTAATGGTTATATACCGCAACGGACAGTGTGCGTTTCGCCTGCGCCTGACCGATCACATATTCATCCAGGATGTGGCAGATTTCCTGTGGCGCAGGCAAATCTGAAACTCCGCCCTTGCTGGACTGGTCATTGCGCACTTCCTCGCGAATAATGTCGTTGCACAAGTCCACGCATTCGTCACAGATAAACACGGAAGGACCCGCGATCAGCTTGCGAACTTCGTGCTGGCTCTTGCCGCAGAATGAGCAATAGAGCAACTTTTCACTGCCTGAATCTTTCGCCATCGTTCCTTGTCCTATGGAAATCTTGTAGGGTAAGTGAAACGCACCCTAACTGCTAAATGTCCCGCTAATGATCGCTAAGCTGCTTCTTCCGCGCGGTTCACAAGCACCTTGTCCACCAGTCCATACTTTACAGACTGCTCGGCACTCATAAAGTTATCACGATCCGTATCTTTTTCAATGGCCTTGACGGTCTGGCCGGTATGCTTTGCCAGAATTGCGTTGAGTCGCTCACGTAGAAAAAGAATCTCTTTCGCGTGGATTTCAATATCCGAGGCCTGCCCCTGGAAGCCGCCCAATGGCTGGTGGATCATCATGCGCGAATTGGGCAGGCTGTAGCGTTTTCCGGCCGCCCCTGCCGTCAACAACAGGGCGCCCATGCTGGCAGCCTGGCCGATGCACAGCGTGGAAACGTCAGGTTTGATGAATTGCATGGTGTCGTAAATTGCCATGCCTGCCGTCACCGAACCGCCTGGGGAATTAATATAGAGAGAAATATCCTTGTCGGGATTTTCCGATTCCAGGAAAAGCAACTGGGCTACAACCACGTTAGCGGTCATTTCATTTACCGGCCCCACCAGAAACACCACCCGCTCCTTCAACAGGCGCGAATAGATGTCATAGGCGCGTTCGCCCCGCCCGCTCTGTTCGATAACCATCGGGATATACCCTAGGCTTTGCGGCTCCCAGCTGCTCGTTTCTATCATTTATGCCTTCCCCATCAATTCATCAAAGACTGTGGGCTTATCCAGCACTTGCGCCCGTGTCAAAGCCCACTCGACCACGTTGCCCTCCAGCACCATGGACTCCATCTCAGCCATTTGCTGCGGGTTGGAGTAGAAGTACTTCACCACCGAATCCGGATCTTCGTAGCTCTGTGCTACTTCCTCGATCTGTGCCCGCACCTGCTCCGGTTTGGAGTGCAGTTGATTAGATTTGACCACTTCCGCCAAAATCAAGCCCAAAGCTACACGACGTTTTGCCTGGTCGCGGTGCAACTCGGGTGACTCCATGCCTTGCAGCATCTGCACCCCATGGGAAACCATGCTCTGACGCATCTGTTCCATCAGGCGCTCGATTTCCATCTCGATCAAGACACCGGGCAAATCCACCTTGGTCGATTCAAGCAGGGATTCCATCACCTGGGTTTTAATCTTGTCCTGTATCCGCTTGCTCACCTCGCGATCAAGACTGGCACGGATTTCGCCGCGCATCTTTTCCAGATCGCCATTCTCGACACCCAGACTCTTGGCAAATTCAGCGTCTATTTCCGGCAATTTTGGCTCTTCGACACCATTCAGCGTCACCTCGAAAACCACGGCCTTGCCCGCCAATTCCTTGGCCTGATAGTCTTCCGGGAAAGTCAGATCGAAACGTTTGCTCTCGCCTGCCGTCATACCCACGAACTGACCTTCAAAATCGGCCAGGGTGCGACCCTCGCCAAGAACCAGCGTGAATCCCTTGGCTTGTCCGCCGGGAAATTCCTGGCCATCCAGCGTACCCAGATAATCCACATTGACGCGGTCGCCATCCGCCGCTGCGCGTTGGACGGGAACATAACCCACGCGCTGCTTGCGCAGGATCTCGATGGTTTTGTTCACTTCGTCGTCGCCCACCGTAACTACCGGGCGCTCGATCTTGGCACTGCTGATATCACCCAGAACCACGTCGGGATAAACTTCGAAGGTGGCGGTAAACACCATCGTATCCACGCCCTGATCTGTCTTGGGTTCGATACGAGGATAACCGGCAACGCGCAACTGCTGCTGCTGCACCGCATCGGAAAAACTTCTCTGCACCGACTCGCCCAACACTTCCTGGCGTACCTTACCCCCGTACTGCTGCGCCACTATTTTCATAGGCACCTTGCCGGGACGAAAGCCCTGCATTTTCACCGTGCGCGCCATTTTCTTGAGGCGATTTTCCACTTCCGACTCGAACTGCGCCAAAGATACGGCGACATCCAGCGTTCTCTCGAGCGGGTTCACATTTTCTACTTCCATCATCTATTCCTTAAAAATATCAGGTAACATTTGGTGCGAAAGGGGGGACTCGAACCCCCACAGGTTTCCCCGCTGGAACCTAAATCCAGTGCGTCTACCAATTCCGCCACTTTCGCTAAAACCGGTAGTGTAATATATTCAACATGCTGCTGCCAGCTTTCGGCTTTTCAGCGTCCAGGCCCATGACGACCAAACATTACGAAAACTTCCCCGTCGCTTCCCTGCTTCTTCCTCGCAAATTACGCCAACCGGTCAGCCTGATTTATGCCTTCGCACGGCAGGCGGATGACTTCGCGGACGAAGGGGAACTTGAACCGTCGCAGCGCATCGAGCTGTTGAACGGCTTCCGCATGGAACTGGACAAAATACGGGATGGGAAAACACCCGTTACGTCGCTGTTCAATGAACTGGCGCCCATGATCGCCCACTATCGCCTCCCCCTCGAACCCTTTTATGACCTCCTGGATGCTTTTTCCCAAGACGTGGTTAAAAGCCGTTACGCCGATTTCGCCGAAGTGATGCAATACTGCCGCCGCTCCGCCAACCCGGTGGGGCGATTGCTCCTGCACCTTTACGGCGTTGCGGACAGGCGCAACCTGGCTTATTCGGATGCCATCTGCTCCAGCCTGCAATTGATCAATTTCCTGCAGGATGTCGCCATCGATTTCAAGAAAGACCGGATTTATCTGCCCCAGGATGAAATGGCCAAATATAAAATCGCCGAATCCCAGATCGCCAGCGGCGACAATGGCGGGTTATGGGAGATGTTCATGCTGTCCCAGATCGAACGGACACGGAAACTGCTCCAGGCAGGCGCGCCGCTAGGCAGGATTCTGCCCGGTCGCATCGGACTGGAAATGCGCATGATCATCATGGGCGGCGAATCCATCCTGCGCAAATTGCACAAAAGCCGCGGCAACATATTCCAGCAACGCCCCGTGCTCAAGCCCGGCGACTGGGCGTACATGCTGTACCGATCCTTACGTGCAAAATAATCCATGACTCCAGATCAATATTGCGAAGACAAGGCCGCCAGCAGCGGCTCCAGTTTCTATTACAGCTTCCGTTTTCTACCGCCGGACAAGCGCCGCGCCATTACCGCGTTGTACGCATTCTGCCGCGAAGTGGACGATATTGCCGACGAATGCCCGGACCCTCGGATTGCGAGCACCAAGCTCGCATGGTGGCGCGACGAAATCGCCTTTACCTTTGCCGGCAAGCCACGCCACCCGGTGGGCCAGGCACTGCTTACCGCCATTCGCGCTTATGACCTCCCGATGGAACAATTTCATGAAATCATCGACGGCATGGAAATGGACCTGACCCAGAACCGCTATCCCGATTTCAAGGCCTTGCAGCTTTATTGCTACCGTGTTGCGAGCGTAGTGGGCCAACTCGCTGCGACCATCTTCGGCTACAGCGACCGAAAAACCCTGAAATACGCCCACGATCTCGGCTTGGCATTTCAGCTCACCAACATCATCCGCGACGTGGGCGAGGATGCGCGACGCAACCGCATCTACCTGCCTCAGGATGAGTTGCAGCGCTTCGGCGTCAGTGAATCCGACATTCTCGACAGCCGCGAAAGCGAGTCCTTTCAGCAGCTCATGGCGTTCCAGATCGAGCGTGCGAAGCACTATTACCAGCAGGCTTTCACCGCCCTGCCCCAAGCTGACCGCAAGGCGCAACGACCGGGCCTGGTCATGGCGGGCATTTACCGCACCTTGCTGGACGAGATCGAAAGAGACGGCTGCCACGTGCTGAAGCAAAAAATATCGCTCACGCCCCTGCGCAAGCTGTGGATTGCCTGGCGGACCTGGACCAGGAACTGATGCGAGTTGCCGTCATCGGCGGCGGTTACGCCGGTCTTGCCGCCGCCGTCACGCTGGCGCAGCAAGACGTACCGGTGACGCTGTTCGAAGCCGGCAAACAACTTGGAGGCCGCGCCCGCGGGGTGGAAAGTCACGGCCTCATGCTGGACAACGGCCAGCATATTTTGCTTGGTGCCTACCGCGAAACATTGCGTCTGATGGCCCTCACCGGCGCGAACCCCGATGATGTAACAAGATTGCCACTGGAACTGGCGGTTTCGGGCCATTTCGAGCTCAAAACGCCCCGGCTACCGGCACCGCTGCATCTGCTTGCCGGATTGCTGGGGGCGCGCGGATTCACTTGGGATGAACGGCTGAGTGCAATCCGCTTCGCTTCCATGCTACGGTTGCAGGAATTCCAGCTGAAGCAGGACGAAAGCGTCGCCTCCTTGTTTGCCCGCCACCGCCAGGGTGGCAATATTGTGCGCCTGCTCTGGGAACCGCTCTGTCTCGCGGCGCTCAACACCCCGATATCCCAAGCCTCGGCCCAGGTATTCCTCAACGTGCTGCGCGACAGCTTCAGCCACGCCCGCAGCGACAGCGATCTGGTATTGCCCCGGGTGGACTTGTCGACCCTGTTTCCGCTAAAAGCTTCTGCCTACATCCAGAATCGCGGTGGCACGCTGCATGCGAACGCCCGGATACGCAACCTGGAACGCGATGGAGCGGATTTTGTGCTGGAATGGGACGGAGGCAGGGAAGCCTTCAGCCATGTCATTTGCGCCACCGCACCCCAGCACGCTCTGCCCTTGCTGGCCGGATTGCAGGAACTGGCTAGCGCAACCCGCTTGATAAGCTCATTTTCCTACCAGCCCATCGCCACGGTCTACCTGCAATATCCCGACTCCGTGCGACTGCCGCGCCCGATGCTGGGAATGAGTGGCGGCCATGCGCATTGGGTTTTCGATCGCGGTCAAACCCATCTCACGCCCGGCTTGCTGGCGGCCGTCATCAGCGCGGAGGGTGCGTATCAGGATTTGGCGCCGGAACAATTGGCCGCAGCAATCGACATGGAATTAAAGCGCGAATTTGGCCTCCCCACCCCTTTGTGGCACCAGGTCATTACCGAAAAACGCGCCACGTTCTGCTGTTCGGTAGGGCTGGAACGACCGCATCAGGTCACGGTGCTGGCTAATTTTTATCTTGCCGGGGACTACACGGCGGGAGATTACCCCGCAACGCTCGAAGGCGCGGTAAAAAGTGGGGTAAAATGCGCAAAACTTATCTGTGAAACCCCATGAAAACCTATCTAGCTGCCAATAATTTACTCCAGGGCCGCGTCATACTCGTAACCGGAGCAGGTCAGGGCATCGGCCGCACGGCGGCGCTGGCTTTCGCCGCCCATGGTGCAACCGTGATCCTGCACGGCCGCAAAATAAAAAAGCTCGAAGCCGTTTATGATGAAATCGAAGCGGCGGGCTTACCCCAGGCAGCCATTTTTCCGCTTGATCTGGCGAGCGCCGAAGACAAGGATTACGAAGCACTCGCCGGCGGCATCCGAGGCCAGATGGGGCGACTCGACGGCATCCTGCACAACGCGGCGCACCTCGACAAATTACGCAGCCTGGAGGAGCAAACCCTGGAGCAATGGCAGACCTCCCTGCGCGTCAATCTGATAGCGCCCTTCGCGCTGACCCGCGCCTGTCTGCCGCTACTGAAGAAAGCACCGGATGCCTCCATCATCATGACATCGGAAAACCACGGCCATTCACCGGCAGCTTACTGGGGCAATTTTGCGGTATCCAAGGCAGGGGTAGAAACGCTGGTAAAAATATGGGCGCAAGAACTGGAGCTCTGCCCCAACCTGCGAATCAATTGCATCGTTCCAGGCCCGGTACAATCGCCCCAGCGCAGCAGGACCCATCCGGGAGAACTCAAGGAATCACTGCCTTCCGCGGAAAGCCTGATGCCACAGTATTTGTATCTGATGGGTGGAGATAGCCTGGGCGTCACCGGCCAGATTGTCGCTAGATGAGCTGAGGGTCGCCTCACCGCCAGGCGCAGGCATTTTGTACGCCACGCCGGTCATCAATACTTCAAGAAAAACCGAAGCCGCTCCCCACCCACTTCAATCTCATCCCCTTCCTGTAATGCCTGCGGCTCGGTTCCGATCGGGCGACCATTTATCTGCGGCGTTTTCCTGCCTTCCACGTGAGTGATGGAGTATCCGTGCGGACGACGGTTGATCACAGCCACTTGCTCGCCCGCCTTGCCGAATGTTGCCAGAGGACGGTTCAGTTCGAGCGTCCGGCCCACATGGACGCCATGCAGCCCCTTGACCCCGCCAAGAGGAAAAGCGGCATTCGCAGTCCGCGCCACGGAAACAGCCGTATCAACCTGCTCGGGCGTTTGGGTCTGGGTCACACCCTGACCATTGCGATGCCTCATGTTCATCATCGGCATCATCATGGTGCGGTCAAAATCCATCCCAACCTGGGCTTTCTGGTTGATGTATTTGAGTTGATAACGGCCGACGTCGATGATGTCATTGTTTTGCAGGATGTGCTTCTGTATTTTGGTGCCGTTGACGAAGGTACCGTTGGTGCTACCCAGATCCTCCAGTATCTGGTCATTGCCAACCGTGAGGATCACTGCGTGTTCCTTGCTCACCGAAGTGTCATCTATCTGCATGTCGTTATGGGGTTTGCGCCCAATGCTGAAACGTGCCTGGTCCAGGAAGTGGTAACCGAGCACATCGCCATCTAGAGTTAAAACCAGTTTTGCCATGATTGCCTCTCCCGCCCCTATTTAAGCCAACCGAACAGACGATCGAACAGGCCCTGGGATGGCTCTACGGCGGGAAACGGCTTGAGCACCTTGACCAGAATCACCGAAATGTTGTCATGTCCTCCGTTATCGTTGGCCATCATGAGCAACTGCCGTACCGTCAGCGAGGAATTAGCTTGCAGCGCGCTCAGAGCCAGTTCGATGTCGGCATCGTCCACCATGTCGTTCAGTCCATCCGAACAGAGCAGGTAAATATCACCCGGCTCAACCTCCTGCGCCACCACTTCACACTCGATGCCAGGCTCGACACCCAGCGCGCGGGTCACCAGATTACGGTTATGCGAAGTTTTTGCATCATCTGAAGAAATCAGACCCAGGGAAACCTGCTCATGAAGGATGGAATGGTCCTGTGTCAAAGCCACAAGTTTGCCCTGACGCAGACGGTAGAGACGGGAATCGCCCACATGGGTGAAGTAGAGCCGGTTATCTTGGAACAGGGTTGCCACCAGCGTGGTGCCCATGCCGTGATATTGTGGATTCGCTTGGGCTGCCTGATGAATTGCCTGATTGGCTTTAGCCACTGCCTCATGCAGTAGCCGGGAACATGCATCCCCTTCCTGCCCGATTTCGCGCAACTGTCGCTTGACTTCCTCCACCACGATCGAGGCGGCCATCCCGCTGGCCACATCGCCAGCCTTGTACCCGCCCATTCCATCCGCAACCACAGCCAGGCCCAAATCGAGCTCGGTGGCAATGGTATCCTCGTTGAACGCACGAACGACCCCAGCGTCAGTTATAGTAGCGACTTCCAGAGCGTTGCGTACTGTCATTCCCTATGTCCCTCGATATCATTATTATGTGTAGCGCAGGCGTATTTGTTTGGCATTCTCGCATCCACTTCCGCCACTAGCAAGGATGTATTTACAGGATATCTAAAAATTAGTGCTAATACGCCTCAAACCGACTGCCAGCTTTTATAATCCGGTCCCATGATCAATAAAACAATCGGCCGTTACGAAATCACATCCGAGATCGGCCAAGGCGCGATGGGGGTGGTATACCGGGCAAACGATCCGTTGCTCGAGCGAACTGTCGCGATCAAGACCATCAGTCTTGAATTATCAAAAGACGAATTCGAAGAATTTGAAAAGCGCTTCTACCGCGAAGCCAGTTCGGCCGGCCGGCTCAATCATCCCAATATCGTCACCATTCACGATGTGGGAAATACCGACAACATCGCCTACATGGCGATGGAATTTCTGGAAGGCGTGGAGCTGCGGGACATACTCGATGCCGAGGAAGCGCTCTCCCTCGACCGGATTGTCGAAATTGCCGCACAGGTTGCCGATGGCCTCGCCTTCGCCCACGAACATGAGGTAGTACATCGCGACATCAAGCCGTCCAACATCATGATCCTGAAGAATGGGGTGGCAAAAATCACCGATTTCGGCATTGCGTTGATACCCTCCTCATCCCGCACCATGGCCGGAATGGTGCTGGGCTCACCCAAATACATGTCCCCGGAACAAGTGGTGGGCCAGGACCTGGACGGCCGTTCCGACATTTTTTCCCTGGGTGTGGTGCTGTATGAAATGCTGACCGGAAAATCGCCCTTCAGTGGCGACAATATCAGCACCATCATGTATCGCATTTTGAACGAAATGCCGATCGCGCCAAAAACCATTAGACCCGAGTTACCCGAGGCTTTTGACTATATCCTCGCAAGAGCGCTGGCCAAACATCCAGACGAGCGCTATGAGAACGCAACGAAAATGGCGGAAGACCTTCGCAACTACAAAACACTGCAGGTACCGGAGGATTTTTACGCGCACGCAGACGACAAGCCACGCTCACTGGAACGTCGCACCAAACCCCGCCAAGTTGCAGATCAAACAATGGTATTGGCAACGGGAACCCTGTCGCAACGGGTCACTCCAGCGCGGCGCGACTGGAAATACGCAGCATTAATTGCGGCAGGTGTGGCGCTGTTATTGATCGGAATCTGGGCCCTGAACCGGGGCACATCCTCCATCCCGGGCAATACGCCAGCACCAGATGCCCTCACGGTTACGGCAGTGGAATCACCACCCCTACCGGAAGCAGTGCCCCTAACCATGGCCACCCTGGTTTTAGCAGTGACCCCTTGGGGCGAAGTATTTGTGGACGGCACTAGTGCAGGGGTGTCTCCCCCGCTTAATGAGCTGAAACTTGCGCCAGGAAAGCATACAATTGAGCTTCGGAACGCTGGCTTCACGCCTTACATCGAAACAGTTGACCTCCTGGCTGACACATCCCATAAAATAAGACATAAATTCAATTAATTAATGAAGATTCGACACGGCTTCACCTTACACGCCCTTGCTGCGGCCCTGATCTTGGCATCATCCGGCTGTACTTCACTACCCACCACGAAAACGCCAGACAAACCGGCTCACCACAAAGCCGAAGAGGTGCCCGCCCAGAAAACTGCCGAGGAGTCTGTTGCAAAGAAGCCAGAACCAGTGGAAAAGCCCCAACCGCCCGCCGTGCGCAAGGCGGATCAGGAATTAAACAAAGGGATCAGGAATTATGAAGAGGGCGATTACAAGAACGCAGCCAGCCATTTCCAGAATGCCCTTGAAGATGGCCTGGTGTCTGTCGGAGACCAAGTAACGGCGCACAAATTTCTGGCCTTCATTTACTGCATTTCCGGGGAAAAAATGGCCTGCCGCGCCGAGTTCAGGAAAGTTTTCAATCTCAACCCCAAATTCGAATTAACCCCCGCCGAGGCCGGGCATCCCATGTGGGGGCCGGCATTCCGGGATGTAAAGGCTGAAACAGCCAGCAGGAAAAAGAAAAAGTAATTCCGCTGTTCAAGCCCCGCTGCGGAATTGGCGATGACAACCCTGGCAACTCTTCTCCACTTCGTTTACAACAGGGCGAATAGCCTCCAGATTCCCGCTCTCCGCCGCTTTGGCGAGTTGATCCGTCAGCGCCTCCAATTTTTTCTGGGCCTGGATGAATTCGGCAGGCTTCAGCCAGATTTCTGCTTTGGCGCGGGTAGGCGGGTAATTGCTATCCGGGGTGAAATAAATCCATGGTCGAGAAGCCAGTTGTTTCAATTCGAGGGCGCCAGCGAGGAATTCTTGGCGGTCGTAGTCCTGGCGATTCCGCACCACCATACCCAGTGGTTCCAGGGTACGCATAATTTGCTTGAATACAGCCTTGCGCTTGGTGACAGGCTGATCCGGATGAGTGTCTTTGGGTTCGTTGTTACACGAGGTTAAAATCAACACAGCGCTAACGGCTAAGAGCAGAGATGATAGTGGCTTTGGCATGTAATCCTGTAACTCGGTAATTTGGAATTCAATATTTTTGCGCTGCCGAATTGCCGGAAGCATTCTTAAAACACCTTCTGGTGCGTCCTTATTTCAAGGTGAATTCGAGCTGAATTCCGGCAATGCTGATGACATCCCCGTGCTGCAACAAATAAGGCAAGGCATTGAGTGGCGTAGCGTTGACCAGTGGCAACTCCTCACCCTCCACCAGGCCCAGATAGTAACGCCCCTCCCGCCGCGTGATCGCCGCCACTTGCAAGCCGGGTTTGCCCAGTGTGGTGACCGATCTGACCAGTTCGAGAATCTGTCCCGAACCTGCGCCGGCAAGAATCCGGATCACACCCATGGCCGTACCTTCTTGCGAAGGCTGCGTATGCAGGGCAACCGTCCCGCCGGGAACTGGCATACCCATGGCGGTGGAAGAGCGTAATTCTGTCAGCTCCGGCATCAAGGTGATCGCGTCCAGGGCAGTTTGGTTGACGTGAGCGACAAGATGGGGATTCGGTGTTGCGGATAGTGTCCGACCGGGTGAGTTTTGCGCGACAACCTCGCTGACGAAGGTGAATTTATAGCCGGCGATCTTGATCTCATCCCCGTCATGGAGCACGCATTTGTGCACACTTTTCTGGTTGACCCGGGTACCGTTGGTACTGTTCAAATCTTCCAGAAAGGAGTCGCTTCCCAGCGTGATAATAACGGCATGAATGCCGCTCACCGCCGAACCATCGAGATGGATATCGTTTTGCGCCTTGCGCCCGAGCGTGATGCGTTCGCGATCCAGGGGAAATTCGCGCGTGCCGTCATTCTCTTCGTGCAATACAAGTTTTGACATAGGATCAGTCCATTAACACGCGTGCCACAACGGCCGAGATGTTGTCGTAGCCGCCATTTTCATTGGCTTTTTGCACCAACTTGTGCGCCAGTCCGTCTATATCTCCATGGTGTTCTTCCAGAGCGGAAAGCACCTCAGCTTGAGCGAGCAAATCGTAACACCCGTCCGAAAAAAGCAGAAAAATATCCCCGTCCTGTAGCATCAACTCGCGCATGTCCACTTCCACCACCGGGTCAACGCCCAGGGCTCGCGTCAACACACCGCGGTTAGTGGACAACGAAGCCCCTTCAGGGGTGATTTCGCCGCTTTCGATCTGCTCCTGGATGAGCGTATGGTCCACCGTGAGTTGGGTTAGCGCGTTATTGCGCCACAGGTAAATGCGCGAATCGCCAATATGCGCAAGGGTTGCCCGATCTCCGTGGAAATAGATAGCCAACAGCGTGGTGCCCATGCCCTCGTACTCGGGTTGCCTGAGCGCGGCCTCATAGACAGCCTGGTTGGCCTCGCTAACCGCCGCATAGAGCTTCAATACCGGTTCGCTGACCTGTTGCGCCCATTCCTCCTCGCGCCAATGGGCAGCAAGCGGGTTGCGCATAGACTCAAGTATCGAATCCACGGCCAGCCTGCTGGCCACCTCGCCACCGTGGTAACCGCCCATGCCGTCCGCCAACAGCACCAGTCCAAGATCATGGTCCCAGGCAATGGTGTCCTCGTTTTCGGGTCTAACCCGGCCGGTATCGCTGGCACCGGCAAACTCCCAACGGAAAGCGGATGTCGTCATTCCTAGCCTCTGCAATAGGCGACGGCTTGTTCCAGCCGTTCCACCGTGGTTATGTCCATGCCTTCGATTCCCTGCCTGGGCATGTTGGCCTTGGGAATAACAGCGTGGGTAAAACCCAGCTTGGCTGCTTCCCTGAGGCGTTCCTGGCCGCGCTGCACCGGCCGCACTTCGCCCGCCAGTCCGATCTCGCCGAACACCACCAGTTTGCCCGGTAGCGGCCTGTTCCTGAGGGAAGACACGATGGCCAGCAGCACCGCCAGATCCGCGGCGGGTTCGGTGATTTTCACCCCGCCCACTGCGTTGACGAAAACATCCTGGTCGAAACAGGCGATACCCGCATGCCGGTGCAGCACCGCCAGCAGCATGGCGAGACGGTTCTGCTCCAGGCCAACCGAGAGGCGGCGCGGATTGGGCGCATGGGCCTCGTCCACCAGGGCCTGGATCTCGACCAGCAGGGGCCGCGTGCCTTCCTGGGTCACCATCACGCACGAGCCGGCCACATCCTGGGCATGGTGGGAAAGAAACAGCGCCGAGGGATTGCTCACTTCGCGCAAGCCTTTTTCCGTCATGGCGAACACGCCCAGCTCGTTGACCGCGCCGAAGCGGTTCTTGAACGCCCGCACCAGGCGGAAGCTGGAATTGCTGTCGCCCTCGAAATACAGCACCGTGTCCACGATATGCTCCAGCACGCGCGGCCCCGCCAGCGCCCCTTCCTTGGTGACATGGCCGACCAGGATCACCGCGGTGCCGGACTGCTTGGCAAAGCGGGTCAACTGCGCCGCGCACTCGCGCACCTGGGCCACGCTGCCGGGCGCGGATTGCAGCGCTTCGGAATAGACGGTCTGAATCGAGTCGATCACCGCCATTTCCGGCTTGTTTGCCGCCAGCGTGGCGAGAATCCGTTCCAGATTGATTTCAGCCAGCAGTTGTACCGATTTTGCGTCCAGCGCGAGCCGCTTGGCCCGCGATGCGATTTGCTGCGCCGACTCCTCGCCACTGACGTAGAGCACATTGTGCTTTGCGCTGAGGTGGCACAAAGCCTGCAACAACAGGGTGGACTTGCCGATGCCGGGATCGCCGCCAATCAATACCACCGCACCCTGCACCAGCCCTCCGCCCAGCACCCGGTCGAATTCCGCGATGCCGGTCGGCTCGCGCGGCACTTCCTGCGCCTCGACCTCGCCCAGGCTCTGCACCTTGCTGGTGACGGCGAGCGCGTTGTAACGATTGGTGGCGGCCGTTTCCGCAACGCCCTCAAGCAGCGTATTCCACGCCATGCAATGCGGGCATTGGCCCTGCCACTTGGGCGACTGGCCGCCGCACTCGCTGCAGGTATAGAGGGACTTCGCCTTGGCCATGGCTATGGCAGCTCAACCATCGGCACCCGCTGCGCCACCGCGCACAGGAGTTCATAACTGATGGTCCCGGCAGCGCCGGCAACTTCTTCCACCGGCAGGCCTTCGCCCCACAAAGTCACGCTGGAACCGACACACGCAGCGGGAGTGACGCTCAAATCGACGCTCAGCATATCCATCGAAACCCGACCAATAACTCGACTGCGTCGGCCATCGATCAGCACCGGCGTGCCCGTTGGCGCATGGCGCGGGTAGCCATCGGCATAACCGCAAGCCACGGTGCCGATGCGCATGTCGGATGGGGCAATAAAAGTGCCGCCATAGCCAACCGCGTCGCCCGCCCTGATGTCGCACAAGGCAATGATCTCGCTGTGCAGGGTCATGACGGGCTTGAGGTCGAATACCGAAGTGGCAAGCGGCGAAGCGCCGTAGAGCATGATGCCGGGACGCACCCAGTCGGCATGGGTTTGCCGGTCGCACAGCAGTGCCGCTGAATTGGCCATGCTGCAGGGTAGTTTTGCATCCGCAGTGAGATCGTTGAAGCGCGACAATTGGCCAACCATGCCATCGCTTTCATCGGCACGGGCAAAGTGCGTCATCAGTGTCAGATTCGCACCCGCCTGTATCAGGCGTTGCAACACAGCCGAAAATTCCTCGGGCTGAAAACCGAGACGGTTCATGCCGGTGTTCAGCTTGAGCCACAACGGGATGGATTCCGCCGCCGGAAACCGCGACAACGCATCGAGTTGCCATTGTGCATGCACCACGGAGGACAAGCGATACCTAGCCAGCAGCGGCAATTCATCCGGCGTGAAAAACCCCTCCAGCAACAGAACTTCCTGCGTGAAACCTGCTTCCCGCAACGCGATCCCCTCCTGCACACCGAGCACCGCGAAGCCGTCCGCCGCTTCCAGTGCTCGCGCCACCCGCAGCATGCCGTGGCCGTAGCCGTTGGCCTTGATCACTGCCATGACGCGGGAATGGGGTGCGTGTTTTTTCACCACGCCAAGATTGTGACGCAAGGCGGACAAATGGATGGAAGCGCGGAGCGGGCGGGACATGGAACTAGTAATCGCTTCCGTGGGCGTAATTCTCGAAGCGCGTATATTCGCCGACGAAAGTCATTCTTACCGTACCGATGGGGCCGTTACGCTGCTTGCCGATGATGATCTCGGCGGTGCCCTTTTCCTGGGAGTCGGGGTTGTATACTTCGTCGCGGTAAATGAAAAGTATCACGTCGGCGTCCTGCTCGATAGCGCCGGATTCACGCAGGTCAGACATGACCGGGCGTTTGTTGGGGCGCTGTTCGAGACTGCGATTGAGCTGCGACAAAGCAATCACCGGCACTTCCAGTTCTTTCGCCAGGGCTTTGAGGGAGCGGGAAATCTCCGAAATTTCCGTGGCGCGGTTTTCTCCGCCGCCACTGCCGCTCATGAGCTGCAAATAGTCGATGATGATCAAGCCCAGCTTGCCGCACTGGCGGTGCAGGCGGCGTGCCCTGGCACGCAATTCAAGGGCGGTGAGGGCACCGCTTTCGTCGATGTGGATCGGCGCGTCGTTAAGCTTGCCCACGGCGTTGGTCAGTCGCAGCCAATCCTCGTCCTGCAGCCGCCCGGTGCGGATCTTTTGCTGGTCCAGCTTGCCCACCGAGCCGATCATACGCATCGCCAACTGGGCGCCGCCCATTTCCATACTGAAAATGGCAACCGGAAGTCCGGTATTCAGCGCGACATTCTCGCCGATATTGATGGAAAATGCGGTCTTTCCCATACTGGGACGGCCCGCTACGATAATCAGGTCGCCCGGTTGGAGGCCCGAGGTCTTCTGGTCCAGATCATGGAAACCAGTGGGGATGCCGGTAACTTCATTGGGATTATCGCGCTGGAACAGCTCGTCAATACGCTCCACCACCTGGATCAGGAGCGGTTGAATCTCCACGAAACCCTGCTTGCCGCGAGCGTTGGCTTCGGCGATTTCAAATACCTTGCCTTCCGCCTCGTCCAGCAACTGGCCGGCATTACGCCCGAGAGGATTGTAGGCACTGTCTGAAATTGCCGTGCCCACTTCGGCCAGTTTGCGCATGACACCCCGGTCACGCACGATTTCGGCGTAGCGCTTGATGTTGAAGGCGCTCGGCGTGTTTTGCACCAACGCGGCAAGGTAGGCCAATCCGCCGACATTGCCCAGTTCGGCGCTATTTTCCAGTGATTCGGATACCGTAACCACGTCCGCTGGCTTGCCGCCTTCGAGCAACCTGAAAACGTGGCGAAAAATCAGGCGATGGTCGTGGCGATAAAAATCGCTTTCCGCCACCACGTCGGCAATCCTGTCCCAGGCACTATTCTCCAGCAACAGGCCGCCGATAACGGATTGTTCGGCCTCGATGGAATGCGGAGGAAGCTTGATGGCGTCGAGTTGGGGGTCGCTCATTGAATAGTATTGACCAGACTTAAAGTGAAAGTTTCACGGTTCGAAGTGGAATTATCAACCATGGCAAGTTAAAGAAACAGCAGAAACAAAAAAAGGGCTGTTGCCAGCCCTTTTTCTGACATTGCAGGAACGCTTAACTCGCTGCCACTACCGATACGGTAATGGTTGCGGTCACGTCGGTGTGCAGGGACAGATCCACGGAGGAATCGCCCACTTGCTTCAACGGGCCGTTAGGCAGACGCACCTCTGATTTCGCCACTTCAAAACCTTGTCCCTTGAGGGCTTCGGAAATGTCAGCGGTGGTCACGGAACCGAACAGACGGCCATCAACGCCGGCTTTCTGTGCGATCTGTACCGTGATGCCATTGATTTTCTCGGCACGGGCCTGGGAGGCGACCAGAATTTCAGCCTGGGCTTTTTCCAGTTCGACGCGCTTGGCCTGAAATTCAGCCAGGTTTGCTTCCGTTGCGCGCTTTGCCTTCTTTTGCGGGATCAGAAAGTTACGGCCGTAACCGTCCTTGACCTTGACTACATCGCCCAGTTGACCCAGGTTGGCCAGTTTTTCCAGAAGAATTACTTGCATGATATCTCCCTTCTCTATCAGTGCTGGTCAGTGTAAGGCATCAGAGCCAGGAAACGGGCACGCTTGATAGCGGTGCCCAGCTGGCGCTGGTAGCGGGCTTTGGTCCCGGTAATACGGGCCGGAATAATCTTGCCGTTCTCGGAAATGAAATCCTTGAGCAGATCCACATCCTTGTAATCGATTTCCTTGATGCCTTCAACGGTGAAGCGGCAGAAGCGCTTGCGCCGGAACATTTGACGTGCCATTTTAAATACCTCTTTAAATATCGTTTAATTCAATTCTGTTTGCATGCAACACAAGGTACGAACTGTTGCGGCTTTTGCGTGCCAGAAAACCCTGAACTTTAAGGCCGTCGCCAACTTTGCAGCGGGCCGCCTGTTGCGCCTGATCTCCCAACACCATCACCGGCACTTCACACTCGACTTCTCGTTCCATTCCTGCTTCCACTTGTATGGAGCGGTGACCGAGGGTCAGATTCAGCGCCGGAATACCAGCCGGTGTATAACGCAAGGGATCAACCGTAACGATCTGGCCGCTCAGCATGACCTGGTTGCCGGACACTTAGGCCGCGGCTGCCGGTGCAGGCGCTGCCTGAGCTTCGCCCTGAGGCTGCAACGAACGGGATTTCTCTTCCTTCATCATGGGGGAAGCAGCCGTAACCGCTTCCTTCATGCTCACCATGAGGTAACGCAGCACAGCGTCGTTGAAGCGGAAAGCGTGCTCCAGCTCGTCCAGGGTTTCCTGATCGCACTCGATATTCATCAGTACGTAGTGAGCCTTGTGGATTTTCTGGATCGGATAAGCCAGCTGACGACGGCCCCAGTCCTCGAGGCGGTGGATATGACCACTCTTGGATGTCACCAGGCCGCGGTAACGCTCGACCATGCCCGGAACCTGTTCACTCTGATCAGGATGGACGATAAAAACGATTTCATAATGTCGCATGCACACTCCTTTTGGATATAGCCTTCCGCCATGCGGACGGTAAGGCAAGGTTGGAAAACTCAGCAGTGTACCAAATTTTCGATAATAATCAAAAGATGTAACCGCGATATTTGACCTGATGGCCAATATTCTATATTCTTGCGCCCTGTTGGAGAGATGGCCGAGTGGTCGAAGGTACTCCCCTGCTAAGGGAGCGTAGGGTTT
>JASJPB010000011.1:28414-50950 GCA_031426915.1 Sulfuricellaceae bacterium | reverse complement strand
ACGCGCCGGTAGCTCAGCTGGATAGAGTACTTGGCTACGAACCAAGGGGTCAGGGGTTCGAATCCCTTCCGGCGCACCAGTAAGTAAAAGGGCCTACAGAAATGTAGGCCCTTTTCATTTGCATCATAGAATCACCTCCTCATTGGCGCTTAGTCGAGCACATAAATCATTTACAAAGCCGACTCTATAGCTGAAATTTGTGATCTGACAGGGCGTGTCAAACGAAATCTGGATTAGCACAGCCAACCCTACTACTGCCGAGCACCCGCAGGTTCGCCATCTTTGGCACGCCGTCTGGCGAATACAGGGCCCTTTCCGCGCAGGCATGCGATTGCAGCACCCTGTACAATGAAACCCATGAATACTCCCGGCACCCCTCCTTTTTCGGCGCTCACGCCCGACGTGGTCCTGAATGCGCTCGACAGCCTTGGCTTGCCGGGGGATGGCCGCCTGCTTGCGCTTAACAGTTACGAGAACCGCGTCTATCAGGTCGGGATGGAGGATGGCCCGCCGCTAGTGGTGAAGTTTTACCGCCCGGAGCGTTGGACGGATTCCGCCATTCTCGAAGAACATTCTTTTGTTCAGGAGCTGGCCGAGCGTGAAATTCCGGTCGTGCCCGCACTGGTGCTGGGCGCAGGAAAAACGCTGCACGAGTTCGGCGGGTTTCGCTTCACGGTATTCCCCAAACATGGCGGCCGGGCGCCGGAACTGGAAAACAGCGATACGCTGGAATGGATGGGCCGCTTCCTTGGGCGCATTCATGCAATCGGCGCCCTGAAGCCCTTTCAGGCCAGGCCCAGGCTGGACATTGCGAGCTTCGGCGAAGAACCGCGCGATTACTTGCTGTCCCACGGCTTCATCCCGTCCGACCTTGACCTGGCGTACCGCAGCGTGGTGGCGCTGGCGCTGGACGGAGTGCGGCGTTGCTTCGATCGCGCCGGCGCGGTACGTTCATTGCGTCTGCACGGTGATTGCCACGCCGGCAACGTGCTGTGGACCGACCATGGCCCCCACTTCGTCGATTTCGACGACAGTCGCATGGGTCCTGCGGTACAAGACCTGTGGATGCTGCTATCGGGCGATCGCGCCGATATGACGCGGCAATTGGGCGACGTGCTTGCGGGCTACGAGGATTTTTACGATTTCGATACCCGTGAACTGCATCTGGTCGAAGCGCTGCGCACCTTGCGCCTGATTCACTATGCCGCCTGGCTGGCCCGGCGCTGGGAAGACCCGGCATTCCCGGCTGCATTTCCCTGGTTCAACTCGCAGCGCTACTGGCAGGATCGCATCCTGGAATTGCGCGAACAAGTTGCGCTGATGGATGAAGGCCCGCTCTGGTCGGCTTGAGCAGGCGACCCGATGGGCTTCAGCCCCTTCTATTTTCCTTCATGGCCTGATCTTTTTCCCGTTTCCATTCGCGTTCTTTCTCTGCTTCGCGCTTGTCGTGCTGCCTTTTGCCCTTGGCAAGGCCGATTTCGAGCTTGATGCGGCCTTTGGAAAAGTGCAGGTCAAGCGGCACAAGCGTGTAACCCGCCCGTTCCACCTTGCCGATCAGCTTGTTGATTTGCTCGGCATGCAACAGCAGTTTGCGCGTGCGCACCGGGTCGGGATTGATGTGGGTGGACGCGGTGGGGAGCGGGCTGATATGGCAACCGATCAGGAACATTTCACCGCTACGAATGATGACATAGGCTTCCTTGAGCTGCGCCCGGGCGGCGCGGATTGCCTTGACTTCCCAGCCTTCCAGCACCATGCCGGCTTCGTATTTTTCCTCGATGAAAAAATCGTGGAAGGCTTTCTTGTTCTGTGCAATGCTCATAGGGACGTGTATTTCTGCGGTAGATGAGGTATTTTAGCGGTTTTATATGATGGCTTAAAAGCGGCAATTTAGCGATGGCAGATGTTGAAAAATCCGTACTGGTTCCCCACTCGGCGCAGCAGATGTTCGACCTGGTGGATGGTGTCGAAAGCTACCCGCAATTCCTGCCCTGGTGCGGTGGAACAGACGTAAAATGGCGCGACGATGCCACCACTCTGGCAACCATCATGATTGATTACCACCGGGTCAAACAGAGCTTCACCACTGAAAATACCAAACAGATTCCGTCCTTGATCGAGATGAAACTGCAGGATGGGCCGTTCCGTCACCTGGAAGGCAGCTGGCGCTTCATTGCCCTCAACGAATCCGCCTGCAAGGTGGAATTCCGCCTCCACTACGAGTTTTCCAGCAAACTGCTGGAGTCTCTGGTCGGCCCTGTGTTTCACCATATCACCAACAATTTTGTGGACGCGTTCGTGCAACGCGCAGAGAAGGTTTACGGTGCCCCATGACTGAATCCATCATTGTCGAGATAGCCTACGCTCTCCCCCATCAGCAAATTTTGCTGTCGCAGCAAATCCCGCCCGAGACCACCGCCGAACAAGCGATCAGACAATCGGGTTTACTGGAAAAGTATCCCGAAATCGACCTGGCCAAAAACAAGGTCGGCATTTTCGGCAAGCTTGCCAAACTTGAAACGGTTCTGCGCGACAAGGACCGGGTTGAAATTTACCGCGCACTGATCGCCGATCCCAAGGAAGTGCGCAAGAAGCGCGCCGATGAGGGCAAGGTGATGAAGAAAGGCGGTGGTGATGCAGGCGGAGCAGAAGCGGAATAGGCTTATTTGGTTTTTTCCGTTCCCGCCCCGTCTTCCGGATCTTGCTTGATGCTTTCGAGGAACTCGGGAAATAGCGGATCGAGATCCAGTGTTTCCGACTCCGGGGCTGAGGCAGGTGCTTCATCCTTGACCGATGGCGCCGCATCGTCAAGGATGAACTCCAGCGGTGTATCCAGGGTGGGGATTTCCGGCTGCTGGGGCTGCTGCTCCGTAACCGTCGCCGGCCCGGTTTCTTCCTGCTCGTCCGGAGCACCGCGATAGAGCGGATTGCCGGGATCAAGCTGACGTCCCATTTTCTTCACCGAAGACCACAAATCGCCGGCTTCCATGACGGACTGACATCGCAAGGCAAGCTGTTCGAACTCCTGCGCCATGCCCTGGGAGCTGTAGGTTTCGAGCAGTTTCGTCCATAGCTGGGTATCGTCCGGGTGGTTCTCCAGATACCCCTGCAACAAGTCGATGGCGCGATTGGCCCAGCCGTAGGCAAGGTATAGATCAACCTCATCGATCACCGACTCCGCTTCGGTAAACGTCACTGTTTCGGACTGGGCATCGAAAATACTGGTGGGATGGAAAAAATCCTCCTCCTCGGCCTTTTCCTCCTGAACCAGTGGCACGGCATCGGCAACATCAGTTTCCGGCTGCGGCTGCGGCACTGGGATGAAGTGCGTAACGTTCTCGGGTGGAAATTCATGCTCCAGCTCGGAATCGAGGCGCGCCTCGGTCTGCCGTCTGCGCCAGCGCCACCAGACCGAGGCCAGTAGCGCTCCTATCAGCGCTACCCCGGCCATGGCGCGCATGGAAACATTTTCCAGCCAGCCCAGCCAGTCTATACCGGCAGAGGCTGGCTCCGCGGAGGCTGGTTCAGTTTTCTTCACCGCAGGAGCGGTCATCCGTTCGCTCATGGCGAGCCGATTGTTGGTGTTGCCCAGCGCCGTCTGCAGTTCTGTAATTTGCGATTCAAGCTGCTTGATACGGTTTTTCATGCTGAGCGTGTTCGCAACCTGATCGTCGGTATCCAGCAACAGTTGTTTTTCGCGTAGTTGCTGGCGCTGCTCCTCACTCATCTTCCCCACTAGCGACAGATCCAGATCGCCGCTGGAAAGTTTGAGACGAAACTCGCCTCCGCTGACGGCTGAGGAAGCAGGCGCCGGCACGCGCGCGACATCTGAAGTCTTTTCCGCGCCTGCAGCTGCGGACTGAACCGCCACAGGCGCCTGACGCGGCTTTGCTGGCAAGGTTTGAGCAAGCGCTGCTTGCGACGCAATGGATTTGAGGCTGGGGACATGAAGCACGGTACCATCAGGCAAGGGGGCTTCCGGCGCCACATCGCGCCAAAGGGGATTGGCATCCTGTAGCGCACGCACCATTTTGTCCTGCATGCGCGGTTGCCGGGGATAGAATCCGGCGGCAATCGCCTGAAGCGTTTCCCCTTTTTGCACATCCCATGCCATTCCGGCTGGCCGGTCGCTTCCTTGCGCGTCGGGTGACAGGTTGCCCGTCGCTGCAAAACCCGTGTCCCGAGGCAAGGATGAGGAAACCGGCTGTTGCGCCACAACGGGTGCCGGGTCGAGCAGGGCGGTAAATTCCCGGACAGAATGCCCCTGACCGCAATTCGCCTGAAGCAACAATTTTATATAGGGCTCGTTGATCGCCCGTGAAGTGGTGATTTTCAGGTTAAGTTTGGCGCCAACCTGATCCAGAACCAGAACTGCCTGGGTCAGGTAAAACAGCTGCGCATCCGGCTGAACGGGCTGCCTGCCCAGGGAAAGACAGGAAGCATCCACCTGCTCGCCTGGCCCGATGCCGATGGAAACAGTGGCCGCTAACGGTTGCCCAAGGTAGGAATGAAGACCCAGCTCACCAAAAACGATCGCGGATGAATTGACGGGAGCCAGACTGGCGCATGTCAAAATGCCCGCCCTTGCCAACCTTGTTCTAATGCCCGACTGCCACTTGCCCATCAATCAACCCGGAAATAATATTTTGTCATTCTGCAGTTACTTGGCTTCCCAAGGATCGGCCAAGTTTCGAATTATATCATCTCACGTTAATGGCCAATCACGCATCAGGAGCCACATTTTGAAAATTCCATGACGGCCAGGAAGGCCATCGAACAAGCGCATCAAGCTGGCGGTTTACAAGGTCGCCCCTATTTGCACCAGGCATCCACGCTATTCTGTGCCTCGGAAATAGCCTGCTGACGCGCGCTGTCATCCATGATCTCGCGCTCCCCCGCAGCATTATATTGGACTATGCGCCCACTTTCCTGCAGAGAACGCAGATTGTTGCGCGCATTGTTGCAATTCTGTTCCTTCTGTCTTGTCTCTGCCGCCGTCTTTTCCTGCTTGGCCTTTGCCTCTGCTTCCGCCGCCTTGCGTTTGCGGGACTCCATCTCCTTGTCCGCCGTGCTTGGCGTTGTCGACTTTTCCTCGCCGGAAAGCGGCTGATTCTTGATATCCAGGACCTTGCTCTTGACCTGGGCTGGCGGAGGCTGATTCGAATAGTGCACCTTGCCTTCGGCATCAACCCATTTGTTGATCTGTTCGGCATTTGCGGCGAACGCAAGACCGGTCAATAACAGCGCAAACAGATATCTCGGTTTCATGGCTACTCCCCAGGAACAAAAAAGGGGGCCAGAGCCCCCTTGTACGTGGTTACTTGGTAATTGTCGTCACAGGATACTGGCTTTGTGCGATCCCCAGTTGGGCATGTTCACTGGCTACCTTGGCATGCTTGATGACCGCCGCGCTATCCATTTTTTCTGCCGCTGCTTTGGCCTGCTTCAGCGCATCCTGGGCCGTGGTCCACAGTGCTTTTTTAGCCTGCGCCGCCTTTACATCCGCTTCTGCCTGGGCCAGCGCCTGCTTGGCCTCCTCGCTCAACTGGGCCTTGGGAGCTTCAGCCTTGGGCGCACTCTCCGTCTTGACTGCCGCCTGCGGCGCATCCGGTTTCACCGGAGCACTGCCCTGACAACCAGCCAGCACCAGCAGCCCGGAACCCAACAAAGCGATCATGATTTTGCTCATGGAGCACATCTCCTCATATCATTTTAAGTGCGAATTGTTTCTGTCGTTTTGGCTGGAACGGCGGCTATTGGCTTCGTTATCACCGCCCTAGTTTTATTTCCCCCAGCACAACCGGTAAAATAATGGTTTGCGCACAATCCGTCAAACAGCCACCCCACCAGCACCCCGCCCGGTTTACCGCCCCCGGCCAAACACGTATAATGGCATCTTTGTAATATAAGGATAATTAAATCATGCGTGTCGTTCAAAAAGCGCTCACCTTTGACGATGTCCTGCTGATCCCCGCCCACTCCGCAGTCCTTCCCCGCGACGTAAGCCTGAGCACCCAGCTGACAAAGGAAATCACCCTCAACCTGCCCCTGCTGTCCGCCGCAATGGATACCGTGACCGAGGGACGCTTGGCGATTGCGCTGGCTCAGGAAGGTGGCATCGGCATCGTCCACAAGAACCTCACGCCCCAGCAGCAGGCCGCCCATGTCGCCATGGTCAAACGCTTCGAAAGCGGTGTGGTCAAGGATCCCATCACCATTTCTCCCGCCATGACGGTGCGGGACGTGCTGGCCATCACCCGCCAGCACCGGATTTCCGGCTTGCCGGTGGTGGACAACGGCCTCGTGGTCGGGATCATCACCAACCGCGACCTGCGTTTCGAGACCAATCTCGACCAGCCGATCAAGAACATCATGACCCCGCGCGAACGCCTCATCACCGTGAAAGAAGGCGCATCGCGCGATGAAGCACTGAAACTGATGCATCAGTACCGCCTGGAGCGCGTGCTGGTAGTGAACGAACAGTTCGAGTTGCGCGGCCTGGTCACCGTCAAGGATATCCAGAAATCCACCGAACACCCGCTCGCCTGCAAGGACAACCTCGGCCGCCTGCGCGTCGGCGCTGCGGTGGGCGTCGGAGCAGGTACGGAAGAACGTGTCGAACTGCTGGCCGCAGCCGGGGTCGACGTGATCGTGGTCGACACCGCCCACGGCCACTCCCAGGGCGTGCTGGACCGCGTCAAATGGGTGAAGAAAAACTTCCCGCAAGTGCAGGTGATCGGCGGCAACATCGCTACCGCCTCCGCCGCGCTGGCGCTGGTGGATCACGGTGCGGACGCGGTCAAGGTCGGCATTGGCCCGGGCTCGATCTGCACCACCCGCATTGTTGCGGGCGTGGGTG
Source organism: Sulfuricellaceae bacterium (assembly GCA_031426915.1). GTDB lineage: Bacteria > Pseudomonadota > Gammaproteobacteria > Burkholderiales > Sulfuricellaceae > Sulfurimicrobium. Next base: position 44,091 of record JASJPB010000011.1, on the reverse strand, counting down.
TGCCGCAAATCACCGCCGTGGACAACGTGGCCAACGCCTTGCGCGATTGCGGCGTGCCGCTCATCGCCGACGGCGGCATCCGCTATTCCGGCGACATTTCCAAGGCGATTGCAGCAGGCGCCAATTCGGTGATGCTGGGCGGCCTGTTCGCCGGCACCGAGGAAGCACCGGGAGACATTGAACTGTTCCAGGGACGTTCCTACAAGTCCTATCGCGGCATGGGCAGCCTGGGCGCGATGCAGCAAGGCTCCAAGGACCGCTATTTCCAGGACAACGAAGCCAACGCCGACAAGCTGGTGCCGGAAGGCATCGAGGGCCGCGTACCCTACAAGGGCAGCGTGCTCACGGTCATCCACCAGCTCATGGGCGGGCTGCGCTCCAGCATGGGCTACCTGGGCTGCAAGACCATCGCCGAAATGCACGCCAAGGCGGAATTCGTCCAGATCAGCAACGCTGGCATGCGCGAATCCCACGTCCACGACGTGCAGATCACCAAGGAAGCGCCGAATTATCATGTGGATTAAGCTCGTAGCTTGTCGCTGGTAGCGGGTAGCGGGTCGTGCCTATGGAGTCTTATCGGTCGCTGCTTGTTTGGCAGAAGTCGGTCGAGCTTGCCGTGTCGGTCTATCGGCTGCTCGACAAACTTCCCAAACATGAGCAATACGGGCTATGTAGTCAAATGCAAAGGGCTGCCGTATCCATTCCTTCAAACATTGCCGAGGGAAAAGAACGACAATCTGACAAGGATTTTTCCAGATTCATTGCCATTGCGCTCGGTTCACTAGCAGAACTTGAAACACAATTATTGATCTCGCAAAAACTCGGTTATCTTGCGGAGTCAGACATGCAGGAGATCGAAAAACAAGCAGATGCCATTGGAAAAATGTTGCGCGGCTTGTTCAAAACTCTCCGTATTGAAACCTGATCCACCATACAGCTACAAGCAACCCGCAACCCGCTACAGGCCAATTACCATGTCCCACCAAAAAATCCTCATCCTCGACTTCGGCTCCCAATATACCCAGCTCATCGCCCGCCGCGTGCGCGAAGCCAGCGTCTATTGCGAACTGCACCCCTACGACGTCAGCCCCGAATTCATCCGCGATTTCAAACCCAACGGCATCATCCTCTCGGGAGGCCCGTCCTCTGTGTACGAGGATGAAACGCCGCGCGCGCCGGATGCGGTATTCGAGCTGGGCGTGCCGGTGCTGGGGATTTGCTACGGCATGCAGACCATGGCGGCGCAACTGGGCGGTACGGTTGAAAACGCTTCCCACCGCGAATTCGGCTATGCCGAAGTGCGCGCCCAAGGCCATTCTCAACTGCTGCGCGACATCCAGGACCGCGCCAACGAGGAAGGCCACGGACTGCTGGACGTGTGGATGAGCCACGGCGACAAGGTCACCGCGCTGCCGCCGGGTTTCAAGGTCATCTGCTCCAACGCCGCCACGCCCATTGCCGGCATGGCCGACGAAGCGCGCCATTTCTACGGCGTGCAGTTCCACCCCGAAGTCACCCATACCCTGCAAGGCAAGGCGCTGTTCGAGCGCTTCGTGCACGACATCTGCGGCTGCGGCTACGACTGGAACATGCCGGATTACGTCGAGGAAGCCATCGGACGCATCCGCTCCGAAGTCGGTTCGGATGAAGTTATCCTCGGTCTTTCCGGCGGCGTCGATTCATCGGTAGTGGCGGCGCTGCTGCACCGCGCCATCGGCACGCAACTGACCTGCGTCTTCGTCGACAACGGCCTGCTGCGCCTCAACGAGGCCGAACAGGTGATGAAAACCTTTGCCGACAATCTTGGCGTCAAGGTAATCCATGTCGACGCCAGCGGCGAATTCATGAAGCACCTCACCGGCGTCACCGATCCCGAGCAAAAACGCAAAATCATCGGGCGCGAATTCGTCGAGGTATTCCAGCGCGAATCGGCCAAACTGCCCAACGCCAAATGGCTGGCACAAGGCACCATCTACCCGGACGTGATCGAATCCGCCGGCGCGAAAACAAAAAAAGCCCACGCCATCAAGTCCCACCACAATGTCGGCGGCCTGCCGGAGTCCCTGCACCTCAAGCTGCTGGAGCCATTGCGCGAACTGTTCAAGGACGAAGTGCGCGAACTGGGCATCGCCCTCGGCCTGCCGCACGACATGGTGTATCGCCACCCCTTCCCCGGCCCCGGACTGGGGGTGCGCATCCTGGGCGAGGTCAAGAGCGAATACGCCGATTTACTCAGAAAAGCAGACGCCATCTTCATCGAGGAACTGCGCGCTTCCGGCTGGTACGAGAAAACTTCGCAAGCCTTTGCCGTATTCCTGCCGGTGAAGTCGGTGGGCGTGATGGGCGACGGCCGCACCTACGATTACGTGGTCGCGCTACGCGCGGTGCAGACCCAGGACTTCATGACCGCGCACTGGGCTGAACTGCCCTACACCCTGCTGGGCAAGGTTTCCAACCGCATCATCAACGAAGTGCGCGGCATCAACCGCGTGGTGTACGATATTTGCGGCAAGCCGCCTGCCACCATCGAGTGGGAATGAACGCGGCGGCGGCCTGACCCGCCGCTCCAACGCCCGTCCTCCTGCTCATGCGTTTGAGCATGGACCCCTCACTCCTGATGAAGCCCTACCCCATCGACTCATCCCTGCCGGAATTGCGCGCGACCCTCGCCGCACATTCCGCAGTGGTGTTGGAGGCCCCGCCGGGGGCCGGCAAGACCACCCGTGTGCCGCTGGCCCTGCTCGACGAGCCCTGGCTTGGCGGGCAGTCGATCGTGATGCTCGAACCGCGCCGTCTCGCAGCACGGGGAGCCGCTCTCTACATGGCGGCCCAACTGGGGGAAGAAGCGGGAGGGCTGGTCGGCTACCGGGTACGGTTCGAAAACCGGGTGTCGCGGCGGACCCGCGTCGAAGTGGTGACCGAGGGCATCCTTACCCGCCGCCTGCAACTGGACCCGGAGCTGGACGGGGTGGGCTTGGTGATCTTCGACGAGTTCCATGAGCGCAACCTCCACAGCGACCTCGCCCTGGCCCTCTGCCGCGACGCACAGCGCGGCCTGCGCGAGAACCTGAAGATCCTGGTGATGTCCGCCACGCTCGACGGCGAGCGCATCTCCGCCCTGCTCGACGCCCCGGTGGTGCGCAGCCTGGGGCGCAGCCATCCGGTCGAGCTGCGCTACCGGCATGGCGGCGGCGCAACGCCCCAACCGGGGGAAATGACCCTGTCCATGGCCCGTGCGTTGGCCAAGGCGGCGGGCGAAGAAAATGGCGATATCCTCGCCTTCCTTCCTGGTTCCGGCGAGATCCGCCGCGTCGAAGCGCTCCTCGCCGAGGGGGTGCCCCTGCCAGGCGCGCCCCTGGTTTTTCCCCTTTACAGCGACCTCCCCTTCGAGCGCCAGCAGGCGGCCATCGTCCCCGATCCGCTGGGGCGACGCAAGGTGATCCTCGCCACCCCCATCGCCGAAACCTCGCTCACCATCGAAGGAGTCACCACCGTCATCGACAGCGGCTGGCGGCGGGTGCCGCGCTTCGATCCGCCGAGCGGGCTCACCCGCCTGGAGACGCAGCGGGTCTCGCGTGCTTCCGCCGAACAGCGGGCCGGCCGGGCCGGGCGACTCGGGCCGGGGATCTGTATCCGCTTGTGGGGAGAAGACACCCAGCGGGGCCTGGTCCCCAACAACGCTGCGGAGATCCTCGACGCCGATCTCGCTCCCCTCGCGCTCGAACTGGCCCTGTGGGGAGTGGCCGACACCGCCACCCTGGCCTGGATCGATCCGCCCCCAGCCGCTGCCCTTGCCCAGGGACGGGGACTGCTGCGGCAACTCGAAGCCCTCGAGGGCACGGGGCACATTACGCCGCTGGGACGCGAGATGGCTGCGCTGCCGCTGCATCCGCGCCTTGCCCACATGCTGTTGCGAGCCCGGCGGATGGGGCTCGCGCCCCTTGCCTGCGACGTGGCAGCGGTGGCCGGCGAGCGCGACGTGCTGCGTTCCCTGGAAGGGGAGCGCCGCTGCGACTTCGCCCTGCGGCTGGAAGCACTGCGCGCGCACCGCAGCCACGGCAACGCCGGGGCACGCCGCTACGGCGCCGACCCCGGCGCATGCGCCGCGTCCGAGCGCGCTGCCCGTCAGTACCGCCAGTTGCTCGGGGTGGAACTCCACGACGGCGAGATCGCCGAAACCGACGTGGGCCTGCTGCTCGCCCTCGCCTACCCGGACCGCATCGCCCAGCGCCGCGGAGAAGGGATGGGGCGCTACCTCCTCGCCAACGGCCGCGGCGCCCGGCTGCTGCCGGAGTGCGCCGGCGGGCCACCTTTGCTTGTGGCAGCCGTTCTCGACGGAAAGAGCGACGAGGAGCGCATCTTTCTCGCCGCCCCCCTGGATGCGAAGGATGTCGAGCGTCATTTCGGCGAAAGCCTGGCGTGGCAGGCCGTGGTACGCTGGGACCGCCAGAGCGAGGCGGTGCTCGCGCGGGAGGAACGCCGCCTCGGCGCCCTGGTGCTGGGACAGCGACCGTTGCCGGCGGGCAGGCGGGAGGCGATGGTCGACGGCGTGCGCGACCTCGGCCTCGAATCCCTTCCCTGGAACGAGGAAGCGCGACAACTCCAGGCGCGCGCCGCTTCGCTGCGGCAGTGGCAACCCGACGCCGGCTTGCCAGATCTCTCCAACGCCACCCTGCTCGACTCCCTGGAAGACTGGCTCGCCCCCTATCTCGACGGCGTCACGCGGCGCGACCACCTTGCCCGCCTCGACCTCCCCGCGATCCTCAAGGCGTGCCTCGACCGGGAGCAACTGCAACAGCTCGAACGCCTCGCCCCCACGCACCTCGCTGTGCCGAGCGGCTCGCGCAAGCAGATCGAGTATTTCCCCGACGGCGCGCCGCCGGTGCTGGCGGTGAAACTCCAGGAACTGTTCGGCCTCGCGCGGACCCCCGCCGTCGCCGACGGCAAGGTAGCAGTAACGCTGCACCTGCTGTCGCCAGGCCAGCGCCCGATCCAGGTCACCCGAGACCTAAAGAGCTTCTGGGACAACACCTACCCCGAGGTCAGGAAGGAGCTCAAGGGCCGCTACCCCAAACACCCCTGGCCCGACGATCCATGGAACGCCGTGCCGACCGCAAGGGCCAAGCCGCGTTCGTGAGCGATGCCCGGGGAATGTGTCGGGCGGCGGGTTGAAGCAATCTTGCCCATGTCATTTAGTAGATCGGGATAAGCCGGCTGCAGATGGACAAGGGAGTCCGGCCGGGATAGATGCCTTGCAAAGCCATGCAGGGGCTTGGCCTGGTGCCGGGCGGCAAGAATGGCTGGTTCAACACCACCTCCCTAGCTCGATCCGGCAACGTCATCTCCGCGGATTGCGGCGGACCGCAGGTATTGTTCCCCTGTGTTTCCGGTGGCGATGGCACCAACATCCCTGGCATCATCAAGGTGCAAACCCCCGGCAACACCTTCCGGGTCAACTCGGTCTGGGCAATGGAAGACTCGATAGCTAGTTCGGTTCCCGGCGCCGATGCGCACAAGCTGACCTTCAGCGGCTATCTGGGCGGCACGTCGCAGGCGGAAACGGCTGGTGGTGAGTAAATTCTGATACCTGGGAATGTAGATGAATTCAAGCCTTGATGCCGTGCAGAATTCCCGGATTAATAGATGGAAATAGGCTTGCTCAGGAAGTTGGATCACGTAAAATCAGCCGCAGGTCCGAACACCAATGAAAAGGGATTCCCAGTGAGAAATTTCCGTACCCAATGGAAGCAATATCTCTTGATTGCGCTTGCCGCCTTTAGCCTCCCAGCCACCGCTGCCCGCATTGCTCACACCGCCCCCCCTCTCATCGCCCCGGTTTCCGAGTCCGAGCAACTCAAAGGCATCGTTGCCAACCTGCTGCAGGACAACGACGAATTCGTCAAATCCCGCAACGAGGCTTATTTCAGGCCGCTGGCCGCAGGCCAGTCACCGCGCGCCACGGTGGTAACCTGCTCCGACTCGCGGGTGCATACCCATGCGCTGGACAAGACACCCGACGGTGACCTGTTCATGGTACGCAATATCGGCAACCAGATATCCACCGCTGAAGGCTCGGTGGAATATGGCGTGCATCATCTGCACACCCCCTTGCTGATCATTGTCGGACACTCCGCCTGCGGCGCGATCAAGGCCGCTTCCGGCAATTATGCCAAGGAATCCAAACCCATCAAGCGCGAGCTCAACACCATCAGGATTCCCAAGGGAATCGCCAGCATGGAAGGGGTGCTCATGAACGTGAACAACCAGGTGGGCGCGGCGCTGAAAAAGTTCGGGCATGAAGTAAAGAACGGCAACCTGACGGTAATCGGCGCCATTTACGACTTTTCCAACGAGTTGGGTCGGGGTTATGGCAAGCTCAGCATAACCAACCTCAACGGCGAAACCGATGCTGCCCGGATTCAGGCTAACTCGCTGCTGGCAATGACATTCAAACCGGCCTCCGTGGGCAAGCCATCCGCCGCCGATCAACCGGTCGCCACGGACAACCCGGCGCCGCTCCCCAGCAAACGTTCGTCACCCCCCGCCTACTCCTACCCATAATAAAAAAATGAAACTCGCGCAGCGAGCCTTCCGCCATGGGAAAGTCATGCGGAATCAAGGCAAGGCTGTTTCGCTGCGCGCGAAGTCTTGGATGCGGCATAAATTCTGGGAAATCTGTCACGACGGATGGATCCATCTTGCTGGCAAATAATCTCTCCCCCATCTTCTCTCTCAGTCTCCTTGGTGGCTTCGCACTTGACCACAACACGCGGCCCTGTGAGCTGGCTTACGAAAAAGGGCGGGCGCTTCTCGCATACTTGGCTGTAGAACCCGGCCGGGCACACTCGCGGGCATCACTGGCGGCCATATTCTGGCCAGACCTTGCCCGCGAGGCGGCCTTGACCAATCTGCGCCAGGTTTTGCATGACCTGCGCCAGACTCTCGACGCGGCAAACCCGGCGACCCCCTTGTTGCAGGTCGACCGTGTTTTCGTACGGTTCGACCCCACGGGCGGCCTGGAGATTGATGTGGCGGATTTCGCTGCTGCCGCCCCCGCTTGCCCGGAAACGCCCTGCCCAACTTACTGTGACCCCTGCATCGCGCAAATGGAAATCCTCGCCGCACACTATCGGGGCGAGTTTATGGCGGGGTTCTCGCTGCCCGAGTGTCCTGATTTCGAGGAGTGGCTACAGGTCCAGCGCGAAGCGCTGCATCTGCGCGCCCTCAGCCGCCTGGCCCTGCTCTCGGATTGTCATGAGATGACGGGCGCTTATGCCAGGTCCTTGCCGTTCGCGCTGCGTTTTCTGGAGCTGGAGCCATGGAACGAGGAGAGCCTGCGGCGGGTGATGAGGCTGTTTGCGCTCAATGGTCAGCGCGCCGCCGCACTTGCCCAATACGAGACATGCTGCCGTACACTAAAAAAAGAACTGGGTATATTGCCATCGGAAGAGACCTGCGCGCTGGCAGCGCGCATTCGCCGGGACGAACAGCCATGGGCGTCGCGTTCCGTGGAGGGCGCAGCCCCGCGGGCCGATCCATCGCCGCCAGCCACTGAGCGGCGGCAAATCACGGTGCTTTACTGCGAGCTGGCACCTGCCGACGCGGAAGATCCGGACGAGGCCCTGGCCCTGCTGCACGCACCGCAGGCTCGCTGCAGAGAGATCATTCGCGGCCATGCGGGCCATCTCGTGCAAAGCCACGGAGGGGGCTTGCTAGCCTATTTCGGCTACCCGCAGGCCAGTGAAAACGCCGCCCGGCTGGCGGTGCGGGCCGCGCTGGCACTAACGCGCGCGGCCTTCGACGGCCTCGGGCCGCGCGTCGGCGTCCACACCGGCGTGGTGATCAGCAGCGATCCGCGGATGCCGGATGCCGTTGGCGCCACCTCGGCGCTCGCCATTCACTTGCGCCAGTTGGCCGATTTCGGTGAAGTGGCGATCAGCGCAGCGACACAACGCCTGGTGGCGGGCTATTTCGAAAGCACCAGCCTGGGACTGCGGCAACCGCCGGGCGGCGCGCGCCCGCTGGAAGTATTCCATGTCGAGCGCGAAAGCGGAGCCACATCACGTCTCGAAGCCGCGTCCACGCTAACGCCGCTGGTCGGACGCAAGAACGAGATTTCGGCTCTCCTCGCCCTGTGGCAGGACGCCCGCCACGGCATGCCGCGCACCGTGCTGCTGCGCGGCGAGGCCGGGATCGGAAAGTCGCGCCTGGTGGACACCCTCAAGCGGGCGTTGCGCGAACAAGCTTGCGTGGTGCGGGAATTGCGCTGTTTTCCAGAGCACTGCCAGTCGCCTTTTTATCCACTGATCGCGATGCTCGAAGCCTTTTGGGGTTTCGCGCGGGACGACACGCCCGAAGTAAAGTTTGGCAAGCTGGCAAGCCATCTCGAGTCATATTACCCGGCATCGGCACAGGAGGCCGTCCCTCTACTCGCCCACCTATTTTCCCTGCCTCCCGGCGGATCTTACCCAGCGCCCGGTTTGTCGCCGCAACAGTGCAAGGAACAGACTGTCGCCGCCCTGTTGGTTCTGTTGCAGGCACTGGCGGCACAGCAGCCAGTGTTGCTTATCGTGGAGGATTTGCACTGGATCGATCCTTCCACGCTGGAATTGCTGACCCGGATCGTCGAGCAGAAAGAAAGAGGACCGATTCTCTCGGTTCTCACGGCCCGGCCCGAATTTGCTCCGCCCTGGAAAGATGCACCCGTATTTACGCTGCCACTTTTGCCTCTGGCCGGGGACGAGGTGGCGGAAATGGTCGCTTCGATCAGCGCGGAGATTCCGGCCGCGACCCTGCGCCGCATCGTCGAACGCGCCGACGGCATCCCGCTGTATGCCGAGGAGATGGCGAAATCCGCAACTCAGGACAATCTAGCAAGCATACCCGCCACGCTGCACGATCTATTGGCGGCGCGACTTGATCGCATGGGCGAGGCGAAGCACACCGCGCAACTGGCCGCCACCCTTGGGCGCGAGTTCGATCTGAATTTGTTACACAAGATGTCCACCTGTGACCCGGCCGCGCTGGCGCGCAACCTGGACGCATTGCATGATGCCGGGCTGATATTGAAGGTGGACAAAACAGCTCATCAATTCAAACATGCCTTAATTCAGGAAGCGGCTTATCAAACTCAGAGCAAGTCCGACCGGCAGGCTGCGCATCAACATATCGCACATGCGCTGCAAAGCGATTTCCCCGCCATCGTCACAACCCGGCCGGAATTTCTGGCGCGGCACTTGGCCTGCGGCGGCGAAACCCGGCAGTCCATCGATTACTGGATCAAGGCCGGGCAAAGAGCCGCGCTGAGTTCAGCCAATGTAGAGGCGGTAGGGCATTTCAATTCCGGCCTGGAACTCTTGATGACCTTGCCTGCGGATCAGGACCGAAACCAGACGGAATTCAAAATGCTGCTCAGCCTTTGCACCGTCTTGTATGCCGCAAAAGGCCAAGGCTCGGAGGAGGCCACGCAAGCCAATGCCCGCATCTCGGCCTTGAGCGGCCTGGTGGGCGATTGCCCTGAATTGTTCCTGGCAAAATGGGCACTGGAATTCAACACCATCGCGAAAATCGGTTACCGGGGCGCGTCGCAAGCCGCGCAGCAGTTGTTGCGGATGGCGCATGACGATCCCCTGAAACAAATAGCCGCCCACGCCATGGCGGCGGCGGCTTTCTCATGGAGGGGCGAGTTCAAATCCTCCCACGAACGTGCTGTGCGGGTTGTATCGCAATACACACCGGACTATTGTCAGGTGAGTTGGGAACAATTCGGTCTTGACCTGGGTGCATTCGGCATGGCTTATTCGGCCATTGCGCATGGTTTCCTTGGCTTCCCGGATCAATCGCAACAGGTTTGCGAACGGATGATCGAGCGGGCGCGCGCCCTGACTCAGCCTCACGCGCTGGCGCAGGCACTCGCCTTCACGGTCATGACTTCCTGCTGGTCGAACAAACCCGCGGAAACCTTGCCCCTGGCCGCCGAGACGATCGCCATCTCGCGCCAACATGGGTTTTTCCTTTGGTCGATCGTGGGCGAAATGGCCCATGGCTGGGCGCTGGCCATGCAGGGACGGACGGAGGGTATCGCTGAAATCGAGTCGAGCATTGCCGGCATGAAGGCTGCGGTGCCCGGGATGTCGGGGTTATTCCTTTACGCATTGGCCGCCGCCCAGGTGCACATAAAACAGCACGAAAAGGCGCTCGACACGATTGCGCAAGCGCTTGCCGATGTCCCAGGCAAAGGGGAGCATCGTTTCAATGCCGAGCTGCACCGCCTCTCGGGCGAGGCATTGCTGGGTCTGCGCGAAACCAATGCGGCCCAGGCCGAAGCGCATTTCCACGACGCGCTCGCCATCAGCCGCCAGCAAGAGGCGAAATCCCTGGAGTTACGCGCAGCGATGAGCTTGGCCCGGCTGTGGCAGGGGCAGGGGAAAGGCGACGATGCGCGGCGCTTGCTCAAGGGGGTCTACCATTGGTTTACCGAGGGTTTCGACACGCCCGACCTGCGGGAATCTCGCAAGCTGCTGGATTCCCTGACCGGTTAGCCTGGCACGGGTGTTTCATCACCCCCATCCATCACCCGGGCATGGCCCGCCCCCCGCAAAACAGTGCAATCCGAAATATCCCGCGCTTCTTACGCTCGTCTTACGGCCGCTTGGTATAACGGCAAAACGATTTCTTCGTTTCGCCTCGGCAGAAGAAATCTAATGCCTTATGAATAGCTGAGGCTTATCGACAAAAATAGAGGAAACAACGATGAGCGATTTATTGAAAGCACTGGAATCACGGGTCAGCGCAGCAGATTGGCAGTCGATGGCGAAACACGCAAACGTCGGTGCCGATGAACTGAAAGCCAGGCTGCTTGAAGCATTTGAAAATCAAGAGGGGGGGAAACTTGCGGAAGTGGCATCCACTCCGATACTTTCGGATGTGACACTGAGTGAATCTTGCAAGTCCCAATCGTTTGAGGTTTCGCTTTTCAAGATTATTGGATTAAGTGGAACCTTGACACTTTGTGGTCAATCTCCCACGGATTGGTCGGCGCAATTGAAAATTTGCCTGTTGGTTGCGGGGGCTGAAGTCTGGTGCACCAATTACAAATTCGATCCACATAATCTGGGCGTCTGTTTCGAGCCCGATCTCGTACTAGCCAAGGCCAAACTCTGCTTCAAGCTGGAGGATAGGAATAATTCGGTCTGCTTGAACATCAACGGCAATGCCTGCGCGTGGATCTTCGGGTGGCAGTGTGGTGACTTCGACGTCACCGTATTCTGCCTGCCGTTACCTTAAAACCCAAAAAATGGGGCGGAGCTTACCTGGGCATGGCGGCCAGGCTACCAAAATCCGCCCCGCCGGAACCCTTCTTACGGTCTTCTTACGATGACGTGGTATTAATTCGTTTAACGACTCGCCCCGGCTGGGGCGCACATAGTCTCTAGCGGAAATGTTTCATGTCTCGGAGCCAGGCAATCAACAGCCAAACAGAACAAATTGCGGCAGCGCACAAAGCGATGTCCCCGGCAGTCACTCTGCGGCCCGTCACCGATGACGACCGGGAATTTCTCTTTCGGCTCTATGCCTCGACCCGAGCCGAGGAGAAGACGCTCGCCGGCTGGGGAGATGAGCAATGGGAAGGATTCATGCGGATGCAGTTCAAGCTCCAGCATGACCAATATATGCGAAATCACCTGCATTCATCATTTGACGCCGTCATGGCCGCTGGCGTACTGGCGGGAAGGCTTTACGTCGACCGGACGCCGGGCGAGATACGGATCGTCGACATCAGCCTGCTGCCCGAGTATCGCGGACGCGGCATCGGCGAGGGCCTGATGAGGGATGTATTGCGTGAGGGGGATGAAAGGGGCATTCCGGTATCGCTCCATGTGGAAAGCAACAATCCAGCCTTGGCGCTGTACCGGCGGCTCGGCTTCCAGGAAGAGCATTTCACGGGGGTCTACTATTTCATGAAGCGGCGCCCCGGACAGGCCGGTGCATAAAAGTAGTGATGAGAGGAGAAATAATGACCGGACAGATGAAGAAAGAAAATTTCGAGTCCCATCTGAACAGCGTTTTCGAGGTTCGGCCCGAGGGTATGGAGATGCAGAAGATAGAACTGGTGGAAGTGACGGACAAAAGCTCCGGCACGCTAGATGCCTTCTCGCTTCTTTTTAAGGGGGGCGCCGGCGCCGTGTTCAGGCACAACACTCACGCGGTGAGACACCCCGCAATGGGGGAATTGGCGCTTTTCCTGGGGCCTGTCCACACCGGGAAGACGGATGCGGTCTATTACCAGGCGATCTTCAGCGCGCCTCGGGCGGTGTAACCATCGGGATCTGGCAAGGAAGCAATAGAAAGAAGCAGTGGCAACGGATTTGATTTTCCCACAAAGAGGAGGAGACGATGAGCGAATGTTTTATAGGTGAAATACGGATGTTCGGGGGGACCTTTGCCCCGATGGACTGGGCGTTCTGTGATGGGAGTACCTTGCCCATCAATCAATACGACGTCCTGTTCTCGTTGATCGGGACAACCTATGGAGGAGATGGAACGACAAACTTCAAACTGCCCGATCTGCGGGGGCGCATCCCTGTTCACATGGGGCAGGGGCCCGGGCTGACTCCCAGGAACATCGGCGACTCGTTCGGCACCGAAACGGAAACGCTGCTGACCGCGCATATTCCGTCCCATACCCACGCCATCAGCGCGGGCGGCCCCGGCACGACCGTTGCTCCGGCCGGCAACTATCCGGGAAACAGCATCAACTTCAGTCTTTACTCCGCGGCTGTGCCCGATAGCCTCATGAACCCGTCCTCAGTGGGATCTTCACCGCCCACCCCGGCCCAACCCCACTCCAATGTGATGCCGGCCCTGTGCGTAAACTTCATCATCGCCACCAACGGCTATTTTCCCACGAGACCTTAGGACGAAAGGAGAACTTCATGGCTGAATCATTTTTAGGTGAAATCCGGCTATTCGGCTTCAACTACGCCCCCCAGGGGTGGGCAACCTGTGACGGACAGCTTTTGAATATCCCCCAGAACCAGGCGCTGTTCTCGCTGATCGGCACCACCTACGGCGGCAACGGCACCACAAACTTCAACCTGCCCGACTTCCGGGGACGGACGTTGCTGCATGCCAACGCCACGTACCTTGAGGGAAAACCCGGTGGGGCTGAAACCGTTGCCTTGTCGGCAACGTCCCAATTGCCGGCCCATGGCCATGCGTTGATGGCCAACTCGAATCCCGGCAACTCCAACGTGCCCCAGGGCAACGTGCTGTCAGCCGTGGCTGAAACCACCAATTTCGCCTATGCAACCGCAAAAGCGACGCCGGCGGCCACCATGGCAGCGGGGACGCTCTCGCCGGCAGGCGGTTCCGCCGCTCACAACAACGTGCAGCCATCGTTGGCCGTCAACTACTGCATCGCCCTGACGGGCATCTGGCCCCAAAGAAACTGATCACAAGGAGAAAGCGACATGTCTGATCCATTTATCGGAGAAATACGGGCTTTTGCCTTTAACTATGCCCCATATGGCTGGGCGACCTGCAATGGCCAGATCTTGAATATTGTTCAGAACACGGCCCTCTACTCCATTTTAGGTACTTACTTCGGCGGCGACGGCAAAACCACCTTCGGCCTGCCGAACCTGTCTGGGCGCGCACCCATGGACGTCGGCGCCGGACCGGGGCTGACCCCGCGAAATATCGGTCAGGCTGTCGGTGACGCCACGGTGCCGTTGGCGGGGAGCAACTTTCCGCCCCATAGCCATGGATTGAATGCAGTGTCGAATGCCCCTGCCGGCCTGACGACTGTAGCGAACAACTATCTGTCCAAGTCCCCGACATCGGGAGGGAAACCACCCAAAGCCACCAACACATACCTCCCGCCGCCGGTAACTACCCAGCTGGCCGCCGATGCGGTGCAGCAAGCAGGAACAGCCACGGGACCGGTACCCCATGACAACATGCAGCCCTTTCTGCCGGTATTGATGTGCATTGCCGTCATGGGGCTGTATCCCCCAAGGGGATAACCAGCATTTCATGTAGCAACGGGGAAGAGGGCGTGCCGCCCTCTCCCCCGGGATTGACCGGCTTGTATTGCAAAGCGCCTTACACCATGAAAATGCGACACCCGTTACCGCGACGCATGAAACCATAGCTTGAAACGAATCCGATGGAAGAGACCCAATGAATACTCTGCGAAAAGCCATTAATGCGATCACGGCGTTTGCCACGTTCTGCCTGTGCCTGGGCGCACTCCCCGCCGAGGCTGCGCTGCCGAACGGTTCGCAGGACGTTTACAACATCTTCACCACCGGTATCGGCGCGAAGATCACCGGTACCGACTTTGATCCATATGTCAAATATAACGGCGCGTATGCCTCGTGGTCTTCCAGCGACTTCATCCTGAGCTACGACGGCGGACCGGTCGGAACCGATTTGTCGGGGAAGGGGATAATGCTTGAGGATGACACCTATCCTCCCCGGGGAGCATTCATTACCTACAGCACCGCAAGCACCGGTTTAGACACCCGCACGCACTGGATGAAGGTCAGCGCCAACAACTCGACCCTCGGCTCGTTCCAACTGACGGATTTATTGATCATGGGGTTCGGCGACACCTATCAGGTAAACGTAATCGGCACGAAGCTTGGTGGTGGTACTGTTCAAACGGGATGGGCATCGTATATGACTGACTGGCTGTCCACCACCCCAACTTCAATCACGCTTACTAATTTTGCCGGGGTACAGATTACCTCATACGAGATTGACTTCATTCCAGTCGATGTTGGCGCCGGAGGCCGCCCAGCCAGTTTCACCTTCACATCCTTTACTGTTTCGAATGCCCATATTCCGGTTCTTCCTCCTACCGTCACCGGTATCTCTCCGGCGAGCGGATCAACCGCAGGTGGCACCTCCGTTACCATTACCGGAACTGACCTTACCGATGCCAACTCAGTGACCATCGGCGGCGCTGCCGCTACCGGCATCTCCGTGCTTGGCGCAACTTCCATTACCGCCACCACTCCGGCTGGAACCGCAGGCGCGAAGGATGTTGTTGTTACGACGACTTACGGCGGCACTGGTACGGGAACCGGTTTGTTCACCTACACTACGGCTCCCACCGTCACCGGCATCTCGCCGTCCAGCGGTCCTGTAGCGGGCGGCACCCCGGTCACCATCACCGGCACCAACTTCACCGGCGCCACCGCCGTCAGGTTCGGTGCGACCAATGCCGCCAGCTATACCGTCAACTCCGCCACGCAGATCACCGCCACCTCACCAGCGGGAGCTGCCGGCACGGTTGACATCACCGTCACCACAGCGGGCGGCACCAGCGCGACCGGCGCAGCCGACCAGTTCACCTACATCGCAGCCCCCACCGTTACCAGCATCGCTCCGACCAGCGGTCCCGCAGCAAGCGGCACCCCGGTCACCATCACCGGCACCAACTTCACCGGCGCCACGGCGGTCACCATCGGTGGCGCTGCCGCCACCGGCGTGACGGTGGTGAGTGCCACCTCCATCACCGCCACCACCCCGGTGGGGACGGCGGGCGCCAGGGACGTGGCCGTCACTACGCCCGGCGGCACCGGAACCGGCACCGGCCTGTTCACCTATATCGCGGCTCCCACCGTCACCGGCATCTCGCCGTCCAGCGGTCCTGTAGCGGGCGGCAC
>JASJPB010000011.1:0-28314 GCA_031426915.1 Sulfuricellaceae bacterium | reverse complement strand
TCGGTGGCGCTGCCGCCACCGGCGTGACGGTGGTGAGTGCCACCTCCATCACCGCTACCACCCCGGCGGGGACGGCGGGCGCCAGGGACGTGGCCGTCACCACGCCCGGCGGCTCCGGAACCGGCACCGGCCTGTTCACCTACATCGCAGCCCCCACCGTTACCAGCATCGCTCCGACCAGCGGTCCCGCAGCAAGCGGCACCCCGGTCACCATCACCGGCACCAACTTCACCGGCGCCACGGCGGTCACCATCGGTGGCGCTGCCGCCACCGGCGTGACGGTGGTGAGTGCCACCTCCATCACCGCCACCACCCCGGTGGGGACGGCGGGCGCCAGGGACGTGGCCGTCACTACGCCCGGCGGCACCGGAACCGGCACCGGCCTGTTCACCTATATCGCGGCTCCCACCGTCACCGGCATCTCGCCGTCCAGCGGTCCTGTAGCGGGCGGCACCGGCGTCACCATCACCGGCACCAACTTCACCGGCGCCACGGCGGTGACCATCGGCGGCGCTGCTGCTACCGGCGTGACGGTTGTCAGCGCAACCTCCATCACCGCCACCACCCCGGCGGGAACGGCGGGTGCCAGGGATGTGGCCGTCACCGCGCCCGGCGGCACCGGAACCGGCACCGGCCTGTTCGCCTATATCGCGGCTCCCACCGTCACCGCCATCAGCCCAACCAGCGGTCCCGCCACCGGCGGCACCAGTGTGACCATCTCCGGCACAAACTTCACCGGCGCCACGGCGGTCACCATCGGCGGCGCTGCCGCCACCGCCGTGACGGTGGTGAGCGCTACCTCCATCACCGCCACCACCCCAGCGGGCACCGCAGGCGCCAGGGATGTGGCCGTCACCACGCCGGGCGGCTCCGGAACCGGCACCGGCCTGTTCACCTATTCCGCGTCTCCCACCGCCATCACCAGCGCTGGCGCAACCACGAACATCCCACCCGCCGCGGTCGCCATTGACACCGCGTTAACGGTCACCGATGCCGACAGTACCACCCTTGCAAGCGCCACGGTCAGTATCAGCGGTAATTTCCAGGCGGGACAGGACGTTCTGGCCTTCACCAACAATCCGGCAACCATGGGTAATATAAACGCCACCTACAATGCTGCCACCGGCGTGCTGACCCTGATATCCGCAGGCGCTTCCGCCACCATTGGCCAGTGGCAAACCGCTTTGCGTAGCGTCACTTACGCAAATAGCGCCGTCGTGCCCAGCATCAGCACCCGTGCCATTTCCTTTGTTGTCAACGACGGAACATCCAGCAGTGCGGTCGTCGGCAAGACGCTTACGGTTTCCTCTCCCGCACCAACGGACCCTACGTTGCCCGGCCTGCCCCATATTCCCGGCGTAAGCGGTATGCCTTCCATACTCAACATGAGTGGCAGCGATGGTCCCAGCCTGATTGCCGGGCTGACTCAGGTACTGTCCGCTGCAGTGGGCGCCAACCTTTACCATATCGGCCAGAGCCCCTCGGGGACGATGGTCATGGGTGGGTTCAATGGCGCACAGCTGGCCATCGCGCCCCTTTCCATGCAAACCGGGGACACCCGGCCCAATGGGGTATATCCACAGGGCAACGGCCAGTACCAGATCATTTTCAACGGCACGGCCGTGACCGTGGTTCCGGCCTTGGTAAGCCTTAACCAGCTCGCCGGGTTGCTGCCCACCGGTGCAACGCTCAGTATGGAAATCAATGGCGTGCTTACTGCCACCAATGAAGGAATCACCTACATCATCCAGCCGGGAATCGTGGCGCTGCCCGTCGATAACCGCGGCGGCAGGCCACTTCTCGGTGTGGGAAGCGACAGCCATCTTCATTTCATAGATCATTCCGGCAACAGCCAGATTCTTTACCCGGCCTTCCTTGAACCGGATACGCTGCTGAACTACCTGCGTATCGTTGATTCCGGCGCGGCTTTGAGCGTCCAGCTCGACGGCACGGCCGCCATCCGTCTCAACGGAAGAAACTACACCATCGTGCCCGATATCACGCTGGGCGGCATTCCATCAGAACATGGAAGTGATCCCTGGTGGCTGAACGGCCCGAACCATATCACCTTCCAAAACTGGCGACATCCAGGTACATCCCAAGGGTTCGGAGTAATAGCGCGATAACCTCATATTTCGGTGTGCGATCTCAGAAACTATTCGCGGAAAAACCTGTTTTAGGGTTTGTCTCGATTACAGCGCCAGGAAGCGTTTTTCATATAGAACCTGCCACTGAACAGTCACGCTTGGCATAATTCCTCTCCCCGCCTTGATATGGCGTGGTAAGTTCATTAGCCCAGGTCGCTGGTGCAACACAAGTCTCTTTGAGTTTGAAAAAGGCATATTCAGGAAGTCATTTGATGTTCAAAATCTGCTAAATTGGCGCCTGGAAACTAATTTTCAGGCACGGTTCCATGGCCGACCCAAGCAAACTTGGAAAATACGAAATCCGGAGTGAGCTGGGTCGCGGCGCCATGGGTGTGGTGTACGAGGCTTTCGACCCGCTCATCGAGCGGCGCGTCGCGATCAAGACCATCCGCACCGACATCTACGACGGCACCAACCTGGAAGCCGTGTTGCAGCGTTTCGAGCGCGAGGCAAAGGCGGCTGGCCGGCTCAACCACCCGCGCATCGTCACCATTTACGACTATGGCCGGGACGGTGAAACCGCCTACATCGTGATGGAATTTGTCGATGGCAAGCCGCTTTCCGCGCTGTTCGAGCACCACACCCAGTTCATGCTCGCCGACACGGTACGCATCATCAGCCAGATACTCGATGCACTGGGGCACGCGCACAGTAACGGCGTCATCCACCGCGACATCAAACCCGCCAATATCCTGGTGCTGCCCAGCGGCGACATCAAGGTAACCGACTTCGGCATTGCCCGCCTGGAATCCTCCACGCTCACCCAGACCGGATCCCGCCTCGGCACGCCGCTGTGCATGTCGCCGGAGCAGTTCCTGGGTCAGGAAGTGGACCGCCGCACGGACATTTTTTCCGTCGGGGTCATCCTGTATGAACTGCTGACCGGCGAGCGCCCGTTTCCCGGCTCCTCGCTCACCACCATCATGCACCAGGTGCTGAAAGTCGAACCGCCGCTGCCGACCGAGCTCAACCTCACGCTGCCGCCCGCGCTCGACGCCGTGGTCAGAAAGGCCATCGCCAAGCGCCCGGACGAGCGCTACCCGAGTGCGGAGCAGTTTTCGCGCGCCCTGCAACTGGCGGCGCGTGAACAGCCGCCGCTCTCCATTGCGGAACCGCCCGCAGCGGCCACGCCGACACAGGAAAGCTCGCTCGGTTTCCAGCACATCCTTACCGACACACAGTCCACGGTGGCGGGAAACGACACCATCGCAGCTACCGAAGTTCTGGAACAGACAGTGTGCGCCTGTACGGCCCCCGCCCTGACCACACCGAACCCGCCGCCACCGACACAGGACGCGCCCGCCAAAGGGAAACGCTGGCCGTGGGCGGCGCTCGCCCTGCTCGCCGTGATACCAGCTGCGATCTGGTTGAACAAACCCGCGCCCGCCCCGCTTGCGGCAATCCAGCCCCCGCCCATAAAGACGCTCCGCCCCGCCGAAGCGCCGCCTGCAGTCAGCGCATCAGCCCTGGAACTGGAATTCTGGAACTCGATCAGGAGCAGCCGGGACGATCTGGATTTCAAGGAATACCTGCGCAAATACCCCAGCGGCGAATTCTCCGGCCTGGCGCTTAATCGCTTGGCGCAGCTAAAGCCGGCGGTAGAAAAGCGGCAAGCGCCCAAACCGTTTGAGGAGCGGCCACCTGCGCCCGTGAACGAGCCGCAAGCCCATGTGGCGGAAACGCCGAAAAACGCCGGGGATTTCCAGCGCGTTCCGGTTGAAGCCGTAATGCAGCGCGCGCGTGACGGTCACGACATGGCAATGAACAATCTCGGCATGCTGTATCGGGACGGGCGCGGCGTACCGCAAAGCGATAGCGAAGCCGTGGCCTGGTTCCGCAAGGCGGTCGAAAAGGGTAATGCCAAGGCCATGACCAACCTCGCCATCATGTATTTCAAGGGCCGCGGCGTGCCTCGCAACGAAGATGAAGCGCGGAGGCTGATGCAGCGGGCGGCGGAGCTGGGAGATGACCGCGCCCGGGACATGTTGACCCGGGAAGGTGGCATGCCTGACAGGCAGGGCGGCCTGCCAGAGAGGCGTCGCCCCCGCCCTGCACTGCCCTGATTCCATTTTTCGATCAATAAAACACTAACAGCAAAGGACGCAAAGGTTCGCAAAGGGAAATGGAGTAGGCAGGGATGGGAACTCGTCGCTCAACTCGCAAAACAGAACCCTCGGGCATACCAGCCTGATTGCTTTTCCCTAGCGAACCTTTCGCGTCCTTTGCGGTGAAATGCCGTTTTTAGTTTAACCCACCCACTTCCTGGCGTTGCGGAACATCCTCAGCCACGGCCCGTCTTCCTGCCACCCGTCCGGATGCCAGGAATGCTGTACCGCACGGAACACGCGCTCCGGGTGCGGCATCATGATGGTGAAACGGCCATCCGGCGTGGTGAGCGCGGTGATGCCGTCGGGCGAGCCGTTGGGGTTGAGGGGGTAGGTGGACGCCGGATTGCCGCGATGGTCGACATAGCGTAGCGCCACCAGTGCGCTCTGTTGTGCCGTCGGCGAGGCGAATTCCGCATAGCCCTCGCCGTGCGCCACCACGATGGGCATGCGACTGCCCGCCATGCCGTCGAAGAACAGCGACGGGCTCTTGGGTACTTCCACCGTGACGAAACGCGCTTCGAACTGCTCCGACTTGTTGCGCACGAAATGCGGCCAGTTCTCCGCGCCGGGGATGATAGCGTGCAGGTTGCTCATCATCTGGCAGCCGTTGCACACGCCCAGGGCAAACGAATCGCCGCGATGGAAGAAAGCCTCGAATTCGTCGCGGGCACGGGCATTGAACAGGATCGATTTGGCCCAGCCCTCCCCCGCACCCAGCACGTCGCCGTAGGAGAAGCCGCCGCAAGCCGCCAGACCCTTGAAATCCTTGAGCGAGACCCGGCCCGCGATGACGTCGCTCATGTGCACGTCCACCGCCGCGAAACCGGCGCGGTCGAAGGCCGCCGCCATTTCCACCTGGCCGTTCACGCCCTGCTCGCGCAGGATCGCCATGGCCGGGCGGGCGCCGCTGTTGATGTAGGGCGCCGCGACGTTGTCGCCGAGATCGTAACTGAGCTGCACCTGAAGGCCTGGATCGGCGGCATCCAGGATGCGGTCGTATTCCTGCTGCGCGCATTCCGGGTTGTCGCGCAGCTTCTGCATATGGCTGGTGGTCTCGGACCAGGCGCGTTGCAGCTCGACGCGGCTTTCGTGGAAAATCTCGGCATCGTTGCGCATGATACGCAGACAGTCATCCTCGTTGAGGCTGCCGACAACGTGGAATTCGCTGCGCAGCCCGGCATCGAAAAAGGACTGCATCACGGCTGGCGTATCAGAGCGCCGCACCTGCAACAACGCACCCAGTTCCTCGTTGAACAGTACGCCGAAAAGGCGGCTGGAGTAGCTGCCGGCAGGGATTTCCGGCTCTTCTTCACCCTTCTCCTCCACGTCGCTGCGAATCTGCTCGTAACACAGTTCGTCCACGTCCAGCGTAACGCCAACGTGACCTGCGAACATCATCTCGCACAGGCTCACGAACAAGCCGCCATCGGATCGGTCATGGTAGGCGACAAGTTTATCGTCCCGGTTGAGCTTCTGGATGACCTCGAAGAATGCCTTGAGCTGAGCGGGAGCCAGCACGTCGGGCGCGGCATCGCCCACCTGGCCGTAAACCTGGGCCAGCGCGGAAGCGCCGAGGCGCCCCCGGCCGCAACCGAGATCGATCAGGATCAGGTCGCTGGCGCCCACGTCGGCGCGCAATTGCGGCGTCAGCGTTTTGCTCGCGTCGGGCGTCGGCGCGAAGGCGGAAATGATCAGCGACAAGGGGGAGGTGACGGCCTTTTTCACGCCTTCCTCTTCCCATACCGACTTCATCGACATGGAGTCCTTGCCCACCGGAATGCTCACCCCCAGTGCCGGGCAGAATTCCATGCCCACCGCGTGCACCGTGTCGTATAGCGCCGCATCCTCGCCCGGATGACCGGCCGCCACCATCCAGTTGGCGGACAGTTTGATGTCGCCGATGGCGTCGATGCGCGCGGCGGCAATGTTGGTGATCGCTTCGCCGATCGCCATGCGTCCCGAGACCGGCGCATCCAGCAGGGCCAGCGGGGTGCGCTCGCCCATGGCGAAGGCTTCGCCGTGGCAGGTGTCGTATCCCATGGTAGTCACGGCCACGTCGGCAACCGGCGTCTGCCACGGCCCGACGAACTGGTCGCGCGCGGTGAAGCCGCCCACGGTGCGGTCGCCGATGCTGATCAGGAAAGTCTTGTCGCCCACCGTGGGCAGGCGCAGCACGCGGTAGGCTGCGTCCTTCAGGTCCAGCGCATCGGTGGAAAAAGCCTCCAGGGCACGTGCAGCGTGGGCCACCGTTCGCGTCATCTTGGGCGGTTTGCCGAGCAGGACGTTCATGTCCATATCGACTGGATTATTCCGGAAATGGCCGTCCTCCACCACCAGTTGCTGCGCCTCGGTGGCGGTTCCGATCACCGCGAACAGGCAGCGCTCGCGCTCGCACATGGCCGAGAACAGCGGCAGGCTTTCGGGTGCGATGGCCAGCACATAGCGCTCCTGGGCCTCGTTGGACCAGATCTGCATCGGCGACATGCCCGGTTCTTCCGAGGGCACGTCGCGCAGCGAGAAATGCCCGCCGCGCCCGGAGCCGTGCACCAGTTCCGGCAGCGCGTTGGAAATGCCGCCCGCGCCGACGTCGTGGATGGAGAGGATGGGGTTGGCATCGCCCATCTGCCAGCAGCGATCGATCACTTCCTGGGCGCGGCGCTGCATTTCCGGGTTGCCGCGCTGCACCGAGTCGAAATCCAGGTTCTCGGCATTGGCACCGGTATCCATGCTGGATGCCGCGCCGCCGCCCAGCCCGATCAGCATGCCTGGCCCGCCGAGCTGGATCAGCAGCGCGCCCGGCACCACATCGCCCTTGAAGCAATGCTGCTCCGTGATATTGCCCACCCCGCCGGCAAGCATGATGGGTTTGTGATAACCGCGCATCTCGCCTGACACATTCTCCTCGAAAGTGCGGAAATAACCGGCCAGGTTGGGACGTCCGAATTCATTGTTGAAGGCGGCCGCGCCGATCGGGCCTTCCAGCATGATCTGGAGCGCGGAAGCGATGCGGCCCGGCTTGCCATAGCTGCCTTCCCAGGGTTGCTGAAAGCCCGGGATATTGAGGTTGGACACGGAAAACCCGCATAGCCCGGCCTTGGGCTTGGAGCCGATGCCGGTCGCGCCCTCGTCGCGAATTTCGCCGCCGGAACCGGTGGCGGCGCCGGGGAAAGGGGAAATCGCGGTGGGATGGTTGTGGGTTTCAACCTTCATCAGGATATGGGTTTTTTCCGTCGCATAGCGGTAACGACCGTTTCCCGGCTCGGGATAAAAGCGCGCAATTTCCGCGCCCTCGATCACCGAGGAGTTGTCCGAATAAGCAACCACGGTGCCTTGCGGATGTTGGGCATGGGTGTTGCGGATCATGCCGAACAGGGAATAGGGCTGCTGCTCGCCGTCGATCACCCAGTCGGCGTTGAATATCTTGTGGCGGCAGTGTTCCGAATTGGCCTGGGCGAACATCATCAGCTCCACGTCAGTGGGATTGCGCCCGATGCGGGTGAAGTTCTCCACCAGGTATTCGATTTCGTCTCCCGACAGCGCCAGCCCCCATTCGCGATTGGCCGTGTCCAGCGCTGCCGCGCCGCCGCCCAGGATGTCCACCGTGCGCAAGGGCTGCGGCGCCACGTGGTGGAACAACTGTTCCGCCTGCTTGAAATCGCTCAGCACGGTTTCCGTCATGCGGTCATGAATCAGCGGCAGCAGCGCGGCCCTGTCATCAGGCGTCAGCCCCGAAGCATCGTGCTTCTGCACGTAGAACGCAATGCCCCGTTCGATGCGTTCGATCGCTTCCAGCCCGCAATGCCGCGCGATATCCGTGGCCTTGGAGGACCAGGGGGAAATGGTGCCGAAACGCGGCGTCACCAGCAGCAATTCGCCCGCCGGTTGCTCCACCTGGGCCGCCGGACCATAAGTCAGAATTTGCGCCAGCCGTTCCTGCTCGGCCTCATCCAGCTCATGACTGGCCGCCGCGAAATGCCAGAATTCAGCGTAAACATGGGAAATGGCCGGTGCAACCCCGGCCAGGGCACGCATCAGTTTGTCGTAACGAAAGGGGGACAGGGCATTGCGGCCGCGCAGCAGATTGGCTTGAGACATCATGAAAACCCGGGAACAGAGACGGAAAGAAGCAATTTTACCCCAAAACGGCCCGGCTTTAACGCGGCTCGCTACGCGAGTCTCTCGTGATGGAGAGACGGCTACCCGGTACAGCGGTCGAGGGTATCCAGAATCTTGGCGGCGTTGAACGGCTTGACGATGAAGCCGCAAGCGCCTTTTCCGAGGGCATCCATTACCGCCTCCTTGGTCGCTTCGGCGCTCACCATGATCACGGCCATTTTGGGATGCTCCACCTTGATGGCATGAAGCGTTTCGATGCCGCCCATTCTCGGCATGTTGATATCAAGACAAACCACGTCGGGCTCGAATCTTGCGCACTGTTCCAGCGCGATTTCGCCGTCATGCGCATCTCCAACCACATGATAGCCCTCGCGACGCAAGATGGATGTGAGGAGTTCGCACATGATATGGTCGTCATCCACAACCAGAATTTTGATATTAGCGTTTGTGCTCATCATAAACTTCTACCACAAATTTTTTTCATGTTGCCTCACTTCGCGCCAAATCGCAACGGCTCATCTCATGCCGTGCAGGAGGCCGGCGCAGAAGTCCGAGCGTGCGCCACAAGGCTGTCAACTGGCGATAACCGAAGTTTTCCAACACGGCCGCGGCTGCCAGTTTGAGCTGGCCGGCAAGACCGGGATGGGCCTGGAACAACATCTCTTCCACCACCACAGCGCTCACCGAAAGAGCAATGCCCAGCCCGATGGCTGCCAGCATGAAGGCCGTGAAAACCGGGAAGGAAAGCATGCCGGTCAGCCACAGCAGGGTCATCACCAGGTAGCCCAGCACTTCCACCGGAGGCCCCAGCAACTCGAACAGCAACATGAACGGGAAAGCCAGTCCGCCCGCGCCTTCGCCCTTGCGACCAAAGCGCAATTTGCGGTTCATTTCCTGACTCTCGGACAATCCGTACTGCCGCCGCATGCGACTGACCCTGACGTCCTGCAAATTTTCCGCAGCCTTGCTCCAGCAAACCGGTTCGCGCACCCAGGCAAAGCGGTGACGCTTGCCTTCCCGGCTCAATTGGCTAAGCAAGCGCACCAGCAGCTCCATATTTTCGTCAACGGCGTCGGTGCGATATCCGCCCGATGCAACCACTGGCTCCTTGCGGAAAACGCCAAAAATGCCGGCAACAAAAAAACCGCGCAAATACTCGACTGTCTGGAACAGGGCGAGAACACTGCCCGGCAGGCCGGATTTGCGCGGCAAAGCAGCGCCAAGCGTGCTGCCATTGGCCACCCGTAACGCTGCCCCTGCCGCCACCGTGCGGGGGTCCTTGAGGAAGGGCTGGCCCAATTTACCCAAGCTGTCGCGCTGCAGGATGGCGTCCTCGTCCACACTGCAGAAAAGCGGATAGCGGGCGCAATTGATACCCGCATTGAGGGCGTCCGCCTTGCCGCCGTTTTCCTTGTCCACCAGGCGCAAGCGGGGAAAAATAGTGGAAGCGTAGATGGCTCTTACATGCCTGGTTTGCAAGCGGTCGCGGTAAGCCTCCGGAAAGGGGATAAGGGAAAACTCACGTATCAGCACTTCCAGGGTTTGATCCCGCGAACCGTCGTTGACGACAATCACTTCAAATTCGGAATAAGCCAATTGCAACGCGGAATGCACCGTGGCTGAAACAAGCGCTGCCTGATCGCGGACGGGAACGATGATGCTGATGGGCAAATCGTAACGCGAGCCGGGCTGCGACTCGGTGACGGGGTCCTGTTCGCGCAGTTGGCGTGAAGCCCTGAACAGCGAGCGCAGCTTGAGCAGCAGGTAGCCGCCATTGAAGACGAGAAAACACAGCAGAAAAAACCATTGCAAAATCGGCACGGCATCCGTCATCGCGCCATGCAACGACACCAGCACCTGGCCCCAGTCGAATTCAGGGCCAGGCGCAGGCGGCGGGGACGGCAACGAGGCCAGAATGGGGTCGTGATGCAACGCGATGGGCGCGCCATCGTTTGCCAGTCCTTCCGCCATATCCGCGGGGGCCGGGCCTTCGGCATGACCCAGACGGGTGTCGAGGCGCAAGCGGTTATCCTCCATGCCGTTCCGCCTTGTCCGCCCGCAATTCCTGCTCCGCCATCACCTGGTGCATCATGTCGCGGGCATAGCGGTCAGTCTGCGTGTCCTTGATATGGCGCAGCCCGTTTTCGTCCAGCCATGCCAGTTGCGACAACGCACTGGCTGCGCGGTAACGCACCCACCACTGGCTGTCGGCCAGCATGCCCGCCAGTACCGCCTCATCTTCATGAGTACCAAGCCTGCCGAGAGCGCTGGCTGCATGCACCCGTATATGCCAGGTCGAATGTCGGGTCAACGCACGCACTGTCTCGAGTTCGCCCGGGTCGTTCACCAACTGGAGGCAGGTGGCAAGCAGGATATCGTCCGGCGCACTGGCGAGCAAACTGCCGATTATCGGCGCCGCTACGGCGGGTGAAATTCCGGCCAGGTGACGAAGCAACTGCGCAGCCCTTTCCGGCGCGGCCTCCTGGGTGGCCTGCAGCAAAGGCTCGGCAGTGTTCCCCGCACCCGCTGCACGCAAAATATCCTCCACCTGTTGCGGCGCCCAGTCGTCACGCCTGACAATATGCGGCATCAACAGCGGCAGCGCCCGTGCCACATCGATCCGGACCAGGGCCCTGGCCGCCGCCAGGGACAAGGCCGGGCTTTCATGTTCCAGCAAGTCCCGCAATGCATCCCAGGCGGTGGCAAGACGCAGGTTTCCAGCCGTAAGCACGGCCATGAAGCGCGAATGCACGCGCTTCCCGCGCAGCATCTGGCTTATCGTGGCCGGCATGCGCAGCAAGCCAGCCACCTGGCCCAGGCTGGCCCGGGCTTCAGGCCCCAGGGACTGGTACAGATGGTTCCACAACTCAAGAAAATCCGGCACATCGAAGCGGGAAAGTCGCGGCAGGGACTGCGGTTGCTGGTACAGGCTGGCCATCAACAGAGGGCGCCAGCAGTCAAGCATGCGCTGGCGGCGCTTCTGTTTCACCTTCAGCCACAACCAGTTGAACGGCACCAGCAGCAACATCATGGCTGCCAGCGCCAACGCCGCCGTCCCGACCCAGAAAGCCGGCACAGCTATCAGGCCTCCGTAATCAAAGGATAGGACCAAGCCCAAACCGGATGCCTTGCTGAGTGAGAGGTTCTGCCATCAACCGGCCTACGATTACCGCCGGGGAGGATAAAAATGACGGGGAAGTACGCCTGGCAGGCGAAAAACGCCTTTGGACTTCATCCCGGATAAGTCGTGCCTGATGTTGACGCTTTCTTCCTCCTGCCGCGCGTAGCGCCTCGATCTGCAGCCGCCAGACTTCCTCGTCATAGGGGCTCAGGCGGCGTGCTTTCCTGAGCAGCGGCAATGCGCTCCGCGCCTGTCCAGCCCACAACAGCACCAGCGCCTTGCCCAGCAGATAGTCGCCATGCTTGGGCTGTTCATCCAGCAGACGGTCGTACTCGCCCAGCGCATCAACATGCTTGTCTTGCCAGGCCAGGACCCGTGCCAGCAGGAAGCGCGCCTCCTGGTCCTCCGCATGTTCACCCAGCCATTGTCGCAGCATCTCCTCGGCATCGCTCATGCGCGCATTTTCGACCATGAACTTGCCTGGATCGAACAGGGAAGAATCTCCCTGTGCCGGAGCAACCAGCGTCAGGCAAACCAGGCATAAAATGACAACAGGAAAAAAATTCATAAGGACGAATTATAAACATAATATGAGTTCGTCCACGGTGTTGCGGAAATTTAGAACAAACAGAAGCGCCCGCCTATTGCCGGGGGGATTGAACCTGTTGCGACGGGTTCCTCAACGACTCATTGCACCGGGTGCTCGCGCTTGGCCCGCCATAAACCGAGGCAATCGAGTCCGCAGAAATGATGGACGTAATCGCTCCCCTCCACACTCTGCGCCACGGTGGCGGGAATTTCCGTCATGCACACCTCGCACTGCACCACTTCGCACACATCATCGCTGCTGCACGACGCGACATGCGCGCCGGCCGAAGTCAGATTTTCCATACTACCTCCTTCGCGGGAGTTTCCCTGCGGGCGCGCCCAATATAGACTAGGCCGACCGAACAGGAGACGCACCCATGCTCGTTTCAGGATTCACCGACACCCAGCCCGTTTACCGCAACCACGACATCCGCTTGGTCGAACAGGCCGCCTTCGCGCGCGCTCCTGCTCCCAAGCTCATGGAACGCGCCGGCCTCGCAGCCGCTGAACTTGCCATATCTTTATTAGGCAACGGCTCCACTGTTTTGGTTCTCGCCGGACCCGGTAATAATGGTGGCGATGCGCTGGTAACGGCGCGCCATCTCAAGCAACGCTGGTATCAGGTCACGCTGGTATTGGCTGGCGACCCCGCCAAACTGCCCCCGGATGCGATGGCGGCGCTCCGCGCCTGGCAGGACGCAGGCGGAACAGTAGTGGAAACGATCCCGTCCGGGGCACGCTGGGACCTGATCATCGACGGCCTGTTCGGAATCGGCCTGGCACGGGACCTGAGCGGGGATTACCTGGCTCTGGTGAAACAGGTCAACCAGATGGCAACGCCCGTTTTATCGCTCGACATCCCGAGCGGCCTCGACAGCGAAACCGGCCAGCCCTTCCGCGCCGCAGTGCGCGCCGCCCACACCCTCACCTTCATCGGGCTCAAGCCGGGCCTCCTCACTGCCTACGGACCGGACTACTGCGGCCAGGTCCATCTCGACACCCTGGGCCTGCCGCCCGATTTGCTGCCGCCGGGCGAGGGCCGACTGATCGGGGAAAAAGAAGTGGCCGCCTATCTGAAACCCCGTCCGCGCAACAGCCACAAAGGCATGCTGGGCAGTGTGGGCGTGCTGGGTGGGGCTGAGTCCATGACGGGCGCCGTACTGCTGGCAGGGCGCGCCGCGCTGTTGCTGGGCGCGGGTCGGGTTTATCTCGGCCTGCTGGCGGAAAATGCGCCTGGCGTGGATTTTCAGCAACCCGAACTGATGCTGCTCGGACCGG
Organism: Sulfuricellaceae bacterium; assembly: GCA_031426915.1. Lineage (GTDB taxonomy): Bacteria > Pseudomonadota > Gammaproteobacteria > Burkholderiales > Sulfuricellaceae > Sulfurimicrobium. Next base: position 14,956 of record JASJPB010000011.1, on the reverse strand, counting down.
ACGCGTTGCTGGAAATGGACCTCGACTGCCTCATCATCGGCCCTGGACTGGGACAGTCCGCCCACGCGTTGGGCTATCTCAGGCAGGCGCTGGAAAGCGATGTGAAACTGGTGATCGATGCCGACGCACTGAACCTGCTCGGCAGCCACGCCGAGTTGCAGCAACTGCTTGAAACCCGCAAGGCCGCCAGCATCCTCACCCCCCATCCTGCCGAAGCGGGGCGGCTGCTGGGATGCAGCAATCACGAAATCCAGCAGGATCGCGTGGGCTCGGCGCTGGTGCTGGCCAGCCGTCTCAATTGCCTGCTGGTGCTCAAGGGTGCGGGCACGGTGTGCGCATGGCCGAATGGAAACTGGCACATCAATCCCAGCGGTAACCCCGGCCTGAGCAGCGCCGGCATGGGAGACATCCTGAGCGGCATGATCGCGGCCTTGCTGGGACAACGCCTGACAGCTGAGCAGGCCACGCTGCTGGCGGTGTATCTGCACGGTCTGGCAGCCGATGAACTGGTCGCACAGGGCAGCGGACCGATTGGACTGACGGCGTCCGAGGTGGTGCTGATGGCGCGTACCCTGCTCAACCGCTGGGTTTATGGCTATTCGCGATAAAAAGGTCTGATTGACTTTAACGAACGCGGCGAGGATTATTGATATCCAGTGCAGTTCAATTTGCCATCCATGGGAGGTGTATCATGCGTTACTCAAAATGGTTAGGTGCACTATGTGTGGTCGGGTTCATGTGCATCCAAACCGGCCATGCCCAAGCGGCACCGGAGAGCGGGTGGTGGTGGAACCCCAGCGAAAGCGGGAGAGGTTTCAGCATCGACATCCAGGGCAGCAGTTTATTCATGGCCGGGTATTTGTATGACAGCGATGGTCGCTCGACCTGGCTGGCTTCAGGCGGAGCAATGCAGAGCACCACAGGATATCAAGGCAGCCTGCAAGGCTACCGCGGTGGACAGACCCTCACCGGCACGTATCATGCGGCCACGGCAACCAGCCCCAGTCCGGGCAACATTTCGCTACAATTCACCGACGACACGCACGGCACACTCACTTGGCCGGGCGGAACAATCTCTATCGAACGTTTCATGTTTGGCTCGGGTTCGTCCAGTTTTCAGCCCGAAACGGGCTGGTGGTGGAACGCATCGGAAAACGGGCGTGGCTTCTATATAGAAAAACAAGGCGGTAGCCTGTTCATGGCCGGCTACATGTATGATGGTTCGGGCAACCCGGTCTGGTATTCCTCGGGGAATGTCGTGGCCTCGCCGACCCTCTACCAGGGCAGTTGGTCCGAATACCGCGGCGGACAAACCCTGACAGGGGCCTACAAGGCACCTTCGGCACCAACCAATGCCGGCAGCGTGACGTTGCAATTCACCAGCACCACCACCGCCACCCTCACCCTCCCCAATGGCGTGCAGAAACAACTGACCAGGTTCTATATTACGGCGGCAGGGGCCAATTACCAGGGATGGCTAACCGGCAATTCTCCTGACCAGGCAAAATTCATAAGCGCGCGCGGCTATCCGCATATCTTCACCCTGGGCTTTGTCAACGAGGAACTCAACAGTTTTGGCCTGGTTGCTCCCCTGGCCACGCCCAGAAGGATCGAAACCTGGGCCTATAACAGTGCGAATTTCACTTCGACCCTGTTCGAGAACGGCTTTTTCGTCAGTCAGGATACCGTCGGTGCTCACACTACCCTGCAATCAACCAACCTCAAGCCGACACAGTTTACGCCAGGCATGACGGAAGCACAGGTCATCGCCGTGATGGGGCAGCCCAGCTGTGTGCAGATCCAGGAAATCGCCGGAAAAACGATCCGCTACTTGCGTTACAAACCGACCACTCAGTCACCCGCAGCGTCCGTGGCTTTAGAAAATGGCAGCTTGGTAACCGTGCTAGCCGGCTATGTGATGGTTGATCCCGGCCAGACCGTGGCCAACATCTGTCCGTGACCGTCAACCATCCAGTGATAACGGACAACCCTGGGAGAATCAAAATGAAACTCTTGAAAACTATTAAGAAACAGGCTGGCGAGCTGATCTTGATATTCCTTGTTACCGTCGCCGTGGTGGGAACAGCCGGAACCCTGATGATCAAGGTAATCCAGGGCCAGCAGGCAGCGCAGGATAATGTGGTCAACAAGATCATCAACAACCAGCCGATTTCCGATGCCGAAATGAATGCCGCCATGAACACCCGCGCCAACCAGTTCAGGGTTGCCGGAGCCGGTGCGCAACTCATCAATGCAATCGATGTGGCGCCCAAGGCAGACACCGTGATTTCGGCCTATGGCGGGGCGTGCATAGACAAGATCGTGGACCGGGGAATGAGTTCAACCCCCCGTCCATCAACCAGCAAACCACTGCCGGTTGACGTAACAACGTCAATTCCCGGATGCACATCCGGCGTCTTTACCTGTAGCAACGGCAGTTTGATTTGCGCAAGCAAGGTCTGCAACAGGAGCAACGACTGCGGCGACAACAGCGACGAAAGCACCAGCATGTGCGGCCAGGCGCAATCGTGTTGCCAAGCCACAAATGGTTGCCCCGGGGAAACAGGGTCATCCTGCGCGTCGAGTTGCTGCTGCTGCCCCTACGGGCAAGTTTGTGACCGCGTGAATCCTGGCAGAGGGTGTATCTCCGCCAATTAGCGGTAGCCGTTTTTAAAAACAAACGCCAGTCCGTGGGGACTGGCGTTTTTGTCAGCGCGAAATATTTGAGCGACTTTCGGGCAACTTTTGGTCTTGACCCGATTGCCCCGCTAACATTCCAACATTTTCAGGAATGTGAAACGCCCACGTGCACTTGAAGTCACTTCGCCGGCTGCTTTCCCGCCTCACAAACGAATTTCAGCGCCCCCTCGTCGATACTCCCCGCTGTCACCGGCACATCCTGAGGGTTCTTGATTTGCTGCTTGCTGATCAGCACCATTTTCTCGTCGTAAGCCTCGGTGGCGAGTTGGGCCATGGTGCGGAAACCGCAGTTGGCGCGGGAATACATCAGCAGGTATGCCGCCTCGTGGCGCTTCACCTTGTATTCGTTCCTGTCCACGAAAGTGTGGCGCGCGGTGAAAGTCACCACCGGCCCATTTCTCTTGATGCTGGTCGTGTCCACTTCGCGCACCGTAGCCTCTTCCTGCTTGATCGGCGCCCACTCCGCCGCCAGCGCCTGGCCGCCCGACAACATCCCGACCATCATGCCCACAAGAACCCATTTACCCATCGATCTACTCCTTATTCAGCTTGCCGCAATTCTAGCAAGCGCCATCACGACAAAAATTGATTTACAACAGGATTACGCGCTGATCCGTATATAATTTAGCACTTTAAATTTACTTACGGATGAACCCCCGACATGATCAGGCTCCGCATCATAACCATTATTCTCGGTGTTTTCGCGTTTTGTTCCACCCTGCCAGCTTTCTCGGCCTCCATTCATGAAGTGGCAAGGACGGGCAATGCGCAGGAAGCGAGCAAGATGATTGCCGCAAACCGCGCCCTGGTGAACGCCAAAAACGAACTCGGCTCGACTCCCCTCCACATCGCAGCGGGCAATACCACGCCGGAACTTGCCAAGCTGTTGATCGACAAGGGCGCGAATGTCAACGCAAAGGACAATAACGGTTCCACCCCGCTTCACCTGGCGGCTTTCACCGGCCACAAGGAAAACGTCAACCTGCTGCTCGCCAAGGGTGCCGATGTGAATGCCAAGGACAACAAGGGTAAAACCGCTCGCGACTACGCCGATGCTGTCCTGAATCGTGAAATCGCGGATATGCTGCTGATCAAGATGCTGGCCACCCCAGGCCCGGCACCCAAAAAATAGCTTGATTATCCAATAATCAGTTTCAGCCCGATCAGGATGGTCACGATCTCGAAGGCGCGCTTGATCCAGCGGTTGCCTTTCCTGATCGCATAGTGGCTGCCCAGGTAGCCGCCGAGCACCGAACCGGCCAGCAGCGCCGGCATCCAGTCCCAGGCAATGGTGCCGAGCAAGCCCAGCACCACCGCCCCGGTGCCGTTCCATACCAGACCGCACAACACCAGGGTATAAGCCACGGCGCGCTTGTAGTCGAGGCCGAAGTGGTGGATCAGCCACATGGTGAGGAACAGCCCGGTGCCGGAAGTGATCGAGCCGTTGAGGAAACCCACCACGAACAGGCCCACCATCCCGGTGACCAGCGCCCTGCCTTCTCGGTTGCGTGGCGCGTGTTCCATGCCCAATTGGGGTTTGAACACCGAATACAGACCCAGTCCCAGGGTCAGGACACCCAGCGCAAACTGGGCGAGGTGCGCGGGAATACTGAGGATGGTGCTGGCACCCAACACCACGCCGGGCAGCCCCGCCCCCAGGATGATGAGGGAAAAACGCCGTTCCAGATGGCTTTCCCTGAGATGGCGGAAAGTCGCCCCCACGCCCAGCGCGACGCTTGCCACCTTGTGGGTCGCAAGAGCCACGCCGAAAGGCAGGCCGAGAAAAATCAGCATGGGAAACTGGATCAGCCCCGCCCCGCCGCCGGACAGCGCGGAAAACCAGTTGGCGAAAAATGAGGCGAGGAACAGGACGAAATGGTCGGAGAGGACCATCTACCGCGTTACTCCATACTCCGCCGGCAGCGTGACATAAAACAGCTTGAGCTGATGGAGCTTGAGCAGTTGCAGCAACTGTCCGGCCTGCTCCTCGCCCAGCAGAAATTCGACCTCCACCGGCAAGTCCCCCGCCAGTTCGAAGAACGCCTCTTCGAGCAGGCGTCCATCGCGCCCGTAGCCGGCGATGGCCCGAATCGCGGTGCCGCCCGCGATGCCAATGCCCTTGGCCTGTTCCAGCAGCCACTCGTACAGCAGCTTGCCGTCATGGCGCTGCGCCTCGCTCACAAACAGTTTCAGACAAATGCCGCGCATCTCTTATCCTTTCAGAAGCCTGACGCTCCATATCCCCAGCAAGGTCGCGATGACCGAACCCGCCACATGGACCCCGATGATCCCCGCCGCCCAGGCATACTGGGCACGCAACAGCAAGGTAACGGTCTCGGCGGAAAAAGTGGAGAAAGTGGTCAGCCCGCCCAGGAAGCCGGTGGCCAGCAGCAAGCGCGCCTCCGGCGGCAAGCCGGGATGTTCGGCGAATATCACCATCGCCATCCCCATCAGATAACCGCCCAGCAGATTGGCGGCCAGGGTGCCCAGCGGCAGGGTCGGGAACACCGGGTTCAGCAGCAGGCCGAACCACCAGCGCAGCCACGCCCCCACTGCTGCCCCCGCGCCCACCGCCACCAAGCCGTACCAGCCCATGCCCGTTCCCACCTGAATATTTTTTATGATTTTACAGGAGTTCCAATTTGTTCAGGATTATTGCTAAAGTAACATCATCACATGCGTCGCTAAGGCATCCAGGATCATGAACTACTGGCACGAACTATCCGCTTTCGCCTGGTACCAGGACATTCATTACCTGTTCGCGCTGCTGGCCGTAATCAGCGCGCTGCTGTACCGCTTCAAGCCAGCGGTGCGGCGCACCTTGTTCAACACCCTGATTTTCTTCCTGGTTGCACAGGCCGGTCTGCTGGTCAGCGGCGCCGTGCATGGCGCGGGATTTCTGTCCGTCGCTTCCACGCTGCGCGAAATCTTCATCATCGCCCAAGGCATGGCGGCGCTACGCATCAGCGGCCTGTTCGTGTTCCGTATTCTGCTACCCCTGGTGCGCCTCAGCCCGCCCAGCATCCTCGAGGACATGCTGGTCATCCTGGGCTATCTGATCTGGGGCATGGTGCGGCTGCGCTATGCCGGCCTCGACCTCTCCGGCATCGTCACCACCTCGGCGGTAATTACCGCCGCCATCGCGTTCTCGATGCAGGACACGCTGGGCAACATCCTCGGCGGCCTGATGCTGGAAGTCGACAACTCGTTCGAGATCGGCGACTGGATCAAGGTGGACGACGTGGTGGGCAAGGTGATCGACATCCGCTGGCGCTCGACCTCGATCGAAACCCGCAACTGGGAAACCGTGGTGATCCCCAACGGGGTACTGATGAAGACCAAGTTCAGCGTGCTTGGCAAGCGCTCCGGAGAGCCCGAGCAATGGCGGCGCTGGGTGTGGTTCAACGTCACCTATGCCATTCCGCCGGCGCGGGTGATCGGCATCGTGCAGCAGGCCATCCAGTCCGCCGAGATTTCCGGCGTGGCAGAAAAACCCGCTCCCAACTGCATCATGATGGATTTCGACAAGAGCTCCGCCCGTTTTGCCGTGCGCTACTGGCTCACCGACCTGGCCAACGACGACCCCACCGATTCCTCGGTACGCACCCACATATACGCCGCCTTGCAGCGTGCCGGCATCCACCTGCCAGTGCCGGAACAGAACGTCCACATCTTCAAGGAAGGCGAGAAACGCGACGAAACCCGCCGTACCCGGCAAATCGCACAAAGGATGGACGCGCTGCGCAAGGTGGAGCTGTTCAGCTCCTTCAGCGACGACGAACTGCAAACCGTGGCGGAAAGCCTGAAGCATGCGCTGTTCGTCAAGGGCGACGTGATCACCCGCCAGGGCGCGGTAGCACACTGGCTTTACATCATCACCGAAGGCGAAGCAGAGGTGATACTCGAAACCGAGGGCGGCAACCAGACCCTCAACACCCTGCAGGCGGGGCATTTCTTCGGCGAAATGGGCCTCATGACCGGCGCGCCCCGCAGCGCCACGGTGGTCGCCAAAACCGACATGGAATGCTACCAGCTGGACAAGGAATCCTTCGAGAGCATCCTGCACTCCCGCCCCTCCATTGCCGAGGAGATTTCGCAAATTCTGGCCACGCGCCGCTCCGCGCTGGATACGGCGCAAAGCGGTTTCGCCGATAAGCAACGCTCGCAGAATCAGCAACGGTCGGAAATTCTGGCACGCATCAAGACGTTCTTCGGACTGGCCTAATCGCTCAAATCCGCTGTTGATGCGCCCTCCGCGCCGAATTCCCCGGCTCCAGGTACCTGAAAAATCCCCTGCAGGCTCAGCAGTTCGTCGCGGTGCAAACGTGCAAGTTTTTCGACCATCTTTTCACCCTTGGGAGTAAGGCGCACTTCCACTTCCCGCCTGTCCGTCCTGCCCTGCTCCCGGCTAACCAGATCCAGTTTCTCGCAGCGTGACACCAGTGAAACCACGCCGTTGTGGTGGGACTGCAGGCGTTCCGCAAGTTCCCCGATCGTAGCCCATTCCCGGCCCTGATATCCCTTGATCTGTAGCAAAAGCAGGTACTGGAGATGAGTGACGCCATTCCTGCGCGTCACCTCCTCGCTGAAACGCAGGAAACGCCGTAACTGATAGCGAAAACGCGCCAGCGCTTCAAATTCTTTCTTGTTTAAGGTTTTGTCTGACATGGGTTTCAATATTACCTGTTTTTCTTCCCAATTTTATATCATGCTGTGATATATTATTTCCACGGACGTATACATCGTCCTTCTTGCAGTGAGGAAAACATGGAAACGACTATTGCATTACCGACAATGGATGCCGAGGGTTATCTGGTGGAGCCGCAAGACTGGAGCGAGGAGATTGCCCTGGAGTTTGCTCGCCAGGAAAATATTTCTCTGACTGACGATCACTGGGATGTGATCCATTTTATGCGGGCGTTTTTTGAAGAACATCAAGTCGCAGCGGATGCCCGCTATGTCATCAAACACCTGACGGCACGTCTTGGTGCAAACTCGCGCAACAAGCTGTTTGAACTATTTCCATACGGCTATGTGAAGCAGGCTTGCAGGATCGCCGGGATGAAACGGCCCCGCAGCTGGAGCACGGGTTGAAACCCCCGGCCATCAGGTGCGAAGCAAGCCGAGCCACCCCGCCAATCCCAGCAAGGTGACCAGCAGCACCGGCAGCGTCAGCACCACGCCGATACGCATGTACTGCCCCCATCCCACGCTCATGCCGCGCCGGGCAAGCACGTGCAGCCAGAGCAACGTGGCCAGGCTGCCCAGCGGCGTGATTTTCGGCCCCAGGTCGGCGCCGATCACGTTGGCATAAATCATCGCTTCTTTCATCAGCGGCGCCAACTGGGCCTCCTCGATGGCGAGGCTGGCGATCATGACCGTGGGCAGGTTATTCATGACTGCCGACATCCCGGCAAAGAGAAACCCGGCCCCCACCGTGGCGGTCCAATAGCCTTGCGCCGCGAGCGTTTCCAACATCCGCGCCAGGACATTGGTCAAGCCCTGGTTGCGCAGCCCGAACACCACCAGATACATGCCGAGGGAAAACAGTACGATCTGCCAGGGCGCCTCGCGCAGCAGCGTCAGCACCGGAATCACCGCTTTTGGCTGTTGAGGCAGCCAGTGTTCCCGCATTGCGGCGATCACCACCATGCCGGCAGCCGTGCCTACCACCGCCGACACCGGCAAGCCCAGGGCATGGGCGGCAAAATACCCGCCCAGCAACAAGGGCAGCACCACCCAGCCGGTGTAGAAGACGAAGGGGTCGCGGATCGCACTGGCAGGGTCGGGCAGCACCGCCACGTCGAATCGCGCGGGCAGATCGTGACGAAAATACAGCCACAGCACGGAAAGACTCGCCGCCAGTGCCAGCAGATTCACCGGCACCATCACCACGGCATATTCGGCGAAGGAGATATGGAAATAATTGGCGACGATGATGTTGGTGAGATTGGAAATCATCAACGGCAGGCTGGCGGCATCCACCACGAAACCGGTCGCCATGACGAAAGCCAGCGCGGCTGCAGGGCGAAAGCGTAGCGCGTGCAGCAATTCCAGTACCAGCGGAGTCAGGATCAGCACCCCGCCGTCATTGGCGAACAAAGCCGCCACAACCGCACCCAGCAGGATGATGAGCACAAACAGGTAATGCCCGTAGCCCCTGCCCCAGCGCGCCACATGCAACGCCGCCCATTCGAAGAAGCCCGCCCCGTCCAGCACCAGCGACATCACGATGAGCGCAATGAAAGTGAAAGTGGCATCCCACACGATATGCCACACCACAGGCACGTCCGCGAGCGAAACAACCCCGCTCGCCAGCGCCACTGCCGCGCCGCCCAGCGCGCTCCAGCCGATACCCAACCCCCTGGGCTGCCAGATGACGAGCACCAGGGTAAGCAGGAATATCACAACCGCGATCAGCATTGGATTATCAAGGGATTAGTGATCCGCATTAAACCCGTTCAGGCCAGGCTTGTCGACCGAAAATGCCGCAGCCCATGCGAAGGCCGGATCAGGTAGACGAAACCGCCTCAGGCGGCCAGTTTGGCCCTGAATTCCAAGATACTGATCAATAGCAACAATTCCCGGAAGGCTTCCTGATGGAAACCGGCCCGTTCGCCTTTGCGGTCATCCTGGATCAGGCTGTGCAAGTAGTCAGGACAGGATGGATCCTGCCAGTGGGAAATGATCTTGGCCAGCAGGTGAGGAAGATGCTCGAGTCCGCTCAATTCGCTGCTGCGTTCGTTTGCGCCTTCCCAAGTGGGGAGTGCCACGTTGAAATTGGTCTTGATTTCAGCGGCGAGCTTCTCGAACTCCCCCCTCAGGCCTTGACCGTGCAGAACGTCGAGCAAGGCCATCCACACATGGGGGGTGGCATCGTCGCTGGACTCGATGTGATGGCGCAACACGCCAATCGCCATGTCGATGCGCCCCAGCAGCAAGAATACTTCCGCTTCCTCCTCGACGCTTTCCATTTCTTCCACCGTCACGGTCGTAGTCTGATCCAGCGGTGTCCAGTAGCCTGATAACTGATCCTCGCCAGACCCGGTTTCAGCCTTGGTGTGGTCAGGTGTTTTTCTGGAATGCGATGCGGGAGAAACCGGTCTTGGTGCCTTGATGCTCATGGCGGCAGCAACACTGCGGCGGCGGAAAAACAGCCAATAAAGCAGTGAGCCGGCTCCAGCCCCCCCAAGCAGCGCCCACGCAAGGACACCCCAATCCCCGATGTTGGCATCCGCATCGGGAGATGCCCGGAAATACCCCGGCACCAAGTCCGCATTGCCCCCCTGTTGTCCGGCTACGGGGAGCGCCTCACGCGCTTCATTTCCCGATGAAGCAGGAAATGCTTCGGCGTTAATTTGCGTGCTGATGAAAAAAAATCCCAGCAGCAAAATTGTGGAGAAAATCCGATTCCAATTGTTCATGTCTGCTTCATATGTTAATAAACGTTTGAATTGTACCGAGCAGGAAGCAAGAGGTATATCGGGGAATCCCCGATTTATGGTTTCAGCGAGCCCCTGGGGTGGGTGAAAACAATGCAACAGACTTATCGAGTCCTGGCCCATTGCACCACCTGGACAGCGCTTTCCGGCTGCAAGGTGACGTGATCGATGTCGAAGCGCTCGTGCAGCATCTCCCGGCTCTGCGCCAGAACACCATCCCAGCGCGCCAGATCCGCGACGGCCAGATGCGCGCTAAGCATGATTTTCTCCGAAGCCACGCTCCACACATGCAGGTCATGCACTGAAATCACGCCCGGAATACAGGCCATCTCGCGCCCGATCTCATCCAGCGACAAATGCAGCGGCACCCCTTCCATGATCCCGTGCAAAGCTTGGCGCAAGAGACGCAGGCTGGAAACCAGGATCAGCGCGCCGATGAGCAACGACAGCAGGGGGTCGATGGGTGTCCATCCGGTAAAAGCGATTACCACGCCGGCGATCAGCGCCGCCACCGAGCCCAGCAAATCGCCCATGACATGCAGCAGCGCCGCGCGCGTGTTGAGATTCTGTGCCCCGCGCGAGAGCAACCACGCCACGCCGATATTGATCAACAACCCGAGCGCCGCGGTCAGCGATACCGCCACACCCTGCACCGCCTGGGGCGTTTGCAGACGCTGCACAGCAGAAACGGAAAGCCACACCACCAGCACCAGCAAACCGAGGCTGTTGACCAGCGCGGCGATGAATTCCGCCCGCCCCAGGCCATAGCTGTGCAGCCGCGAGACCGGGCGCAGAGCGACCCAGGCCGCTGCGGCGGCGATCACCAAAGCCCCGGCATCGTTGACCATATGCCCGGCATCGGCCACCAGCGCCAGCGAACCGGCCCACCAGCCGACGCCGGCCTCCACCCCGGCAAAAACCAGGGTCAGCGCCACGGCAAACCACAGCACCCGGCCCGCAGTTTCGCCGTGAGTGTGGTTATGGTCATCGTGATGATGCGAAACACTCATCAGGTTTTCTCTCTGCTCATGCGCGCGGCGATCCAGGTGATAACAAGGGCAACGCCCAGCAAGCCGAATGCCACGGCCAGGTTATTCAAGCGTTCCGGCGCGATCAACAGCAGCCCTCCCAGTTCCAGCATCATCACACCGGAGAGCAGCTTCAACTGCCTGCCTTCGCGCTCGGTCAGCTTGCGCGCGCCCATGCTGCGCACGAAAGCCAGCACGATAAGCACCAGCGGAATCACGTAGATCAGGTTGTACAGCGCCAAGTAGAGATAACGCCCGGCTGGCGGCAACCCGCTCAGGGTCAGCAATCGGGTGTAGACCATGGGAAATCCGGCGGTGCACAACAACTCGTAGAAATTGGCGGCAATCGCCAGCAACACCGTTGCGGCGACCATTGCCGGGAGATTATCTGCACCGATGATGGCGCGGGCGCGGCGGTAGATGTCGGGCTTGCGCGATTCCGGGATGGACAGACTCAACCCCTTCTCAAAAGCGAAGAAATCCTTGATGTTTATAGCACCGACGAACACTGCCAGCACCCCTGCAGCGAGGGTCACCCAGGCAAGCTTGCCGAGCAACAGGAACAGGTTAAGCCAGGCCGCCATGAAGGCGAAATACATCAGCCCGGAGAACAGCACGAAGATGCCGCCGATGACGAGCATGCGTTTGCGGCTTTTCTGGTGCACCAGCAGGGAAAGCAGGAACAGCAGCACGAAAAAGGCGCAGGGGTTGAAGGCATCCAGACCGGCGATGGCGAGGGTCAGCAGCGGCAGGGAGAAGCGCTGCGGGTCGACTTCGCCCAGGACCGGGAGCAATAACTTGGCCGCAGCAGGGCTGGAGGTCGCACGGCCCGAGAGCACCCGGGCATGGCACGCATCCAGCCGCCGCGCAATCTCCGCCCCGGTGGTTTCGGCCTGGTCCCAGCCCACATGCATTTCACCGCAGAACAGCAGGGCCGGCACCGAGGCGGCTTCCTGCCCGAGCTGCGCAGCCATGGCTTGATACTGGCGCGCATGCTCGGGATGGCGGGTCAATTCCAGGGAATGCAGCGACACCCAGGGCCGGGCGGCGGGGATGTCCTCGACGAAAGGCCGCGCATCCAGGCAATGCGGGCAGGTGGCCGACCAGTAGAAATAAAGCTGCACCTGCATGCGTCCGTCCGCGCCGGGTTTGACCCACAGCTCATCGGATTGTGCCGCGCAAGGCAGCATCCAGAGCAGGAACAAGGTGAGCATAACCGGAAAACGCAACTAGCGGCCCCGCACGAATGTCTCGAACTGATCGGCCGGTAGCGGTTTGCTGAAGTAATAGCCCTGCACTTCGTTGCAACCCTTTTCGCGCAGGAACGCCAGCTGCCCTTCGGTTTCCACGCCCTCGGCGATGGTTTGCATGCCGAGGCTGCTCGCCAGACTGATGATGGCGCCGACGATCGCCTTGTCTTCCGGATCGTCGGTAATGTCGCGCACGAAGGACTGGTCGATCTTGAGCTTGTAGACCTGGAAACGCTTGAGATAGCTCAGCGAAGAATAGCCGGTACCGAAATCGTCGATCGACATGCGGATGCCGCGTTCATGCAGCACATCCATCACCACCATGGCTGCGAGCGGGTCATCCATGGCAACCCCCTCGGTCAACTCCAGCTCCAGGTACTGCGGCGGCAGCTTCGCTTGATCGAGGATTTGCGCCACCAGCTCGGGCAGGCTGGGATGACGGAATTGCACCGCAGAAAGGTTGACCGCCACCGTCATCGGCGCAAGGCCATTGTCGATCCAGGTCTTCAACTGGCTGACCGCGCTGCGCAGCACCCATTCCCCGATCTGCAGAATCTGCCCGCTGTCCTCCGCAATCGGGATGAACTCGGCTGGAGAAACCATGCCAAGCTCGGGATGCTGCCAGCGCAGCAACGCTTCCGCGCCGATGATACGCCCGTCCTGCAATGACATCTGGGGCTGATAATGCAGTCGCAACTGGTCGCGTTCCAGCGCGTGACGCAACGCATTTTCCAGTTGCAGGGTGCGCGCTGAACGCGCCTGCATTTCCGCGGTAAAAAAGCGGTAACTGTTACGGCCATCGCGCTTGGCGCGATACATCGCAACATCGGCACACTGGGAGAGTGTATCGAAATCCTCGCCATCACCAGGGTAGATGGCAATACCGATGGATGGCGTGATGATCAGTTCATGCTGTTCGACCTGATAGGGCTGGGCGACCATCTCCAGCAATTTCCCGGCCACATGCGCGGCACCGTCGGCACCGGTGCCCGGCAGCACCAGGACAAACTCATCACCGCCCAGGCGTGACACCGTGTCTTCCTCGCGCACCACCGACTCCAGACGTCTCGCGACCTCTATCAGCAGCTCGTCGCCGATGCGGTGACCGAGCGTATCGTTCACGTTCTTGAAATGATCGAGGTCGAGGAACAGCACCACCAAAGAAGCATGATTGCGCTGGGCCATGCTGATATCGTGGTGTATGCGGTCACTGAGCAACACCCGGTTCGGCAATCCCGTGAGGGTATCGAAATGCGCCAACTGCTGGATGCGTTCCTCGGTCGCCTTGTATTCGGTAATGTCGCTGAAGATGCCGATATAGTGCAACGGATTGCCTTGCGCATCGCGTACCCGGCTGATCGAAAGCCGCTTGGGATAAATGCTTCCATCCTTGCGGCGATCCCATACCTCGCCCTGCCAATGCCCCTGTGAAGCCAGGGTTTCCCACATGGCGCGGAAAAAATCCGGTGCGTGGCGCCCCGAGGCGAACATGCGTGGATTCCGGCCCAGAACTTCGGCCTCGCTGTAACCGGTGATGACGGTGAACGCGTGGTTGACCAGAACGATATTATTGTCGGCATCGGTAATAATGAAGGCTTCGTTGCTTTGCTCGAACACCTCGGCGGCGAGCTTGATTTGTGCCTCGGCTTGCTTGCGCGCGGTGATGTCGCGCATGGTGCCGGTGATGAACCAGCCGCCGGCATGCTCGCATTTCGCCAACAGGAGTTCCAGCGGAAACGTGCTCTGGTCTTTGCGCAGTCCTTCCAGTTCGAGGGTTTTCCCGATAACGCGCGATTCACCGCCTGACAGCACCCGGTTCATGCCAGCGAGATGCTGTTCCCGGTAGCGAGGCGGTATCAGCAGCGTCAGTGGCTGACCGCTGGCCTCGGCTTCGGTGTAGCCAAAGATGGCTTCCGCACCCCGGTTCCAGCCCACGATGTTCCCTGCGCGATCAGCCGTGATAATGGCATCGCTGGCAGACTGGGTCACCGCGCGGTAGCGCGCCTCGCTCTCCTGTAGCGACTCCGTGGCCTGCTTGCGATCAGTCTCGCGCACAAAGTTGTCCAGCGCAAAGCTGATATCCAGCGCCATTTCGACCAGCAGGCTGCATATGGCTTCGTCGAAGGCGTTGGCCTCCCCGGCATAGAGATTGAAACTGCCGATGACCTCGCCATTGCGCTGTAGCGGTAGTGCGGCCACGGCACCCCAGCCGAATCGTACTGCGGACTCATGCCACGGCACAGCGAGCGGATCATTGAGAAAATCCTGATTCCATACTGGCTTCTTTTCGCGGATCGCCGCGCCCACCGGACCGCGCCCGCGCGGATCGCCGGCATCCACCGAAATCCGCAGATCTTGCAGATAGTCCAGCCCATCGCCGTATGCAGCAACGGGATTAACCTGCCGACCAGCCTCGTCCACCAGGCCGATCCACGCCATTTTCATGCCGCCGAATAGCACTGCGTCGCGGCAGATTTGCGGAAACAGCTCCTGCTCGCTGGTACAGCGCACGATAGCCTGGTTGCACTGGCTCAAT
>JASJPB010000010.1:49913-50355 GCA_031426915.1 Sulfuricellaceae bacterium | reverse complement strand
GCGCCAGCGATTTCTGGATCAGCTCGTCCAGGCCCTCGGTGAGCAGCCGCACCAGGTTCTGGGATTTCAGGTCCTCGATGGTGTTCGACCGGGGCAGCGGCTTGTGGCCGCGCGCCTCGGCGAGCAGCGAGACGTAGTAGCCAAGGCTCTGGTAGCGGTAAGTTTTGCACAGGTTGAAAACCCGGGCGTAGCGGTCGCCGCCATAGGCCGGATCGGTCAGGTAGGCCCGCGCCGGCACCACGGTCACGCCGGGTACATCGAGCGGCCAGTCGCGCGGGTTGTTGACCACGATCAGAATGCTCATGGCTCGCTCCCGTGCTGCTGCGAACCCGGCGGATAGATCACCAGCAGGTTCGCGTCGTGAGTCACGATGCCCAGCAGCACGGCGCCGAGCACGCGGTCGATGTTGATCCAGTACTCGTGCGACGGGCCGTAGGGATGG
>JASJPB010000010.1:47352-49903 GCA_031426915.1 Sulfuricellaceae bacterium | reverse complement strand
GTCATAGCCCGCGATCACGACGAAGTGCCCGGCCGGCAGGCCGCGCACGTCGTCCGGCTCGTCGTTCGGCCCGTATTCCCGCGCGGCGCGGTACAGATAGGTGGAGCTCAACCCCGTGATGATGGGCAGATTGCGGCGCAGCAGGCCGCGAATCAGGGGGCGGGTCAGATCGGACAGGCGCAGCCGCCCACCCAGGCTAAGAAACTCCAGATAGCCCTCGGTGACATGTTGCAGCCTGGCGTCTTTTTTCACCTCCCGCTGCCGCTGCAGGCGCTCGGCAATGTCCACGCCCGGCGCAAACCAGGTAGGGTCGAACACCGTCAGGTTGTAGGTATAAATGGTGGCCTGATAGCCATGGCGCAGGGCATCGCAGGCCAGAAAAATCGCGAAGGTGCCGCCGAGCTCCATCTTGCGGGTGCGGGCGATCACCTCCGGAAGCCGAGCGTCCTCGCCCCAGTAGCGGTAGACGGCATGCAGGCAGGTGGGGCCGCAGGTGGTCTCGTCCGGCTGCGGCAGCATCTTGACCGGCAAGCGTAGCGTGATCGGATGCATGACTAAGCCCCGCCAAATAGATAGTTACATCATCAGTATAGGATGTGCTGGCGCTTGGAATTGGAAACAGCCATCTAACGATCGCCTCGGCCAGACACCGAATGTCTCAATGGTGCCAAAAGGGAACCTTCGCCCTCAAGCCGCAAAGCGGACAGTTGCCGCCGCGCCCAAGCCAGTGCGGCGTCGCAACATGGAATGCACTGGGCAGGTGTTAAACTGTCGCCTCTCATACGGCCAAGGCACGCGAAAGCGCTGGTGATCCAACGCGCTGCGCAAGCCTCTCAAGGCGTGAACCTTAGTTGCCCAACTGAGCGCAACTTTTGTGCTCCTACACTCGAAGTCGGAAGGGTTGGTAGATGTTTAACGTTTTGATCGACACCAGCGTTTGGCTTGACCTTGCTGAGGACCAGAATCAGACGCCCTTGCTGTCTGTCGTTGAGGATCTGATCAAGGATGGGCTCATGAACCTCATCGTGCCCGGCACTGTGATCACCGAGTTCCGCAAGAACCGCAACCGGGTCGCCAGGTCCAGTGCAAAGAGCCTATCGACGCACTTCCAGCTGGTGAAGGATGCGATTCGCAAGGCTGACGGCGATGTCAAGCGGAAGGAGTTGGTTCTGTCTCACCTTTCCGATGTGGACCACCGCATTCCGATCTTGGGTGGCGCGGCCGAGGGCACCCTTGAGCGGATCGATAAGATGCTTACTACCGCAACCGTCATCGAGGCGAGTGATGCCGTGAAGGTTCGAGCTGCTGAACGCGCGCTTCTCGGCAAGGCACCGTGTCATCACGAGAACAAGAACTCGATGGCTGACGCCGTGCTGATCGAGACGTACTTCGAATGCCTGCGTGCAGCGCCAGCAAGACAGCGCTTCGCCTTCGTCACGCATAACAAGCACGACTTCAGTTTGATGAACGGCAATCAGAAGCTGCCTCATGCAGACTTTGCGGCCTCATTCTCGCGCATCAAGTCGATGTACTTTATCAACCTGGCAGAGTGCCTGCGCCGGATCGACCCGATGAGGGTGACGCATTTCATGTGGGAGCAAGAATGGTCGCAGGAACCGCGTAGCCTGACTGAGATGCTCAAGGCGATGGACACCCTGACACAGCAAATTTGGTACAACCGGCACATGAACCGGGCCTACCTCATTGAGAAGGGCAAGATCAAGATCGTCGACCAAGCAACCTGGGAGAAGGGTAAGCGAGACAACCAGCGCACGATTATTGACAAGATTTGGAAGGGTGCACTCAAGGCTGCCCGCGCTACTGAGAAGCGGCTTGGCAAGGAGAACGTTGGGCTCTGGACGGACTTCGAGTGGGGCATGCTGAACGGCAAGCTATCCGCGCTCCGATGGATGCTTGGTGAAGACTGGGATGAGTTGTACACGTAGCCGACCAACTGGCCACGATCGTCCACTTCTCTGATCTCCCAACAGCGGCATTGGGTCGAATTGCGCTGGTCGGCTGCGACTGTCGACACCGCCACGCCCTCGTACAAGCAGTCCCACGAATCACGCTACAGTGCCGTATAAATCCGGAGGTAAATCAATCCTCCAGCGCGCGCACTTTCACCGTCTTACCCTTCACCTTGCCTGCCGACAATTTGCGAACGGCTACACTTGCGATGTTGCGCGCGACGGCAACATAGGTAGATAGCTCGGTCACTGTGATCTTGCCGACTTGCTCGCGTGTGAATCCCGCTTCGCCGGTGAGTGCGCCCAGCACGTCGCCGGGGCGGATCTTTTCCTTGCGCCCGCCGAGAATCTGGAGCGTCACCATCGGCGGCACCAGCGGTAAGTCATTGCCGCTTTGCAATTCGCCCAGCTCATGCCACTCCGGTTCGCTGCCCATCATCTGTGCGATGGCGGCGATTCGGCGCTGGTCGGCCGTGCTGCACAGGCTCAGCGCCCAGCCGTCCTGATCGGCGCGGCCGGTGCGGCCGATGCGATGGATGTGGATTTCCGGGTCGGGCGTGACATCGACATTGATGACCGCT
>JASJPB010000010.1:0-47150 GCA_031426915.1 Sulfuricellaceae bacterium | reverse complement strand
GAAGCGCTGGCGTATCTTGCTGTCCTCATGCTGTTCCAGCAGCTTCACTTCCTGCGGATTGCGCAGGAAGTGGCGCGCCAGTCGTGCGATGCCCTCGGGATAGGTCGCCGAGAACAGCAATGTCTGGCGCGCTGCCGGGCATTGCGTCGCCACATAGGCGATGTCGTCGTAAAAGCCCATGTCCAGCATGCGATCGGCTTCGTCCAGCACCAGGGTGTTGAGCGCATCCAGCACGAGACTGCCGCGTCCCAGGTGATCCATGATGCGCCCCGGCGTGCCAACAACAACGTGTGCACCGTGCTCTAGGCTATTTATCTGCGGGCGCATGGGCGTGCCACCGCACAGGGAAACGATCTTGATATTGTCTGCGAATCGCGCCAGACGGCGAATCTCCTGCGTCACCTGATCGGCCAGTTCACGCGTCGGGCACAGCACCATGGCCTGCACCGCGAAGCGGCGCGGGTTCAGATTGGTGAGCAGGGCCAGCGCGAACGCGGCCGTCTTGCCGCTGCCGGTCTTCGCCTGGGCGATCAGGTCGTGCCCGGCGAGCGCAAGCGGCAGGCTGGCCGCCTGTATGGGCGTCATGGACAGGTATTCGAGCTGCCGCAATGTCGCCAGCATGCCGGGCGACAGCGGCAATTCGTTGAAAGAGCGACCGGCAGTGCTTGCTGCGGGCGGGGAGGAAAGAGGGGTAATTTCGGTCATGCGCAATTATCCCCGCATGCGGCGCGGTTTGCCTGTAATAATTTGAATCCCCCCGGATTTCCTGATCTGCGCAGCGTAATCAGCCAAAGGCTATTGCGCCCTTGCGAGCTCAGTCCATGAATAACTTGTTCCGGGCCCGGGGTTTGGAGCATGATTGGCAGATACGCTGCTGGAATGAACGTATTGGATTGCCGCTGGTTGATCGTGCATCGACATGAATTCCGAATCGGGAACAGAGGAGACAGGAAATGAGCAGACTGCAAAGGCATCACGGAATATTGGCCGGATTATTCCTGGGTTTGGCACTGACGTTTCTCGTGCCAGCGGTTGCGCTGGCAGCGACAAAGGGCAAAACAAGCCATGTCGAGAAATACTCCATGAGGGGGAATGTATCCGGGCTGGATCACGGCCACCACGTGACGATCAAGCTCACCGGCAAGCTGCCCCGCAGTGTGTCGACGCGCGAGGATGGAAGTTTCGAGGTGCGCAATTTGCCGCCGGGAACATATACCGTGCGGCCGGTCCACTCCAGATATGTGTTCAGCCCGACTTTTTCGACTGTGGCGGTGACCAACCACGACAAGGAAGTGCGCGGCTTCAAGGCCATGATGAAATCATCCAAACGGCGTTGAGTCGGTCGGTGTTGCCTGAATGGTTGTAGAAAAACTCCACCATTTTTAGAGCCTATTCAGGTTGAAACCGTTACAGCTTCCTGATGCCATCCCACACGAATGCATCCTTTTCTTCCGCATTCTGATTGGGCGCCGGAGTCGTGTTCCCCGCCATGAGAAGATGAAACTCGGCGAGGGAAATCTCCTCCACCTCGGGCAGTCTGCGCTCGGGATTGCGCCGGCGCTCCTTCCAGCCCTGAGGCGGGCCAACATCACGCTTGCGGCGGTCTTTTCCGGATCGTGGCTTTTGTTGGTCTGACATGAAATCCGCCCTAAAATGAATAGCCGAGACTGATGAAATCATGATCGCAGCTAATTGATTCGATTTCAGAAATTGAACTCAGGACGAAAGACTACGCCCACCGACAAGAATACGTCAATACGGTGGACTGATTAAATGGGCTCATTTCCCGTTTTTTATCGCGATGGTGGCGCTGCCATCCGGTTGGAGCTTCCCCACCAGCCCGAGCAGGCTGCGTAAATCGGCTTCCTTCTCGCGCGCCCTGGCGCTGCCGGCGAATTCCAGTCCCTGCGGACCCCATGCGCCACTGCCAAGCAGTTCCAGCGGCCCGGAACGGGTATGGATTTGAAACTGGAGGCGCTTTCCTGCTCCCGTGATTTCAGCCAGGTAGTCGCCCAAGGGCCTGACCTGACTCATCCCCAGAACAGCCTGCTCCCAGACAATTTCTCCCTTGCCGCTATAGCTCCCGGATTGCAGGGCGAAATCGCGGCTGCGCAGGGTGAGTGTTCCACCGGGTTGCCACATTTCGATGCCGGGCTGGAGCGTGGCCAGCCATGTCACCGGGAGGGAGACATCGAGCTCGCGCATGGCAGCGCCCCTCACACCGAGGCTGAGCTCGGCATTGCCGTGCACGCTGCCGTCCAAGCGAATGCCGACCGAGAACTCGCCCAGCAGCAGCCGCACAGGATGGATTTGCCAGGATGCGGGGCCGACAGAAATTCCCTGCCCGCCTCCGGGCGTAATCACGATGCGCCGCACTTCACCCTGCCACAGCGTGCCCTTGGCACCTTCGGCTACGAGCTTGCCGGGGAACGCCCACAGCAGGACATCAACGGGAGCGGTCACGGCAAGAAACACCAGGTACAGCAGCACGCCTCCGGCCCAGTAAGACAACTTCATGTTTTATCCTGTAAAAAGCAGTTAACCGCAAAGGACGCAAGGGTCGCAAAGGAAGTTAAAAACTTGAACAAGTTAATCTGCATACCAGATAGGTGATACAGAATTATTCATTAACTTCGTACTATCTTGCGAACTTTGGCGTCCTTTGCGGTGAAGTGCTGTTATTTTACCCGCCCGAAGCAAACACTGCCTGCACCCTGACCAGGCCGGGTTCGGGCAGCGCATCGACGGTGACGGATTCGAGGCGGATGTGGCGGGCGTTTTGCAACTTCGCCGTCATTGCCGTCCAGGCCTCGAAGGAGATGGCGGACCAGTTGGCACTGACGCGGCTTTCGTCGAGCAGGCTCAATTGAGGCGCCTGGGCGCTGCCCGATTCGCTCGCCGCCTGCTGCACGGCCGCCTGCAATGCCGTCCCGGTTGTGGCCGGCGCAGCCGATGCCTTGAGCCGGGAGGCTTCCTCCGCGCCGGCTCTCACCTCCTCGGCGGCCACTCTCAGCGCCGGCAAGGCGGCCCTAAGCCGGTTGCGCTCGCTGTCGAGCGGCTGCCAGAGGTAGGCGTAAAGCAGGGCCAGCAGCAAGCCGGCAGCGCCCCATCCGATTACCAGCCGTTCGCGCGGGGCGAGCTGTTGCCACCAGGTTTGCAGGGTTTCTTTCATGGCCGCATCCCCAGTGTCAGTGTGGTTTCCAGGCCGGTCGGCATGGTCTTTCCGGCTTCCAGGCGTGCCCCGGGAACGGCTGGAAGCCTGGTTTTGAGCGCATCGAACGCGGCGCCATTGGCAAGGGTGAGGCTCATTTTCAGCGCCCCCTGCTGGTATTCCAGGTGTTGCTGTCGGGCTTCACCGCCCAGCAAGGGGGCCACGCTTGCCAGCAGCGGGAGGAAATCGTTGCGATCCGCCTGACCCGCCGCATGGCGCAGGCCCGCCAGGTTGCGGCCCATTTGCAGCGGCGCGTCCACGATTACCTTGGCCTCGGGGAAGGCGGCGCGGAAGCTTTGTTCCATGCTTGCCGTGAGCTTGTGTTTTTCGTGCCGCAGCATGGCCCAGTCGGCGATGCTGAAAGCCAGTTGCAACGCGGCCATCGCCCCGAGCAGCAACAGCGCCGGGCGCAAGCGCGGCAGCCAGTCGCGCATCGGACCGGCGGGGGCAAACTCGCCCTGCAGCAGATTGATTCCCCCGGCCTCTGGTGCAGCCCGGTCCCAAGCCCCGACCGGCTTGACCGGAACCCCCAGCAGCGACGACCATTGCACCCCGTCGGGCATTTCCGCCTGGTCGGCATAAAGATGGATGGCCGCAGGCTTGGCTTCGGCCACGGCCAGCCCGAGGCCGGGCGGGGGTTCATGCTTGCTGCCGCCATCCAGTGCCAAGCCGCCGTGCGCGCTTTGACGCAGAAAACCGCCATGCCCGCGCCACACCAGCGACCAGGTATTTTTCTGCCAGGGTGCGACCAGGGTTTCGACTTCCGCCTGGCCGGGATTGACGCCGGCCCCGCGTAGCGCTTCCAGCAAAGCCCGCAACCAGGCGCGTTCCACGATCGCCACCGGCATCTCGCCGTTTTCCAGCAACGGACCGGCTGCCACATGCACCGTTTCCGGATCGGCCATGATACGGTCTTCCACCGCATAGGGCAGCGCCTGCATGAATTTCCTGCGGTTGTGTGATGGCGGCCGCACGCTGGTCAGCGTTACCCGCCCGGCGGGGAGGACGATACGGCAATGTTCGGCGCGCGGCAGCGCGTTGAGTGCAGCGTGGCCCGAGCGTGCGACCCTGCCCGACCCTTCGCGCAACTGCCAGCTCAAGTCCTCTCCGGCTTGCGGAGAAGCCGCCGTCCAGGTTTCCGGGATGTGGATTTCCAGTAACACTATTATCCTTGAAGATTCAGTTAGCCACAGAGAACACAGAGTTCACAGAGTAAAAACAATGGCTTGCGATAAACATTGACTTTACCTATTAGGTGAATTGGTAAAATAGGCGAAACCCGCTTCATCGTCTCTGTGACCTCTGTGTTCTCTGTGGCTTGAATTACGGTTTTTAGGATTATTCCTCGATCGGTTTTAACCACACGGTTTTCGTTTTACCTTCAGCGGGCCGTTCCAGCAAGGCCTGCCAGCCGGCCTGCACCCGCCCGTGGCGGGCGCGCGCCACGGCAAAAAAGTAGCGGCTGTTGACGCTGAAGTCCTCCTCGCGCACCTGGACCCCACCCTGCAGCAACTCGCGGAACGCCGACTTGGCCTTGAAATGACCGCTGCCGCGACGCTCCACCAGCAGCTTCGCATCCGCCAGTTGCAGCCCTTCGCACAGTGCCGCCAGCACTTCCGCTCCCGCGCTGTTGACGTTGACGGCCGTCGTTCCCGGCAGCGCGATCACGAACGGCCGCATGCGCTCGACGATCTCCGGCGTGAAGCCCTGCACCCGGTACAGCTCACTCACGTCAGTCAGGGCGCGGTTGGCGGCGCGCGCTGGTGGCGTGAGCGCCAGGTATTGCATGTCTTCCGCGCCGCCGGGAAGCGTCACATCGCCGTCGGCATCCATCCAGTCGACCAGCGCGTTGAGCAGGCCGGGATCAAGCCCCAGCAGCGTCATCAGCCGCCGCAACTGGGCCAGATCGCCCGGGCTGACTTTTCCGTCCCGCACCAGGTTGTTGAGGTTGATCATTCCCTGCGCATCGCGCAGGGAACCCGTCACATCCCCGCCCTCGGCATCCAGCGGCGGCAGCCTCACTGCCCACTTCTCGCCGCCATGATCCACTTCGCGGCTGTCCTCGTCCAGTATGGCGCGCCCCCAGCTGACCGCAGCGCGCGCAATCCAGCGCGCCTGGGCCTGATGCTCCAGATTATCGACCTGGCGCAGCCAGAGGTGATTCTGCCACATCATGAACGAGGCGGCAGTAGCGGCCAGCGCCACCACCAGCATCGCGGTGATGACCGCGGCCCCTTTTTCTCCCAGCCTGCTCATGACAGCGCGAACACCCGCTGCACTTCCTCGCCCGAGCGCAGCCAGAGCCGGACCTCCACCGCCGCCGGCAGCCCGGCTTCCGGCCCGGCGGGGGGCCATTGCTGCTGCCAGCCGCCGTTGCGGTCGAGATAACGCAGCTCGAAGCGGGTCACCCCCTGCAAAGCCGGCCCGGCATCCGGGCGACTGCGCGGCGCCTGATCTAGGACCTGCCACGACAGCAGCTCCAGCGTCTCGCCCCGCAGGCGGTAGCCCACCCGCTGCGGGGCGGCCAGCACGCCGGATTGAGCGCCGTACCCGCTGCGGGTGAAGGCAAGCTGCGCCTCATCTTCTGCCACCGCAACCGCCTTGCCGGACAGGGCGGAGAGAACCACATCGGCGCTGCCGCGCACCGGCCTATCCAGCACGGCGCCCAGATCGTTCTCCAGTCGCGCAAAAAACTGCGCCACGCCGCGCCACTTGCGGTTTTCCAGGTCAAGGCGCTGGCGCGCGTCGAGCATCACGCTCAAGCCCCGATAGGCCGCCAGCGCCATGATGGCGAAGATGGCAAGGGCCACCAGCAACTCGATCAGCGTGAAGCCGTTCTTTCTCATTTGCCCGCCTGCGGCGCCACCAGGTAGCCGGCCAGCCGTGCCGCTTCATGCTCGGGTTGCGAAGCCGGGTAAACCACGATCTCGATGCGGCGGAACAAGGCATTGGGCGTGGCGCTGACGCGCTCTTCCCAGCGCCAGGACTCCCCGCCCTGCGCTGCTTCGCCGCTTTTGCTCCCGGTCTCCGGCCAGTCACGGCGCGCGCTGTGCTCGGCCAGGCGGTTCTGCGCCACCCAGCCCGCCAGCAGGCGCTGCTTCAGGCTCTCGCTGCCGGACAGCGACATGCTCGATGCACGCGCGGCCGCGGCCAGCGCCACCGCCAGGATCGCCAGCGCCACCAGCACCTCGATCAGCGTGAAGCCTTTTTGCCGTCGCCTCATGGCGCCTTTTCCACCGCGATCTGCCCCATACCATTGCCGCTGACGGCGACCCGGTACTGGCCCGAGGCCAGCGTGAGGCGAAACGGCAGCGCCATGCCGGAAGGCGCGAAGAGAATGCGGGCTGCGGGCTGCTGGTTGACGAGCAGCTCCGTCACCGCAAGCGTTGGCGGGAGTTCGCGCGGACGAAATACCTCGCTGTCGGTGTGAGGCTTCCACGCCTTGCCCGGCCAGTCCTTATCCGGCAAGGCATCCGGCACGGCTTGCACCTCGCGCTGCCAGAAGCGATAGCCGCGCCCTTCCGCGCTGAAAGCAATGCTGGAGCCGCTGGTCATGGCTTCGTCGCGCGCCTGCTCAAGCAGCAGCGCCAATCGCTGCGCTTCGATATCGAGGTTCTGGCGCGGATCGGGGGCGAAATTCACGACTATCATGGCGACCGCCACGCCCAGGATGACCAGCACCACCAGCAGCTCGATCAGCGTGAAACCGCCCCGCCGGGAAAAAGCTGGAGGGCGAAAAGCGCTTACAGATTCCACGAACCGATATCGGCATCGTTGCCCTCGCCGCCCGGTGCACCGTCCGCACCCAGGCTGAAGACATCGATTTCTCCGCGCACCCCGGGTTGCAGATACTGGTAATCGTGGCCCCACGGGTCTTTCGGCAGGCGGTCGAGGTAGCCGCCCGCCTTCCAGTTGGGCGGAATCGGCGCGCTGGCCGGTTTTTGCACCAGCGCCGCCAGGCCCTGGTCGGTCGCGGGATAGCTACGGTTATCGAGGCGGTACAGCTTGAGCGCCTGCGCCAGCGAGGCGATGTCCTGCTTCGCCGCGACGATGCGCGCCTCGTCGGGACGGCTCATCACCTTGGGCACCACCAGCGCGGCCAGGATGCCGAGGATCACGATCACCACCATGATTTCGATCAGGGTAAAACCTTTTTGCTTCATTCCATACTCCCAAAAATTTGCACGGTCACTGCGTTCGCAATGACAGAAAATCACTTGATCAATTGATTCATTTCAAATATCGGCATCAAAATCGCCAGCACGATGACCAGCACCACCGCGCCCATGGCCAGAATCAGCAGCGGTTCCAGCAAGCCGGTCAGGACCGCCAAGCGCTGCTGCATCATCTGGCCCTGCTGGGTCGCCGACTGGTCGAGCATCTGGCCCAGCTTGCCGCTGGCTTCGCCGCTGGCGATGAGATGGATCATGGCGGGCGGGAACAGCTTGCCGCGTCCCAGCGAACGGCTCAGCGACGCGCCTTCGCGCACCATGCGCGCGGCCTCTTCCACCGCCCGCCGCAGCGGCAGGCTGGTGACCACGCCCGCGCCCGCATGCAGCGCGACCAGCAGCGGCACGCCGCTGTTGGCCAGGATCGCCAGCGTGCTGGCCAGGCGCGCGGCGTTGGCATCGCGCACGAAACGCCCCAGCAGCGGCATGCGCAGCAAGAAGAGATGGAAACGGAACCTCAGCGCTTCGTTGCGCAACGCCCGCGTCGCGCCCCATGCCGCCAGTACCAGGCCGGCCAGCCAGTAAATGCCGGAAGCGCGCAGGAAATCGCTCACGCCGATCAGCGCGCGGGTCAGCCAGGGCAGCGTCTGGTGGCTGTCGCGGAACACCGCCACCACCTGCGGCACCACGTAAGTGAGCAGGCCGGTGACGACGAGAAACGCGACCAGCGTCAGCACCACCGGGTAAATGAAGGCCAGCACGATTTTCTGGCGCAAGGCGTGGCGTTCCTCGATGTAGGCGGCGAGGCGTTGCAGCACCTGGTTCAGTTGCCCCGACTGTTCCCCCGAGCGCACCAGGGCAAGATAGATAGGCGGGAACACGTAGGGGAAACTTTCCATGGCTTTCGACAAGGCCTGCCCGGACAGCACCTGGCCCCGGATCGCGGCCAGGATCTGGCGCAGCCGTTCGGTTTCGGACTGCTCGATCAGCGCGTTGAGGGTTTCCTCAATAGTCAGACCAGCGCCGATCAGGTTCGCCAGCTGGCGCGTGAGCAAGGAAAGCTGGGCCGAGGAAAGGCCGCGCCGCCAGCCAGACGCTCTACGCTCGGGCATTGCGCCGGCCTTTTCCAGCATGGCTTCCACCTGCAGCGCGACCATGTCCTGCTCGCGCAGGCTCTGGCGCGCCTGGCGCTCGTTATCGGCCTCCAGCACGCCCTTGCGCAAGCGCCCGGCGGAATCCAGGGCTTCGAATTTATAGCCGGACATGGTTAGTTTTCAGTCATCAGTGGTCAGCTTTCAGTGGGGCGCAATAAAAATGGTGCAAAGGACAATGTTGGTGTCAGCAAAGTACTTTGCGGTCATAGCATTCATCCCGGTTGAACTTGCCATCAAACACCGCGCCAAACTGGTCAAATTCGCTCATGTCTACAACGTCCACCCTGGCTTGGGCGCGTTTGGCCTTGAGATAGCCAACAAAATCCAGCACCTCGCGTGCATCGGATTCGGGCAACGTATGTATTTCCTCAACAATCTTTTCCATTATGTTCATGGTCATGTTCCTTCACGCAGTTTTCTGGGAGCTGGGAACTCTTTGGGCTGAGGGTTATGGAAAATATCCCGGTTAATCAAGGCTACGTCCCCTATTTACGTTTCTTTGGTGGCAAGGCGCCCACCTTTCTCAAGTGAAAGTCCGAGGTTGCTCAGTACGGCGGCGAGCACCTGGTTGAAAACCTCTGTAGAAACGTCTATTCCGTGCTGTGCTTCTTCAAGAGTAACTGTTTGGCCTTGATGGATTACAGTGTTTCGGAGTTCCTGAATATCCGCTGCTTCTCGAAGTAATGGTTTTGCTGCTGGTTGTCGACGTAGCGTGGTCAGTTCCACGCCAGCCAGTTCCAAAAACAATTTCGCAAGAAGTTTTTCATACCGCATAAATCCAGTTTGCGAGAGTGCGGCCGCCACTACAAGTTCGGCTAGAGATTCGTTATGGACGAGCCCGTAGACGACCGGTCTGAGCAAGGATGACTTGAGAAACAACTCGGTAGCCGATGCGGCAAATACCAACGCGGCACTGTGATGGCCGTTCGCGTGAAGCGCCTTCGCTTCTTTAAACGCTCGGGTAGCGGGCACGAGGACTTCCGGGTGTGCAACATAATAAGAGCGCAGGCGCTCGCTGGTGAATTCGGCGATCGCTTGTTCTTTGTGTTCGGGATACAGCTCACGAGACATGCTCTCGTAAGCTTCGTCCCATGCTGCATCTTCGGGGCTGTAGCTCATGGCTGAAGAGTTCTAACGTGTAGCTAAGGGGCGCGCCGAAGGCGCGTCCCAGCGACCAGAGGGAGCGAACTTGAGCGTAAGGTTAGACATCTTTAAGGTCTCCATTTTTCGCTTCAAGTTTGACTTTCTCCCATTCGTTTTTCAGTAGTTCCTGACTGTCGACTATGAGCTCGTTTAGAGCTTTGTCTAATTCATCTCTTTGGCTTATATGCGTTAAGTCTGGGATTTTTGTAATAAGTAATTCGATACGCTTATCTGTGTTGGGCTTGCCGTCAATATCCTTGGGGTTTAGCTGCAACCTTATTAGATACCTTAGCTTGTCGATTTCGCTGAGAAGCTTGGTTTCTTCTTCAGGTGTCTTGTGAAGTTCCCTAGTCCATGTGTGTGTCGTGCCCGCAAAGCTCGATATGTTGTGTCTTAATTTGTCTAGCCACTTCACTCTTTCACTTGTCACTGTGTTAATAAATGCAGTTTTCTTATTTGTCTTGATATGGTTAAACGCGTTCCATATGCCGATAATTGCAGTAGCGATAATACCGAATGCATAAAAGTAATCTTTTGGTTCCATGGTTGGTAATTCCATTGGTATGCACATAAGTTAATGTCTTAACGTGTAGCTAACAATCAATGGGTAGAGTGGAGAACAGGTTTCGCCTCCCGTAGACCCAGCTATCCGCCTCTTTCGTCTGGCGGTGTATCTATGGGGTCAGACACGATTTATATTCCGCTCGGCCTGAAACTGGCTTGCACGCTCGGCCATGAAATCCTCGGTGACAGTCATCGCGCCGAGAAAGAAGCTATCCCAAGCCGACTCCGCAGGCGCGATAATCCGCTCCTGGCCCGCCACACAGACTTCCACCTTTTTGACTGAGTCGGGAAAACGCATCTCGGCAGGCAGACGAACTGCCTGAGTGCGGTTGTTATTAAAAACTGTGCTGATCGCCATATTCCCTCCAATGGGTGCCATATACATTGAATGCATGCATGCCAAACAAGATTGTCAATTCACCACTGCGGCAGTTCAAGGTCCAACCATCACCTACTCAATCCTTGGTCACCCGCAACGCCTCTTCCAGCGAAGTCTCGCCTCTGGCGACATAACGCGCGCTGTCCTGGCGCAGGTTGACCATGCCGTGGCTCTGGGCGTATTCGCGCATCGACTGCTCGGTGGCCCCGTCGTGGACCATGCGGCGCAGGTCGTCGTCGACGCTGAGCAGTTCGTAGATGCCGGTGCGCCCGAGGTAGCCGGTGAAATTGCAGGCTGGGCAGCCGTTTGCGGCATAGAACGGGGTGGCGGCGGGGTCGCCGCTCAGCCCCAGCTTTTCCAGGTCGGCCGCGCCTGGGGTGTAGGGCTTGCGGCATTCCGGGCACAGGCGGCGCACCAGGCGCTGGGCCAGTATTCCCAGCATGCTGGACGCCAGCAGGTAGGGTTCGACGCCCATGTCGATCAGGCGCGTCACGGCGCTGGGCGCATCGTTGGTATGCAGCGTGGCGAGCACCAGGTGTCCGGTGAGGGAAGCCTGCACCGCGATCTGCGCCGTTTCCAGGTCGCGGATTTCGCCGATCATCACGATGTCCGGGTCCTGGCGCAGGATGGAGCGCAGCGCGCGGGCGAAGCTCATGTCGATGCGCGGGTTGACCTGGGTCTGGGCCACGCCGTCGAGGTCGTACTCGACCGGGTCTTCCACCGTCATGATGTTGAGCAGCTTGGTGTCGAGCCGCGACAGCGCGGCGTACAGCGTGGTGGTCTTGCCCGAGCCGGTGGGGCCGGTGACCAGCACGATGCCGTGGGGCTGGTGAATCAGGCGATCCAGTTCCTGCAAGGTGCCCACACTCATGCCGAGCCGAGCCAGCTCCAGC
This sequence comes from Sulfuricellaceae bacterium, assembly GCA_031426915.1. Classification (GTDB taxonomy): domain Bacteria; phylum Pseudomonadota; class Gammaproteobacteria; order Burkholderiales; family Sulfuricellaceae; genus Sulfurimicrobium. The sequence goes on along the minus strand of JASJPB010000010.1, from coordinate 35,637 downwards.
CGTCCCGCCTGCTTGTCCAGGAGGCGCAGCACCACCCGTTCGCCGTGCGCCGACGGCAGTGTGGAGACGCGCACGTCCACCGGCCGGCCGCCCAGGCGCAGCGTGATGCGGCCGTCCTGGGGCAAGCGTTTTTCCGCGATGTCGAGGCTGGCCATGATCTTGATGCGCGACACGATGGCCGCGTGCAGCGCGCGTTGCGGTTCGAGCATATCGCGCAGCACGCCGTCGACGCGGAAGCGCACCACGGAGCGGGTCTCGAAGGCCTCGACGTGGATGTCCGAGGCGCCTTCGCGCAAGGCCTGGGTGAGCAGCGCGTTGATGAGGCGGATGATCGGGGCGTCGTCCTCGATTTCCAGCAGGTCGGCGACGATGGGCATTTCCTGCGCGAGTTGCTGCAAGTCCACGTCCTGCGACATGTCGTCCATGAGCTGGGCGGCATGGTTATCGCCGCGCGCATAGGCCTGTTCCAGGCAGCGCTCGAAGTCGGCATGGCTGACCAGTTGCGGCAGCAGCGGCGCTCCCAGCACCCGGCGCGCCTCGGCCAGCGCCTCGGCCCGCGCATCCTCGCGCACCAGCACTTCGAATCCGGCCGCGCCATGCCGGGCCACGATGACACCCCGGTTCTTGGCGATGTGGTAAGGCAGCAGCCTGGCCCAGTGCGGGTCGGGGTGAAGCGCGCGAATCCCGGAAGATGCGTTCATGTTACGGCTTGGCGGGCTCTTGCGGCGCCTTCATGTCAGGCAACACGGGCGTCGGCGCGGCGGGCAGGAACAAATGCGACTTGGTGGCCGAGAGTGTCTGTTCGTTGCGGATATAGTCGTAGCGGTCTCCGGTCAACACCGCGGCGGCATTGGCGTTGCGCAGCACCTGCGGACGCAGGAACACCATCAGGTTGGTTTTGACGTGCTTGCGGGTGCCGTATTTGAACAGGTTTCCGACCAGGGGGAGATCGCCCAGGCCGGGCACTTTGTCCGTGCCGTCCTGCACGTCGTCCTGGATCAACCCGCCCAGCACGATGATCTGGCCGTCGTCCACCAGCACCGTGGATTCGATGGAGCGCTTGTTGGTGATTACCCCGGCGGCGTTGGTGGTGTCCTGCAGCGAGGAAGCCTCCTGGTAGATCTGCATCTTCACCGAGCCGCCTTCCGCCACCTGCGGTTTCACTTTCAGCGTCAGGCCGACATCCTTGCGCTCGATGGTCTGGAACGGGTTGACCGCCGCCCCGCTGGCCGTGGTGCCCGCGGACTGGGCGTAGCTGCCGGTGATGAAGGGCACATTCTTGCCGATCACGATCTTGGCTTCCTCGTTGTCCAGCGTGAGCAGGTTGGGCGTGGAGAGAATGTTGGCATTGACGTCCGACTCCAGCGCCCGAACCAGCGCGGCTAGTCCAACGTATTCCTTGCCGCCGACAGTAAATTTCTGCAGCAGGCCGATATTGAACCCGGCACCGGGCAACACCGTGCCGGTGGTGAGGTTGGCGATGTTGTTGCCGTTGGTGCCGAAATTGGTGCCGCCCACCACCACGCTCCTGTCGCTGCTGCCGCCGATGGGCGATTGCCACTGGATGCCGAATTCGGCGGCTTTATCCATCGTGACTTCCACGATCAGCGCCTCGACGAACACCTGCGCCCGGCGCGCATCGAGCTTGTCGATCACCGCGCGCAAGGTGTTGTAGACGTTGTCCGGCGCGGTGATGATGAGGGAGTTGGTTTGCGGATCGGCCTGGATGATCGAGCCCGGGTTGCTCGCCACGCTCGGGGTGGCGGACTGGCTCGCCCCGGTCTGGCCTGCCGGCGTCATGGCTGCGGGCGACTGGACGGAGCGGGTCTCGCCGGAAACGATGGCGCGCAGGGTTTCCGCCAGCTTCGTCGCTTCCGCGTTGCGCAGATAAATCACATGGATATTGCCGGTCTGGCTGCCGGGTACGTCCAGTTGCGCCGCCAGGCTGCGTGCACGGGCGATGCGCGCCGGGTTATCGGAACGCAGCAACAGGCTGTTGGAACGCACGTCCGCAACCACCACGAATTTCTGTCCGGAATCCGCGCCAGCGGTTGCGGCTTGTTGCGCGCCTCCCGTTCCAGCTGGCGCATCGCTCAGCAGGCGGTTCAGCGTTTGCGCCATGTCCAGCGCCGAAACATACTGCAACTTGATGACCGTGACCTCGCCGTAATTGGGCTGGTCGATGGATTCGATGATCCGGTTGATGCGCTTGATGTTGTCGGCGTAATCGGTGATGACCAGGGTATTGGTGTTGGCGTAGGCTGAAATGCTGTTGTTGGGCGTAATCAGCGGCCGCAGGATGGGTACCAGCTGGGTTGCCGATTCATGTTGCAGCGGGTAGACCTGGGTCACGATCCTGTCTCCTGAGGCCTTGATATCCTTGCCGCCGGTGACGCTGAAATTCTGTTTCGCATCCGCTTCGGGAATGATCTTGGTCACGCCGCCGGCCTCGATGGCGGCAAAGCCCTGCAAGCGCAAGGCCGAGAGCAAGATCTGGTAAGTCATGTCGCGCGCCACGGGTTTGGAGGAAACGATATTGACCGTGCCCTTGACGCGCGGATCGATGATGAAATTCTTGCCCGAAATCATGCCCACCGCCTTGACCACGGAGTCGATCTCGGCGTTGACGAAGTTCAGCGTCACGGTTTCTTCCGTCGTAGCCCGCACCGCGCCCGACCACAAGAAGCAGAGCAGCAGGCAGAGGGGAAGCCATGAAGTGCGGTTGAGGAAACTCATATCTGTCCGGTTTTTTTAACGTAGGGTGTAATTGTATTCGAACGACTGGCCGTTGCGGGTGCCTTGCACCTTGATCACGCCGCCCTGATTCAACTGCTCCCGATATCCTTGCAGCAGATCCGCCGCCTGTTCAACGGGCCTGTTGTTGACCGAGCGAATCACATCCCCCTTTTGCAGGCCGAGCTTATCGATCAAGCTCCCCGCCCCGGTTTCCTCGACAGTCACGCCCTGGCCCGGGACAGCCCTGACCTTTCCGGTATTGGCCAGTTGCCGGGGGTCGGACAACAGCTTGCTCAATTCGTTTTTTGTGAGGCTGTATTTTCCCGCGCCGTCCGAACTTATGTTGAGCTGCACCGCCCCCACCTGGGCACCCAGGTGCGGCGCTTTCTGCTCCAGGTCGAGACGCTCCGTCACGCCTGATCGGCGCAATATGACATGGTCCGGCCTGACTTGTTGCAAGCTGACGCCGGGTAATACCGTATCACCAACCATGAATGGCAGGTCCGCCCGGGTCTCTACCTTGATGATGGCGACGGCCGGCATCTTTCCGGTGGCTGCGAATACACCATTCAGTTTGAGATTGAGCGCAGTCGCCGCTCCGGCCTCTGCGTTATGGTCCACCTTAGTTAAACCAAACAGGTGAGCGGAACGCACCGTTTCCGACGCGTGTCCGACGTCAGCAATGGACTGCGATGCCGTGGGGCGGGTTTGTGCCGGGGCAAGAAACACCCAGGTCCAATGGGCGAGCTGCCAGCACAACAGGATCACCAGCGCGAGATTGAGCAGGACCGTCCAGCGGTTCCGCAGCAGAGCGGAAATTTTTTGCGCCATTTATTGATAACCGCCGTTGCGAGTGAATTCTCGTGTCAGGCACAGGAAACCGCGCGCGGCCTTGGCGGGCATTTCAGTCAAGGAGATCGTTGTAGTCTTTATGCTCAAAATTTTGCAGATTCACCCATGGTAGGACGGCGGCCTGGGGTAAGGCCACGATTTTTGCAGTCACCTTGTTATGGCGGACACCATTTCTGGCGCCGGATTCGATCACCAGCGGCAGTTCCAGATCTTCCGCCCACAATACGCGGAAAAAATCGTCCTTGTCATTTTTCTCGTACCAACGTGCATTGGCAACGGGGCTGGGCGCCCCGCTCAAGGCGAGCTTCCGCACCAGCGCCGGGCTGACGAGATGGTAAGCACTTTCCCATGAACCGTCAAACCCGATGGACTGATACTCTTCCTTGCCTACCGCGACGACAAGCTTGTCATGCCGGTTCACGAAAGAAATGGCCGGAATCCCATTGACATCCTTGACGATATGCTTGGCGGCAAGATTGAAATTGAAATCGTGCTTGTGCCCTTCCCTGGCACCAGGTTTTTCAGCTTCGGCCTGAACCTTATCCGGCACGATGCGTTCTGCCCAGACATGCTCATTTTTGCGTATGAATCGTTCCTGGTAGCGCGTGTCCTTGCTGACGCCTTCCGCCGTGAGCACGTGGGACTCGTGGGTCAGGATAGCAGCGAGATCCTTCCGTCCCTTATCAAGGGACGCCGAACTGGCGGAGAGCGGCAATAAAAATACCAACAAGAGTAATAATCTTTTCATTCTTTGCTCACAATAAAATCCGCCCTGGACCGTTGCCAGTCCAAGGCGACAAGGGAATAACAAATCGGATCAGAAGCCGAGCGCTTCCGTCAGCAAGGGGAATACGCGTGTATTGTCCATGGTCCCCTTGAAACGGCTGGCGCCGGCGCCACCGGCCATCAGCATCACGTCCGCGCCGCCATGGGTTTCGCTGGAGAGCCTGATGGCTGATTCTTGCAGATAGTCTTTGCCGAGGGCGGTGGCGCTATCCACGCTGGTGCGCACACCGGGACGGTTGGGGCCGTTGCCGAAAGCCAGCGTGGTGTAGGTATTCCCATCAGCATCCTTGTTCGGCTGTCCGTCGCGATAGCTGCGGGAGATATCGAGAATCGGATTGCCTTTTTTGGCGTAGCCGTTGATCACCATGGTGTGATCGTGGTCGGCGGTGACCACGATCAGGGTCTTGCTCAAATCCACCTTGGCCAGCGCGACCTTGATCGCATCGTCGAAAGCGATGGTGTCTTCCATCACCCGCTTGGCATTGGTGCCATGCAGGGCGTGGTCGATGCGGCCGCCTTCCACCATCAGGACATAGCCGTCAGGGTCCTGGGACAGGATGTCGATGGCCTTGGAGGTCATTTCCGACAGGCTGGGCTGCTTGGCGGGATCGCGGTCCAGTTCGTAGCTCATGTGGCTGGAAGCGCTGAACAGGCCCAGAACCTTGCCCGCGCCGGCCGGAATGGCGTCGAACTCGGCCTTGCTGGAGGCGTAGACGTAACCCTTGGAGACCATTTCATTCACCAGGTTGCGGCCATCGGCACGCCCCTTGGGGTTTGCCGCTGCATCATAGGGAGTGAAATGGTTAGCGCCGCCGCCGAACAACACGTTGAGGCCATCGCCCATTGCGGCGTTGTAACCGCTGCCGCCGGGCGCCGCCTGGACGGCGATGTCATACTGCGCATCGCGGTGGCAGATGTGGGCATAAGTGGCGGCCGGGGTGGCGTGGGTCACCTCGGTCGTGGTTACGGCCCCTACCGCCTTGCCGCGTGCCTTGGCCAATTCCAGAAGCGTGCTGACCGATGAACCATTGCCGGCCAGGCAGTTGTTTTTGGTATTGTTTCCGGCGCCATCCTTGCCAGGCGCCACCGCCAAGGTATTGGCGCTCATGGAAATAACCTCGTTGTTCATCTTCACACCGGTCATGTAGGCCGACATGGATGGCGCGCTATCGGTGGTTTGGGCATCGTTGGAAAAGGTCTTGATGCGCGCGGTGCGCTCCAGCTTTTCCATGTTCAGCATTCCGGCCTCGCCGTATTTGTAGATGCGGGCCGCGGTCACCGTGGTGGCGCCCATGCCGTCACCCAGGAAGAAAATCACGTTCTTTGCCTCGCCGGCGGCGTGCGCCGTGCCGGTCAGCGACGCTGCAACCAGCGCGGCGAGCACGGCCTTGTTCATTCTGCTTGTCATGTCTGTTCTCCTGAATTGATCCTGGCCTGATTACAGGCCGCTGGCCTTGCGCAGCAGGGAAAATACCTTGGTGTTGTCCATAAAGCCGTAGAACTGGTCGGAACCCATGCCCTGGGCCATGATGGCCACGTCGGTCCCGCCATGGGTTTCGTTGCCGGCCGTGGTACGGATTGCCGCTTCCTGGTGATAATCCTTGCCGCCCGCCACGGTGTCGGTCAGAGCGACTGCCGAGCTACGCGCCCCCTGAACACGGTTTTCGCCGTTGCCGAAGCCGAGAATGGTGTAGGGCACGCCATCTGCGTCCAGCAGATTGGCACCGGTGGCGTAGCTCTTGGCCAGACCGAGTACGCCCGGGCTGGAGGAGGTGGTGGCGCCGGTGCGCTTGGCGTATCCATTCAGGATCATGGTGTGGTCATGGTCAGCCGTTACCACGATGAGCGTGTTTTTAAGCGTCGGGTCGGTCAGTTTGGCCTTGTCCAGCGCCGCCTTGATGGCATTGTCAAATGCAACGGTATCCTGCAATGCGCGCGCGGCGTTGGTTTCATGCAGCGCATGGTCGATACGGCCGCCCTCCACCATGAGGAAATAGCCCTTGCTGTTCCTGGACAAAATATCCATTGCCTTGACGGTCATTTCCGCCAGGCTGGGCTCGGCGGAAGCACTGCGATCCAGGTCGTAGCTCATGTGGCTACTGGTGAACAGCGCGACGGCCTGACTTGTCTTGGCGGGATCGATGGCATCGAAAGCGGCACGGCTTTCTGCCACCGCGTAACCCTTGGCCTTGAATTCATTAATCAGGTTGCGGCTATCGGTGCGCTTTCCGGCTTTACCGGCGCAGGTGGCGGCGGTGGGGTAAAAATAGGCGCAGCCGCCGCCGAAGATCACTTCCAGGCCATTTCCCAGTGCCGTGTTGTAGCCCGCACCACCAGGCACGGCCATGGCCGCGATGTCATTCTCCTTGTCGCGGTCATTGATATGGGCATAAGTTGCAGCGGGCGTGGCATGGGTGACGCGGGTGGTGGTGACCACGCCCGTAGACCAGCCCGCTGCTTCAGCCAGTTCCAGGAAGGTGGTGACGGGCTTTCCCGTCGTGCCCTGGTATATCGTGTCCGGCGTCATGGACAGCACTTCGTTGTTCATTTTTACGCCGGTCATGTAGGCCGACATGGAAGGCGCGCTGTCGGTGACCTGGGAATCGTTGGAGAAGGTGCGCACGAAGCCGGTTTCCGGCAGCGTGTCCATGGTAAGGGAACCGTCTTCGCCCACGGCATAGATGCGTGCCGCGGTCATCACCGGCAAGCCCATGCCATCACCCAGAAAGAAAATGACGTTTTTTGGCGTTGTTTCGTTCGTGCTCGAGTCGGTGTCACAGCCGGCCAGCGCGAACAGCGAGGCAACGGCCATGACCAGTAATTTTCGCTTCATCGTAATTATCCCCTGAAGAAATGGTTAGGCAGCAGCGCACTTTAACCGGGGATTGTTACGGACTTGTGAAACCACCGGCATGAAATTGCGGCATCCGGCGAGATCAGGAAAATGGATCATGAATTGGCGCAAACCTGCTTGACAGGCATCGTGATTTCGACGCACAGCCCACCATCCATGCGATTTGACGCGCTTATAGTTCCACCATGAATTTCCATGACGCTCCGTGCAATGGCCAAGCCCAAGCCATGGCCATCGATATGGTTCGTACCGGTGCCGCGAAAAAACGGCTCGAAGATTTCACTCAGCTCGTTATCGGGGACGCCGGGGCCTTGATCGAGGACAGCAATCCGCAACTCGTCCCCGTTGAAATCATGGTGAATTTCCACGCTCACCTTGCCGCCATCCGGGGTATGCCTCACCGCATTACGCACCACATTCTCTATCGCGCGATGCAGTAATTCAGCGCAACCGCTGACCAGCACTTCGCCGCACCCGGAAAAATCCACCATGCCCCCCCTCGTTTCAGCCTCAAAACGGGCATCCGAAACAATACCGGAAACAAGTTCGTCCATATTGAACTCTTCTTCCGTCGCGCTCATCACGCCGGCTTTCAGCCGGGAAATGGTCAATAGCTCGCCCACCAGCTTGTCCATGCGCACGCTTTCGCGCTCGATGCGCGCCAGGGAAGATTCCAGCTTCTCCGGTTGTTGGCGCAACAAGCCAATCGCCGCCTGCAATCTGGCCAGGGGGGAGCGCAGTTCGTGCGAAACGTCGTGCAGCAACCGTCGCTGGCCATCGATCAAGGCCTTCAGATGGCTTGCCATGCGGTCGAAATTGTGGCCAAGATCAGCCAGTTCATCGCGGCGCTTGCCCATGGCGGGGCCAAGCCGCACCGCCAGATTTCCGCCAACCACGGCTTCAAAGGCAGAGCGCAGGCTGCGGATCGGTTTCGAAAAATACCATGCCAGCAGTGCCGCAAAAATCAGGCTGGCCAACAGCGTCGCCACAAGAGGCACGATGGGGAAAAAGAACTCTCCCGGGCGGGGAGGGCCGCCAGGTTGAGGAGGCGGCCCGGGGGGGCGAGATCCTCCCTCAGGCCGAAAGTCCGGAAAAGATAAAAACAGAATATAGGCATGTCCATCCGGGCCCTGCACTTTTCGCACGGCAGGCGCGGCGGGGTTCGCTTCCAGCATTCGCCTCGCCTGCTCGAGCATGGCTGGAGCAAAACTTCGCCCCAGGAGTTCCCGGTTTTGCTCGTCAACGGCATAAATCCGCGCTTGCATCCGGTTCCCGAGAAAGCCGCGCAAAGCGCCGGCGCCGCCATATTGCAGCGTGGCGGCAGCGGATTCGAGCAACATGCCGACGGGCGGGTTTCCGCCCATGCCATCCCGCCTTTTGTCCTGTGCGCTGTGTTCCAGCCAAAACGCGGTGCTGATCGCCAGAATGGTCGTGAGCTGCGCCAGCCAGATGAAAAAGAAAAACTTCCAGAATAGCCGCCCCACGCAATCACTCCCTGATGAGCTGGTAACCCAGACGGTAAACGGTCTGGATGCAGGAGCGGCCGTCCGGCAGCGAGCCCAGCTTGTGGCGGATGCTGCTCAGATGCACGTCGATACTACGGTCGAAGCGCGCCAGCGGGCGGCCCAGCCCCTTCTCGGACAAGGCGCTTTTGTTGACCGTCCGTCCCGCCTCGCGGGCCAGTACTTCCAGCAAGCTGTACTCGGTGCTGGTCAGGTCCAGCGGCTTCCCCGCCCACTCCGCGCGGCGCTGGCCCGTCCACATGACCAATGCGCCTACAACCAGCGTCATCGGCTCGTTATCGGCCTGAGCGCCCTGGGTGCGCCGCAGAATGGCACGGATGCGGGCGGTCAGTTCCCGGGGGGTGCAGGGTTTGGGCACATAATCATCGGCACCGAGCTCAAGGCCGACTATGCGGTCCGTGTCGTCGCCCCTGGCAGTGAGCATGATCACCGCCAGGGTGCTTTTCATGCGGATGCATCGCAATGCCTCCACGCCGCTCAGGCGCGGCATCATCACATCCAGCACGGCGATTGCATACTGGCCGGACAGGGCTTCGGCCACCCCCGTCTCACCGTCATGGACCGCCGACACCTCGAACCCCTCCTGCTCCAGATATTCCTTGAGCATCTCGACCAGCTCGACGTCATCATCCACCAGTAGAACCTTGCTCATTGCAGTACGCGCGCCGCCATTCAACATAATTGGATGATGATAGCGAAGCGCCGCCACAGGGGACAGTGCCGGCAGCCCGGATTTACACAAATTTACAGACTTTGAGGAGGTCTGCCTTGTATGTCCTGCGGCAAGATCTGCCATCGACCAGGGATTCCGGAGCACAAGCCGGGAAAAATATTTACCTGAAACGTCGCTGGCAAAAGCGTTTCCCAGCGACGGCAATAATTGCCGCCCGCCCTTGAATTACGCATATATATCTGGCCTGGAGCGCCATGCCGGCCACGCCCGCCAGGAGAAATACGCCACCCGGAAAATATCCTTAACACAACTTTACCTTGCTTAACACAAACAGCCGCTAAGTCGCGGCCAATTTGGCCGATAAATTGCATATACAACCATGCCGGCTATCGGCATAGCCAAGCTTCGGCTAGTTTGTATGGCACGCAGGACGATGTAGTGGCACCCCGTTATTTAACGAATCGTCCTTCAATTTCAACCAACGCAACGACAAGGAGTCAATCATGATAAGCAACATTGGAAGCAGTTCGCTTGCATCGCAGATGGCAAGCAACTTATTCTCGAAACTGGACAGCAAGAATCAGGGCTACATCGAGAAAAGCGATCTTCAATCCGCCTTCGACCAGATTTCGAGTTCCAGCAACTCGGGCAATGCAGCCAGCGTTGACGAGGTTTTCAAGCAACTGGACGGCGATGGCGATGGCAAGGTCACCAAACAGGAGATGTCCGACAGCATGACCAAAATGGCGGAGCAGTTGGACAGCCAGTTCAACAGCATGCGCACGAGCGAGAAAGGAGGTCAAGGCATGGGCGGTATGCAAGGTATGGGCAGCATGCCTCCGCCCCCTCCTCCGTCCAGTGGGAAGAGTGATAGTGGTGATGGCCTCACCAAGGATCAGCTCACCAGTATCTCGAAGGAAACTGGCTCCACCGATAGCAAGCTGACGAACCTGGTGAAAAACTTCGAAAAGGCGGACACGAATCAAGATGGCAAGGTCAGCATGCAGGAAGCCATGACCTTCGACAAGTCGAGCCAGACCAGCACCACCGCTTCGACCTCGACCTCGACCGATTCATCCAGCAGCACGAATACCGAGGCCGAAATCATGAAACGCATCATGCAACTGATGCACGCCTACAGCGTCTCCGGGCAAGGTTCGAGCCAGACCTCATCTTCAGGAACCATCTCCGTTTCCGCGTAACGCCGGAACCCACTGGGCAAGGGCCGGCAGCGACCGGCCCTTTTTTATGGCGCCAGCGTTGGTGGGCTAAGCGCCTTTACCAAACTTTACAACACCATAACCCGCATTTACAGGACGCTCGCCAATAATAGCCAAACGGTCCGGACAGTCCGGCCCGATTAGGGCGTGTTAACACGCCCTAAATCAGTGGTTCCCTAACCATAAATTCAAGAAATCATGCTCCTGATCGCAAGGCTTCACGACCACGTTTCCACTCCCGTTCTGGGCTACATTCGCATGCTCGCGATTCTGGCAATTCTTGCGACCGCGCCGCTACCGGCCATAGGCGTCCAGCTTCCTGATTTGGGCGATTCATCCGAAGGGGTTATGTCGCCCCGAGCCGAAAGACAGCTGGGCGCGCAAACCATGCAGAAAGTGCGCGCCTCGGGCGCTTACTTCAATGACCCCGAGGTCAACGCCTATCTCAATCGCCTGGGCCAGCGCCTGGTCGCTGCCGACGCGCAAATCAGCGGAAAATTCGAATTTTTTGCCGTCCCTTCCAGTGAAATCAACGCCTTCGCGCTTCCTGGCGGGTATATCGGCGTGAACACCGGACTGATTTTGACTACGGAAAGCGAGAGCGAACTGGCCTCGGTGCTGGCCCACGAAATCACCCACGTGAGCCAGCATCACATCGCCCGCCTGATGGCCTCCCAATCGGGATCCAATCTCACTTCCCTCGCTGTCCTGGCCGCCACCATTCTCGCCGCGGGTAGCGGTAACGGGCAGGCCGCCTCCGCGGCAATAGCCGGACTTAGCGCAGTGCAACAGCAGCAGCAAATCGACTTCACCCGCGAACACGAACTGGAAGCGGACCGGCTCGGCTTCCGCCTGCTCAGCCAGGCCGGCTTTGATGTTCACGCAATATCCGTGTTCTTTGAACATTTGCAGCGCCAATCTCGAACCCAGGAAACCGGGACGCCGGCCTACCTGCTCACCCACCCCCTGACCACGGAACGTATCGCCGAAGCCCAAGACCGCGTCGGCAACCTGCCCTACCGGCAAATTCAGGACAACCTGGATTTCCATCTGGTACGCGCCCTGTTGCGCAGCTACGAAGGCGAGCCGGAAATCGCAGTCGCGCGTTTCAATGCCGAACTGAAAGAGGGACGCCACCTGAATCGCAACGCCGCGCGTTACGGTTACGCCGCCGCTCTAGTGCGCAACAAGGAATACCCGGAAGCTTTGAAACAAGTGGCGGCTCTGGAACTGGACGGTTTGCATCATCCGATGTTCGAATCGCTGGCCGCCATTGCGCTGCAGGAATCCGGAATGCTGGAAGCCGCGCTGAAGCGTTACCGGACGGCATTGGCGAACTACCCCGACCACCTCCAGCTAATTTATGACTATCCGCGCACCCTGATTCTGGACAGTAAATATAAGGAGGCCGCGAGCTTTGCCGAGGCGCAGCTAACCCAGCGGCGCAACGATGCCTCTTTGCACCAGCTTGCCGCTGAAGCCAATGCAGCGTTGGGGAAAAAATTAAAACTGCATTACCACCAGGGTGAATTCCATGCGGCACAAGGGAACTCCGGCGCCGCAGCGGAACAGTTCGACCTCGCGTTTCGCGCCAACGACGGCAGTTTTCAGGAGTTACTGATCGTTGAAATCCGCCAACGGGAAATCCGTCAGGGCATGGGCGTTCCAGGCCGGCCCAATAACGGCAAAAAAGCACCACCCCAGCAGTCTCTCCGCCTGGGCAAAATCAGCCCGGACAAGGCGCAAACGGGGTTTAACCATTGAACCTAGAAAGGAATCATGAATGAAGAACCGTAACCGCATCTTCGCTCATTTCATGCTGGCGGGGAGTCTTGCACTTGCCGTGCCGGTTGAGGCCCAACCGAACCTGGTTGACATGCCTCATTGCTGCTACCCGATGGGACCCGTTGGCATGCCCGGCATGCCGGATGAGGCACCGCCGCCCCCCTTCCTGCATGGCCTGAATCTCGGCGAAGCCCAGCACGACAAAATTTTCGACCTGATGCATGCCGTGGCGCCAGCCATGCGCAACCAGGCAAAAACCATTCACAGGTCGCAAATGGAATTGCACCATCTCGCCATGTCGCGCGAATACAGCGAGGAAAAAGCGAAGGCGCTTGCAGAAACCGATGCCCAGGCCATGGCAAGGATGGCGCAGATGCAAGCCCGCATCGACAACCAGATCTACCAGATCCTGACGCCGGAGCAGCGCAAGCTGCTGGAAAAGCGGAGGGCACGGCAAGACTTGCCGCCCATAAACCGTGCTGGAGAACATGAGCGTCACGAATGAACCGAAATGCAACTGGTAAACAACAACCATCTCCTGAAGGAAAAATATATATGAATTTACTTATAACGCATCGCTGGGCAGGCATGACGATTTCGAGCATTTGCGTCATCCTGCCCCTCCTCTCCGGTTGCGATCTTGGAGCTGCTACGGACAAGGCCGCGTACTACCAGAGCGGAGAAACGAATACCGAGACCCATCAGACCTATTCCGCCTCGAACACTGATGAGTCCGGTGTCTATGTCACCGATTCGGGCATCTTCACCCTTTCGGATTCGACGATCACGACCACGGGCGAAACTTCAGATTCCGAAAAAAGCAGCAAATACGGCCTCAACGCCGGCATATTGGCGGATTCCGCCAGCACGATCACGATCTCGAATTCCACGGTGACTACCAGCGGAACAGGCGCCAACGGCCTGTTCGCGACCAGTTCCGGAACGTCAATTATTATGTCCAATGGCACGATCAAAACCGCCGGACAATATGCCCACGGTGTTGATGCAACCTATAGCGGTTCGATAAAACTTACCGATGTGACGGTCACGACAACCGGGGATTACAGTTCGGTTATTGCGACGGACTACGGCAGTGGCACGGTCAGCGTCGACGGCGGAATTATTACCGCTTCGGGGGCCGTGGCGGCGGGCATTTATTCAACGGGCGTGGTTACGGTTTCGAATGCCTCGATCATATCATCCGCGTATTACGGTGCATTGCTGGACAGGGATGGCAGCATCACCCTGAATAACACCAGCCTGACGAGTGCAAAAAGCGGGCTCATCGCCTACAACTCGACGTCGGATACTTATGCCGCCACCGCGACCATCAACGGTGGCTCGATTGCCGCTCAGGGCGGCGATGCCTTCCTGGTCAGTGGCACGACCGCGTCGATTACCGTAAAGGGGGCTGTCACGCTCAGCGCAAGCACCGGCTTCATCGTCAATGCCGTGAATTACGGCTTTGCAACCTTCACGGCAGACGGTGAAACCCTGACCGGCTCGCTGATTTCGGATAGTACCAGCTCGATCTCCGCCACCCTGAAGAATGGCACGACCCTCACCGGCTATATCGAGTCCGCCGCACTGACGCTCGATTCGACCAGCACCTGGAACGTAACCGCGACTTCGCACCTGACCGGCCTGACCGAGACCGATGGGACTGGCAGCGATGCGCTTGCCAACATCAATAGCAACGGCCGCAATGTTTATTATGATTCGAGCCTTGCCACAAACGGGTGGCTCGGCGGCGCGACCTATGCCTTGAACGGTGGGGGCAGCCTGATTCCGGAATAAGCGGGTTTCGTGCGATGAGGAAGCCGCCAACCCGCTTTAATCATGCTTCACGCAATCCACGTAGTAGCGTTTCTTCCCATCCACTTCTTCCCGCACCAAGCCGTGGATGTCGGTTTCGAAACCGGGAAATTTCTCATTGAAATCGCGCGCGAATTTCAGGTAGCGCACAATGGTTTCATTGAAGCGTTCTCCCGGAATCAGCAGCGGGATTCCGGGGGGATAAGGGGTGAGCAACACGCTGGTGACGCGACCGGTCAGGTCGTCGATCTCGACCCGGTCGATCTCCCGATGCGCCATTTTGGCGAAGGCGTCCGTGGGCTTCATCGCTGGCACCATGTCGGACAGGTACATTTCGGTGGTGAGTCGCGCCACATCGTTGGCCTTGTAGATGCCATGGATGTTGTCGGAGAGATCCCTCAGTCCCATGCGCTCGTAGCGCGGATGCTTGGCGACGAATTCCGGCAATACGCGCCACAACGGCTGGTTGCGGTCGTAGTCGTCCTTGAACTGCTGCAACTCGGTCAGCATGGTGTTCCAGCGACCCTTGGTGATGCCGATGGTGAACATGATGAAGAAGGAGTACAGGCTGGTCTTTTCCACGATCACGCCGTGTTCGGCCAGGTATTTGGTGACAATGGCGGCGGGAATGCCGGAGTCGGCGAAATCGCCGTCCACGTCGAGTCCCGGCGTGATGACGGTGGACTTGATCGGGTCGAGCATGTTGAAGCCCGGTGCAAGGTTGCCGAAGCCGTGCCAGCGTTCGCCCGCGCGCAGCATCCAGTCGTCGCGCTCGCCGATGCCTTCCTCGGCCAGGTGTTCCGGACCCCATATCTTGAACCACCAGGAATCGCCGAACTCTTCGTCCACCTTGCGCATGGCGCGGCGGAAGTCCAGCGCTTCCAGAATGGATTCCTCCACCAGCGCGGTGCCGCCGGGCGGTTCCATCATCGCCGCCGCCACGTCGCAGGAAGCGATGATGGCGTACTGCGGACTGGTCGAAGTGTGCATCAGGTAGGCTTCGTTGAAGATGTCGCGGTCAAGTTTACGTGTTTCGGAGTCCTGGATCAGGATCTGCGATGCCTGGGACAGGCCGGCCAGCAGCTTGTGCGTGGACTGGGTGGAAAACAGCATTGACTCCTTGCAGCGCGGGCGGTCCTTGCCGATGGCATGCATGTCGCGGTAAAAATCATGGAAGGTGGCGTGGGGCAGCCAGGCTTCGTCGAAATGCAGGGTGTCGATCTCGCCGTCCAGCATCTGCTTGAGCGTTTCCACGTTGTAGATGATGCCATCGTAGGTGCTCTGGGTGATGGTGAGCACGCGCGGTTTGGTTTTGACCCCGCGCGCAAACGGGTTGGCCTCGATCTTCTTGCGGATGTTCTCCGGCTTGAATTCCTCCAGCGGAATCGGCCCGATGATGCCGTAATGGTTGCGCGTGGGGGTGAGGAAAACCGGGATCGCGCCGGTCATGATAATGGCGTGGAGAATGGATTTGTGGCAGTTGCGGTCCACCACCACCACGTCACCCGGCGCCACGGTGTTATGCCACACCATCTTGTTGGAGGTGGAAGTGCCGTTGGTGACGAAAAACAGGTGGTCGGCATTGAAAATCCGCGCCGCGTTGCGCTCGCTGGCCGCGACCGGGCCGGTATGGTCGAGTAACTGGCCCAGTTCGTCCACCGCGTTGCACACGTCGGCGCGCAGCATGTTCTCGCCGAAAAACTGGTGAAACATCTGTCCCACCGGGCTCTTGAGGAAAGCCACGCCGCCGGAATGGCCGGGGCAATGCCAGGAATAGGAACCGTCGGCGGCGTAGTGGGTGAGCGCGCGGAAGAAAGGTGGCGCCAGCGTGTCCAGATAGTCCCGCGCCTCCCGCGCCACATAGCGCGCGATGAATTCCGGGGTGTCCTCGAACATGTGGATGAAACCGTGCAGCTCTTTCAACACATCATTGGGGATGTGGCGCGAGGTGCGGGTCTCGCCGTAGAGGAAAATCGGTATTTCGGTGTTGCGGCGACGGATTTCCACCACAAAGGCACGAATCTGCGCAACCGCATGCTCGGCCAGTTCGGGGGTGGTGAATTCCTCGTCATCGATCGACAGGATAAAAGCGGAAGCACGGCTCTGCTGCTGGGCGAATGAAGTCAGGTCGCCGTAACTGGTGGCGCCCAGAACCTCCAGGCCCTCTTCCTCGATCGCCTTGACCAGCACGCGCACGCCAATCCCGCTCGCGTTCTCGGAACGGAAGTCTTCGTCGATGATGACTACAGGAAAACGAAATCTCACAACTTCTCCTTGGGAGCGTCATTTAAATACATAAGGGAAATCGACACTAACGCAAATTGATTGCGCCGGATGACAGCGGAGCCAGCCAGCTCTTCGCTGTCGCCGCCCCGAAACGCTTGGCAACGCGTTCGGCCAAACCTTCCTGCGGGGTGAAATCGACCATGTCTTCGGCCTTTATCACTTCGCGCGCCACATAATCTGCGCTGCCCAGGCCATCGGCCAGGCCAAGCTGGATGCTCTTTTCGCCGCTCCACACCAGGCCGCTGAACATCTCGGGCGTTTCCTTGAGGCGCTTGCCCCGGCCCTGCCGCACCACCTGGATGAACTGGTTGTGTATCTCGCCCAGCATTTCCTTGGCGAAAGCCTGCTGCTTGGCGTTGACCGGTGAAAAGGGATCGAGAAAACCCTTGTTCTCCCCTGCCGTGAGCAGGCGACGCTCGACTCCGAGCTTGTCCATGGTGCCGGTAAAACCGAAACTGTCCATGATCACGCCGATCGAACCGACGATGCTGGCCTTGTCCACAAAAATCTTGTCGGCGGCCGCGGCGACATAATAACCGCCGGAGGCGCAGATATCCTCCACCACGGCATAAAGAGGAATAGCGGGATATTTGGCCTTGAGACGCCGGATTTCGTCGTTGATATAACCCGCCTGTACCGGGCTGCCGCCGGGGCTGTTGATGTGGAGAATGACGCCCTGGGTGTTCTTGTCCTTGAATGCGCCCTGCAGGCCGGAAATCACCCTTTCCGCATTGGTCTCCGCCCCGATGCCGATGACACCGTGCATTTCCACGATGGCGGTATGTTTGCCGGAACCGGCCATTTCGCCGTGGTCCAACCAGCCCATGGCAAGAACCAGCAAGGCCAACAGGTAGATGAAAGTCAGCAGCTTGAAGAAAATACCCCAGTGGCGCGCCCGGCGCTGCTCTTGCAGCGAGGAAAAGGCCAGCTTCTCCAGGGTCTTGCGTTCCCAGGTGTCGGGATCTGACATGGTTTTCGGCTTCTTTTGGTGAGGATTTTAAAGGGGAGTTATTTTACCTGAGATGACCGTCATGATGCAGCCTTAATGTTTCAATCAGGCGTTTTCAAGCAACCACAGATGCAATTCCCCGAACGTGCCGGCACAGGCGAGCGGCGCAAACTCCAGCAGACCTGCCGCGGGGTGAGCGCCGTAACCCGCGCCCAGACAAGGCACGCCGGCATTGACGGCCATCTGCAGGTCATGGCTGGTGTCGCCGATCATGAGCGTTTTATCCGGCGTGACGCCCAGGCGCTCCATCAACTCCAGCAACATTTGTGGATGGGGCTTGGAGAAACTCTCGTCGGCGCAGCGCGTGGCGTGAAAAAAGGGTCCGAGGCCGGTGTGATCCAGCACCCGGTCAAGACCGCGACGGCCTTTTCCGGTGGCGACGGCAAGCAGGAATCCTGCCGCGTGCAATTCGCGTATCGCTTCGGCCGCACCGGCGAAAAGCGGTATCTCGGCATCCTGGGCCATGAAATGGTAGCGATAGCGATCCGCCAGCCTGGCGTAATCGGTTTGCACCATATCGGGAAACAGGGCGGCTATCGCCTCGTTCAGACCCAGTCCGATGATGTGACGCGACGCATCATCGCTGGGCACTTCCACGCCGATGTCACGGCTCGCGGCCTGGATCGAGGCCACGATGGTGGCCGCCGAATCCATCAGCGTGCCGTCCCAGTCGAATACCAGCAGGTCAAATTGTTTGGGCATCGCCGGATTTGTCCAAAGTTTGCAGAAAATGTTGTATATCCGCCGGCATGGGCGCTTCCAGGGTCAGTAATTCACCCGTCACAGGGTGCCGGATTACTGCCGTATGTGCGTGCAGAAACATGCGTTTCAAGCCTAGCCGTTGCAATTCCTTGTTCCAGGGAAAATCGCCGTATTTGTCGTCTCCCGCGATGGGAAAACCGAGATGGGATAGATGAACGCGGATCTGGTGGGTACGCCCGGTCTTGAGCTCGGCCTCCAGCAAGCTGAGGCCCTGCCATTTCCGTTTCAGGGTGAAGATGGTATGGGATGGCTGGCCATCCTCGCGCACGCTGACGCGGCGCTCCCCTTCGGGCGTGAGATATTTGAACAGGGGCAGTTTTACATGACGCCGCGCGTCGGGCCAGTTGCCCTTCACCAGCGCGAAGTAGAACTTGTCCATTCCGCCTTCGCTTGCGCCGCCACCTTCGCGCATGGCCTGATGCAAGGCGACCAGCGCGCTACGTTTTTTCGCCAGCATCAGCACGCCGGAAGTTTCCCGGTCGAGCCGATGCGCCAGCTCGATGAATTTCAGTTCCGGACGTTCCAGCCGCAGTTGCTCGATCACGCCGCGGCTGATGCCGCTGCCGCCGTGCACCGCCATGCCGGAAGGCTTGTTGATGACCAGCAGGGCGTTGTCCTCGAAGATCACATACTGCGCCATCTTGGCGCCGATGGACTGGAATCTGCCGGACTCAGGTTTGGCGGGTTCCCGGCGCGCCATCTGCACCGGCGGGATGCGCACGATATCGCCCAGCACCAGGCGATAGGTGGCATCCACGCGCTTCTTGTTGGCGCGTACCTCGCCCTTGCGCAGGATGCGGTAAATATGGCTCTTGGGGACGCCTTTAAGCTGCTTCAGCAGGTAGTTATCTATCCGCTGCCCTTCGCTGTCCTCGCCGATGGTGACCATGGCGACGGAATTTTTGCCCAATTCATTCATTTTGCTTATACTAGCCGGGTTGTGCCGGGATGGGAACTCATATCGTCCGGCAACGACAAGGTTTCAGTAACAAATCGGCCAGCGTTCCGGTAAACGGGAACGCGGCTGGAACTGGTTATAACGCTCACCACGGAAAGTAGCGATAAAGGAAGTATTAGCGCGCTCTTAACAGGCGATTTTTTTAGTTTTGTCCGAACAATACACCCCGCATAAGACGCTCCGCACGGCTTGATTCAAGCCTGGGTGCAGTGGGGAAAGGCTCCGGCTCTGCGGGGCCTTGAATGTATTTGGGTTGCGGCCTGGCATTCCATGATTGCGGAAACTGGATGCTATTGCTGGTGCCGGCGCACAGGTTCTGGTGCAAAACGACAAAATTTAGTAAACAACCCTGAACTTGATGGAAATCATAACCACATGATTAACCGGAAGTAAATTTAAAAAAACCCATGCGCCAAGGCGTGTGGGCAGGGTTGTTTTGCCCCGTGGAGAGCGCGGGGGAAATATGCAATGAAACGTATGCTGTTCAACGCAACTCAGGCTGAGGAGTTGCGCGTCGCGATCGTCGACGGTCAGAAACTGATCGACCTCGACATCGAATCAGCCGGTAAGGAACAACGCAAGAGCAATATCTACAAGGGTGTCATCACCCGCATCGAACCTTCCCTGGAAGCCGCCTTCATCGACTATGGCACGGACCGTCACGGTTTCCTGCCGTTCAAGGAAGTCGCGCGCAGCTTTTTCCGCATGCCGGAAGGCATGGAAGTTTCCAAGGCCCGCATCCAGGATGCGCTGAAAGAAGGCCAGGAACTTATCGTCCAGGTGGAAAAGGACGAGCGCGGCAACAAGGGCGCGGCACTCACCACCTTCATCAGCCTGGCCGGGCGCTATCTGGTGCTGATGCCCAACAACCCCCGTGGCGGTGGCGTATCGCGCCGCATCGAGGGTGAAGAGCGCGACGAACTGCGCGAAACCATGGCCCAGCTCGACGTGCCGCAGGGCATGAGCATCATCGCCCGCACCGCCGGCATCGGACGCAACCTGGAAGAACTGCAGTGGGATCTGAATTACCTGCTGCAACTGTGGACCGCGATCGAAAGTGCGTCCACGATCCAGAGCGGCGCCTTCCTCATATACCAGGAAGGCAGCCTTGTAATACGCGCCATCCGCGACTATTTCCAGCCCGACATCGGCGAAATCCTGATCGACACCGAAATGGTCCACGACCAGGCGATGCAGTTCATGAGCCACGTCATGCCCAACAACGTGGGCAAGGTCAAACTCTACACCGACGACGTGCCGCTGTTCTCGCGCTTCCAGATCGAGCATCAGATCGAAACCGCATTCTCGCGCGAAGTCTCCCTGCCCTCCGGCGGTGCCATCGTGATCGACCACACCGAGGCCCTGGTGTCGGTGGACGTCAACTCCGCCCGCGCCACGCGCGGTTCGGATATCGAACAGACCGCGTTCAACACCAACCTCGAAGCATCCGACGAAATCGGTCGTCAGCTGCGCCTGCGCGATCTGGGCGGCCTGGTGGTGATCGACTTCATCGACATGGAAAGCCAGCGCAACCAGCGCGAAGTGGAAAACCGCCTGCGCGATGCCTTGCGCCATGACCGTGCACGGGTGCAAATGGGCAAGATTTCCCGTTTCGGCCTGCTGGAACTGTCGCGTCAGCGCCTCCAGCCGTCCCTGGGCGAGACCAGCCACATCCCCTGCCCGCGCTGCCACGGCACCGGCCATATCCGCGGCACCGAATCCTCCGCCCTGCACATCCTGCGCATCCTGCAGGAAGAAGCGATGAAGGAAAACAGCTCCGCCATCCACGCCCAGGTGCCGGTAGACGTTGCCACTTTCCTGTTGAACGAGAAACGCGCCGACATTTACGCCATCGAATTGCGCTTCAAGGTCAGCGTGGTGCTGATCCCCAACATTCATCTCGAAACGCCGCATTACTCCATCGTTCGCCTGCGCCACGAGGAAATGGGCGAAACGGTCCAGCCCAGCTACCAGATGGTGGAATTGCCCGCGGAAAAAGAGGAGGCGGCGGCACCCGCCCAGGAGGCCAAGGCACCCCGCCAGCAAGCAGCAGTACGCGGCATCACTCCGGGACAGCCGGCACCCACACGAGCCGAGCCCGTGGCTGAGGCAACACCTTCCATTTTCGGCCGGATCAAGGGCTGGCTACAAAATCTGGGCAGCGCCAAGGAAGAGGAAGCGCCCGTCAAGCCCAGCAAACCTTTGGTCCAGCGCGAGCGACGCCCTGAAAGAAAAGCGCGCGAACCGCGCCAGGGCCAAGGCCAGGGCCAGGAACAGGCCAGCGGACGCGGCCAGCAGCGGCGCGGCGGCAGTGAAGGTCGAGAAGGTCGCGGAGAAAACCGTGAGGGCCGGAACGAAAGTCGTGGCAATGAAAACCGGGGCGAGGGCCGTGGTGACCTCAGGAAGGAACTGGCCGCCAAGGCCGAGCGTTCAGCCCCATCCGCGGAAGAAAAGGGCATCACACCCCCTTCCGGCGAATCGGCAGGCGAGGGCCGCGCCAAACGGAGCCGCCGTGGCGGCAAGCGCGAACGCGAACGCCGCGAGGAAAATCGTGCTGAAAGCACGGCAGGCGCTGAAGCCGTTATTGACGAGAACGCCATGCCAGTCGTGGCACAGTCCGAAGCCGTTGCAGAGATAGTAACCCAGGCCCCTGTTGCGCCAGCGGTGCCAGCGGTAATCGCGGAACTGCAGCCGGCACCCGCCCCGCTCGCACCAGTCGAGGAAACGCCGGCTCCCGCGCCTGTTTTCACGCCGCCAGCGCCACCTGTGGAAGAAACCGCCGTTGTCGCATCAGTAGTAGTGGAGAGTCAACCGCCGGTAGTAGCGCAAGCAGCGGTGGAAGTTGCTTCCCCCTCATTGCAACAGGTAGAAACCGCATCAGCCCCGACCGCTGTCGATGAAACGGAAACAGCAAGCACGGAACCAGCCAAACCCCGCGCACCGCGTCGCCGCCGCCGCCCCGCAGCGGAAGCGACAGCAGAACCTGATGCTGGAGGGGGATTGGTTCAGGTTGAGACCAAGGCCGAGCGTTTGTTGCGAGAAGCGGCAGCTACCGAGGAAGCAACTACCCCGCCGCCGCCCCGCCCGGTTCGCCAGCGGACGCCCAAGGCGGAAGAAAGTGAACCGCTGATGCAGGTGGAAACCCGAAAATCAGAGCAGTAGTAATTAAAAAAGGGCGCCCAGCGCCCTTTTTTATTGCCCCCTCCCGACTTCAACTGGGGGACTTGGGCTGCTAAAGCAGGACCAGGTTGTCGCGGTGAATCAACTCCTGTTCATCCACATACCCGAGTATGGATTCGATCTCGCTACTGGGATGACCCATGATTTTCCTGGCCTCGGCGGCGGCGTAATTGATCAGGCCACGGGCAATCTCGAGCCCGTTCCGGTCAACGCAAGTCACCACTTCGCCGCGCTCGAACTCCCCGCTTAAATCATAAACCCCGATCGGCAGCAAGCTCTTGCCTTCCTGGCGTAGCGCCCTGGCGGCACCTTCGTCCAGCATCACTTCACCGCCCACCTGCAAATGGTCGGCCAGCCACTGTTTTTTTGCGGCAAGAGGCATGGTTTCGGCGATCAACTGGGTGCCTATGGCTTCGCCCTGAGCGAGACGCACCAGGACTTCCGGTTCGCGCCCCGAGGCAATAATGGTATGGGCACCGCTACGGATGGCGCGCTTGGCAGCAAGAATCTTGGTCAGCATGCCGCCGCGGCCGATATCGCTCCCGGCACCCCCGGCCATCTTCTCCAGCTCGGGATCCCCTGCCCGTGCCTCCTGTATCAGGGTAGCGCCGGGGTCCTTGCGCGGGTCGGCGCTAAACAGCCCGGCCTGGTCGGTCAGAATCACCAGGGTATCGGCCTCGATCAGGTTGGCGACCAGCGCACCCAGAGTATCGTTATCGCCAAAGCGAATCTCGTCGGTCACCACCGTATCGTTTTCGTTGATGATGGGAATGACATTCAGCCTCAGCAAAGTGCGCAGGGTAGTACGTGCGTTGAGGTAGCGCTTGCGGTCGGCAAGATCGTCGTGCGTAAGCAGTATCTGGGCGGTTTGCAGGCCATGCAGGCGAAAGCAGGTTTCATACACCTGCACCAGCCCCATCTGTCCCACCGCCGCGGCAGCCTGCAGCTCATGAACGGCACGAGGGCGTTTCTTCCAGCCCAGGCGCTGCATGCCTTCCGCCACGGCTCCTGACGAGACCAGTATGACGTCCCGTCCCATTTCCTTGAGACGTGCAATCTGGGCTGCCCAGTTGGCAATGGCGTCGTGATCGAGCCCGGCCCCGCTGTTGGTGACCAGACTGCTGCCGACTTTGACGACCAGGCGTTTGGAGTTTGCGAGGATGGATTTCATAATTCGTAACCTTGCGTCACCCTGTTAATCGGGGCTGGATTCGGAATCTGCCTCCGCATCTTCCGGCTCAACACGGTTCTGCTTAAGATGCTCCATGATGGCGTAGGTCAGCGGAATGCAGCCCTCGCCCGTCAGCGCGGAGATTATAAAGCTTCTGCCTTCCCAGCCAAAATCGCGCAGGAACTGTTGCAGTTTCTCCTCACGCTCTTCCGCCGGCACCATGTCCATTTTGTTCAGCACCAGCCAGCGCGGTTTTTGGTGCAGGCCTTCGTCGTATTTACGCAATTCGTCGACGATTGCGCGCGCTTCACGAACCGGACTGACGGCCTCGTCGAAGGGGGCAATATCGACCAGATGCAACAGCAGGCGTGTTCGTGCCAAATGGCGCAGGAACTGGTGCCCCAGGCCGGCGCCCTCCGCGGCGCCCTCGATCAGACCGGGAATATCGGCAATCACGAAGCTGTGGTCGGCATCCACCCGCACTACTCCCAGGTTGGGATGCAGGGTGGTAAAGGGGTAGTCCGCGACTTTGGGGCGAGCTGCGGAAACGGCACGGATGAAAGTGGACTTGCCGGCATTGGGCATGCCCAGCAAGCCGACGTCCGCCAATACTTTCAGCTCCAGAGCCAGTTCGCGTTCCTCGCCCTCTACGCCCGGGGTGCATTGGCGCGGCGCACGATTGGTACTGGACTTGAAATGCAGGTTGCCCAGCCCGCCCTTTCCGCCTTTGGCAATCAGGGCTTTCTGGCCATCCACGGCCAGGTCGGCGATGATCTGGCCGCTTTCGATATCGGTAATCACGGTGCCGACCGGCATGTGCAGCACCATATCGTCCCCGCCCTTGCCGTAGCAGTCGCTACCGCGCCCGTTCTCGCCGCGCTGGGCGCGATGGGTGCGGGCAAAGCGATACTCGACCAGCGTGTTGACGTTGCGGTCTGCCATGGCGTAAATGCTGCCGCCGATACCGCCGTCGCCACCGTCCGGCCCGCCCCTGGGAATATATTTCTCGCGCCTGAAGCTGGCGCAGCCGTTGCCGCCGTCACCGGCTTTGACCTGGATTTTCGCTTCGTCAATGAATTTCATGTGAATACCCTAGGGCGCATCAGCTGCAATGCGTAATGCGCCGGGTGGAGCAAGCGTTTCGCTAAAAATAAAAAAGGCCCTATCAAGCGATAGGGCCGTGTCGCATCGGTGGGCGCGCCTGATTCAGGCGGCCGGAATGATGCTGACCATGGTGCGTTGCTGCGCGCCTTTGACCGAAAACTGAACGTGACCGTCAATTTTGGCAAACAGCGTGTGGTCCTTGCCGATGCCCACGTTATCGCCGGGGTGCATCTTGGTGCCGCGCTGGCGCACAATGATGCTGCCGCCGGAAACCAGTTCGCCGCCGAAACGCTTCACGCCCAGACGTTTGGAATGCGAGTCGCGGCCGTTACGTGAACTACCGCCTGCTTTTTTATGTGCCATGGTATCTCTCCTTGCTCAGGCTTACTTGGCGATTAGATCGATGCGGATCTCGGTGAAATTCTGCCGATGACCCTGCGTCTTGCGATAGTGCTTGCGGCGACGCATTTTGAAAATCATTACCTTCTTGGCACGTCCCTGGCTCAGCACGGTGGCTTTCACCGTTGCGCCTGCCACCAGTGGGGCTCCTACCGTAATCGCCTCGTCGTCCGCTATCATCAGTACCTGATCCAGTACGATTTCGCTTCCGATGTCTGCCGGTATCTGTTCTATTTTAAGTTTTTCGCCGAGGACAACGCGATGCTGCTTGCCGCCGGTTTTTATGACCGCATACATGTTTAGCTCCATTGCTTCACTTTTGAAATGAACCCGGAATTGTACTTAAGCCTATGAGCAAGGTCAATAATTGTTTGAAGGCGGTAACTATTCAGGCTTGACGCCGACCAGCACCGCTTCCGGTACGCGCGCCCTGATGGCGGCAGCGATCTCCAGCGTCAGGCCGGGACGATTTTTCAGGGATACCCACAACAGGTTGGAGGGCAAATTGAAATGGGCAAAGACCACCTCCTGGTATTGCAGCAACACCAGATGCAGTTTGCGCAGGGTGTTTTCAACCACAGGCCGCGCCTGTTTGCGCAAGCCAGGCACGAACATCATGAAATCGCTCAGGGGGCGACCATGCTCATCCCGCAACGGCACAATTTTCCATAACGGGGTACCGCAATCCAGAACAGCGCTTAACCTGGGAAAATCTCGCCCTGCAGCGTTCATCCCGTTTCCCTGATGAGCGACAGGAGCGAGCACGCTCCCATCCGATCCTTAAATCAGGCGCTCGCCAGCAACGCCTCTATTTCAGCAAAAGTATGGGCGATCTCGGCGGTTGGAATTTCCATATCCAGCTGACGGGCAATCTGGGATGCCGAAATAATGCCGCGTATCACCTGCCTGTTTTCACTTTCGTGGCGATCCACCACCAATGCGTGAGCCCGGCCCGCCTGCTTCAGCGTAGCCACAATATTGCCCACTCGCGCACGGCTGACATCTTCCATGCACATCACTTCCAGCTTCTCCTGCGGGGTCATGATGTCCAACACCTGAATATCGCGGTAAGTGCCGCCATGTTTCTGGATGTGCTGAATCGGCTTGGCGCCGTGCAAATCCGTGGAAGTGATCAGCCCGACCACGGTATCCTCGTCATCCACCACCAGGAGCAGGCGCACGCCGCGGTGTTTCATGCGAACATCGGCGGCTTCGATCGGTGCCTTGGCGGCAACAGTGACCGCGCTCACCCTCTTGAGATCCGTCATGACCACGGTAGCCGGATCTTCCAGCCTCACCAGCTCGAATATCCTGTCGGTACGATGGAAAGAAGCGCCCTGCTCCAGCTTGGTGGAAGCAATAGGGGTATATTGAATATTGGTCACGCGCAGCTCTCCTCGGCGAATATTATTTTCTGACAAATGTCTGGAATTGCTTCCCTTGTGCCTATGCTACTCGAACCGCCAGCCAGGTTAAATCAAAAAATTTGATGGCCGCGACCGGCTATGCTTATCCTTCGGAAAGCCCCGCCCCTTGCGGCAAAAGCAAGGAAAATCATACAATTGGATGTTGTTGTCTGGTTTTTACCGATTCAGAACAAAACAGGCCGGCACTCTTTTGGAATGCCGGCCTGTTTTTCGGACGATAAAAAGGATTTAACCGGGAAGTACAGCGCCGTCCTGCCTGTCGGCCTCGAGAAACGCCGCGAGTTCGTTCAGTGCCAGCCGGTACACCTCACGTTTGAACTCGATCACCGATTCAAGCGGTATCCAGTAGTGATGCCAGCGCCAGGCATCGAATTCGGGGTGACTGGTAGCGCGCAGATCGACATCGCAATCCCGTCCCACCAGACGCAGCAAATACCATATCTGCTTCTGCCCCTTGTAACTGCCCCGCCACTCGCGCCGGACCCAGTGTTGGGGCACATCGTAATGCAACCAATCGCGGGTGCGCCCGAGGATGCCGACGTGCTTGGGCAGCAGCCCGACCTCTTCGCGCAATTCGCGGTACATCGCCTGCTCCGGCGATTCGCCGGACTTGATGCCGCCTTGCGGGAACTGCCAGGAATGTTCCCTGATCCGCTTGCCCCAAAACACCTCATTCTTGGCATTGCATAACACAATACCAACATTAGGGCGGTAACCGTCCTGGTCAATCATTTTGTACTTCGCTTTGAATTCGTTAAATTACCGCGATTTTTTCACATTTCGCCCCACATTGAAAGCCGCTCGGCTCCAGGCCCGATTTAAGCAACAATGCGGTTGCGCCCCGTTTCCTTGGCCCGGTAGAGCGCCTTGTCCGCTTCCGCCACAAGCATCTCGGCCTTGCATGGCCCGGCGACTTTGCAGGTGGCGCAGCCCATGCTGGCTGTTACCCGCCCCCCCAATGGGGATAAAGCATGGGTCAAATTCAGGCTCGCCAGTTCGTCCATGACCTTTTCAGCCAGAAAAAGAGCGCCTTGCGCCGTGGTTTCAGGCAGCAGGATGACGAATTCCTCGCCGCCATAACGCGCCACGACATCGCCAGGCCGCTGCACGGCCCCGCTCAACAGTGCGCCCATTATGCGCAAGCAATCATCCCCGGCAAGATGACCATAGGTATCGTTGTACTGCTTGAAATAATCGACATCCAGCATAATCAGGGAAAGTTCCTTCCCGCTACGCTGTGCACGCTGCCACTCCGACTGCAGCGCAAGATCGAAATGACGCCGGTTGTTGATGCCGGTCAGCCCGTCCACACTGGAAAGGCGCTGCAATTCGTGGATACTGCCTTCCACCTTGCGCGCCATGACATTGAAAGCTGCCGCCAGGGCATGAAATTCCTTCAGGATATGCCCTCCGACCGTAACCGAAAAATCGCCCTGGGCCGAGCGTTCCATTTCATTTTGCATGGTGCGTACAGGCTGGAACAAAAAACGGTTGAAAAACCACAAACCGGCCATGACGCTCACGCCGATCAGGATCACGAACGCCAAGGCCGCGATGGTGCCGCTACGCGCCATGGCGGCATTGAGCGGTTCCACATCATCCAGGCTGACCAGACGGTATGCGGGTGCTCCGCTGCCGGAAGACAGGATATATTCAACACTGAGGTTTTTCTTACCCTGCCGCGCCGCGTAGCCCTGCGACTGGTAGAGCATTTTCCCCTCGGCGTTGTGGAGCGATAGCGGCATGCGCGTCATGGTTGCAACCGAAGCCAGGTTGAATGTGGGATTCACCACCACCTCAAGGTAACCCACGATTCTCAGCCCACCAA
Organism: Sulfuricellaceae bacterium; assembly: GCA_031426915.1. Taxonomy (GTDB): domain Bacteria; phylum Pseudomonadota; class Gammaproteobacteria; order Burkholderiales; family Sulfuricellaceae; genus Sulfurimicrobium. Next base: position 7,269 of record JASJPB010000010.1, on the reverse strand, counting down.
TCGGCACCAGCACCGAATACAAGGGGCCTTCGGCAGAACGCCACAACCCGCCCACGCCCTTCAGACGTTCCGCCCCCTGCCGCTTGACCGCCTGCCCGAACAAGACGGGGTCGAGTTGTGGCACCAGTCCTGCGGCACCGAGGCCGCTTTCCGCCATCCACTTGAGATCGAGATCGTAGACACGCAACTTGACGAGATCGAGTGTCGAAGCGTTGACAAATCCATGCTCGAAGGGATCATTCAACACCTCATGCATCGCCGCATGACCCGCGCCCAGCTTCAGCTTGTCAAAAGCGTCACGAAACTCACCACGACTCTGCAATGTCGTGCCCAATATGAAACTTCTATCATGGACTTGTTTCACCACTTCCTGGCTGGCCACGCCCACCATGCGCGACAAGCTCCTGGACTGGGAATCCAGCGCCGCATCGCGAAAATACAGCGTGGTAATAAAAAGCAGGAAAATTGAAATCGAGCCCAATACGATCAGGATGCTGACCGTGAGCGTTTTAAGCGAAACAGGTTGGATATGCATGAGAAAAACCGAGGGGCGAGAGGTTATCTGGCCACGGGCAGGTTCTTTTCGCCCCATTCCATCCAGCCGCCACGGAACCAGAACACCTTGCCGTAACCCCATCCCAGCGCAAGTTTTGCGGCATGCGCACTACGCAGGCAACGCTCGCCATTGCAGTAGAACAGGAGTGGCGTGTCCCGTCTGGGGGCAATTTTCGTCAAACCGGCCAGCGTCATTTCCGTATCGAGCAAGTTGAACGCGCCCTCGATATGCCCCTTCTCGAATTCTTCCTTGCGGCGTGAGTCCACCACGATCAACAGGGGCAGCACGGTGATCAGTTCCACCGTTTTTTCCGCGCTCACGGTGGTAACGCCCGGAATATCGGCTGGAGCAACCGGTTTGTCGGCAGCCGCAGGCAACGCCCACGTCAGAAGAAGCCCTATCAGGAACGCACGAAACGCCATCATTTCCCCCTCCATGAAACCTGTTATCGGCCATTTATCAACGAAGACTATCACTGCCCGAAGTAACAAAACAAGAAGATCGTGATAAGCAATTTTATGACAGGAAGCACGATTTGCGGCGCGCAATCGTCAGCACCCCAGTAATCCCGACTTACAAAGTAAAACTCAAACCAGTAGACGCTTGTCGCTATGCAGGTTCAGATCGACCAGCCCATCGACAAATCTGGGGAATTCCAGGCCGTATTCCGTTTCTAGGCGTTTGGCGCGTTCCTTGAGTTCCTGCCAGCGCGGGTTGCCGGGGCTGCGCTTGAAACCGAACACGATGATGTTGCTGTACCTGGCGGTGGTCATGCACAGGGTGTAGTCGTCGAAACTGGTCTGGATGCGTTTGAGATAAACATCGAAATTCCGGTCGCTGCTCCACAGGTTCACCACCAGTACCCCGTTTGACGTCAGCGCCGCAGCGCAATCGTCGTAAAAACGCTGGCTGGTTAGCTCCTCCGCCGGGCTGCTGCTATCGTAGCCGTCCACCATCAGCACATCGGCAGTGTCGGGATTGCCGCTCAAATATTCCGCCCCATCGCCGATTTCTATCTGGAAGCGCTCGTCCTGCTCGGGAAGATGGAAATGACTGCGTGCCGCCGCCACCACCTGGGAATTGATCTCCACCACCCGCGTCCGGGTCGAGGGCAGTTTGTGATACACGTATTTGGCAACCGAGCCTCCGCCCAGGCCGATCATCAGCACATCCCGCGGCTCGGGACGGAACAGCAGAAAGCCCATCATCGCCCGCGTATAGGCCAGTTCCAGCTCGTTCGGCGCGTTCACGCGCATCGCGCTTTGCACCGTCTCGCTGCCCAGGTGCAGGTAGCGTATGCCATCGCGTTCGCTGACATCGACCGACGTATTTTCGCTGACAGACTTGTGGATGCGCCAGCGTGAAAACATGCCCATGCCGCCCCCTAATCCAGCCTGTTCCGGCCCAGATCGACGAGAAATTCGCCGTAGATCCGGTTCAGCGCAACTTCCATGGCGGCCGCGAAGCCGTTCATGCCGCCCTCCGGCACGCTTTCGCTGGCAGCATAGTTTTGCTGCCACAACAAGCGGCCCTTCTTCTCCAGGCGCAGTTCGAGCGCCACCGACGCTTTGGCCTGGCCCTTCGAAATGACTTTCTCGAAATGCACGATGCGGCCCGAAAGTGTGTACGGCATGTCGCCGCCGCGCTCCTGGACCCTGACCGCCGTAGCGATGCCGGCCTGGTTCAGGCTCGCGGCAAGGTGTTCCTGCACCAGCTGGCCTGGCGCGTAGAGCCAGTGATGGTAATGATATTGCTGCAACTGGCGCTGCTGCTCGTCGCTGAAAATGATGGCGCGCTCGCTGTATAGCCCTTCCGCCCGCAGCGGCCGCACCGCCAGTTCGCCCGGCAGGCGCATGGCCTGCTGCGCGGGGCTGGCCGGTGCAGGCAGCAGGCGGTAATACTTGTGCTCCGGCGCGGCGGGCACGCTCTGGCAGCCCGACACGGCGACCAGACATGCCAGCGCCGCGAGCAGGGCGCGCCAGTGGCTTGAATGTGTTTTCATCGATTTCCCTCGCTCTGGTCGGCCGCAGGCTTGCTCTGGATGATCAGCGCCGGGTTCTGGCGCAGTTGCCGGGTCAATTCGTTGGTGTTGAGGCTGGCACCCTCCAGGTGGTGCAGGATGGTGTTCACGCGCTGCAAGGAGTCGCGCAATTCGCTCACCGAGGCTTCGATATCGGGGCGATTTTGCGTCACCACCCCATGCGTATCGGCCAGGAACTGGTCGAGCTGCTTGCGCGTGCGCTCGAAATCGGCGGTCAGGCGCAGGATATTGAGAGAGGATTGGTCGGTGTTCTTCAGCACCGCCGTGACGTGAGCGCGGTTCTCCCCGCCCAGCGTGGTTTCCAGCAGCGTGGCGGTGTTGTTGAGCTTTTTCAGCACCGCCTGAAGCTGGTTCATGCTCTCCGGCACGCCCTGTTCCAGGCTGCCGCCGATGCGCTCGATGCGGCGGTTGAGATTGGCCAGCAGCGGCTTGGCGTCGTCCCGGGTCAGTTGCGACAACTGTTCGGTCAGGACCGCCATAGACTCGAACAGGTTGACGGATTCCGTGCCCGCGATTTCACCGCCCGGCCCGAGCAGGCTGCGGCTGCTTCCTTCCCGAATCTCCACCAGCATCCCGGACAGCAGGCCGGAAGCGCTGATCACGGCCCGGCTGTCGGACGGGATCTTCCATCCCTGGCGCAGCTTGAGCGCCAGACGGTAGCTGGTCCGGCCCTCTTTTTGCGTGGGTTCGATGGTATCCACATGCCCCAGCTCGAAACCCTGGTAGGCCACCGGGGCGCCGGTCTTGATGCCGGAGACGCTGCGGAAATAGGTGTAGTAAATATCGCTCTTCTGGTTCTCGCCGTTGATGCGCAACAAGGCATACAGCAGCATCCCCAGCATCAGCAGCACGAACAGCCCCACCGCAAAATAGTTGATATGGTCGCGCTTCACACCGTCCCCTTTTCCTTGAATTCGCCCGTCAGCCTGGCCAGATACGCTTCCGGATCGACCTGTTCCTCGCGCGGGCGGCGGTTGAGCAGGTTCTGGATGCGCTCGTTATCCGAGTTGCGCACTGCCGCCACGGTGTCGCTCATCAGGATATGCCCCTGGTCCAGCACGGTGATGCGGTCGGCGATCTTGAACGCGCTCTCCAGCTCGTGCGTCACCACCACCATGCTCATGTTCATCGCGTCGCGCAGGCGCAGGATCAACTGGTCCAGCTCCGCCGACACCACCGGGTCCAGCCCCGCCGAGGGCTCATCGAAAAACAGCAGTTTCGGGTCCATCACGATGGCGCGCGCCAAGGCCGCGCGCTTGACCATGCCTCCGGACAGCTCGGACGGCATCAGATCCTCGAAACCGGCCAGGTTCACCACCTCCAGCTTCATGCGGCTGACGATGCGGATGGTGTTGGGATCGAGCTTGGTATGTTCGACCAGCGGCAGCGCGACATTTTCGCCCACCGTCATGGAATTGAACAGCGCCCCGCCCTGAAACGAGACCCCGATGTTCTTGCGCAGATCCACCATCTGGCGCGACGACAGGCGGGTGATGTCCTTGCCCAGCAGGCGGATACGGCCCGAGGCGGGGCGGGCAAGGCCGAGCAGGTGGCGCAGCAGCGTGCTCTTGCCGGAGCCGCTGCCGCCCATGATGACCATGATCTCGCCGGCATCGACGCTGAAATTGATGTTGTGCAGGATCTCGCGCTGGCCGTAGCGCACCACCAGGTTCTCCACTTCGATGACCGGTGTGTTTTCCACGTCAGCGACTCAACAGATAGGTGAACACGGTGTCGATCAGGATGATGTAGACAATGGCCAGCACCACCGAACGCGTGGTCGCCCGCCCCACCCCTTCCGCGCCGGCCCTGACCTGGAAGCCGTTGCTTGCCCCCACCAGCGCGATGGTGGCGGCGAATACCGCGCTCTTGATCAGTCCCTGCATGATGTCCGCCGTTTCCAGCGCGGCGAAGGCGCGGTCGAAGAAAATCGGCACCGGCAACGAGATCATCAGTGAGCAGTACAGCGCACCGCCCAGCAGCGCCACGAAATTCGCCAGCACGGTAAGCGCCGGCAGGGTCAGCAGCAGCGCCAGCAGCAAGGGCGACACCAGGTAACGCACCGGGTTGATGCCGATCACCAGCAGCGCGTCGATTTCCTGCGACACCTGCATGGTGCCGATGCGCGCCGCCACCGCCGAGGCGGTGCGCCCGGCGACAAAAATGCCGGCAATCAGCGGTGCGAACTCGCGCGTCACCGAGAGCGAGATGCCCAGCACCACCTGCGACTCGGCGCCGAACATGCGCAGCGTGTTGATGCCCTGGATCGCCAGCATCGCGCCGGTGGCGAAACAGGCAATGAGGATGATAGGCACCGCGCTGACGCCCACCGCCATGCTCTCGGCGAACACCGCACGCAGGCGCACCGGCTGCCGCAACCAGGCGCCGAAAAAAATCCAGTACAGGCTTTCCGCCAGCAGCGCGAAGACATAGCCGGCCTCCTCCACCCCGGCCACCGCGTGCCTACCGACCGCGCTCACCCCATCGGTGAAACGCTTACGCAAGCGCATCTTCCAGCGTGAGATGGATAGTGAACACCCGGTCCAGCCGCGCCAGGCGCAACACGTTCATCACCGGCTGGCTGGCTCCCGCCAGCGCGAAGCCGAGATTGCGCTTCTTCGCCAGTTGCAACCCCTCCACCAGGCTCGCCACGCCCGAGCTGTCCATATAGCCCACCCCCGAGAGCTCCACCAGCAGTGGCAGGTTACGCTCCAGGCTGTCCAGAATCAGCTTGCGCGCCAGCGGCGAACGGCCCATGTCCACGTCGCCCTTGAGCACCACCACGGTGAATTTTCCCTCGGTCCTGACTTCGTGTTCCATGAGCGGATGGCCTTTCATTGGCAGGATGCGTTCCATGCGCCGGATAACGCGGCGCGCATGACATGCCATTGTACATTCAGTTCGTAGGATGGGTTGAGCGCAGCGATACCCATCATCTTCTACGTGAAATCAGTAGCCCTGCCACTTGATCGGCCCCAAGACACCGGTAGGGATAGGGCTTGAGGGGAACACGTGTGATGGGTATCGCTGCGCTCAACCCATCCTACTTACTACCCTATCAGCGCCACCGACTTGACCTGCGCCCATACCGTGCGGCCCAGGGCAAGCTCGAGCGCCGCGACGGAGCGCCGCGTGAGGCGCGCCACCAAGGCCGATTCCCCTACCCGCACCCGAACCAGCGCGAGGGCCGCATGGCTGTCGTCCCCGATGGCTTCCACTGTGCCGGGCAACAGGTTCTGGATACTGGTGTGATTCTGGTGTTCCAGCGCCAGGCTCACGTCGCGCGCCAAGATGCGCACCCGCACGTGGTGCCCGAGCGGCACGCCGTGTTCGCGCACCCACAGGCTGCCGCCGGGGAAATCGACGCGCGCCAGGTGCCAGGTTTCGTCGCGTTCGGCCAGCACACCGTCCAGCACCACCCCGGCGTCCTCGCCCAGGTGCAGCGGCAAGTCCAGCCGCGCCAAGGTCTCGACCAGCGGCCCGGCCGCCACCGCGCGCCCGGCGTCCATCACCACGATGTGGTCGGCCAGGCGCGCCACCTCGTCCGGCGCGTGGCTGACGTAGATGAGCGGAATTTCCAGCTCGTCGTGCAGGCGTTCCAGGTAAGGCAGGATTTCCTGCTTGCGCGCCAGGTCGAGCGCCGCCAGCGGCTCGTCCATGAGCAGTATGCTGGGACTCACCGCCAGCGCGCGGGCGATCGCCACGCGCTGGCGTTCGCCGCCGGAAAGGCGCTCCGGCATGCGCTCCAGCAGGTGACCGATGCCGAGCAGCTCAATGGCGTGGTCCAGCGACACCCGCCGAGCATCGTGCGCGATGCGCCGCAGGCCGTATTCCAGGTTGCGCCGCACGCTGAGGTGCGGGAACAGGCTGGCCTCCTGGAACACGTAGCCCAGCGGCCGTTTATGGGGCGGCACGAATTCCCGCCCCTCCTGCCAGACCTCGCCGCCCACGGAGAGATAACCGTCCGGCGCCCGCTCCAGGCCGGCCAGGCAGCGCAGGAGGGTGGTCTTGCCCGAGCCGGAAGGACCGAACAGCGCGCTCACGCCGCGCCCGGGCAGCTGGATGTCGACATCCAGCGAGAAGCCGGGACGCGCCAGGCGGAAACGCGCGGCGATGGTGGACATGTTTTCCGCCGTCGTCACGGCTGCGCCAGCCTGCGTTGCGGGTTGAAAAGATTGACCGCCAGCAGCACCAGGAAGGAGAACACCAGCATGCCGCCGGCGAGCCAATGGGCTTCGGCATATTCGATCGCCTCGACGTGGTTGTAGATCTGCACCGAGACCACGCGCGTCTTGCCCTCGATGTTGCCGCCTATCATCAGCACCACGCCGAACTCGCCCACCGTGTGGGCAAAGCTCAATATCGCGGCGGTGACGAAACCCGGCCGCGCCAGCGGCACGACCACCGAGAAGAAGGTGTCCAGCGGCGAAGCGCGCAGGGTGGCGGCCACTTCCAGCGGACGCTCGCCGATGGCTTCGAATGCGTTCTGCAACGGCTGCACCGTGAAAGGCATGGAATACAGTACCGAGGCCAGCACCAGACCGGGGAAAGTGAACGGCAAATTGCCCAGCCCGAGCGCCTGGGTGAAATGCCCGAGGAACCCGTTCGGCCCCATCGCCACCAGCAGGTAAAAGCCCAGCACCGTGGGCGGCAGCACCAGCGGCAGCGTCAC
>JASJPB010000009.1:0-27456 GCA_031426915.1 Sulfuricellaceae bacterium | reverse complement strand
TCGGGCTGGGGCCGGTTGGGGTGCATTCCGGTGTTGCGAGCCGCTTGTTGTGAATAACACAACCGCGCGTCTCGCGCCTAGGACTGCACCCCAACCGGCCCCAGCGTATGCCCAACTTATTCATTAACGAGCCCTTACATTCAAAATGACTGATTTCAGAGAAAATTTTATCGAATTCGCGATTCAGCGCAAGGTGCTGTGCTTCGGCGAATTCAAGACCAAGGCCGGGCGTCTTTCTCCCTACTTTTTCAATGCCGGTTTGTTCAACGACGGCGAAGCGTTGCAAAAACTGGGTGAATTTTACGCCAAAGCCATTCTTGCCGCTGGAGTGGAATTCGACATGTTGTTCGGCCCCGCCTACAAGGGCATCCCGCTGGTAGCGGCAATCGCCATCGCACTGGCGCGGCAGGGTCGCAACGTGCCGTTCTGCTTCAATCGCAAGGAAACCAAGGACCATGGCGAGGGCGGCTCGCTGATCGGCGCTCCGCTTCAGGGGCGAGTGCTGATCGTGGACGATGTGATTTCCGCCGGCACCTCGGTACGCGAGTCGGTGGAGCTGATCCGCAATCAGGATGCCCAGGCGTGCGGTGTCGCCATCGCCATCGACCGCATGGAACGCGGCACGGGCACGCTTTCCGCGGTGCAGGAAGTCAGCCAGAATTATGGCATCCCCGTTATTAGCATTGCCGACCTTGATAGCCTGATCGCTTACCTGCAAAATCACCCGGAAATGACCAGCAACAGGGAGGCCGTTTCCGCATACCGCAACCAGTACGGCGTAGTGCCTGCAAAAGGAGAAATTTAATGTTCCGTTTCATCTTGATCATGATGTTGGCTGCATTCAGCCAGTCTGCCGGAGCGGCAATGTATAAGTGGGTGGATGAAAAAGGCGTGACCCAGTATGGCGATACGCTGCCGCCGCAGTATGTCAACCAGGGTTCCGCCGAACTCAACCAGAGAGGTCAGGTTGTCAAGAAAACCACCCGTGCCGTAACAGAAGAGGAACGCAAGGCGCTGGAAGCAGACACGGCCAAGAGAATCGAAGAAAATAAAAAAGAAATTGAGCAAAAACGCCGCGACAAGGCGCTGGTCGACACCTACTCCAGCGAGAAGGAAATCGAACTTGGACGCGACCGCAACCTGCAGGCAACCCAAGCCCAGATAGACAGCACCCAGGTGCGCATCAAATCGATACAGACCCGGCTGGATGCGTTGCGCAAACAGGCCGATCCCCTGATCAAAGCCAGGAAACCCGTTCCCGCCGATCTGGCGACCGAGATCAAGTCCGCGGAAGATGAAATCAAACGACTTCAGGAAAGCATAAGCAAGCGGAAACAGGAAATCGACGCCATCAATACCCGCTGCGAAGAGGACAAAAAACGCTTCCGCGAGTTGAAAGGCTATCAACCGGCTGCGCCAAACACCCCCACCCCGGCAGCAGCCCCTGCCAAGACAACAAAATAAGGCGGTGGCTGGAAACAGCAACGGGGGCCGAGGCCCCCGTTTTTATTTGCAGCCTTAATTCCAGATTTGCATCAGCCGGCCAGCTTGCGCTTCAATATCTCGTTCAGTTGGGCTGGGTTGGCCTTGCCCTTGCTGGCCTTCATTGCCTGTCCGACAAAGAAACCGAATACCTTTTCCTTGCCGCTGCGATACTCGGCCACCTGCGCCGGGTTGGCGGCGACGATCTCGTCGATGATCTTCTCGATCGCGCCGCTGTCCGAAATCTGCTTCAGTCCCCTGGCCTCGATAATGGTATCCGCCTCGCCTGCGCCATTCCACATGGCATCGAACACCTCCTTGGCGATCTTGCCGGAGATGGTGCCATCCTGGATGCGCTTCAGCAGACCGGCAAGTTGTGCGCTGGAAACCGGGCTGAAACCGATGTCGAGATCGTTCTTGTTGAGCGCAGCGGAGAGATCGCCCATGAGCCAGTTGGCGACAAGTTTTGCTTCTCCACCTAGCGCGAGCACTGTCGCTTCGAAATAATCCGCCAGCTCGCGCGTAGCGGTCAGCACCCCGGCATCGTAAGCCGGCAGGCCGAACTGGGACACGAAACGCTCACGTTTGGCCTGCGGCAGCTCCGGCAACGCGGCGCGCACCTGCTCGATGTAGTCGTCACTCACCGCCAGCGGCAACAGGTCGGGGTCGGGAAAATAACGGTAGTCGTTGGCCTCTTCCTTGGAGCGCATGGAGCGGGTCTCATTGCGGTCCGAATCGTAAAGCCGGGTTTCCTGCACGATTCTGCCACCGTCCTCGAGAATCTCGATCTGGCGCTGGACTTCATAGTCGATGGCCTTTTCCAGGAATTTGAAAGAATTGAGATTCTTGATTTCGCAACGGGTGCCGAGTTTTTCCACGCCCAGCGGACGCACCGAAACGTTGGCGTCGCAGCGGAACGAGCCTTCCTGCATGTTGCCGTCACAGATATCGAGATAGCGCACCAGGCCGTGCAGCGCCTTGGCGTAAGCCACCGCTTCCTGGGAACTGCGGATGTCCGGTTCGGTCACGATTTCCAGCAGGGGCGTGCCGGCACGGTTCAGGTCGATGCCACTCATGCCGTGGAAATCCTCGTGCAACGACTTGCCTGCATCCTCTTCCAGATGGGCGCGGGTGATGCGCACGGTTTTTTCCCGCTCCCCTACCTGGATCTGGAGCGTCCCGCCTTCAGCCACAATGGGCAGTTCGAGCTGGCTGATCTGGTAACCTTTAGGCAAATCCGGGTAGAAGTAGTTTTTGCGTTCGAATACCGACTTGCGATTAATCCGGGCGTCGATGGCGAGGCCGAACTTCACCGCCTTTTCCATCGCTGCCCTGTTCATCACCGGCAGCACGCCGGGCAACGCGATATCCACCGCGCAGGCCTGGGTGTTGGGTTCGGCGCCATAGGCGGTGGCCGCCCCGGAAAAAATCTTGGACACGGTGTTGAGTTGGGCATGCGTTTCCAGCCCGATCACGACTTCCCACTGCATAATAAAACCCTTTATTTACCGCAAAGGCGCGAAGGCGCAAAGAAAAGATTTAGTTTTACTTTGCGGAACCTTGGCGTCTCTGCGTCTTTGCGGTTCAAAATCAAATTCCCTGTGGCATGCGCTGATGCCAGTCCGTTGCCAACTGGTACTGATGCGCCACATTCAACATTTTCGCCTCGGCAAAATAGTTGCCGACGATCTGCAAGCCCACTGGCAGGCCGCTGTCCCCGAAGCCGCAGGGCACCGACATGCCTGGCAGTCCGGCCAGGTTGACCGCAATGGTGTAGATATCGGACAAATACATCGAGACCGGATCGTCGCTCTTCTCGCCCAGCTTGAACGCCGTGGTGGGCGAAGTCGGCCCCATGATCACGTCGCACTGCTGGAAAGCCTGTTCGAAATCCTGGGCGATCAGGCGGCGCAGTTTTTGCGCCTGGATGTAGTAGGCGTCGTAGTAACCGGCAGAGAGCACATAGGCGCCGATCATGATGCGCCGCTTGACCTCGGAACCGAAGCCCTGAGCGCGGGTTTTCTGATACATGTCCACCAGGTCGCCGTACTCCGGCGCGCGGTAGCCGTAACGCACCCCGTCGTAACGGGACAGATTGGAGGACGCCTCGGCTGGGGCCAGCACGTAGTACACCGGGATCGAAAGACGGGTATTGGGCAGGCTGATTTCGACGGTCTCGGCACCGAGCCTGCGATACTCGGCAAGCGCCGCTTCCACCGCACGGGCCACGTCAGCGGACAAGCCCTCGGCGAAATACTCCTTGGGTAAACCGATGCGCAGGCCTTGCAGGGGCAGGCTCAGATCGCGCGTGTAATCTTCCTTGTCGCGCTCCAGGCTGGTGGAATCGCGTGCATCGAAGCCCGCCATGACGTTGAGCATCAGCGCGCAATCCTCGGCGCTTTTCGCCATCGGCCCGCCCTGGTCGAGCGAGGAAGCGAAGGCGATCATGCCGTAACGCGACACCGTGCCGTAAGTCGGCTTGATGCCGCTGATGCCGGTCAGCGCCGCCGGCTGGCGGATGGAGCCGCCGGTGTCGGTGCCGGTCGCAGCCGGGGCCAGGCGCGCCGCCACGGCGGCTGCGGACCCGCCGGAGCTGCCGCCGGGCACTGCATCCTTATCCCACGGATTCCTGACCTTGCCGAAATACGAAGTTTCGTTGGATGAACCCATGGCGAACTCGTCCATGTTGGTCTTGCCCAGATTCACCGCGCCGGCACGGTCGAATTGTTCGATCACGTGGGCATCGTAGGGCGAAACGAAATTGGACAGCATTTTCGAACCGCAGGTGGAAAGCCAGCCCCGGGCGCAGAAAATATCCTTCTGGGCGATCGGGATGCCGGTCAGCGGAGCGGATTTTCCGGCCGCGATCAATGCGTCAGCCGCCCTGGCCTGGGCCAGGCTCTTTTCTTCGCTCACGGTGATAAAGGCGTTAAGCGTGGGATTCAGCTCGCCGATGCGGCCGAGAAAGGCCTGCGTCAGCTCGACGCTGGAAACTTTTTTCTGCGCCAGCAGGTCGGATAGTTCCGTGAGACTGGCGTTGAGTAGACTGGCATTGGACATTATTCAATCACCTTGGGAACGAGATACAAACCCGCTTCGACCTGTGGCGCCACCGCCTGATAATCCGCGCGACGGTTGGCTTCGCTCACCCCGTCCTGGCGCAGGCGCAGCACCACGTCCTGGGCATGGGCCATGGGTTCGATGCCCGTCGTATCCACTGCCTGCATTTCTTCCACCAGGCCAAGAATACTGGAAAGTTGCGTGAGATAACCCTGTGCCTCGCCCTCGCTGACCTCGATTCGGGCCAGTTGAGCGATGCGCTTTACATCGTCCAGCGTCAATGACATAAAATTCACCTCGTGTATAACTTATTTAAACGAGCTTAATAGGTTATTATAATTCATTTTATCGAAGCACCTCTAAAAGACCCCCGAGACACAAGTATGTTTGGATTCCTACGCGGCTATTTTTCGACTGATTTGGCAATTGACCTGGGTACTGCCAATACCCTGATTTACGTGCGCGGCAAGGGCATCGTGCTGGACGAGCCTTCCGTGGTGGCAATTCGCCAGGAAGGCGGCCCCTCCGCCAAGAAAACCATCCAGGCGGTCGGCGCCGAAGCCAAGTTGATGATCGGGCGCACGCCCGGCTCCATCACCGCCATCCGCCCGATGAAGGACGGCGTGATCGCCGACTTCACCATCACCGAGCAGATGCTGAAGTATTTCATCAAGAAAATTCATGACTCGCGCATGCTCTCCCCCAGCCCGCGCATCATCATCTGCGTGCCGTGCGGCTCGACCCAGGTGGAGCGGCGCGCCATCCGCGAGTCCGCCATCGGCGCCGGCGCGCGTCAGGTATTCCTCATCGAGGAACCGATGGCAGCGGCCATCGGCGCCGACCTGCCCGTAGCTGAAGCCACGGGCTCCATGGTGGTGGATATCGGCGGCGGCACCACCGAAGTCGGGGTGATCTCGCTGGGCGGCGTGGTTTATGCCTCTTCCGTGCGTGTTGGCGGCGACAAGTTCGACGAAGCCATCATCAATTATATCCGTCGCAACTACGGCATGTTGATCGGCGATGCCACCGCCGAAATGATCAAGAAGCAGATTGGCTCCGCCTTCCCCGCCTCCGAGGTGCGTGAGATGGAGGTCAAGGGACGCAATCTGGCTGAAGGCATTCCGCGCAGCTTTACCATCTCCAGCAACGAGATTCTGGAAGCGCTCACCGACCCGCTCAACCAGATCGTCGGTGCAGTCAAACAGGCGCTGGAGCAGACCCCCCCCGAACTGGGTGCGGACATTGCCGAAAAAGGCATGGTTCTGACCGGTGGCGGCGCGCTGCTGCGCGACCTCGACCGCCTGCTGATGGAGGAAACCGGGTTGCCGGTAATAGTCGCCGAAGACCCGCTCACCTGCGTGGTACGCGGCTCCGGCCGGGCACTGGAAGAAATGGACAAGCTCGGCACCGTGTTCACGAATGATTAGTTGCAGGGGCGAATTCATTCGCCCGCTATCGGCGAATGAATTCGCCCCTACGCACTGATGGACCACCAACCATTCTTCAAGCGCGGCCCCAGCCCCGTTGCGAGGCTGGCTTTTTTCGGCCTGCTTTCCTTCGTTTTGCTGATCAGCGACGCCCGTTTCAATCAGCTTGATTTATTGCGCCAGGGCGTGGGTCTGGTGTTGCATCCCCTGCAGCAAATCGCCAACAGCCCCCTTGCGCTGTCGCGCCGTGCGGGGGAGTTTTTCGTCACGCAAAACCAGCTCGCCGACGAAAACAACCTCCTCAGGCAACGCCTGCTCACCAATGCCGCGCAACTGCAACACAACCAGTCCCTGCAAGCGGAGAATGCCTATTTGCAACGCCTGCTGGGCATGAAAGAGAAATTCGTCAGCAGCGCGATAGGGGTGGAAGTCATGAGCGCCGGACGTGACCCGTTCAGCCGCAGGATCATCGTAAACAAAGGCAGTAGCGACAACATACAGTCCGGCCAGGCGGCCATCGACGACACGGGCCTGGTCGGCCAGGTCACGAGAGTGCAGGTATTGAGCAGCGAGATTACCCTGATTACGGACAAGGGCGAGGCCGTGCCGGTGGAGGTGGTGCGCAACGGCCTGCGCGCCATCGCCTTCGGTCATGGCCAGGACAACACCCTGGAACTGGCCTTCATGCCGGTCAACATGGACATCCAGAACGGCGATCAACTGGTCACTTCCGGCATCGACGGCACTTACCCGCGCGGTTTGCCGGTGGCGGTAGTGAGCCAGATCGAGCGCAATGCGGCCTTTTCCTTCGCCAAGATCACCTGCACCCCGAGTGCGGGCATCGACCGTTATCGCAACCTGCTGGTCATCTCCGTCACGAAGCCGGCGGTAACGGGAAAAACCACAGCCACGGTGGGCCACTGACATGCCTTATCCATCCCCCACCCTGCACCGGCCGACCAACGGCAGCTTCATCGCATCCACCCTGTTCGCGGCGCTGATGCTGAATCTGCTACCCTGGCAGGGATTGGCGCTGCTGGCGCGCCCGGATTTTGTGCTTCTGATCCTGCTTTACTGGGTGGTGCACCAGCCCTTGCGCATGGGCATGGGTGCAGCCTGGGCCATGGGTATCGTGATGGATGTCGCCGACGGCGCACTGCTCGGTCAACACGCCCTGGCCAACACGCTCACCATTTTTCTTGCGCTGGCGCTGCACCGGCGCATACAGGCTTTCGGACTATGGCAACAGGCGCTGCATATCAGCATTCTGCTGTTGCTGAACCAGGCCTTGCTGCTGCTGGTGCATTTGATCTCCGGCGCCGATTTCATAGGCTGGCGGTTTTTCCTCGCCAGCGTGAGCGGAACCCTGCTCTGGCCTGCGCTTGGCCTGCTCATCCCGCTACTGCTGAAACAAAAATCCCTGCCTGAAATCGGATATCATTCTTCGCGCAATGGAGAAAAGTAGTTGGCCCGAATGTTTTCCGGCATGAATTGGGGCAAGCGAGTCTTTCGGTACAAGTCGGAAACCCGCAATTCCGGTGCCGAGCTCAGGAACCATCAGCAAGAACTCTACTACTTCCGGGTGCGTCTGGCGCTGGCCGCCGTTTTCGTGTTTTTCGCCTTTTTCCTGCTTGCGCTACGCATGTTCCATCTGCAAGTCATGCAGCACGAGCACTACCAGACCCTGGCCGAGAACAACCGTATTTCCATCGTACCCATCGTACCCAATCGCGGCCTGATTCTGGACCGCGAGGGAGTTGCGCTGGCGCATAACTATTCTGCCTATACGCTCGAAATCACGCCGAGCAAGGTGGACAACCTTGATGACACCATCGGCCAACTGGCCACGATTATCGAAATCACGCCGCGAGATCGCAAACGCTTCAAAAAACTCCTGGACGAAAGCAAGAACTTCGAAACCCTGCCGATTCGAGCCCGCCTGAATGAGGTGGAAGTGGCGAAATTTGCAGTCAACCGCTACCGCTTCCCCGGGGTCGAAATCAAGGCCCGCCTGTTCCGCCACTATCCGCACATGGAAACGTTTTCCCACGTGGTGGGCCACATCGGCCGCATCAGCGACAAGGACGTGGAGAAACTGGAAGAGGAAGAGCTCATGTCCAACTACCGCGGCACCGACCATATCGGTAAGCAGGGGCTGGAACGCAGCTACGAGAAGCAACTCCACGGCATCACCGGCTTCGAACAGGTGGAGACCGACGCAGGCGGCCGCGCGGTGCGCACCCTCTCGCGCAAGTCGCCGATCTCCGGCGACACGCTTTACCTGTCCATCGACATCAAACTGCAACAGATCGCGGTGAAAGCCTTCGGTCAACATCGCGGCGCACTGGTGGCTATCGAGCCGAAAACCGGTGAAGTGCTGGCCTTCGTCAGCCAACCCGGCTTCGACCCCAACCTGTTCGTGGACGGCATCGACGCTGCCAACTGGGACATCTACAACAATTCGCCCGACAAACCCCTCAACAACCGCGCCCTGCGCGGCCAATACCCGCCCGGCTCCACCTTCAAGCCGTTCATGGCGCTGGCCGGACTGGAACTGGGCAAGCGCTCGCCGTCCTACACCATCTCCGACCCCGGTTATTACACCCTGCCCGGCAGCAGCCACCACTACCGCGACTGGAAAGCCGGCGGCCACGGCTCGGTAGATCTGCACAAATCCATCGTCATTTCCTGCGACACTTACTACTACGGCCTGGCGGTCGACCTGGGCATCGACAACATCGCCAATTTCATGACCCACTTCGGTTTCGGTCGCAAAAGCGGAATCGACATCGAGGGCGAAACGCCGGGCGTGCTGCCATCGCAGGAATGGAAAATGAAGCGTTTCAAGCAAAAATGGTACACCGGCGATACCGTAAGCGTTGGCATCGGCCAGGGCTACAACCTGACCACACCGCTGCAACTGGCCGTAGCCACCGCGGCCCTGGCCAACAACGGCCAGCTGATGCGTCCGCATCTGGTAAGGAGTATCCAGGACAGCAAAACCGGCCAGATCCGCACCCTGGCGCCGGAAAACCAGGGGACGTGGCAAGTCAAGCCGGAAAACCTGGAGCGGGTGAAAGCTGCGATGGTGGACGTTACCCGTCCCGGAGGCACGGCCTCCCGCGCCAGTGCCGGTGCGGAATACAGCATTGCGGGCAAGACCGGCACGGCCCAGGTGGTCGGCATGAAACAGGGTCAAAAGTACGTGGAAAGCCAGGTCGCCGAACGCCACCGCGACCATGCGCTGTTTATCGCCTTCGCGCCCGCCGAAGCACCCAGAATCGCCCTTGCCATCCTGGTGGAGAACGGCGGCCACGGCGGCAGCACCGCCGCGCCGATTGCGCGCATGGTGATGGATTATTATCTGCTGGGCAAAGTACCCAAGGAGCAAGCCATAGCGGAGACGGTCGAGGAGGTTCCGGAACATGATTAGACGCCTTTTCATTCGCTTCGTGGCCCATCTTGACGGTTACCTGCTGTTCGCCTTGAGCCTGCTCATGCTGCTGGGACTGATGGTGCTGTACAGCGCCACCGGCGAGGATTTTCACCGTGTCACGGGCCAGGTGGTGAACCTGGCGGTGGCGCTGGGAGTGATGTGGCTGGTTGCCAACATCCCGCCGCAACACCTGGCGCGACTCGGTCTGCCGGTATATGCCATCGGTTTGTTGTTATTGCTGGCAGTGGCACTGTTCGGCGACGTCAGCCATGGCGCACGGCGCTGGTTGCATATCGGGGTAACGCGCATCCAGCCCTCCGAGATCATGAAAATCGCGGTGCCGCTGATGCTGGCCTGGTATTTCGATCGCCACGCCGCCAGCCTGCGCTTCAGGGACTTTATGATCGCCGCGATTCTGCTGTTGCTGCCGGTCGCCTTCATCGCCAAGCAACCTGACCTGGGAACCGCGCTCCTGGTGAGCGCAGCAGGCTTTTATGTGCTGTTTCTGGGCGGCCTGTCGTGGCGCGTGCTGATCGGGCTCGCCGTTGCCGGGGCGGCCAGCCTGCCGTTGTTGTGGTCCATGCTGCACGATTACCAGCGCCAGCGCGTATTGACCCTGCTCGATCCATCACAGGATCCGCTCGGGGCCGGATATCACACCCTGCAATCCACCATTGCCATCGGCTCCGGCGGCATGTTCGGCAAGGGGTGGCTGCACGGCACCCAGGCCCACCTCGAATTCCTTCCGGAGCGCCATACCGATTTCATTCTGGCGGTATTCGCCGAGGAGTTCGGCCTCTTCGGCAATCTCATCCTGCTGGCGATTTACCTGCTGGTGATCGGGCGCGGCATGGTCATCGCCGCCAATGCAGCAACCCTGTTCGGGCGCCTCTTCGCCGGCAGCATCGTGCTGACTTTCTTCACCTATGCCTTCGTCAATATCGGCATGGTGAGCGGCATCCTGCCCGTGGTTGGCGTGCCGCTGCCGCTGGTAAGCTACGGCGGCACGTCGATGGTGACGCTATTATTCGGCATGGGGGCGCTGATGAGCATTCAGACGCACCGCAAACTGGTCAAAACCTGACCGGTACCAGGGTTTTTCAGGAAGATAATTTGCCTGCCGCTGCCCGGCTGCTTGCGTTAAAATCGAATTTTTGGTGTCCAATCTCACATGACCGCCCGCCTGCGCGAAATCCCCTACAACTATACTTCCTTCTCCGATCGGGAAATCGTTATCCGTTTTCTCGGGGAAGACATGTGGCGGGTAGTGGAAGCGCTGCGTGCAGAGCGCAAAACCGGCCGATCCGCACGCATGTTGTTCGAAGTGCTGGGCGACATATGGGTAGTCAACCGCAATCCCTACCTGCAGGATGACCTGCTCGCCAACCGCAAGCGCCAGACGGCGCTGGTAGGCGCATTGCGCCACCGCCTCAAGGCCATAGAGGAACGCCGCCAGGACAACCCGAAAGTGCTGCAACTGCTCGAAGCCGCCCACCGGGCGGTGGACAAATTCGCGGCCGACTTCGAGCACACCCGCAAGCTGCGCAAGAAAGTACTGGCCAAGCTGCTGCCCCACACCCGGCGCGACAATATCCAGTTCGACGGCCTGGCCCGTGTTTCGCACGTCACGGACGCCACCGACTGGCGGGTCGAGTATCCCTTCGTGGTGCTCAACCCCGACACCGAACGCGAAATCGCGCCCCTGGTCGCGGCCTGCATCGAGTGCGGCCTGACCCTGATTCCCCGCGGCGGCGGCACCGGCTACACCGGCGGTGCGATTCCCCTCGACCCGCTGACAGCCGTGATCAATACCGAGAAACTGGATGCGCTGGGTGCGGTCGAGCCCGTACCCCTGCCCGGCGTGGCCGAGCCGGTGGCAACCATTCTGTGCGGAGCCGGCGTCGTGACGCGGCGCGTGATGGAAGCGGCGGAAGCGGCAGGCCAGGTATTCGCGGTGGATCCCACCTCGGCCGATGCCTCCTGCATCGGCGGCAATGTGGCCATGAACGCGGGCGGCAAAAAAGCCGTGTTGTGGGGGACCGCGCTGGACAACCTGGCGTGGTGGCGCATGGTGACGCCGGATGCCAAGTGGCTGGAAGTGGAACGTCTCGATCACAACCTGGGCAAAATCCACGATGCCGAAAATGTGGCCTTTCGCGTCAGCCGTTTCGGCGCCGATGGCAAAACCCTGCTTGGCGAACCCGAAATCCTCAGCGTCCCCGGCCAATGTTTCCGCAAGGCCGGCCTGGGCAAGGACGTTACCGACAAATTCCTGTGCGGACTGCCTGGCATCCAGAAGGAAGGCTGCGACGGCATCATCACTTCCGCCCGCTTCATCCTGCACAAAATGCCCGCTCACACCCGTACCGTGTGTCTGGAATTTTTTGGCCAGGTACGCGATGCCGTGCCCGCCATTGTCGAGATCAAGAACTATATCGACGCCCATCCCAAGGCACTGCTGGCGGGACTGGAACACCTCGACGAGCGCTATTTGAAGGCTGTCGGCTATGCCACCAAGGCAAACCGCGCCAAACGACCGAAAATGGTGTTGCTGGCCGACATCGTCTCGGACGACGAACACGCCACCGGCGAAGCGGCATCGGAAATCGTCAAGCTGGCCAATAGCCGCAACGGCGAGGGTTTCATCGCCGTGAGTCCGGCCGCGCGCAAGAAATTCTGGCTCGACCGCGCCCGCACCGCCGCCATCGCCGCCCATACCAACGCCTTCAAGATCAACGAGGACGTGGTGATTCCGCTGCCGCGCATGGGCGACTATTGCGACGGCATCGAGCGCATCAATATCGAGCTCTCGACCCAGAACAAGCTGGTATTGGTCGAGGCGCTGCAGAAATTTCTCAAGGGCGACCTGCCGTTGTTTCAGGACGAGGACACCATCGCCGATCCGGAACTTACCGAATCGCGGCGACTGCGCGCGCGGAACATGCTGGAAGAGGTGCATGCGCGCTGGCATGAAATGCTGAACAACCTCGACGCGCCGATCGAGGGATTCAAATTCCAGCCGCCGGAAGTCGAGTTCAAACGTCGTAGCGTGTTCGAGCTGCTGCAAGACCATACCCTGCGCGTCTCCTGGAAGCGGGAAGTCCGGCGCGAACTGCAAACCATCTTCACCGGACGCGAGTACCAGCCCATCCTGGAGAAATGCGACGCAATCCACCAGCAGGTCCTTAAAAGCCGGGTATTCGTGGCCTTGCACATGCATGCCGGCGACGGCAACGTGCATACCAACATCCCGGTCAACTCCGACGACTATGGCATGCTCCAGGCCACCAACCGGGCCGTGGCACGCATCATGAAACTGGCCCAGGCCTTGGGCGGCGTGATTTCGGGCGAGCATGGCATCGGCCTGACCAAGCTGGAATTTCTCGAAACCGAGGTGCTGGAGAAATTCGCCGCCTACAAGCAGAAAGTCGATCCGCTCGGTCACTTCAATCGCGGCAAGCTCCTGCCCGGCGCAGATTTGCGCAACGCCTACACCCCCAGCTTCAGCTTGCTGGAAACCGAATCGCTGATCATGGAGCAGAGCGCAATCGGCGACATCGCGGATTCCATCAAGGATTGTCTACGTTGCGGCAAGTGCAAGCCGGTGTGCAACACCCACATCCCGCGCGCCAACCTGCTCTACAGTCCGCGCAACAAGATTCTCGCCACCTCGTTGCTGATCGAGGCCTTCCTGTATGAGGAGCAAACCCGGCGCGGCGTGTCGCTGCAGCATTTCGACGAGTTCAACGATGTCGCCGACCACTGCACGGTATGCCACAAGTGCCTCAATCCCTGCCCGGTGAACATCGATTTTGGCGACGTATCCATCGCCATGCGCAATTTCCTGCGCCGCCAGGGCAAGAAGAAGTTCAATCCCGGCACCTTCGCCGCGATGCTGTTCCTCAACGCCACCGACCCGCGCACCATCAAGCTTATCCGCCAGGTCATGATAGGCTGGGGCTACAAGGCCCAGCGCCTGGGCTACGAAGTGGGCAAGCACTTCGGCCTGATCAAGCCGCAGACACAACACCCGCCGGCCACGGTGGGCAAACCGCCGCTCACCGCGCAAGTGATTCACTTCATCAACAAGCCCATGCCGGGCAAGATGCCGAACAGGACTTCGCGCGCGCTGCTGGGCCTGGAAGACGCCTCCATGGTGCCGGTGATCCGCAACCCGGCCAAGCTCTCCGAAGACTCGGATGCCGTTTTCTATTTTCCGGGCTGCGGTTCGGAACGCCTGTTCTCCCAGGTCGGACTCGCCACCCAGGCCATGCTGTTCGACCTCGGCGCCGTCACCGTTTTGCCGCCGGGCTATCTGTGCTGCGGCTACCCGCAAACGTCCTCCGGCGACGAGGACAAGGGCCAGGCGATCACCACCGCCAACCGCGTACTGTTCCATCGTGTGGCCAACACGCTGAACTATCTCGACATCAAGACCGTGATCGTATCCTGCGGCACCTGCATGGACCAGTTGCTGAAATACCAGTTCGAGAAAATTTTCCCCGGTTGCCGCCTGCTCGACATCCACGAATACCTGATGGAAAAGGGCATCAAGCTGGAGAGCGTGAGTGGCCAGCACTACCTGTACCATGACCCCTGCCACACGCCGATGAAAACTTATGCCCCGCTCAAGGTCGCCCAGGAACTGATGGGCAGCGATGTGCGCCTGAGCGACCGCTGCTGCGGCGAATCCGGCACGCTGGCAGTCACGCGCGCCGACATTTCGACCCAGGTGCGCTTCCGCAAGCAGGAAGAATTGCTCAAGGGTGCGGCCGCGATCCATGCGGACGAAGCCGGAGCACAGATTAAAATCCTCACCTCCTGCCCGTCTTGCCTGCAGGGGCTATCCCGCTATAATGATGACACGGGCATCGACTCCGACTATATCGTGGTGGAAATGGCCCGTCATCTGCTGGGCGAGAGCTGGCAGGCGGATTACATCGCCAGAGCCTCGAACGGCGGGATTGAACGAGTGTTGCTGTGAAACAGGCTGTCAGCGTTCAGCCTGAAGCAAAACCCGTGACTTATTGCTGACCGCTGAAGCTAACAAATGAGCGACTTCTCATTATGATGAACCCCGACCTTCCTGCCATTCACCCCGATGCGCCGCATCCTGAATTCCGCGACTCGGCAGCCTGTAGGGAGTGGCTGCAAGCGTTGCCGGTTACCAATATCCAGGCCGTCCAGGTAAAAGTCAGCCAGCAGATGGAACTGCTTGGACACTATCCGCTGTCCGCGCTGGAGCGGCTTAAAATTCTGGAACAACTGCGGGAAACGGTGGCTTATCTCAGCGGGGAACTGGGCAAGAAATATCGCAACAAGCCCGTTCCCTTCGCCAGCCTGGAACAGGCCTCGTGGGATAACGAACAAAAACTGTGGCAAATGCTGGAAACGGGCTACCGTCAATGCCTTCAGGCAATGATCGACAATGACGCGGAGGTTGCGACATTCGCCGCGCTCATCGCGCAGCGCGTGATGGACTGCATCGTGGCGCGGATGCTTGGATTCGGCCACGCCTACCACGCCGTCCCGCCCGCCTTGTGGCGCCGGTTGCACATCTTGTATGCCTTTGCGGAAGAACGGGGCGTCTCCGCCAAACGCATCAAGGACGGACTTAACCGCGAAGACGGTACCGGCTCATGCGAAGCCACCTACGCCAAGGCTTTGTTGCTGAACCTGGCCGATCCGCAACAACTCACCTCCAAGCAACTGCTCCAGCTTGACCGCTGGCTGGACAAATGGGCCGCCCGCGCGCCCCTAAGCAAGGAGCAGTTCCCAACACCCAGTCTCCCGTTGATCGCGGTAGACCTGATGGGGGAAAGCGGTGCCACGGTATTTACCGGCCAGGTTATGGGGGAACGCCGTTTTCTCGATACCGAACGGACCGCGCTATCGCTCAGAAAGCGCATAAAATTCCTGCGCAGTGGCGGGAATCCGGCCGAAATCGGACTGGGCGAGGACTGCGTCCAGCCCGGCTGCGAAGTACTGCTGGCCTCCCTGTACCAGCGCTGGTGCACGGTTCCGCCGTCCCGAACCTCCCCCCGCAGCAGCACCGAGGGTACGGTTCAATTGTGCTTTGCCTTTCCCGCCATTTATTTTTTCATCAATGACGGCACGCCCTTCAAGCAGCCCGGGGAAACGCTCGATGTCGCGCCTGAAGTCATGGCCGACATGCACATGTTCGGGCACGTCACCGAACGTACGGAAAAACTGCTTCTCACACGGCTGGGCTATGCCCTGGAAAATTGGGACAGCCTGGATCAGAGTACGGGCGGTTTTCGCATCTCCCGCACCGGGCCGGGCGAGCGGGTCAGTCAAAACCAGCTCGCTGCGCTACGCCCTCCGGGGAGCGAGCATTTCAATCTGGCGGTAATACGCTGGCTGGTGGTGAGTGGTGATGACAAACTCAGCATCGGCACCCGCGCCCTGCCCGGCATACCGACCGCGCTGGCGGCAAGGCAGATGACCCTCAACCCCAGGGATGCCGGGCTTTTCGTCCCCGCATTCCGGCTTTCCGAATTGCCGACACAGCAGGAACCCGCCAGTTTGGTGCTGCCCATCGGCTGGTTTCAGCCGGGCAAGCGCATCCAACTTTATAAAAGCCAGATGGGAATGGTAAAACTGGTGGCGCTGCTGGAAAAAGGTGCGAATTTCGATCGGGCCACGTTTGTGGTCGAAGAAGGTTTTTAAGGCCCTAAATCACCCGTCGCGCGGGAAAACAGGCACAAAAAACGCTGCCCTTTCCCGGCTCGCTGGAAATTTCCAGCCGTCCCTGATGCCGGGTAAGGATGTGCTTGACGATAGACAATCCCAGGCCCGTACCACCGGTTTCCCGGGAGCGTCCGCGATCCACGCGGTAAAAGCGCTCGGTGAGACGGCCGATATGCTGGGGCTCTACTCCGATACCGCTATCCTGCACGCAGAACATGACTTCATCCGCTTTCGTTTCCCAGCGCAGCACGATTTCGCCCCCATCGGGAGTGTAGCGCACCGCGTTGCTGACCAGATTACCGAAAGCGCTACGCAGCTCGCTTTCACTTCCCAGCAGGCTCCTTTCAGAAGATATCTCCATCCGCACCCGATGTCGCCCCGCGCTTAAGGAAAGCGCTTCCTTGTGCAGGGTCTGAATCATTTCCGGCACGTCCACCCGCTCCTCGGGCATCTTTTCGTAGCCGCTTTCGAGGCGGGACAGGGTCAGCAGATCCTCGATCAGGCCCTGCATGCGCTGGGTCTGGTCGAGCATGAGCTGGAAATGGCGCCGGCTCTGCTGCATATTGATCTGTTCCGCATCGGCAAAACCTTCGAGGAATCCACCTACCACGGTCAGCGGGGTGCGCAATTCGTGGGAAACATTGGCGATAAAATCACGCCGCATGGTTTCCACCCGCTCCAGTTGGGTAATGTCGCGGCTGAGCAGAAGTTTCTGCTGGTCGCCGAAGGGTACCAACTGGATGGAAAGTGTCAGCTCGGTATTGCGAGCCGACTTCATCTCCAGAGGCTCAGCATAATTCTGCGCCGCCAGGTAATCCGTGAACTGCGTCTGACGTACCAGGTAACTAATCGGCTGACCGTGGTCGTAACGGTTGCTGATGCCAAACTGGGTTTCCGCCACAGGGTTACACCACTCGATCTGGCCCGCTTCGTTGAGCATGATGATGCCGTCCGGCATGGCTTCCGCCGCACGCTGGAAACGCTCCAGAGACGCGCTTAACTGATGCTCGCTGTTCGACTGGGCGCGACCGGATTGATAGAGAATGTTGAATATATCGCCCCACACGCCGGAGCCTTCAGGCACCTCTGTCCCGGCAGGAGCATGCAGCCAACGCGCGAAAGAAAACAAATGAACGGCATTGCGCCACAGCAAAAACAGCAAGCAGGCAGAAAACAGCACCAGCGCCACGACTGCTCCGAATAGCGGCCAGACCACCAGCGCCACCCCGGCCGATGCGACCGGAGGCCATAGCAGGGACCACCATAAACCGGGCATCAATATTCTCTCACATCATGCATGGGCGCCATGGTATACGATCAGGCATTCTCAGAGAAACGATAGCCCGAGCCACGTACCGTCTGAACCAGATGCTCGTGCCCCGTCTCCTCCAGCGCGCGGCGCAAGCGGCGAATATGCACGTCCACGGTGCGGTCTTCGACGAATACCTGGTTGCCCCATACCTGATCCAGCAACTGGCTGCGGGAATGTACGCGCTCGGCGTGGGTCATGAGGAAGTGCAGCAAACGAAATTCGGTCGGCCCCAACTCGACCGGCTTGCCATCCCCGGTTACCCGGTGAGACCCGGGGTCGAGGCGCAAACCGCCGATTTCCGCTGGATCATCCGTCATCTGCGGCGCACGACGGCGCAAAACCGCCTTGATGCGGGCCAGCAGCTCGCGCGGAGAAAAGGGTTTGGTGATGTAGTCGTCGGCACCGGTCTCGAAACCGGAGATCTTGTCCTGCTCCTCCCCCCGCGCCGTCAGCATGATGATCGGAATCGCCTTGGTAAACGCCTCCGCCTTCAGGCGGCGCGCAAATTCGATCCCGCTCACGCCGGGCAGCATCCAGTCGAGCAGAATCAGATCCGGCAGGGTATCGCGCAGCAGTGTGTAAGCCCGCTCGGCGCTGGTGGCACTGATCACATGATGCCCGGCCTGCTGCAGGTTGAACGCAAGCAATTCCTGAATTGCAGGCTCGTCTTCCACCACGAGTATGTTCGCAGCCATGGGTGTATCCTTCAAGTATTGAACTGAGCAAATAATATGACGGCAATATTACAGCTTGGTGACAATTATAGGGCTTGATGTTTTCCTATGCCTTTTGTATAGTGCCACATGAAGTATTGGCGCTATCCGCCTGAATTGAACACAAAAGGGGGTCAAATTGTTTAATACCACGCACCGTCTATCCTGGTTGTCGTCGCTAGCGACGGCGGCTTTCCTCGGGCTCACGACCCTTCTGTCCGGTTGCGGCGGCGGCGGAGCTTCTTCGTCGAATGCCCTCGCGTTGACCGTGGTACCGGGATCCGCCACGGTTTACGCCTACGCAGACACCCAAACCGTCCTTACGGTGCGCGGCGGCAAAAAACCCTTCAATGTCTATTCCAGCAATAGCGCGATCATTTCCTTCAATAACGCCACCTATCCAGGCGGATTGATTCCGGACGAATCCATCATCCTGGAAGGCCCGACCGGCAGCTACGGGCGGGTAAACAACGTGGATGCGGACACCAACGTAACCCTCACGGTGCGCGATGCCGATGGCACCCAGGTTACCGTTGTAGTGACGGTAAAGCCTTCCTCGCTCAATACCACGCTGACGATCACGGGCGCCGACAGCGGTGGAACTTGCACCGGGGGCGAGAATCAGATTTGTAGCGGAACGCAGGGAACCGCTTCCGTGCGTGCGACCACCATCACCGGTGCCCCGGTGATCGGGCGCCAGATCACGTTCAGGGTCACAGACCAGGGCGCGGCATGGCAGTTCGTCTGCAACGTGACCTTGGGCGATTGCACCCCCACCACCGATGCAAGCGGCAGGGTAATCGCGGTGACTACTACCACCGACCGCAACGGCGACGCCTTCGCCGTGATGCGGGCCGACGTCAACGCCGCGACCCAGTTCGCCACCATCTCGGCAACCGACCTGGTGTCCGGGCATCAGTTGCGCAAGCAGTTCGTGATCTCCGGGGCGGCGCTGGCTGCTTTGCCGGCCTCGGCAACGTGGAACATCGGTACCGGTAATGGCGATCTGGTATTCGATGCAAATGGCGTGGACAACATTGCCGCAAACGCTGACGATGAAACCGCTGGGGGATGCGATCCTGTTCCCGCCAACGGCAATGTCAACGCCACCACCGGCTACTACGTTTACGGCGGCACGCCTCCTTACACCATCACTTCTACCACACCTTCGGTCGGAAGCTTGTCCGCGACATCGACCGGCACCTATGGCAACACTGCCACTTTAGCCACATCCGGCAGCCAGTTTTACGCTCGTGCCATGTGTACCGCTGAAGGCACCACAAATATCGTGATCACGGACAGTATCGGCACAGTCCTGAGCACCGTAACCTTCGTGGTCGACATCAAGTTCTAATTTCAGCAAACGTAGCGTGGGCAACACCGTTGCCCACGCGAAAAACCCTGACAAGCCCCTCCCAGCGAGGGGCTTGTTTTTTTGTATTCCGAATGGACAAATCGATGCTTAGCGAGGAATTGAGAACTTTCTGCGAGCGCTACGGGAGGAGTTCCATTTTTGCTCGTTGTTCAGTCCGGACTGCGTGATTATCTGATAACGCGGGTTGTCGTCCCTCTGGCCCGTTTAACTATCGAAGCACCGCGTCCGTCACCAGGTCCATGATGGCGGATGGCCGCCTGCGTTTCCCGATCAAGCCGGGCACTACCATCACTTCGCGCCCAAAGGCCCTGACGCAGGCCGCGTAAGTCCGTGCCGGGTTCAAACCGGAACGATTGGCGCTGGTGGAGACCAGCGCCATGCCAAGCAACTTGCACAGTCGTGACGCCAGGGGGTGCCCTGTCACGCGCACGGCAATGCTGTTATGCCTGCCGCGCAGCCAGGGAGGGGTATTATCGGCAACAGGAAGCAGCCAGGTAACCGGGCCGGGCCAGCTTGGCGCAAGCTTCGCCATTTGCCCCCGGCTGAGGGATGCCGCATAGGAATTCAACTGACTGAAATCCGCGCCGATCAGGATCAAGCCCTTGCTTTGGGGGCGACCCTTAAGGCGCAGCAACTTCATCACGGCGCGCCGATTGCGCGGATCGCAGCCCAGCCCGTAGCAGGATTCGGTGGGGTAGGCGATCACGCCGCCCCGTTTGAGGTGGGCGCGGATCTTTTGAAGCCGCGCGGCGCTTAGAACCGATGTTGCAGCAAACAGAGGGGGCATGGCACCCCTTCAGCGGGCCTTTTTGTCCAGGGCACGGTAGCCGATGTCATGCCGCATCTGGCAGCCGTCAAAATGGATCTGCTCGGCAAGCTGGTAGGCACGGCTCTGGGCCATGCGCACGCTGTCGCCGAGCGCAGTCGCGCACAGTACTCGCCCGCCGCTGGTGAGCACCTGCCCGTCGTGCTGCGCGGTTCCGGCATGGAATACGTGGCAGTCTTCTTCCGCCTTGGGCAGGCCGGTAATCCGGTCGCCCTTGCGCGGGTTGTCTGGGTAGCCCGCTGCCGCCAGCACCACCCCGAGGGCCACGCGTCGGTCCCATTCCGCCTCGGCCTTGTCGAGGGTGCCATTGACAGCATGCTCGACCAGGCCGACCAGGTCGCTTTTCAGCCGCATCATAATGGGCTGGGTTTCCGGGTCGCCCATGCGGCAATTGAACTCCAGCGTTTTTGGCGTGCCCTGCGCGTCTATCATCAGACCGGCATAAAGGAAGCCGGTAAAGGGAATGCCGTCCCTGGCCATGCCCCTCACGGTGGGGAGAATGATTTCGCGCATCACCTTGGCGTGGATCTCGGGCGTGACGATAGGCGCGGGCGAGTAGGCGCCCATGCCGCCGGTGTTGGGGCCCAGGTCGCCGTCCAGCAACCTTTTGTGGTCCTGGCTGGTGGCCAGGGGCAGCACATGCTCGCCGTCAACCATGACGATGAAGCTCGCTTCCTCGCCAGCCAGAAACTCCTCGATCACCACGCGCGAGCCGGCGGAACCCAGCTTGTTCCCTTCCAGCATCATGTCCACTGCGGCATGGGCTTCTTCGAGGGTGGTCGCAACCACCACGCCCTTGCCCGCGGCAAGGCCGTCGGCCTTGATCACGATGGGTGCGCCCTGTTGGTCCAGATAGACATGGGCGGAAGCCGCATCGGTGAAGGTTGCATAAGCCGCGGTGGGGATGCCATGGCGCGCCATGAAGGCCTTGGCGAAATCCTTGGAGCTCTCCAGCTGGGCGGCCTTTTGCGTCGGACCGAATATTTTCAGGCCGGCGCCACGGAAGGCATCCACCACGCCCTCCGCCAGCGGTACTTCGGGACCGACCACGGTCAGCGCCACTTTATTGGCCTGGGCAAAGACCAGCAGGTCTGGCACGGCGCTAACGGCGACATTGGTCAGGTCGGGCTCCAGTGCCGTGCCGGCATTACCGGGAGCCACGAACACCTTGGATATACGCGGGGAGCGGGATAATTTCCAGGCCAGTGCATGCTCGCGACCGCCACTGCCAATCACCAGAATATTCATGATCTCAATGCCTGAAGTGGCGCATGCCGGTGAATACCATTGCCATGCCGCTCTCATCGGCAGCAGCAATCACTTCCTCGTCGCGCATTGAGCCGCCGGGCTGAATGACCGCGGCGATACCTGCCTGTGCCGCCTGATCGATGCCATCCCGGAAGGGGAAGAAGGCGTCCGAGGCCATCACCGAGCCGCGCACTTGAAGTCCCGCGTGTTCGGCCTTGATGGCGGCGATGCGCGCGGAGTTGACGCGGCTCATCTGCCCGGCGCCGACGCCGATGGTCATGCCAGCATTGGCATAGACAATGGCGTTGGATTTAACGTATTTGGCTACGCGCCAGGCAAACAGCAAATCGCTCATCTCCTGCTCGGTCGGCGCCCGTTTCGTGACCACCTTGAGTTCGCCATATAGCGCCAAGTCGGCATCCTGCACCAGCAAGCCGCCCGTTACCCGCTTGAAGTCAAGGCGTTTGCCCGTCTCTTTGGGCCACTGACCGCATTCCAGCAGGCGCACGTTCTTTTTGGCCGCGATGATTTCTACCGCAGCAGGCGCAACACTGGGGGCAATGATGACTTCGACGAACTGGCGCTCGACGATGGCCTGCGCCGTCGCCACATCCAGTTCGCCGTTGAAGGCGATGATGCCGCCAAATGCCGATTCCGGATCAGTCTTGTAGGCGCGATCATATGCTTCCAGCAAATTACTGCCATAAGCGACGCCGCAGGGATTGGCGTGTTTTACGATGACGCAGGCTGGCTCGGCATCGAATTGCTTGACGCACTCGAGAGCTGCGTCCGCATCGGCGATATTGTTGTAGGACAGTTCCTTGCCCTGCAATTGGCGCGCCGAAGCAATAGAGGCTACGGATTCGGTCGGTGCCACGTAGAAAGCGCCATTCTGGTGCGGGTTCTCGCCATAGCGGCAGTCCTGTGCCTTGGTGAAATGCAGGTTGAGGCGCTGAGGAAATGGCTTGCGATGGCCCTGGGTATCGAACGCGGTGAGGTAGTTGCTGATCATGCCGTCGTATTCGGCGGTATGGGAAAAGGCTTTTTTCGCCAGTTCGAAGCGCATTTCCTGACCGACTGCGCCCTTGGTGGCCGCAAGCTCTTTCACCAGCGACGGGTAATCCGCAGGGTCTGTCACTACCGCCACATGGCCGTAATTCTTGGCTGCGGCACGTACCATGGTGGGACCGCCGATATCGATGTTCTCGATTGCGTCTTCCAGCGTGCAGTCAGTTTTCGCCACGGTTGCTGCGAAGGGATACAAGTTGACCACCACTAGGTCAATCGGTGGAATATCGGCACCTTCCATGGCCGCCAGATGCGTGGGCAGGTCGCGGCGAGCCAGAATGCCGCCATGGATCTTCGGGTGCAGGGTTTTCACCCGACCATCCAGCATCTCGGGGAAGCCGGTGTAGTCGCCCACTTCAATCACGGGAATTGCGGATTCCTGCAATAGCTTGGCGGTTCCGCCTGTAGAAAGAATTTCCACGTCAAATTGGCGCAGCGCGCGCGCGAACTCAACCACACCGGTTTTATCGGAAACGCTGATGAGTGCTCGTTTAATGATTGCCATGAAATTAATACCTATTTGATACCGTGCGTCAGCATTTTCTTGCGCAAGGTGTTGCGATTGATGCCGAGAAGTTCGGCAGCCCTGGTCTGGTTGCCCTGGGCATGACTAAGGATCACTTCCAGCAGCGGTTTTTCGACGCAACCGACCACCATGTCATAGATAGCGCACGGCGTCTCGCCATCGAGGTCGGAAAAATACTGGCCAATGGCCTTGCGCACACAGCTGGCGATTTCATTTTCATTGATCATGCTTGCGATATACCTTGTTGTAGCTGAGATTAAGCCGCAGCCAATTCTTCGGGCTGGTACGTCAGGTGCGTCGAGCGGGTGCCAAGTTCCCCGAAAAACTGTTCCACTGCGGCAATCTGCTCAGCCACGGTTGAAAGCTGGTTCATGGCATGGCGGAAACTGGCCGAGCCCGCAAGACCCTTTGTGTACCATGAGATATGCTTGCGCGCCATGCGCAGACCCGTATATTCACCGTAAAATCCATACAGATCATGTAGATGGGCAATCAGCACACGGTGAATTTCTCCCACCTCGGGCGGCGGCAAATGGCGCCCGGTTTGCAGGTAATGCCAGATTTCGCGAAAAATCCACGGCCGCCCCATGGCGGCACGACCTATCATGACCGCGTCCGCGCCGGTATGGTCGAGTACGTATCTGGCTTTTTCCGGGGTGGTGATGTCGCCGTTGGCGACCACCGGAATCCCGATGTGCGCTTTCACTGCGGCGATCGTATCGTATTCCGCTTCACCGCTGTAACCGCAGGCGCGGGTTCGGCCATGAATGGCGAGCGACTGAATGCCGGACGCCTCGGCAATGCGCGCAATATTGAGCGCATTGCGGTTGTCGCGGCTCCATCCCGTGCGGATTTTCAGCGTCACCGGCACATTCACCGCGCTCACCACCGTTTCCAGGATACGAGCCACCAGTTTCTCGTCCTGAAGCAGTGCCGACCCAGCCATGACGTTACATACCTTCTTCGCCGGACAACCCATGTTAATGTCGATGATCTGGGCACCCTGGTCCAGGTTATACCTGGCGGCCTCGGCCAGCATTTCCGGATCGGCACCGGCTATCTGCACGGCAATGGGTTCGACTTCGCCATCATGATTTGCACGGCGCAGGGTCTTGGCGCTGCCATACAGCAGGGAATTGCTGGTCACCATCTCGGACACAGCCATCCCGGCCCCCATGCGCTTGCATAACTGGCGGAATGGTCGGTCTGTCACCCCTGCCATGGGAGCGACAATAAGATTGTTCTTGAGCTGGTAGGGCCCGATTTTCATGGTGTGGCGCTATTGGGGGAAGCCTGCGATTTTATACCGTTTCCACCTGCTTAAAAAGATGGCAAAGGGCGCGTACAACAAAAAAGGCGGATAGTCCGCCTCTTTTGTTGCGCCGATTCAACATTGGAGTTGATTCGGCGGTAACTGCGATTTACTTGACGACAGCTTTCAGTTCGCCCTTGGCATACATGCCCGCGACCTTGTCGAGCATGATTGGCTTGATTTTGTCGGCATTGCCGGCCGAGCCGAAGGCTTCGAAGCGCGCCTTGCAAATGTCCTTCATTGCCCTGGTTGCGGCAGCGTAGAACTTGCGCGGATCGAAATCCTTGGTGTTTTCCGCCAGGTAACGGCGGATCGCACCGGTGGATGCCATGCGCAGGTCGGTATCGATGTTTACCTTGCGCACGCCGTGCTTGATGCCCTCGACGATTTCTTCGACCGGCACGCCGTAAGTCTGGCCCATGGTGCCGCCGAAATCGTTGATGATCTTGAGCCATTCCTGCGGCACGGAAGAAGAGCCATGCATTACCAGGTGGGTGTTGGGAATCCGGGCATGGATTTCCTTGATGCGGGAAATCGCCAGCACGTCGCCTGTGGGCGGACGGGTAAATTTGTAAGCGCCGTGTGAAGTTCCGATAGCGATAGCCAATGCATCCACGCCAGTGGCCTTGACGAATTCGGCAGCTTCATTGGGGTCGGTCAGCAGTTGGTCCATGGTCAGCACGCCTTCCGCACCGTGGCCGTCTTCCTTCTCGCCGTGGCCGGACTCCAGTGAACCCAGGCAACCCAGTTCGCCCTCCACGGAAACACCGACCGCGTGGGACATTTCAACTACCTTGCGCGTCACTTCGACGTTGTATTCGAAGCTGGAAGGCGTCTTGCCGTCTTCATTCAGGGAACCGTCCATCATCACACTGGAAAAGCCGGAGCGGATCGCGTTGATGCATACCGCAGGGGAAGCGCCATGATCCTGGTGCATCACCACCGGAATGTGGGGGTAGGCTTCGATTGCGGCATCGATCAGGTGACGCAGGAACGCTTCACCGGCGTATTTGCGGGCACCGGCGGAGCCCTGCATGATCACCGGGCTGTTGCATTCGTCGGCGGCCTGCATGATGGCCTGAACCTGTTCCAGGTTGTTGACGTTGAACGCCGGCAGACCATAACCATTTTCTGCCGCGTGGTCCAGCAATTGACGCATTGATACTAATGCCATAATTTATCTCCTCAAAAATTCAGTAAAAAATTGGGCGCGCTCAGGCCTTGCGGTGCTCGCCTACCCGTACGATTTTCATGGTATTCGTGCCGCCGGATTTGCCGATGGGTTCACCTATGGTAAGCACGATCATGTCGCCATCCCGTACCGCGCCACGACGCCTCAGTTCATCTTCCGCCTCGCGTAACAACAACTCGGGATCGTGGGTGAACATCTTGAAATTTATCGGGTACACGCCACGGAACAAAGTCACTTTTCTACGGGTTTCCACCTGGGGTGTCAAGGCGTAGATTGGAACCGCGGTCGAGATACGGGACATCCACAAAGCGGTTGAGCCTGACTGGGTCAGGGCAGCAATGGCCTTAACTTCCAGATGGTTGGCAGTATAAATGGCTGCCATCGCAATGGACTCATCAATCGAATCGTAATTGCGCGTCATGCGCATGCTGGCAGGGGAAAATTCGATTTCCTTTTCTGCCTCCACACACACGCGGTCCATGGCCTGCACTGCTTCAACAGGGAACTGTCCCGCCGCCGTTTCCGCCGACAGCATAACCGCATCGGTACCGTCGATCACCGCGTTGGCAACGTCCGAAACTTCTGCACGGGTCGGTATCGGGCTGGAAATCATGGACTCCATCATCTGCGTGGCGGTGATCGCAAGCTTGTTGCGTTCCCGCGCCATGCGGATCATTCTCTTTTGCAGCGCCGGAACTGCGGCATCGCCCACTTCCACGCCCAAATCTCCGCGTGCCACCATGATGGCATCGGATGCGTCGAGAATCTCTTCCAGGGCCGGAATCGCTTCCGCACGTTCGATCTTTGCCACCAGCAGGCTGTGAGCGCCCGCGGCAGTGAGCAATTCCCGCGCCAGAATCATATCCGCGGCGTTGCGGGGAAACGACACCGCCACATAGTCGGCCTTGAGCGCCGCGGCGGTAATGATATCTTCCTTGTCCTTGTCGGTCAGTGCTGCGGCAGACAAGCCGCCGCCCTGACGGTTGATGCCCTTGTTGTTGGATAAGGTGCCGCCCTGGCGCACCTGGCACAGGATTTCATTTCCATTCACTTCCTCCACCCACATCACGATGCGACCGTCGTCGAGCAGCAGGGTGGAGCCGCGATGCACGTCCTTGGGCAAATCCTTGTAATCCAGTCCGACGCGCTCCTGATTGCCGAGCGCGCAGTCGGCATCCAGAATAAAGGTGTCACCAATATTCAGGGTGATTTTCCCCTGCTCGAACTTGCCAATGCGGATTTTCGGGCCTTGCAGGTCCACCAGCACACCGACTGCTCGACCCCTGGCACGGGCCAGCGAACGCACCATTTCGGCGCGCTGAATGTGATCTTCGGGTTTGCCGTGAGAGAAATTCAGGCGCACGACATCGACCCCGGCCTCGATCAAACGGTCCAGCACTTTAGGATCGTTGGACGAAGGGCCAAGCGTAGCTACAATTTTGGTTCTACGTAACATTCATTGTGAGGAGTGAGGAGTGAAGGCGAAGGAGGGTAATCCCCCTACGCGCCGCACTCCCCGCCCCTATCTCCTTACTTGGTTTGAGCGCGCTGTTCGAGAATTTCGACTGCGGGCAACTTCTTGCCTTCCAGGAATTCGAGGAAAGCGCCACCGGCGGTGGATATGTAGGACACCTTGTCGTAGATGTCGTACTTCTGGATAGCGGCAATGGTGTCACCGCCGCCGGCGAGGGTGAAGGCCTTGGTATTGGCAATGGCCATGGCGATGGCCTTGGTGCCTGCGCCGAACTGGTCGAACTCGAACACGCCG